>JAWKSZ010000010.1:0-150279 GCA_041402045.1 Planctomycetota bacterium | reverse complement strand
GGCCGTCGGGGCCGGGGACGGCGAAGGCGCAGCAGGCCGAGGCGTCGAGCCCCTCGACGTCGCCGGCGGCCCACTCCAGGTCGATCGGGGTGTGGTTGCGCCCGCGGACGATGATCAGCTCCTTGCGGCGGCCGAGCACGGCGAGCTCGCCCTCGATCCAGCTCCCCAAGTCGCCGGTGCGCAGCCAGCCGTCGCGGTGGGTCTGGGCGTCGGCGGCGTCGTCGTCGAGGTAGCCCGGGGTGAGCTGCGGCCCCGCGAGCCAGATCTCGCCGACCTCCCCGGGCGGGGTCGGGGTCACACCGTCGCTGGGGTCGCGCAGCGAGACCTGGGTCTCGGGGAGCGCGGGGCCGAGCAGGGCGACCTCGAGGGCGTCGTCGTCGGCTGCCGGTGGGCGCACGTGGCCCTGAGCCAGGGCGGCGCGGGAGAGCGTGTGCGCGCCGAGGCCGCGCTGGTGCGGGGTGAAGGTCACCGCCAGGGTCGCCTCGGCCAGGCCGTAGCAAGGCAGGAGCGAGCTGGCGCGGAATCCGGCGGGGGTCAGGTGCTCGGCGAAGCCGCGCAGGGCCGGCGGGTGCACGGGCTCGGCGCCGCAGTAGGCGACGCGCCAGCTCGAGAGGTCGAGGTCCGCGAGCTTGGCCGCCGGGACGCGCTGGGCCACGTAGCCGTAGGCGAAGCTCGGCGCGGGGGAGAGCGAGCCGCGGTGGGCGCTGATCGCCTCAAGCCAGCGCCGGGGTCGGCGGAGGAAGGTCAGGGGCGACATGAGCACGAGCTCGAGGTTCCAGTAGATCGCGAACAGGAGCGTGCCGACGAGGCCCATGTCGTGGTAGAGCGGCAGCCAGCTCACGACCACGTCCCCCGGACGCACGTGGGAGCCCCAGCCGATCTGGTAGCTGTTGGCGCGGACGTGGGTCCAGGGCACGCGCACGCCCTTGGGGGCGGCGGTGCTGCCGGAGGTGAGCTGCACGTGCTCCCAGCGCGCGGGGTCGCTCTCGATCGGCGGGCCGTCCTCGGGGAGCGACTCGCAGGCGATCCGCTCCAGGGGCGAGTCCAGCGCCAGCTCGAGCCAGGTCTCGACCCCGACCAGCGCCTTGGGGCGCAGCGCCAGGCGCACCGCCTCGACGTGGGCCAGCCAGGCGCCGGGGCCAGAGATCCCCCGCGGCGGCGCGATCGGGATCGGGACGGCGCCCAGGATCAACCCGCCGAGGAAGGTCCGCACCGCCTGCAGGTCGGAGGTCGCGACCCACACGAAGCGGTCGCCGGCGCGCAGCCCGCGCTCGTGGAGCCCACGGGCGGCGCCGCGGATCAGGGGCAGCAGCTCGGCGTAGCCGAGGTGCGTGCCCTCGCCGCGGCCGGGGAAGAACGTGATCCCGGTCGCTCCGGGGTCACGGAACAGGGCCCGCTCCGACGCGGTCACGTCGTCCAGCACGTTGACCTCGCTTCGCCGGCTCACCCTTGGCCCCGCAGGTAGCGCTCGATCGCCCCCAGGGTCTCGAGGTGCACCGTGTCCTCGGGCGCGATCTCCACGTCGTAGGCGTCCTCGAGCTCAGCGATCAGCTCCTGAACGCGGATCGAATCCAGCCCTACGTCGGCGAGGGGGAGGTCGAGTTGTCCTTCGAGGGTCGCTCGGTCCCGGCCCGTGAGCTCCGAGACGATCCCCACGAGTGTGTCTCTGTGGTCCGTCATGGGGGCAAAAGGTATCGCACCCCACCGTGTAGGGGTAGTCCGTGTCAGTGGATGGGGCGATTCGGGTCAGTGCCGCGCTGCAGGGGTTGGACGACATGACCCTGTCAGAGCTGGGCGTTAGCCGGCCGGTCCTGGGAATGCGTTTCTTCGAGGCATTCGTGTGGGACGCATTTGTCGAATAACGCCGCTTATGTCTGGCGCGATGGTTGCAAGTAGAGGGCTGAGCGTCAGGCACCGGAGAAGCTATGAAACGTTTTGGAATCACTGCGGGGGCCCTGGTCGGCGTGCTTGCCTTGACCCTGCCCCTCATGGCCGAGCCCACCGGCGACGAGGGCACCTTCCGCCTGCAGAACGGCGGGGAGCGCGTCTCGCTCTGGATCTCCCAGACCGACCAGGGAGGGCAGCGGATCGTGCGCCGGGTCGAGGACGGGAGCAGCTCGCCCAAGACGGAACGCGGCGACGCCCGCCGCCTGTCCAACGGGATCCTCGTGGTCGAGTTCGAAGGCACCGACGGTGTCTCGGGCGCGCTCTCGGGGACCGAGGCGAAGCCCGGCAAGGCCGCGTACCTGGTGCAGACCAACCGGATCTACGGGCTCTATATCGACGGCGACGGCGTGCGCACCAACGAGCGCGGCTGGCGCGTGGCCGAGACCCCGGCCCCCGAGGAGCCGGCCCCCGAGGAGCCGGCCCCCGAAGAGCCAACGCCGACCGACCCGGCAGACCCCGCCGACCCGACCCCCCCGATCTCCGGGGACCTGCGGATCGACGCCCCGGTCTCCGGCAACGTCGTGCTCGCGGGCTCCCGGATCCCGGTCGAGCTGACCCCGAGCAACGCGACCCTCGAGGTCGAGGGCCCGGCCAGCGCGAGCGCGGACGGCCTCACGATCACCGGCCCCGGCGCGATCAAGCTCAGCGCGAAGCTGGGCAACGAGACCAGCGCCGTGGTCGAGCTGACCGCGATCGAAGCGCAGGTCACCCGGGTCAAGGTCACCCCCTTCGTGAGCCTGGGCCAGGATCCGCAGTTCGAGCGCGCCCTGGGGTCCAGCGAGGCCCCGAGCTTCAAGCAGCCCGCGGTGATCCAGCAGGGCGCCGCGCTGGAGGTGGAGGTCACCCTCCAGGCCAGCGCGTCCCTCAGCGCGGCGACCACGGTCATGATCGAGGGCAGCGCGGGGGACGTGCGCCTCTCCGGTGAGGCCGAGCTCCGCGACCTGGAGCGCGGCGTCGCGGTGAAGCTGACCTCGGCCGCGCCGCTCAACGACGCGGTCGCGGTGAACTCCCTCGACCTCGAGTGGACCGTGGCCGGTCGCGAGGCCGGGACCAGCCCGGTGCGGGTCTACACGACCCACGCCACCCCGCGGAAGAACGTTCGCTACGACCGTCAGGAGCCCGCCACGATCCTGCACTTCGAGAAGGCGTGCACCTGGGCCAACGGCGCGAGCCAGAACATTGGTCAGGGCGCGGACTCGATCCCCCACGCGGTCGACAACCTGTTCCGGCACCTCGTGCACCCCGAGGACCAGGCGGGGGTCGAGGTCGCGGTCCCCGACTACGCGGCGGGCGCGGCCAAGCCGATCAACTACGACGACCTCAGCGGCCGGATCTCGGACACGACGGGCGAGCGCTCGATCTCGAGCCTCTACTACCCGCCCCTCGAGCCCAAGGAGGACTACGAGCGCTACGAGCACTTCCGCAACAACTTCGGCTGGTGGCTGCTCGAGAACCCGACCCACACCGGCGGGCGCTGCAACCAGCAGGCGGCCCTGGTCGCCTCGATCCTCGGCACCCTGGGGATCGAAGCCCGGATCCACTACCTCGAGCGCACCGGCCGCGGCAAGAAGTCCGGGCGCCCCATGCGCAACTACTGGTATGCCGCGGGCGGCGGCGGCCCCTGGAACTTCCACGGGATCTGCGCCGTGACCCTGGCCGACGGCAGCGAGCACGTCTACGACGGCTCCTTCAGCTTCCCCAGCGCGAGCTACGCCCAGTGGGGTGGCCGCAAGAACGGCAGCAAGGAGTGGGCGGAGAACGAGGGCGGCCCCTTCATTCAGGCCTTCCGCGACGACAAGGGCGAGATCTGGTACTACGAGGACGTGGGCGGCCGCGTCTCGGTGGACGACATTCCCGACGAGGTGGTCGGCGTGCCCCGCAGCGAGACCGACCTGCGCAAGCTCGCGGACGACCGCGCCAAGTTCGCGAACGCCAACGCGGTGGCCGCCGCCGGCAATTGACCTGCGGCCCAGCCGATCGCGCGCGGCGCCCCTCCCGGGGCGCCGCGGCTCGTGTGGGCGCTCGCGACCTGGCGCTGCCCAGGGCGCGGTCGGGCACCTACAATCCCGGGGCGAGGTGCTCAGCATGACCGAGCTCGACCAGGCCGCCTACGACACCCTGGCCCACGAGACCCTGCAGCGGATCGACCGCGCCTTCGAGGACGTGGACCCCGACGTGGTCGAGGCGGTGCCCTCGGACGGCGTGATCAAGTTCGAGTTCGGCGACGGGCGCCGGGCCTGGGTGGTCTCGCGGCAGCCCGCGGCGCAGCAAATGTGGCTGGCCGCCGAGCAACAGGCCTGGCACTTCGTGCGCGAGGACCAGCGTTGGGTCTCGACCAAAGGGCCGGAGGAGCTGTTCCCGCTGCTGCAGCAGCTCTTCCGCGAGCAGCTCCGGCTCGACGTCGCGTTCTGAGCCTGCCCCGGGTAAATCCTGCTGGACACCCGGGCGCGCGCTCCCGTAAAACGGGCTCCCTCGACAGGCGCGCCGCCTCATGGCGCGCCGCAACGCTCCAGGGAGAGTCGACCGTGCTGTTCATGACCGAGCTGCGTCCTGCCCACGCCCCCCACGCCCACGCCCCCCACCAGGCCCACGCCCACGCGGCCCACGGCCACGCCGCCCAGGCGCCCCACGCCCAGGAGCCGGCGCGCGCGATCAACCCCGAGGGCCAGAGCGAGCACAAGCCCGCCCTGAGCTTCGTCGAGGGGCCCGACGCCTGGTGGCTGACCCTCGAGGTCCCCGGGCTGAGCAAGGACGCCCTCGAGATCACCCTCGTCGCCGACCACCTCACCGTGCGCGGCGAGAAGACCCTGCCGCAGGCCGAGGGCCTGGTGTGGCACCACAACGAGCGGGCCCAGGGCCCCTTCGAGCGGGTGCTCAAGCTCCCCAGCGACGTCGACCTCGACCAGATCCAGGCCGAGACCAAGGACGGGCTCTTGACCGTGCGCTTGGCCAAGGTCCAGGCCGCTCGCCCGCGCCGCGTCGAGATCCAGTAGCGGGTCCTCCACCCGGCCTACCCCGAGCCCCGCGTCCCGCGGGGCTCGCAGCTTGTACCGACTTCCCGGCGTGGCTGCGCGCGCTCGAGTTTCGGTGTAGGTTGCCACCAGAGGAGGTGGCCGTCGTGCACCACGAAGAGCTGCGGTTCGTCAACAACTTGTCGATCCTCCTCGAGTGCGGTCGGCCGCTGCTGCGGAGCTTCCGCAACATGCGCGCGGCGACCCTGGACGAGGGCTGCAAGGCGGCCTACGACGCCATGATCGCGGCCACCGAGGGCGGCAACGACTTCACGACCGTGCTCGGCGACTACCCCCAGCTCTGCTCGCGCAGCACCCTGGCCTTGCTCAAGGCTGGTCGGCGCTCGAGCTGCCTGGGCGTGCTCCTCCCCAAGCTCGCGCACCTCGTGCGCTCGACCGTCGAGGGCCACTGGGAGCCGCGGCGGCGGTTCTTCGAGACGTGGGCGCTCATGGTCGAGGCGGGGATCCCCCTCGAGGAGGGCCTGGGCGAGCTCAGCCACGACTTCCGCCAGGGTCCCCTGAACGAGGTCGCCGAGGGCCTGCGCAAGAGCGTGGTCGCCGGGGGCTCGCTCTCCGAGGGCGCCCGCAAGCACCCCGAGTTCTTCGACGCGGTGTGCCTGGACCTCCTCGAATACGGGCAGTCCCGCGACCTGGCCCGCGCCCTGCGCGCGATCACGAGGCTGATCTGACCCGGGGCCTCGCCCTCGCGCTGCTCGCGGCGGGGCTGGCCTGGGGGCAGAGCCCGCGGGAGGCGGGCGACGCGCTGCGCGAGTCCCTCACCGAGCTGCGCCAGGAGCTCGCGGGCACCGTGCGCGCCCCGGTGCTCCTCGGCGGGCGGCGGGTGGGGACGCTGACCCTGCGCACCGACCTCGTCGAGCACCAGGGCCGCCCGATCTATCGCATCAGCGATCGCTTGACCGTGGACCTCGAGCGCAGCGGGAGCGCAGGCCTGGTCCTGCGCGCGGACCTGCTCCCGACCTCAGCGCCCTCGAGCTCGGCCTCGAGACCGAGGAGCCCCGGGGCGAGGCCACCCTCTCGCGGCAGCGTCGCACTGACCCGCAGCCACGGGCTGGACCCGGACCGTGGTCCGGGGTCAGCAACGCCCGAGGTCAGCGAGCTGAGCCTCGAGGACGCGCCCCACGAGGGTGCTGTGGCTGACGCGCCCCTGGGCGTGGGCGAGCGCCTCGAGCGCCTGGCAGGCGAGGCCTGGGCAAGCGCCTCTCGACTGCGGGCCAGGACGTCGAGACCGGGCAGCCCTCCTGGCGGCTCTCGGTCGAGGACCGCCGCTTCCGTCGCAAGGGCGGAGGAGCTCCTGCTCGCGCGGGGCGGGCGCGGCGGCGATCCAGGCCTGTATAACGGCAACGCTCGCCAGCTGCCTTGTTTTCAGGCTGGCTCTCGGCGAGGCGCCGGGCTGCGCCGCGGGCGGCGCTCGCCCCAGGCGCGGGTCGTGCTCTTCCTGCGCGCGGCGGTGGCCGGGCACGGCCAGGACCCTGGCCTGCGTCGACGCCGACGCGCTCTACGCTCAGGCGGGCGGTGACCCCGCCGACGCCGAGCTACGCGCGCAGTTCGGGAGTGCTCGAGGAGGCCGAGCTGGCCGGCGCCGAGGCCTGGCAGCTCGAGGCTGGTGGGCGCCGCTGGCGGTAAGATCGCCTCGAGGCGTCGATCGAGGACGCGCGGGCCGAGGTGTGGGTCCGCAGCGCGCCGCAACGGGCGCTCCTCGAGCGGCGCGGCGCCGGCTGGATCGTGGTGGGGCTGCCCGCTAGTTTTATGGGGGTGTCCCAGACCCCCTCGCCCTGAGGCAAAGCCCACAGGTGTTCGGCACGGTCTTCGCCACCGAGGCTCGATTCGGCTGTGCCTCTCCAATCCGGCGCGTGTGCTCTCACAGGGGGCGGTTACCGCCCGGCGTCGGCCCGCCGCAAGGGTAGGGCAGGCTTGTCCCACGCCGGGTATGTCTCCCCGAGCCTCCGTGGCGGCGGAGCTCGAACAGGCGCCGCGGTAGGCCTCCATCCGAGGGTGGAGGACGCACTACCGGGCGGGGACAAGCCCACGATTGTTCGGCACGGTCTTCGCCGTCGAGGCTCGAATCGGCTGTGCCTCTCAATCCGGCGCGTGTGCCCTCACGGGAGGTAGGGGCAGGGTTTATCCCACAAGTGTTCGGCGCGGCTTTCGCAGGGTGGGTTGCCTCTGGGTGGTGGCCTCGCGGCCAGCTCACTGACGGCGCCCAGCGGCGCTCGGGGCAGAGGCAAGGCGGGAGTCAGGAGTACATGCCGGTGCCCCCGCGGCGTCGGGATACGACGCCGCGCTACTCCGCGGAGTGCGGTTTGAGTCGAGCTACGTGCTCCAGCACGTCCTTCTCGTCTGCGAGGCCTGAGAGGTAGAAGCAGAGCGCTTCGTAGGTTCGCTTTGTCGGCTTCTTGCCAGTCCAGAGACTGATCAGCAGACAGCAGATCAGCGCCAGTAAGGCGAGCATACTCGGGCTCTCAGCCAGCAGGTCCTTGCAGCCGATTACGCACTTCAACCAGCGAAAGAAGAGCTCGATCTTCCACCGCTCGGAGTATAGGAGCGCGATTGTTTCGGCCGGAAGGTCTAGGCGGTCTGTGACCAAGACAATCGTCTCGCGGACCTCGCGCTCCTTCCGCATGCGCTTGCTGGGTTCCTCGACCTTCTGGATCTCGACCAGACGAACTGTGCGCTTGAGCTTCTTGCTCAACTGCGAAGTACCTAGTTGGACTTCGCAGTCGCGAATCACGCGTTGCTCTCGATCGGCTTCGGTCAGCGGGCGCTCCTGCAGAACCACTGGAGTCCAGCCTCCGGGAAGGCGACACACGAAGCTCGAGCCAGCGTCGAGGATCTGCTGAAACAGGGCGTAGGCGGCGTAGCCGCTGTCCATGACGTAGAGGCGATTGCTCTCGAGGTTGCGGGCCAGGACCTCGCGTTCACTTCCGTTGCCCTCGGTGATTTCCACTTTGGCGGGCGCGTCCTTGAGGACCTCGAACTGGACGTGCGCTTTGACCGCGCGCCTGTCGTTGTTGACCCAGAGGGCCCACACGACATCTGGCATGGCTTTCAGCAATGTCCCGTCAGCGACAGTCACTACCTGCTTGAGGGCCGCAAGGCGGTGGTCGCCCTTGGTAGCTGGAAGTCGCGCAAGCAGCTCGGTCAGCACGCCCGAGAGGGCCTCGGGGTCGAAGACCCTCTGGGCCGCAGATAGGGAGCCCAAGCTGGATCGAGGAATACCGAGTTTCTTGCGAACTCGGGGGAACTCCGTCGCCTTCTGGAGCCCTCGAAGCGAGTCGAGAATCGGGTTGCAGTAGAAGAAGAGCAGCAGAACGACGTAGTGGTCGAAATGGAGGTTCCGATTCGGATTGCTCTCGTCGCGCAGCGCCGACAAGAGCCTCTCTACGGGCTTCAAGAACTTGAATCCCGAGAGCTCATGCTCTTCGATATCTCGACCGGACCTTCTTCGCCTGGACACGCCAAGAGCGAACCAAATCCCGTGCCGGATCGAAAATACAGCCGACACGTGGCCAGGCCTCGGTGACTCGTCTCAGCTGACCGAGAGGCGATGCGCATTTGTGGCGACGCTGATGCGAATCCCAAGAGACAGGTATGCATCCAGCGCGCCGAACACTTGTGGGACAAGCCCCGCTACGTTGTGTGAGAGCAACGCCGCAGAAGAGCTCCGCGCTGTCCAGGCGCGACGAGCTGGCGCACGCGCTGCGTGCCGAACACCTGTGGGCAAAGCCTCGAAGCCGCCCCAAGGGCTCGCGGCCGGCTGCGCCGGCCGCCTCGCGGCCAGCGCCGCGCGGGCGGTCGCGCAGGCCGCTGCGCGCCTCGCGGCTGCGCCGGCAGCTGCGCGCTCGCGGCTGGCGCACTCGCGGGCAGGTCGCGCGAGGCCGCTGCGCTCGCGGCTGCGCCGGCAGCTGCGCGTAGCGGCTGGCGCGCTCGCGGGCGGGTCGCGCGAGGCCGCTGCGCGCGGCGGATGACGGCGGTGATCCCTGCGGAGCTTGGCGGCTCCTGCCTTCGAGGCCTCACCGCGACGCCCTCGAAGCGCGTATGCTGGTGCGCTCCAGCGGAGGTAGGGGTGAGCGAGCAGGCGCCCGGCGACAACCAGCGACCCGAGTCCGTCGACGCCCAGGCGGCGCCCGAGCCCGTCGAGACCCAGCCCGCCGACGGCGAGGTCGCTGACCCTCAGCCGACGGAGGTCGAGGCCGACCCCGCGACCCTCGCGGCGGCGGCCGCGGCGGAGGCCAACGCCGAGGCGGAGGCGCTCGCCCGAGAGCAGGCGACGGAGGACGCGGTGGAGGCCCTCGTCGTCGCGCCCAGGCCGACGCCGCCTCCGGCGGAGCCGCTCCCGGCCAGCCCCGGCGCGCCGGGGGTCGAGGCCGGGGCGCCCGGGCCCGCCCCTGCGCCGCAGGTCCAGCGCCTCGACGCGGAGTCCGGGGTCGACGAGTCGTGGTTCGGGAACTTCTTCGACTGGGTGCGCACCCACCCCATGCTCGCGCTCGTCATGTTCTGCGTGGTGTTCGTGGGGCCCTTCGCGGTCAACCACTGGCACCAGAACCGGGTCAAGGCGCAGCTCGTCGAGGCCCTCGACGTGTGGCAGGGCCAGCTCCAGGAGGCCGGGCTCCCGATCCCCTTCGTGCCGCCCAAGGACCTGCCCCAGCCGCAGGGCTTTCCTCAAGCGCCGGACGAGCTGTTTCGCTGGGCCGGGCTCCTGCAGCGCAAGGAGACCCTCAGCGCGTGGCGCGTGCGCCTCGGCGGCGCGGCGCCCGCCGCCCCGCCGCAGGGAGACGACCCCTGGGCGGCCGCGGTGCGGGTGTGCCTGCAGCTCCACCGGGCCGAGGCCGGGGACGCGGTCGCCCTGGGCGGGCTCGACCGCGACCTGGACCTCAGCCCGGCCGACGTGCGGCCGGTGCTCGAGCTCACCAAGCGCCTGATCCAGGGCGAGCGCAGTGTGGGCGGACGCGCGAGCGAGCTGCTCCAGGATCCCCCGCCCGGCTGCGAGCGCCCGCTGCGCGCGCTGCTCTACGAGGCGCAGCGGCGAGAGATCGAGCGCACCTTGGCCGGGCGGCCTCCGGTGCGGCGCGACGTGGAGGCCCTGGCCCGGCTGGCGAAGGCGAAGGCCCTGGCCTTGCCCGACGCGCTGGCCGAGGCGGGGGAAGGGCTCCTCGGGGTGCTCGAGCCCGGCGACGGCGACCTCGCCCGGGCCGCGGCCTTGATCGAGACCTTCGAGGTCCTGCGCGAGACCCCGGCCGGCGAGCGGCTCGGATCGTCCTGGGCGGTCGTCCGCGCCGGGGTCGGGCGCGTGCTCGCCGCCCACTGGGCCGACCCGCAGGCGCCGATCGGGCCGGCCCTCGAGCTGTTCGAGGCGCTGCGGGCGGCGGACCCCGCGGCGGACGTGCCCTTGAGCGCCCTCGACGGCTGGCGGCGCCAGCTGCAGGCGGTGGTCAACGACCCGCGCCAGCTCGGGGTCCTGGCGCAGAAGCTGCTCGAGCTCGGGTTCCTCCCGCGGACCCTCGAGGCGGTGCTCGGGGACGCCGAGGTGCCCCGGGGCGAGACCCCCGGGCTGCGGCTGTTCCGCGCGCTGCAGGCGAGCCTGGCCTTCGAGCGCGGGGAGGGCGAGCCGCCGCCGGCGACCCTGTGGAGCGAGGTCGAGGCCAGCCTCGCCGGGCGCGAGGACGCCCTCGCCCGGCGGATCCTCGCGCAGTGCGCGTTCCGCGGTGCGGTCGAGGCTCGGCTCCAGGGGCGGCCGACCGCGGGGCACGTGCTCAGCGCGCGCACCCGGGGCTACGCCCCGGCCTACCGCCTGCTCGCGGAGGAGGCCCAGGGGCTCGAGGGCGAGGCGGCGAGCCAGGCCCTGAGCGCGGCCCTCGAGGACCTGGCCCGCGAGTCCGAGCTGCCCGAGGCTCGGCTGCGCCTCGAGCCGGCGCGCGCCCACGCCCTCGAGGCCGAGGGCCGACCCACGAGCCTCGACGCCTACGCCGTCGAGCGCTCCCAGCTCCTGGCCCTCGCCAGCGGGTTCGCCCTCGCCGCCGGCCAGGAGGCCGAGGCCGCCGCCCACGCCGCCCAGGCGGTGAGCGCGGCGCGGACCGCGTCGGCCTTCGAAGCCCTGGCGCGGGTCGAGCGCGCGCGCGGGCGCGTGCCCCAGGCCTTCCAGGCCGTGCGCCAGGGCCTGGACGCGGGGCCGACGCCGCGGGAGCGGGCGCGGCTCGAGGCGCTCCAGACGGAGCTCACGCCGCGCTGACCCCGGCGGCGGTGAACACCCGCAGGAACGCGGCGGGGTCGTATGCTGCCCGCGCAGGAGGTGACCGTGCGCACGATTCGGCTGGGCAGGACCGGGGCGCAGGTCCCGGCGCTCTCGCTGGGGACCTGGAGCTAGCCCTGGCTCGCGCGCCGGAGCTCACGGTCCTGCCCGACCTCTCGCCGCGGGAGGCGGACGTCTTGGTCGTCGGCGCCGGCGCCGCCGGGCTGCTCGCGGCCTTGGCCGCGCGCGGCGCGCTCACGCCCGAGGGCGCCCTAATGGCGCCGCCGCCCGCGGCGCCGCGGGTCGTGCTCCTGACCAACGAGCCCCGGCTGGGGCTCAAGATCCTGGTCTCGGGCGGCGGGCGCTGCAACGTGACCAACGCCGAGGTCGGGGTCGAGGACTACGTCACCGACGCGCCGCACCTGCTCAAGGGCCTGCTGCGCGGCTTCGGCAGCGCGCCGGTGCGCGCGCTGTTCGAGGGCCAGGGCTGCGCGCTCTACAGCGAGCCCCAGGGCAAGCTGTTCCCCACCACCGACCGCGCGCGGGACGTGCTGGGGGTGCTCCTGCGCGGGCTCGACGCCGCGGGGATCCCCCTCGTCGCGCCGGCGGAGCTCACCGAGCTCGAGCCGCCCGCCGAGCCCGACGGGCGCTGGGGCGCGCGGCTGGGCCAGGGGCCGACCTGGCGCGCGCGGCGGGTGATCCTCGCCACCGGCGGCAAGAGTCTGCCCAAGACCGGCTCCCGCGGCGCGGGGTTCGAGGTCCTCGCGCGGCTGGGGCACACGGTGCTCGAGCCCGTGCCCGCGTTGACCCCGCTGTGCTTCGCCGAGTCCGGCCCGACCCGCGAGCTGGCGGGGTTGACCCTGCCCGCGGTGCTGAGCCTGGTCCCCGCGGGCGCGACGCCGGAGCAGCTCGCGGGCAAGAAGTTCAAGCCCCTCGTGAAGGCGGGGGGCAGCCTGCTGCTCACCCACCAGGGCGCGTCGGGCCCGGCGGCCCTCGACGTGAGCGGGGTCGCCGCGCGCGCGCTGCGCGCGGGCGAGGACGTGCGCCTGCGCCTCGACGCCTGGTCCCTGCTCCAGCCCGACGGCCCCTGGGCCAGCCACCTGGGACTGAACAAGCCGCCCGGGGCCTGCCTGCGGCGAGACGAGGTCCCGCGTCCGCCGAGCCTCGAGGCCTGGCGTCAGGCGCTGGCCCCGCTCTGCCAGAACCGCGACCAGGGCCTGGGCAAGGCCCTCGGCGCGCGGCTGCCGCGCTCGCTGGTGCAGGCGCTGCTCCGCGCCCACGACGTCGACCCGGGGGAGCCGCTCAAGCGCCTCGACACCCGAGCCTGGGCCCGGGCGCACCAGGCGCTGACCCAGGCCGACGTCGAACTCAGCGGGGTGCTCGGCTACGACAAGGCCGAGGTCACCGCGGGGGGCGTGCTCCTCGGCGAGCTCGCGCGGGGGACCCTCGAGAGCAAGCGCGCGCCCGGGCTCCACGTGTGCGGCGAGGTGGTCAACGTCACCGGTCGCCTGGGCGGGTTCAACTTCCAGTGGGCGTGGTCCAGCGGGTTCGCCGCCGGCCGCGCGGCGGGCGAGGCCTGCCGCTAGTCGGACGCCGGCCAGTCGGCGCCGGCGGCGTTCCAGGGGAACTCGCCCGCGGCGAGGAGCTCCGCGCGCAGGGCCTCGACCTGGGCCAGCTCGGGGCGGGCTTGGCTGCGGTAGTAGAGCACCTGCCCCTGCTCGAGGGCCGGGCGCCAGTGGGGCTCGAGCCCCGAGGTCCCGGCCTCGCACACCTCGAACAGCACGTGCTCGTTTTGGGCGACGCCCACGTAGCTCGGGGTCAGGTCACGCCCCTCGGGGACGTGGGCCGCGTCCAGGGCGAACTGGAAGCAGATCGGGTGCCACATGACCTGCTCGATGTACCAGAAGTGCTTGTCTGCGAGGCGCAGCCAGGGCGACCAGCTCATGCGCGCTCCTGCTGGGCGGCGTAGGCCTTGAGGAACGCGAAGCTCAGGCGCACGCCGTAGCCCGAGGCGCCGACGCCGGTGTAGCCGAGCCCCGGGTCCTTGGTGTGCCAGGCGGTGCCGGCGATGTCCACGTGGGCCCAGCGCGGGCCCTCGGGCACGAAGTTGCGCAGGAACCAGCCGCCGGCGATCGCCACCGCCTCGCGCCCGCGGCCCATGTTCTTCACGTCGGCGACGGTGCCCTTCACGTGCTCGCCGTAGGCGTCGTCCATGGGCAGCGGCCACACCAGCTCGCCGCTGGCGTCGCCGGCGACCCGCAGCTCGCGCTCGAGCCGGGGGTCCGGGGTCATGAGCCCCGCGCGCACCTTGCCCAGGCTCACGATCACCCCCATGGTCAACGTCGCGAAGTCGATCAGGACCTCGGGGTCGACCCGCGCGCTGTAGGCCAGGGCGTCGGCCAGGATCAGGCGCCCCTCGGCGTCGGTGTTCAGCACCTCGATCGTCTTGCCGTTGAGCGCGGTGAGCACGTCCCCAGGCTTGTTCGCCGCGGCGCCGGGCATGTTCTCGGTCGAGGGCACGAGGCCGACCACGCGCACCGGGAGCTTGGCCCTGGCGACCGCCTTCAGCGCGCCGATCACGGCGCAGCCCCCGCACTTGTCGAACTTCATCTCCTCCATGCCCTCGGAGGGCTTGATCGAGATCCCGCCGCTGTCGAAGGTCAGCCCCTTGCCCACCAGGCACACCGTGCCGCCGCGCGCGTCCTTGGGCGAGTACTCCATGTGTATGAAGCGCGGGGGCTCGGCGCTGCCCTTGGCCACCCCCAGGAGCGCCCCCATGCCCAGGCGCTGCATGTCGGCGGGGAGCAGGATCTTGACCTTGAACCCCGCCTCGCGGCCGGCGGCGCGCTGCGCTGGCGAGGGCGGTGGGGGTCCCCAGGTTGCCCGGGGCGTTGCCCAGGTCGCGCGCCAGGGCCACCCGGCCAGCGCCGCCGCCTCCTGCACGGCGGCCTTGGCGCTGGGCGGGGCGAAGACCTGCAGCCGCTCGAGGCCGGGGGTCGCGGGGGCTGGACTTGTGGCTGAAGCGGTAGGCCGCGAGCGCGCCGCCCTCGGCCAGCGCGCCCGCTACCGCGTGGGGTCAGGCTCTCGGGCAGGAGCTGGCGGGAGCATGACCCCCACCCAGGTCGCGCCGAGCTCGATCGCGCGCGCCGCCGCTGTGCGCGCGGCGCAGGTGCTCGAGGGTCACCTGCTTCACAGGGCCGAGGCCCACGAGCAGCAGCCGCAGTGTGCCGGTCCAGTGGGCAGTGCGGGCTGGTGCTGCAGCGTGGCTTCCAGAAGTCGCTGAGCTCGAGCGCGCGGCCGGCGGTCCCTCCGGCCGGGGTCTCGAGGTCGACCGTGGGCGAGTCGCCGACGCAGAGGCACGACCGGCATCGAGCTTCTTGGCGGCCGGGTTCGAGCAGGTGCTGCTGTACGCTCGCCTCGCGCTCGCTCGACGAGGCGCACGAGGAGTGGGTCCCAGGCGTCCGGCGACAACGGGGAGCGCCCGGGCGGGCGGCCCTGGGCCGGACCGTGGAAGTCGCTGCCGCCGCTCACCAGCAGGCCGAGCTCGGCGGACTGCGCGGCGAGGGCGGCGGCTTGGTCGGGGGCGTGGCCGCCGTGGTAGGCCTCGACGGCGTCGAGCCCCGCCGCGGCGAGCTCGCTCAGGATCGGGCCGAGCCCGTCGAGCCCCGGGTGCGCCACCGAGCTCACCCCGCCCCAGGCGCGGACCTGAGCGATCGCGTCGACGGTCGTGGGGACGCGCTGGGCGACGTGCCCCGGACGACCCCGTCCGAGGAAGCGCGCGAAGGCCTCGTGGTCGTCGGCCACGTGCCCCGCGGCGACCAGGGCCCGGGCCAAGTGCGGGCGCCCGGGGGAGGCGCCAGCGATCGCGGCCTCGAGGGCCGCGCGCTCGAGGGGCAGTCCGAGCTCGGCCAGGCGCTCGGCCATGGCCCAGAACCGCGTGTGCCGGGCCTCGGCCCTCTGCGCTTCGAACGCGCTGAGGTCGGGGGCGCGCAGGAACAGCGCGAGCAGGTGCACGTCGTGGTCGCCGTGGCGGGTGCTGATCTCCATGCCCGGCACGAAGCGGATCCCGCGGGCCTCGGCCTCGGCCTGGGCGAGGGCGCAGCCGCGCATGGTGTCGTGGTCGGTCAGCGCGAACACCTCGGCGCCCGCGCTCGCGGCCTGGCGCACGAGCTCGACCGGATCGAGCACACCGTCGGAGCAGGTGCTGTGGGCGTGCAGGTCGATCGGCGCGGACATGAACCCGATCGTAGTGCAAGGCGCTGGAAGGTGGGCGAGGAGGTGCGCACGGGGTGACTGCGCCTACAAGCCCGCTTGACGGCCGGGCGGGCAGAAGCGGGCACCCCGTTGCATCGCTCGCGCCCAACCCTCGCGCCGATCGACCCTCGCCGCTGGAACGCGATTTGTGAAGGAGCGGGCGTCCAGCGACGGCGCACCCGTGCGTCGGGCTCCGGGGGTTCGGGGAAGGACCCCACCTGGGATCGGGACGTAGACATGCGGGCGCGGGGCGGACGTAGGCCGCCTCGCGCCCGCGGGAGGACGCCATGCTCGAGCTCGTGGTCACCCTGAAGAACGAGGTCGTCGGTCGCTGGAGCCTCAGCGGACCGCGGGCGGGGATCGGTCGCACTCCAGACAACGAGGTCCAGCTCAACAACATGGCGCTCTCGCGGCACCACGCGGAGCTGACCTGCGCCGACGGGAGCTGGACCCTGCGCGACCTCGGCAGCCGCAACGGGGTGTTCGTCAACGGCAAGCGCCGCGCCCAGCACGGGGTCAACGACGGCGATGTGATCGTGATCGGGAAGTTCCGCCTGGACGTGATCCTGGACGAGCCGGTGCGCCCGGCCCGCCCGGGGGTCAACGACCTCGAGGGCTTCGTGCGCCAGGGCAAGACCCTGAACCTGCCCTACCGCACCCTCTCCAGCGAAGGGCCGCCGCCCCCCGAGCTCCCCCAGGGACACCTGCGCGTGCGCTCCGGCACACGGATCGGGCGGGTCGCCTTGCAGCGCGACGTGGTCTACGTGGGCAGCGGGCGCGACTGCGCGTTTCGGATCTTCGGCCTGCGGGTCCCCAAGCGCATGGCCATGATCGTGCGCGGCCGCGCGGGCTACACCCTGCTCAACCTCGCGTCGCGGGAGCGCGACGTGCTCATAAACGGCAAGCCCGCCAGCTTGCGTCAACCCCTCCGCGACGGCGACCGGCTCGAGCTGGCCTCCGTCAACGCGCGCTTCCACGAGGGACCCGGGAGCTGATCCCCGTTCCCCGCCGCGCGCCCACCCCGACCGAAGGCCACGCCCTCATGCGAGCTCACTCTTCGAGTTCTACCCCGCGCCCTCCGCGCCCGACCCTCCCGGCCGCGCCGCGGCTCCCGTCCATGCCCACGCCGGAGACGCGGCTGCCCAGCCAGCCGCGGATCCCGGCCCCCGCGAGCCAGCTCCCGAGCTGGCTCGGCTCCGAGAGCGACGTGCTCGGCGCGCGGCGCGACCTCGGCTACCCGGGGGAGGCGAGCGAGGTCCTCGACGGCTTCCACCTGGGGGTCGAGAGCCCCGGAGACACGGAGCCGGGCTGGGAGGTCTACCCGGCGCGCGGGGTGCGGATCGGGCGCAGCGACGACTGCGACGTGGTGCTGCGCGACTCGGCGGTCTCGCGCTACCACGCCCAGATCCGGCAGCTGAAGAGCGGGCGCTACGCCGTGCGCGACCTCATGAGCCAGAACGGCATGCGGGTCAACGGCAAGCCGACCCGGCAGTGGACGCTCAACGACGGCGACGTGATCCAGATCGCGAACTTCCGCCTGACCTTCGGCGGCGGGGTGCTGCCTCGGCTGGCGGCGGGGCTCTCCGCCCAGGAGGAGGCCCCGCGGGACGGGGTCTACGGCCGGACCTTCGCCATGGGTCAGGACGCGGCGCGCCAGCTCAGCGAGCGCAGCGTGAACCAGCGCGCGTTCCTGCAGGTGATCGGCGATCGACACCGCCTGGCGGGCCTGCGGGTGTGCCAGTACGTGATCGAGTGCGACTCCCTCGTGATCGGCGGGGCCGAGGAGGCGGACCTGCAGCTCACGACCCGGCTCGTGCCGCGGATCTGCGCCGTGTTGATCCGCAGCGAGAACCGCTTCGCCCTGCACCCGATCGCCCCCTGGCCCTTCGGGCCGAAGCTCAACGGACACCGGGTGCACGAGCCCTCGATCCTGGACGACCTGGACGAGCTGGACGTGGGCGGCGTGCGCTTCCGGTTCCGCCTGGGGACCCCCGAGTGAGCGGGCTCAGGGCGCGCTGAGCCAGGCGCCCTTGAGGTAGGGCGGGTCCTGGGGGCCCGCGCGGTGGTCGAGGGGCAGGGTCACGAACTCGCAGCGCAGCGGGCGTCCGGAGCTCGCCTGGCGCACGTGCTCGAGGAAGGCCTCGGGCTTCATGCGCCGCAGGTTGGTCGAGACGTAGAGCTCGCCGCCGGGGGCGAGGACCTTGAGCCCCTCGGCGATCAACGCGCTCAGGTCCCGCGCGACCGACCAGGAGCTGCCCTTGTGGGTGCTGTAGCTGGGCGGGTCGAGGAGCACCAGGTCGAAGCGCCGGCCCTTCTTGGCGAAGCGCCGCAGCCAGTCCCGGGTGTCGCCGTACATGAAGTCGTGGGCGCCGGGGTCGATCCCGTTGAGCTCCAGGTTCTCCCGGGCCCAGGCCAGGTAGCGCTTGGAGAGGTCCAGGCTCAAGGTCTCGGCGCCGGCCCGGGCGGCGGCCACCGAGAGCGCGCCGGTGTGCGCGAAGGTGTTGAGCGCGGTCTGCCCGCTGCGGTCGACCTCGAGCAATCGCCGGCGGGTCTCGCGCTGGTCGAGGAACAGCCCGCTCGAGGTCCCGCTGGCTTCGAGGTCGACCCAGTAGTCGAGGCCGAGCTCGCGGACCCGAAAGCGCAGGTCCCCGAGGGCTCCGGCGGTGAGCGCTGGCGGCGGCTGCTCGCCCTTGCGCGGACGCTGGCGCTCGACCACCGCGCTGGCGCCGAGGGCCAGGAGCGCGTCGCGCTGCTCGCGGGTCAGCGGGGCGTCGGCGTAGTGCACGACGTGGGCCACCGCGCCCAGGCGCTCGACGCGGGCGTGGGGGAACCCGTCGTGGTGGCGGTCGATCCAGAGGTAGGCGTCCGTGTCCGGGGTCGCGACCCAGCCCGCTCGCGCCTCCGCCGCGGCCCGGGCGGCGACCTCGGGGCGCGGCGCGCCGGCCAGCAGCGCGCGGAAGCTCTCGGGCAGCGGCGCCTCGACGCGGTAGGGGTGCCCTTGGGGGTGGCGGAAGCGGACCTCGGCGGCGTGCAGGAACAGGCGCGGGCCGTCGAGGCCGCCGTACTCGCCGTCGCCGACCAGGGGCAGGCCGAGCTGCGCGGCGTGGACCCGCACCTGGTGCGGGCGCCCGCCCTGGGGTCGCGCCTCGTAGAGCGCGAAGCCCCCGCCGCGCTCGAGGAGCGTGAAGCGGGTCTCGGCGTCGAGCTCAGCCTTGCCCCGGCCGGGCTTGCGGCGCAGGCGCTTGTCGCAGACCAGGCGCTCGGGGCGCGCGGGGTCGTCCTGGGCCACGAGCAGGTAGCGCTTCTCGACCTGCCGCGCGGCGAGCTGCTCGGTGAGGGCCTTGTTGGCGGCGGGGGTCCGCCCGAACACGAGCACCCCCGAGGTGCCCTTGTCCAGGCGGTGCAGGAGCGCCAGGGGGCCCGCGGACCGGCGCTGGAGGTACTCGTAGATCCCCTCCTGGGCGACGGCGCTGCTGCGGTGGGTCGAGACCCCGCTCGGCTTGTTCACCACCCACAGGTCCGGGTCCTGATCGAGGCTGGCGACGGCGGGGTCCACGGGGCTCCTGGCGACGGTTGGCTTGGCAAAGCTGCGCCAGTAAAAGATCCTAGCACCCAGGTCTGGGAGCTCGGGGAGGGCCGTTGGCTTCGGGGTACGTCCACACCGGCACCTGCGCCTACCTCCCCGACCGGGAGTGGGCGCTGCGCATGCGGCTCGCGCCGCGGGACGACGCGGTGTATCGCCGGCTGCTCGAGACCTGCCACCGCCGCTCGGGCAACGTGGTCTACGCGCCGGTGTGTCAGGGCTGCCGCGCCTGCCGTCCGATCCGCGTCCCGGTGGACGCGTTCCGCCCGACCAAGAGTCAGCGCCGCTGCCTGCGCAAGAACGGCGACCTGGTGCTCGAGGTCGGGCCCCCCGAGCCGACCCGGGAGAAGCTCGAGCTGCACAACCGCTTCGTGCGCGCGCGGTTCTCCAGCTCGACGGACAAGGGCTTCGACTCGCTCGAGAGCTACGCCGAGGTGTTCGGCCCCTCGCCGGTCACGACCTGGGAGATGCGCTTCGTGCTCGAGGGCAAGCTCGTGGGGCTGGGGTTGGTCGACGCCTTGCCGGAGGTCTTGAGCTCGGTCTACTTCTTCTTCGACCCCGACCACGCCAAGCGCAGCCTGGGGACGTTCTCCGCGATCATGGAGATCGAGCTCGCCCGTGAGACCGGGCGGCGTTGGCTCTACCTGGGCTACTACGTGCACGGCTGCCGGGAGATGAGCTACAAGGCGCGCTTCCGCCCCTGCGAGCTGTTGGGGGTCGACGGCGAGTGGCGGCCCTTCGACCCGACCGAGGCTCCCTCGGAGCACCCTGGTTGATCCCGGGCTAGCGGCCATTGTGACCGACGAGCAACAACGCCAGGGGCGACGAGGGCAAGCGAGCGCCGCTGGAATCAGCCCTGGCGGCCCTCTAGACTCGCGGCTCGCGAGGAGGTGCCGCGTGGAAGACCCGTATCAGGCCCCCGAGTCCCCCCAGCCCGGCGGCGGCGGCTCGAAGGTGTTCGTGATCGTGATCGTGCTGGTGGCGGTGGTGTGCCTGGTGGGGATCGCGGTGGTGGGGGTCGTGGGCGCCGTGCTCATGCCCTCGATCATGAAGGCCAAGGAGAAGGCCAACATGAGCAAGTGCTCGAGCACGCTGCGGCAGGTCGCGCTGGGGGCGATCCAGTACGCCGACGACAAGCGCTTCTTTCCCCACGTCGAGGCCCCCGGACAGCTCGACGGCGACCCGAGCACGAACCACGGGCCCAAGGCGTTGCGCGCGCTGATCAACGGGGGCTACCTCTCGAGCGACATGCTCATTTGTCCGTCGTCCCTGGACCTCGAGATGCCGCGCCCCCCAGGAGAGAGCAGCAGGGAGTGGTTCTGGGACGGCGACACCCGCCCGGACCCCCGCGCCGATCCGATCGGGGACGGGCTCGACGACCCGACCTTGCTCGAGACGTCCGAGCTCTCCTACGGCTGGACGCGGCGGGGGCTCAACAGCAACGCGCGCTCGAGCATGAGCCTGGCCGCGGACCGCAGCGTGCGCACGCAGGACTCGATCGAGGCCCTGGATCCGGGCGAGGCGGGCAACCACGAGGCGGGGCTGAACGTCGCCAAGGCGGACGGGGCGGTGTTCTTCGAGGCGCTCACCCAGGACCCGTTCACCGAGCTGCTGCTGCCCGAGAACGGCGCGCTGGGGATCATTCCCCCGCGCTAGGAGCCCGTGGAGCGCGCTCCGGCAAGGCGCGAGGAGCGACGCGCTGTCTGCAGCGCGAGCGACGATCGAGGGGGTCGGCGAAGCCGACCCCCGAAGACCGGGTGGGACTTCAACGGGTTGCTAGGCGAACAGGTCGAGGAAGCGGTCCTCGAAGTCCTTGAACACGCCGCAGCGGTCGAGCTCCTGCTTGAGCTCGAGGGCCTTCTCGCGGTCCGCGCTCGCGTCCTGGAACAGGGCCTCGATCCGGGCCAGCGCCTCGGGGGAGAGCTGCGCGAGCTTGCTCTCCTCCTCGTCGTCGTCGTCGAGGTCCTCCACCTCTCCCGTGTCCGAGGTGTCGATCTCCTGGGGCAGCCAGCTCGGCGGGGCCTCGTTCTCGCCCTTGCTGCGCACCAGGTTCTGCAGGCGGTCGACGATGTCGATCAGGCCCTTCTCGATGGACTGCGCGCGCTTGTGCAGGTCGCCCAGGTCGAGCTCCACACCGGCCATTTCGCAGAACAGCTCGAGCACGGCGCCGGAGGCCTTGAGGTAGGGGACGTTGGTGGCGATCTGGGGGAGCTCGCCCAGGAGCCCGATCCCGCTGAGGCCTTGCTCGGCGGCGGCGGCGAGCAGGGTCCCGTTGAGCCCGGTGATCTCGCCGCGCTCGAGGGTCGGCAGCCCTTGGCGCAGCCGGCCGACCTCGGCCAGGAGCGGGCGCGTGGTCGCGATCGCGAACACCCGGGAGTCGGTGCTGGGGTGAGCGGAGGTGACCATGGCGGCGAAGGTCAGCACGCGGGTGATCCCGAAGCTGCGCGCGACCCGGAGCAGCCCCCCGCAGAACTCGTAGCTGCGGCTGTTGGGCTGGGCCTCGCCCACGAAGATCACCAGGTCGCGGCCGCCGCTGGGGTTCTTCCAGCCGTAGAACCGGCTGCGCGGCAGGCGCCCGGGGACCACGATCCCGCGCTTGATCTCCACCCGCTCCAGGTCGAAGTGTTGCCCGGCAGGGAGCTCCGCGAGGAACTCCACGTCAAGCTTCTCGATCAGGTAGCCCCCTGCGCCCAACGCTACGCGGCCCATTCCGGGCCACACGGCGACGAGCCAGGGTTCGTGCAGGTCCATTGCCAACTCCCACGGGTAGCCTAACGGGGGAGCGGTCCGCGCGCCCGCGCGAGCGCAGCGCCCGGACGGAGCCCTGAACGGAAGTGCACGACCCTTGGGGGGTCCAAGACCACGATCACCCCCGCTGCCGGCGAATCGTCCCCGACCGCCCGGAATCGTGAACGCTGGCTCAGGGAAGCGGCCAAGCGGGCTCGGCCTCGACCCGCGCTCGCGCGCGTGGGCTGGCGCGCTCGAGGATCCACGCGCGGCGGGAGCGCGCTTGCTCGAGCGCTCCCCGGCGGGCGTCGTAGCAGGCGC
Organism: Planctomycetota bacterium; assembly: GCA_041402045.1. Lineage (GTDB taxonomy): Bacteria > Planctomycetota > J058 > J058 > J058 > JAGQRJ01. The sequence continues at coordinate 128,189 of JAWKSZ010000010.1, read as the reverse complement.
GCGCGAGCTCGGCCTCCAGGTCCTGCGCGTCGGGGAACGCGTCCAGCGCCCGGGCGGCAGCGTCCAGGTCGTCCGCTTGCAGCGCGAGGAACGCCTCGAGCCGGGCGCGCGCCTGGGCGTCGAGGACCTCGGCGGTGAGTGCGCGGGCGGCGACGAGGTCACCTTGGCGACGCGCGGCCTCGGCACCCAACTTCCAGGGGCGACTCCACTCGGGCAGCCGCGCGGCGGCGCGGGCGGCGAGGGCGCGGGCCTCGCTCAGCTCGCCCTGGGCGAGGCAGAACGCGGCGCGACCGCCGAGCAGCTCGGGGGCGTCGGCGGGCGCGAGCTGCTCCGCGCTCGCGAGGGCGTTCGCCGCCGCCTCGGCGCGTCCGAGCTCGAGCTCGAGGTTCGCCAGCAGCAGCACCGCGCGGTAGGCGGTGTTGTCCTGGGCCTGGGCCCCAGCCTCGAAGTGCCGCCGCGCGCGCGCGTAGTCGCGCGCCGCGAAGGCGGCCTCGCCGAGGAGCAGGTTCGGCAGCAGCCGCGTGGGCTCCGCGGCGAGCAGGTCCTGGGCCAGGCGCAGGCCCTGGGAGCGCTCGCCGGGGTCCGCGCTGCGGAGGTAGAGCTGGCACAGGTTCTCTCGGGGCCGCGCGAGCTCGGGGTAGAGCCGCGCGTTGCGCGTCCACAGCCCGCGGGCGTCTCGCCAGGACTCGGCGTAGGGCACGCTGATCCAGAGGCCGCCGAGGGCGAGGCCGGCGGCCAGGGCGATCACCCCCCGGCGCCGGGAGGCCGGACGCCCCAGTCGGGCCAGGCCCTGGCCGGCGGCCCAGGCCAGGGGGAGGGTCGCCCACAGGAGGTAGCGGTCCTGGACGAAGGTCGGCAGCGGCACGAGCCCCCACACGGGGCCGATCCCGACCCAGGCCATGAGCCCCCAGGTGCGCAGGGCCGGGACGCGCAGCGCGAGGATCGCCCAGCCCGCGCAGAGCGCGACCCCGAAGGCCTCGAGCGCCGTCCACCCCGCGTCGTAGGGCAGCAAGGGCGCCGGCCACAGGGGGAGTGCGGCGCTGCCCGCGTAGAACCCCAGGGCGCGCAGGAGGCGCCCGACGTGGGCCAGGGGCTCCGGGCGCGCGACCGCCGCGCCGACGGCGTCCTGGGACACGTAGTGCACCAGGGTCGCGGCGGCGCCCACCGCCACGAAGCAGGCCAGGCGCGACGCCTCCCGGCGCAGGTTTCCTCGGCCGAGGGCGATCAGGATCAGCCACGGGGCGAGCACGACGGTGACCGACTTCCCCAGCAGCCCCAGGACCATGAGCCCGAGCGCCGCCGCCGTGCGCGGCCAGCTCGCCACGGGCGGGTTCGGCTCGCGCAGCCCGTGGGGGGTGGGGCCGAGGTAGACCGCGGCCGCCGCCAGGAGGAAGGCTGCGCTCAACAGGTCCTTGCGTTGGGAGATCCAGGCGACGTTCTCCACGTGGCTGGGGTGCCAGGCGTAGAGCAGGCCCCCCAGGAGCAGCGCGGCGCGGGAGAGGCCCAGCCGGCGACCCACGCTGGCGAAGCCGACGAGGATCGCGGCGTAGAGCGCGAGGTTGGTCAGGCGGGGGCCGAGGGAGTGGGGGCCGAACAGCACGCGGTCCAGCACGTAGCTGGTCTGGTGCAGCGGGTGGTAGGAGCCGTAGATCGGCCGGGTCCACACGTCGAGCAGGCTCGACCAGCTCGGCTCGATCCAGAAGCGCTGGCGGAGCAGGAACTCCGGGTCGTCGTATTCCACGAACCACGCGCCGACGAGGCGCAGGCAGGGGAGCAGCGCCGCGAGGGCCAGGATCCCCAGGAGCGCCAGGTCGGGCGCGGCGGCCTGCGAGCGTGTAGGCGCCTGAGCGCCCGTCACGCGGCGGGGATCGCGGGATCCAGCACGACCTAGCGCCCGCCCTTGCGGCGCATGCCGAGGGCGGACTCCTGATACGAGTAGAGCCCGTGGACGCCGCCCTCGACCTGGGCGGCGAGGCTGCGGCGCTCGAAGCGTAGCTGCCCGGTGATCCGCGCCTCCTGCAGCGCGCTCAGGCTGCGCACGCCCATGTCCTGCAGGCTCTGGCGCAGGCCCTGGATCAAGTAGGGCACGTAGTCGTCGAGCGGGCCCTTGTCGAGGACCGTGCCGGACACGCCCTGGGCGACCTTGACCTTGCGGTCGTCGGCGCGGGTCTCGTAGCGCTTGTCGCCGCCGGCCTCCATGGCCTCGAGGGAGGCCATGCCGCGGTAGCGCTTCACGCGCACGCCGTTGTCGTAGAAGTACTCCCCGGGCGCCTCCTCGGTGCCCGCGAACATGTAGCCCATCATCACGGCCGAGCCGCCGAGGGCCAGCGCCTTGCCGATGTGTCCGATCTGGCTGATCCCGCCGTCGGCGAGCAGCGGGACCCCGCGCTCGGCGGCGATCCGCGAGCAGCTCCACACCGCGGTGGCCTGGGCGCGGCCCACGGCCATGGTGCCCTGAGTGGTGCAGATCGAGCCCGGGCCCATGCCGATCCGGAGCCCGTCGGCGCCCGCGTCGATCAGTCGGCGGCACTGGGCGCGGGTGACCACGTTGCCGGCCATGACGTCCACGCCGGGGTGGGTGGACTTGATCCACTCGAGCAGCGAGAGCTCGTAGATCGAGTCGCCCTGCGCGGCGTCGATCACGATCAGGTCGACGCCGCCCTCGACCAGGGCGGTGACCCGCTCGCGGTCCTCGTCGCGGGTGCTGACCGCGGCGCCTACGCGGAGCTGCTTGCGCTCGTCCTTGACCGCGTCGGGGTAGTCGCGGTTCTTCAGCAGGTCGCGGCGACTGACCAGCGCCACCAGGCGCCCCTGGGGGTCGACCAGGGGCAGCTTGCCCTTCTTGGAGCGGCGCAGGAGGTCGTTGGCGTCGGCCAGCGAGAGCCCGGCGGGGCCGGTCACGAGGTCCTTGGTCATGACCTCGCGCACGGGGCGCTTGCGGTCGGGCTCGAACTCGATGTCGCGGTTGGTGAGGATCCCGATCAGCTTCCCGCCGGGGGTCCCGCTCTCGGTGACCGGGATCCCGCTGAAGCCGTAGCGCGACTTGATCCGGTCCACGTCCTCGACGGTGGCGTCGGGGCCGAGGACCACGGGGTCGGTGATGAACCCGTTCTCGAAGCGCTTGACCTTGCGCACTTCCTCGGCCTGCTCCTCGATCCCCTGGTTGTAGTGGATCACCCCGAGTCCGCCGAGGCAGGCCAGGCGGATCGCCATCTCGTGCTCTGTCACGGTGTCCATGGGGGAGGACACGAAGGGCAGCTTGAGCGCGATGTTCTTGCTGACCCGGGTGGAGAGGTCGACCTCCTGGTGGTGGAAGTCGATGTGCCCGGGGAGGATCAGGAAGTCGTCGTACGCCAGGCCGTCGGCCCCGGCGAAGAGCTCGTTCGCGCTGAGGCCGTCCAGCTCGCTCAAGTCCTTGCTGCTCATCGCACCCTCCGAAGGCCAGAGCCTACCGCGAACCCACGACGTCGCTACCCCCGGAGCCATCTGCGCGGGGAGGCGCAAAGGCGCGCGCCCTCCTGGCTTTACGAGCGTACTCGGCTTGGATACACTCGCGCCTCACCCAAAACCGCGGGCTCCCCCTCGAGCCCCCTGCGAGGACCCATGGCCGACGACACCCCCCCCGAGGAGACCTCCGGCACCCAGAGCGAGCTCGGCGCCGACGACCTCGAGGCGGTCAAGAAGCTGCAGGCCGCGAACGAGACGATCCGCAAGGAGATGTCCAAGGTGATCGTCGGGCAGGAGGACGTGCTCGAGGAGCTCCTGATCTGCATCTTCGCCCGCGGTCACTGCCTGCTGATCGGCGTGCCGGGCCTGGCCAAGACGCTCATGATCAGCACCCTCGCCAAGACCCTGAGCCTGTCCTTCAGCCGCATCCAGTTCACCCCGGACCTCATGCCCTCGGACATCACCGGCACCGAGGTGATCCAGGAGGACAAGACCACCGGCGAGCGCAAGTTCCAGTTCCTGCGCGGGCCGATCTTCGCCAGCATCATCCTGGCGGACGAGATCAACCGCACCCCGCCCAAGACCCAGGCGGCGCTGCTCGAGGCCATGCAGGAGCACCAGGTCACCGCCGGCGGCACGCGCCACGCGCTCGAGGAGCCGTTCTTCGTGCTCGCGACCCAGAACCCGATCGAGCAGGAGGGCACCTACCCCCTCCCCGAGGCGCAGCTCGACCGCTTCATGTTCAACGTGCTCGTCGACTACCCCACCGCCGACGAGGAGTTCGAGATCATGAAGCGCACCACCGGGGGCAATGAGGACCCGCCCCAGGCGGTGCTCACCGGCGAGGAGATCATGAAGCTGCAGGAGATCGTGCGCCGCGTGCCCATCGCGGACCACGTCACCCGCTACGCCATGAAGCTCACCCGGGCTACCCGCCACCGCACCTCCGAGGCCCCCGACTTCATCAAGGAGTGGCTGAGCTGGGGCGCCGGCCCCCGCGCCTGCCAGTACCTGATCCTGGGCGGGAAGGCCCGCGCGCTGCTCCACGGGCGCCACCACGTGTCCACCGAGGACATCGACGCCGTAGCCAAGCCCGTGCTGCGGCACCGAATCATCACCAACTTCAACGCCGAGGCCGAGGGCGTGACCGCCGACAAGATCGTCGAGCGCCTGCTGGAGTGGACCGGCTCCGAGGCGACGGTCAAGGCCTAATGGCTGGCGAGGTCGGCCGGAAGTACCTCGACCCCAAGACCCTCACCAAGATCTCGCGCCTCGACATTCGCGCGCGGCTGGTGGTGGAGGGGTTCGTCACGGGCTTGCACCGCAGCCCCTATCACGGGTTCTCGGTGGAGTTCGCCGAGCACCGGGAGTACGTGCCCGGCGACGACATCAAGCACATCGACTGGAAGGTCTACGCCCGCTCGGACCGCTACTACATCAAGCAGTACGAGGAGGAGACCAACCTCACGGCCACGATCCTGCTCGACGGCTCCGAGTCCATGCGCTACCAGTCGGACCCCAGCCTGCCGAGCAAGCTCGACTACGGCTGCACCGTCGCCGCGTCGCTGCTCTACCTGATCCTGCGCCAGCGCGACGCGGTCGGCCTCGTGACCTTCGACGAGGAGATCCGCAAGTTCATTCCCCCCGCGTCGAGCCCCTCGCACCGCAACCTGATGCTCTCCGAGCTCGAGAACCTGGTGCCGCGGGAGCGCACCTCCCTCGGTCCGGTGCTCCACACCATGGCCGACCGGGTCAAGCGCAAGGGCCTCGTGATCCTGATCTCGGACCTCCTGGACGAGCCCGAGAAGGTGCTCTCGGGGCTCCGGCACTTCCGCCACCGGCGGCACGAGGTGATCGTGTTCCACGTGCTCGACGTGGCCGAGCGCACCTTCCCCTTCAACGCCATGACGCGCTTCGAGGGCCTCGAGGCCCTGGGGCACGTGATCTGCGACCCGGGGGCCCTGCGCGCGGCCTACCTCGAAGAGCTCGAGCAGTTCATGGGTGAGATCCGGCACGGGTGTCGCACCGACCGGATCGACTACGTGCCCCTCGACACCTCGCAGCCCCTCGACGTGGCGCTGACGAGCTACCTCGCCACCCGTTCCGGAATGAAGCTGAGCTAGCCGTGGAGTTCGTCAACCCATTCCTGATGCTGGGCGGCCTGGCGATCGCGGCGCCGATCGCCATCTTCCTGCTCTCGCGCTTCCGCTACCGGACGGTGGAGTGGGCCGCGCTGACCTTCCTCCTGCGCGCGGTCAAGAAGCAGCAGCGGCGGCTGCGCCTGGAGAACCTGCTCCTGCTCCTGATCCGCTGCTTGATCCTGATCGCGTTCGCGGTGGCGCTGGCGCGCCCGCGGGCCGTGTCTCCGGTCGAGGTCTCCCCCGACGAGAAGACCCAGAACGTGGTGGTCTTGATCGACACCTCGTACTCCATGAGCTACCAGGTCGGCTCCAGCGCCGAGGAGACGGCTCACGAGCGCGCGCGCAGCGCGGCCAAGGAGATCGTGGGCGCGCTCAAGGACGGCGACCGCGTCCTGATCCGCGCCTTCGACGACGTGGCTCGGCTCGAGGCCAGCACGGTCCCGCGTAACGCCAACGACGCGGGGCGCAAGGAGCTGCTGCAAGAGCTCGACGACGACTTGTTCTACGGCGCCCGCGCCCGCGGCACGAGCCTGAGTCAGGTGCTGCAGCAGCTCCCGGGCATGCTCGTGCGCTTCGAGCCCAACGGGATCCGGCCCCCCGAGGGCCGTCCGCCCCTGGCCAAGACCGTGTTCGTGCTCACCGACGCGCAGCGCCAGGGTCTCCTGGACGAGGAGGGCAAGCTCCTCGAGCCGAAGCTGGCCGACCTCGCCAAGAAGGACCTCGAGACCGAGCTCGGCGCGACCCTGGTCCTGATCGACTGCGGCGCCGACCAGCCGCGGAACCTGAGCGTGACCCGCCTGGGGACCCGCGAGGCCGTCGTCGGCCGGGGCCTGCCCTGTCACGTGGAGGCCCGGGTCAAGAACTGGTCCAACGAGGACATAGGCGACCTCACGCTCAAGTATTTCGTGGACGTGGACGAGGAGGTCGACCTCGAGGGCGGCGAGGCCGAGCCGCAGAAGATCGTGTCGCTGCAGGTGGCCGCCGGCGAGGAGCTGCTCGCGGAGCCGCTGAGCTACACCTTCGAGACCCCGGGCCTGCACCGGGTGGCGGTGCACCTCAGCTCCGACGCCCTGACCGTCGACAACTGGCGGCACTACGTGGTCGACGTGCGCGAGCACGTGCGGGTCCTGCTCGTCGACGGCGAGCCGAGCAACGAGGACTGGGAGGGGGAGACCGACTTCCTCTACGAATACCTCACGATCAGCGTCTCCGACGACGTGCAGAGCCTGATCAGCGCCGAGACCTGCACCGAGGCCGAGCTGGGCCAGAAGCTGAGCGAGGCCGTCTCGGCGGCCAGCGGCGGCGAGGCCGCGCAGGGGCAGGAGTCCCTGGACGTGGTCGTGCTGGCCAACGTGCCCTCGCTCTCCCCCGAGGACTCCGCCCTGCTCGAGGACTTCGTGAAGCTCGGGCGCTCGGTGATCTTCGCCCTGGGCTCGCGGGTCGACGCCAAGGCCTACAACGAGTTCCTCTACCGCGAGGGCCGCGGCCTGCTCCCGGCCGAGCTGGTGCGGGTCGTGGGCGGGACCAGCGCGGACGCGTCGCTGGACGAGGACGCCCCGGCCTGGGTCATGCACGTGGGCGACCGCGAGCACCCGGTGGCGGGGCTGTTCACCGACGAGGACATGGTGACCCACCTCCGCGACCCGTCGATCTTCGGCTTCTTCGAGGCCAAGCTCCCCGAGTCGGGGGTGAGCACGGTGCCCTTCCGCGTCAACCAGACCGTCGACGACAACGTCGGGGCGCCGGTGACCGAGGAGCAGGGGCTCCCGCTCCTGGTCGAGCGCCCCTTCGGCCGGCAGGGCCGGGTGGGCCTGTGGCTGACCAGCGCCGACGCGGACTGGAACCGGCTCGTGCCCTACGTGTTCAACTACATCTTCTGGCGCGAGTACGTGCTCTACCTCGCCCAGCGGGCGCGGCCCGAGCACAACCTCGACGTGGGCGGGCAGTACGTGAGCTTCATCCGCCTGGAGGAGTTCGCGAGCAAGGTCCAGGTCGAGACCCCCGAGGACGAGGAGATCTCCGTCGTCCCCGAGAAGGTCGACGGCGAAGAGCTGTATCGGCTGACCTTCCCCAAGGAGCAGCTCGACACCGAGGGCGGCGACGAGGCCGACACCCTCAACCGCGACGGCCTGCCCGAGCCCGGGTTCTACGCGGTCAAGAGCTCCAACGAGAAGTTCCAGACCGACTACTTCGCCGTGGCCCTGGACGGGCGCGAGGGCAACCTCGCCAAGTTCAGCGGACAGGAGCTGGGCGAGGCCCTGGGCGTGCAGATCCGTGAGATCCGGCCCGAGGAGGTCGTGCCCTCGCTGACCGCCGACGGCGGCGTGGGCGGGCAACGCGAATACTGGCCCGAGCTCCTGGCGTTGGTCCTGGCGCTGCTCGTGAGCGAGTCGATCCTGGCGGCGATCTTCGGCCGCCGCAGGCGATAGGAGGCGCGATATGAACTGGGCTTTCCTCCTCGCCGACACCCCCGAGCGGATCGTCGAGAGCAAGTTCCTCAACCTGCCGGCGCCCTGGATCCTGTTCCTGGTCGGGGCCCTGATCCTGGCCTTCGCGGCCATGGTCTACCTGCTCGAGCCCAAGACCCAGCGCGGCGCGCTGAAGGTCGTGCTCGCCGTGCTGCGCGCGGCGGCGATCGGGCTCGTGGTCGCGATCCTGTTCCGCCCGGTGAGCCAGTCCATCGACCGCGAGGTCCGCGAGGGCCTGGTGGTGGTGGCGGTGGACGCCTCGCGCTCCATGAGCTTCGAGGACCGGGAGAAGGACGAGGAGCTCGCGGACAAGATCGCGAACGCCTTGAACATCACCCGCGAGCAGCTGCGGGACACCGACCGCCTCGACCGCGTGCGCAAGGCGCTGCGCAAGGACTCCGGGCAGTTCTTGAAGGACCTCGCGGGCAACAACCGCGTGCGGCTCTACACCTTCAGCGCCGGGCGGCGCGCCCAGGGCGCGCTGGACAAGACCCGCAGCGACGAGACCCCCGAGGAGCTCCAGGCTCGGGTGACCGAGGTCCTGGCGGGGCTCGAGGACGTGGAGCCCGACGGGCAGGCCACCGCGATCGGCGACTCGCTGCAGCGGATCCTGACCGACGTGCGCAGCGAGCGCGTGGCGGGGGTGATCCTGTTCACCGACGGGCGCAACACCGCAGGCCGGCTGAGCTCGGCGGCGGTGGCCGGGCGCTTCGGGCGCAAGGGCGTGCCGATCTACGCCGTGGGCGTCGGCGACCCCGAGCCCCCGCGCGACCTGTCCATCGACGACTTCCGCGCGCCGGACGTGGCCCTGGCGGAGGACGTGCTGCGCGTGTCCCTCGTGGTCCGCGCCCAGGGCTACGCCGAGCAGCGCGAGGCCAAGGTCTCGCTCAAGCTCGACGACCTCGTGATCGAGGAGAAGACCGGGCTCGTGGGCGGCGACCGCCTGGAGTGGGAGGTCGACTTCTCCACCCGGATCGCGCGCCCCGGTGAATACACCCTCGAGGCGCGGATCGAGCCCGACCCTTCGGAGCTGACCCACGACAACAACCGCGCCCTGCGCCGGGTGCGGGTGATCGACGAGCGGATCAAGGTGCTCTACGTCGAGGGCTACCCGCGCTGGGAATATCGCTTCCTCAAGAACGGCCTGGTCCGCGACAAGCACATGGAGGTGCAGGGCCTGCTGATCTCCGCCGACCGCGAGTGGGCGCAGCCGATCACCGAGGGCGTGACCGAGATCCGCCGCTTGCCTTCGCCCGAGGAGCTCAAGAGCTACCACGTGATCATTCTGGGCGACGTCGGCCCGGAGTCGCAGTTCTCCGCGAGCGGCGAGCCCGTGTTCTACAACGGGGCGCTCGAGGCGATCCGGGACGCGGTCAAGGAGGAGGGCGCCGGGCTGTTCATGATCTCGGGCACGCAGGCCAACCCGCGGGCGTTCGCCAACACTCCGCTGGCGGACGTGCTCCCGATCGTGATCGACGACAGCACCGCCCGCGACGACTACAGCCGACCGTACGTGCTGCGCTTGACCCGGGAGGGTCGCGACTCGCCCCTGCTGCGGCTCGAGGAGGCCGAGGCGCGCAACCGCGACTTCTGGGACACCCGGGCGCCGAGCTTTTACATGTTCATGCGCAGCGAGCGGGTGAAGCCCCAGGCCCACGTGCTCGCCGTGCACCCCACGGCCCGCAACAGCGAGGGCCTGTTCCCGCTCATGGCCTGGCAGCGCTACGGCGCGGGCACGGCCCTGTGGTACGGCTTCGACGAGGGCTGGCGCTTCCGGGCCGAGGTCGGCGACAAATACCACTACAAGCTCTACAGCCAGGCGATCCGCTTCCTCTCGCTGCAGAGCTTCACCCGAGCCAAGCGCTTCTTCGTGACCACGGACAAGACGAAGTACGACGTGGGCGAGGAGGTACGGATCCGCGCCGAGATCCGCGACGAGGACGCGCTGCGCGGGCGCGAGACCCAGGAGGTCGAGCTGGAGCACCCCGACCGCGAGACCCAGGTCCTGACCCTGCAGAAGGACGAGTCCGAGCCCGGCAAGTTCACCGGGGTCTACACCCCGGTCAAGATCGGCCCCTACCGGCTGTCGATCAACCCCGGCGCCTTCGGCAGCGAGCACGAGGTCGCGAGCCGCGTGTTCGAGGTCAAGCTCCCGCGCCTCGAGCTCCGGGACCCCCGCATGGACAAGGAGGGCCTGGAGAAGATCGCGGCCGCCTCGGGCAGCAGGCGCTTCGTGCGCCTGCACGGATCTACGACTCCCGAGCAGGTGCTGCCTCAGACCGAGGGCCGCCACCCGCAACCGCGAGGAAGAGGAGCTCTGGGACAACCAGTGGGTGTTCATGGTCCTGTGCGTGATCCTGGTCCTGGAGTGGATCGGCCGCAAGGTGTGCCGCCTGCTGTAGGCGGCACCCGACAGTTGCCCCTCGAGCGGAGCGCCGTGCCCCCTCCCTGTCCGACGGGGTCGCGTTGGCGAAGGCCCCCGACGCCGATCGCGCCCCTACGGCAGGGGTGCGCAGTGTCCGGCGACGCGTGGGCGGACAAAGAGGATAGAACCGCCAAGGCCGCCGGGGCGCCAAGGCTCCGCCGAATGCATGCCGCGCCGGCGGAGGGAGGATGGTGCGCTCCGCTCTACGGGGCCTGCTCACCCTCCGGGTCGCTCGACCCACAGCGCGGAGCCTTGGCCCCCTGGCGGCCTTGGCGGTTGAACCGTAGGCCGGTGCGCGCTCGCGTCTGCGGAGCTTCCCGTACGTCGTCGAGCCGACGAAGGCTGTGCAGGTAGGTCTGTTCTCCCGCTGGGCCCTTGCTGCCGGAGGCCCCCGTTCTGCGTGAGTGGAATTCCTTGGTAGCGCACCGTCCCGGCGCGCGGCGATTCAGGGCGGGCAGATGCTCTTGCACCGCAAAGGGCGCAAAGGACGCAAAGGGACGCAAAGGCCTGCTGTGCCAGGAAGTTTCGCGCAGACGGCGTTCCCAGCAGTGTTCGGAATCGCCCCGGGGTCAGGTCACGCCGTACGCGACGCGACCTCGGCCGGATCGGGCCGAGGTCGAGTCGTGCAATGGAAGGAAGGAAGGATCGTGAGTCAGGGACGTCGAGAAGGAAGGAGGAAGGAAGGAAGGAACGGTTGAACCGTAGGCCGGTGCGCGCTCGCGTCTGCGGAGCTTCCCGTACGTCGTCGAGCCGACGAAGGCTGTGCAGGTAGGTCTGTTCTCCCGCTGGGCCCTTGCTGCCGGAGGCCCCCGTTCTGCGTGAGTGGAATTCCTTGGTAGCGCACCGTCCCGGCGCGCGGCGATTCAGGGCGGGCAGATGCTCTTGCACCGCAAAGGGCGCAAAGGACGCAAAGGGACGCAAAGGCCTGCTGTGCCAGGAGTTTCGCGCAGACGGCGTTCCCAGCAGTGTTCGGAATCGCCCCGGGAACAGGTCACGCCGTACGCGACGCGACCTCGGCCGGATCGGGCCGAGGTCGAGTCGTGCAATGGAAGGAAGGAAGGATCGTGGAGTCAGGGACGCGTCGAGAAGGAAGGAGGAAGGAAGGAAGGAAGGATTGTCGGTGACGCGTCCTCGCTCTCGTTGAGGAACCTTCATGCGAGGCGCGTACCCGACCGAAGTCTCGACGCCTCCGTCGAAGGTTTCAGCGGACGCGTCCACGATCTGAAAACCGGCTCAGCCTGAGCCGGTCTTCGAGACGAGGGCGCTGGCTCCGTCCCTGCGCCGTCAACGCACCCCCCGCCGCGACCCCGGTTCGCCGGAGATCTGGGCGTCCTGCGTACACGAAGCCGCCGGCGCGGGGTGGCCCCGGCCGGCGGTGTGCTTCGTCCGACAGGTTAGCGCTTGTCGGAGGGCTTGCCCGAGAGCTTCTCGGTCAGGCGCTCGTAGGCGCGGCGGAAGCGCTCGGGGACCTCGCGCTCGCTGGCGCGTCCGGCGTCCTGGTGCAGCTTCTTGGGAAGGTTGCCCCAGCGGCCGCCGGCGCGCTCCTCGTCGTTGAGCGGGCCGGACTGATCCTCGGGCGGCTTGGCTTGCTGGCTGTCCTGCGGCTGCTGCTGCTGCTCGCCGTTCTGCGGCTGCTGCTGCTGATCCTGCTTGTTCTGCTGGTTCTGCTGCTGCTGCTTCTGGGCTCTGTCGCTGCCGCTCCTCCTCCTTCTCGCGCTGGAGCCGCCGCTGGCGCTCCTGCTCCGACTCGGATTGGTTCTGCTGCTGGTCCTGCTTGTTCTGCTGGTCCTGCTTCTGCTGCTGCTGCTGGTCGCTGGAGGAGCTGCTGGAGGACTGCTGCTGTTGAGCCTCCTCCTCGATCTTGCGGATCAGCTCTTCGAGGGCCTCGTGGGTCTTGTCCTCGAAGCGCATGGCCTCGACGATCTGCTTCTGCTCCTCCTGAGTGAACTCGCCGGTGTCGGCCTCGAACAGCTTGTTCTCGACCTTGTCCATGAGCTCCAGGATCTTCTCGAGAGGGTTGTCCTCGAGGGGTTCATGCCCTGGGGAGGCTGCTGACCCTCGCCCTGCTCCTGCTTCTTGTCCCGCTCGCCCTCGGCTTCGCGGAACTCCTTCTCGGCCTTCTTCTCGTCGTCGGTGCCGTCGGCGCGGGCGATCGGCAGGGCCCCCAGGGCCGCGACCGCCAAGATTCCCAGGTAACGCATTAGCGGCCCTCCTTGCCGTCTTCGCCTTCGCCTTGGCCTTCACCCTCACCGTCGCCCTCGCCTCCGCCTCCACCGGCGGCGCCTTGGGCCTGAGCGTTCAGGCTGTCGTTCAGATCCTGGAGCAGCTGGCGAATGTTGCCCTGCCCGTCGCTCAGCCGCTGCAGCAGACGCTGCTGGATCCGGTTGAGCTTGCCGTCCTGCGCGTCACGCAGGGCGTTGTAGAGGTTGCGGGTGCGGGAGTTCACGTCCTCCTGCATTTCCCGGAGCATCTTCAGCTCCGCCAGCGGCGGGACCAGAGGCTGCTTGCCTTGCTGGTTCTGCTGGCCTTGTTGCTGCTGCTGCTCTTGCTTCTTCTGATCGCGGCGCTTGAGCTCGCGGTCCAGGGCCTTGCGCAGCCCCTCCATGCGCTCGAGCACGTCGCGCTGCAGCGCTTGGGTCTCGATCCCCAGCTCGTAGTCGCCGAGCAGGCGCTGGATCTCTTCGATGTCCGAGCCCGCTGCGCGCATTTGGTAGGCGTAGACGATCGACTTCTCCTCCTCGAGCATGGCCTGCACCTTGCCGGCCTCCTCGCGCACGCGGCCCTCGACCTCGGCCAGCTTGGCCAACTGCCGGCGGACCTTGCGGGGCGGGCGGCTGGAGTCCGGCGACTCGGCGGCCAGCTCGCGGGTCTGGACGTTGACCTCCTGCTGGATCCGGATCGTCTCGTCGAGCATGCCGCGCATGTCGTAGAGCTCTTGCTCCTGCTGCAGGTTGGCGTACTCCGCCTCCTCCTGCTCGAGCTGCTTCTGCGCCTCCTCGAGGTCGCGCAGCGCCTGCTCCTGATCCTCCATGGCGTCCTCTTGGGAGCCCTGCTGCATGTTCTGACCGGCTTGCTGCTGCTTCTGAGCGGCCTGGCGCGCGGCCTCAGCCGCCTTCTTGCGCGCCTCGGCCTCCTCGGCGCTGCGGTCCTGGGCGCGATCCTCGATCCGCTTGGCCAGGTCCTCGGTCTTCTTGCGCAGCTCCTCCTGGCGCTTCTTCAGCTCCTCCAGGTCTCGGGACTGGAGCCGCTTGAGCATGCGCTGCTCGGACTTCTTGAGCTCCTCCTCGGCCCGGGCCAGCTCCTCCTGAGCGCGCTGCTGCTCCTGCTGGGCGCCGCCCTGACGGCCCTGCTCCATGGCCTCGGACGCGCGCTGCATGGCCTGGCGCGCCTCCTTGACCGCCTCGGCCGCGCGCTGGGTCGCCTCGGCGGCGTCCTCCTGCTCGGCCTCGTCGCGCTGCTTGTCAGCCAGGTCCTTGAGCGCCTTCTCCAGCGCCTCGGCCTGTCGCTCGAGCTGCTCCTGGGCCATGGCCTGACGCTCGGCCTCGCTGCGTCCAGCCTCGGCCTGGCGCTGCTGCTCGAGCGCCTTGCGCGCCTCGGACAGCGCTTGCTCCGCTTGGCGCGCGGCCTGCTCGGCCTGCTGCGCCGCCGCGGCGTCCTGTTGCTGACCCTCCGCCGACTTCTGGAAGCCGTCGCGGGCCTGCTCGGCGCGCTGAGCGGCCTCGCGCATGGCCTCGGCCGCCTCCTTCAGGCGCTCCGCGTCCTCAGTGCCCGCCGACTGCTCGGCCTCACGGGCGAGGCCCTCGAGCTCCTCGGCCAGCTCGTTGGCGCCCTCGACCACGTTCAGCTCGTCCCGCGCCGCCTGCTGAGCTTCGGGCGAGGAACGCCCCGCCAGCTCGCGCTGCGCCTGCTCCAGGCGCTCGCGGGCTTCGCCCAGCTTCGCTTCGGCTTCGGACTGCGCTTGCTGCGCGTCCCCGGCGTCCGCGCGCTCGAGGGCCTCGGCCGCCTCCTGCATGGCCTCCTGGGCCTTCGCGACCGCGTCGCTCGCGCGCTGCGCCTGCTTCTGCTCCTCCTGGGTCAGCCCCGGTTGCTCACTCGCCGCCTTCTTCAGGGCGTCGGCGAGGGCCTGAGCCTGCCGTGCCGCCTGCTGCTGCTGCTGCTTGAGCTGCTCCTGGTTCTGCGCCTGCTGGCCCTGTTGACCCTGCTGGCCCTGTTGACCCTGCTGGCCGTTCTGAGCCTGCTCGCCTTGTTGGCCCTGTTGACCCTGTTGGCCTTGCTGACCCTGCTGGCCCTGTTGGCCTTGCTGACCCTGTTGACCCTGTTGGCCCTGCTGGCCGTTCTGAGCCTGCTCGCCTTGTTGGCCCTGTTGACCCTGTTGGCCTTGCTGACCCTGTTGGCCTTGCTGACCCTGCTGGCCCTGTTGGCCCTGCTGACCCTGTTGGCCTTGCTGACCCTGTTGGCCTTGCTGACCCTGTTGGCCTTGCTGGCCCTGTTGGCCTTGCTGACCCTGCTGGCCGCGGGTCTGGGCCCCGATCGAGCGCTGCTGCTCGATCAGCTTGTCGAGCTGAGCCTTGGCCTCGGCGAACTCACCCTGCGCCGAGGCGCCGCGGGGGCCGCGAATGTCTTGCTGAGCTTGCTCCAGCTCCTTGGCGCGGTCGGTCGCTCGGGCGACGCGCTCGGCGAGCTGGGTCTGCGCCTGGCGGTCGAACTTGCCTTCCTGGAGCTGCTTCTGCTGCTCCCGCAGATCCTGGAGCCGCTCACGGGCCTGCTGGCTGGTCTCGATCTGCTCCTTGGCGGCCTCGTCGCTCTGCAGCTCGGCGTTCAGGTCGCGTTGCTCTTGCGCCAGGTCCTGGACTGCCTTGCGGTCTTCCTCGGCCTCCTGCGCCTTGCGGGGCAGGTCGTCGGTGGCCATGCGCCGCGCGCCTTCGAGGATGTCGAGGATCGTGCGAATGTCCTCGCGGACGGCCTCTTCACCCTGCAGCGCCGCGAGGGGGTTGCCGCTGCGGAGGTGCTCCACGACCTGGCTCATGTCCTCCTTGAGCAGGAGTTCGCGGACCTTGCCGTAGGCTTCGCGCAGGCGCTCGGACTGCTCCGGCTGGCGCTCCTTGATCTTCTCGGCGAGGCCGTTCATGGTCTCGTCGAGCCGCTCCAGGGCGCGCAGAATGTTCTCTTGCTCGAGGGCGAGCTCCTCGGGAGAGCGCTTGGCGTCCTGGGCGAAGCCCACCCCCGGCACGACGCTCAGCGCGGCCGCCCACAGCGCCAGGGCGCCCAGGGTCCGAATGGTTCGGCTCAGCATTAGCGGTCCTCCTTGGCAGCCTCGCGGGTGCCCTCGATGATCTTGTCTTGCTGCACGCGCAGGTCACGCCAGCTCTGGATGACCTCGGTGAAGTCGCCCCACTTGTCGATGCGGGTCGAGAGGTTCTTGAGCGCGTCCTGGATCGCCTGCTGGCGGTCCGGGACCCGGGCCATCTCGTTGCGCAGGCGATCGTCGATCGGGGGCTGCGACTCGCGGGCCTCGGCCGCCTGCTGGGCGATCAGGCGCGACTCCTTGGTCGCGTCCTCGATCCCCTTCTGCAGGTCGCGGTTGAGCTGCTTGGCGTCTTCGTCCTCCAGCCGGTTCAGCTCGCGCTCCTGCGCGATCTCCTCGAGCTGCTTCTGGACCTCGCCCAGGCTCTGGGTCACGCGCTTCTGCGCGTAGTTCAGCTCCTGCAGGCGGCGCTTGTCCTCGTCGCCGAACACGTTCTTGGGCCCCATGTCGGAGACGAAGGACTCGGCGAGCTCCTTGGCCGCCTGCTGGTCGCGCTCTGCCGACTCCAGGCGCTCCTTGAGCCCGGTCAGGCGGTCCTGCAGGATCCGCTCGAGGTCCTCGCGCTTCACGACCACGAGCTCGTAGACCCGCGACTCGCTGGCGCGCTCCTCGGGGATCACGTTGTCGTCGAAGGCCACGGCCTTGTACTTCAGCGACTCTCCCGGGCGCAGGCGCAGGTCCGCGAGGTTGAGCTCGTAGTCCTGCTCGACGTCCTCGGCCCCGACCTCGAACCCGGTGAGCTCGACCCGCTGCTCGGCGGGGGCCGACTTGTCGGGGATCTCCGGCTGCAGGCGCAGCTCGAGGGCCGCGATCCCGTAGTCGTCACGAGCCGTGATCTTGAGCGGGACCTTGGCGGTCGGCGTGACCTGCTTGCGCCGCCCGGGGACCGGGATCGACACGATCGGGGCGCGGTCGAGCACCGCCTGCACCGAGAACACCACGGGCTTGGCGCCCGAGCGGTAGCCCTCCTCCGAGCGCAGGGTGAAGCGGAACTTGGTGCTGCGGTTCACGCGGAAGTCGCCGACCCACACCCGCCCGGCGTAGTCGTCGCCGTCGACGCCGCGCTCCGCCGCGGCCGCCACGATCGGGGCGTAGGCGCCCTCGCGCTCTTCGGCGCTGAGGGCGTCGAGCCGCACCGGAGGGGGGCCGGTCTCCCGGGTCACTTGGCGCCGGGTGCGCTTGCTCTCGGGGTCTTCGACCAGCTCTTCGTACTCGAACACCAGCCGCGCCTGGTCCAGGGCCTTGTTGGCCACGACCAGGTAGCGCAGCGAGGTGCCCACCGGGACCCGCAGGTTCGGCTGGGCCAGGGTCTCGTCGCGCTTGCCGGTGTAGGCCGGGTAGCTCAGCGCGAAGTCGTAGAGCTCGATGCGCGGGCGCTGGACCACGTTCACGGTGTAGACCGGCGTCTGCACGTCGAACTCGTCGGAGCGCACGTAGAACTGGAAGGGCTGGGTGACGTTCTCGTAGCTCTTGCGGAAGCGGTTGGGGGCGAGCGCGCTGAGCTCGCGGTGCTCCTCGGTCTCGTCGGCGAACAGGGTCTTCAGCACCAGGCGCTCGGTCTCCCGCCCGCGGATCCGAATGTCGATCCGCAGGTTGTCGCCCTTGGCCACGGCTTCGGGGATCTGGACCTCGACTGGACGGGTCACGCTCAGCCGCTCGCTGCCGCGCAGGACCTCGAGCTGGGCCGGGCTGCCGGGGTCGAGGGCGGCCAGGTTGGCGGTGAAGGTGTCGTAGGTGTCGACGCCGGTGCCGTTGAGGGCCACGACGACGTCCCCGGGCTGCAGCTCCTCGAGGTCCGACTCCTCGACGATCCCGCGGCCGTCGGCGGCCGCCGACCAGCGCACCCCCGCGATCACGTTGGTGCCGACCTCGATCGCGATCAGCTTGGGGTAGGCCAGGTCGCGCCCGAGCACCACGCGCTGCACGCACAGCCAGGCGTAGGCGCGAGGCCCCTTCTGGCTGAGGCCCAGGGCGAACAGCCCCGCCAGGGAGCCGATGAGGAGCCACAGCGGGACCAGGGGGCCGGTGCGCACGACGCGCCCGAAGTCCAGGGGCTGGATCTGGCTCGCGGTGCGCTCGATCGTCGAGCGGATCAGGCTGGGGCTGGTGAAGGCGTCGTCGCGGTCGGCCTCGCGGGCGAGCTGCACCGCGCTGACCAGGCCGTCCTTGAGCTCGGGGAACTCGCGCTCCACGAGCAGCGCCACGTCGTCGTCGGTCAGGCTGCGGCGCACGACGCGGCTCACGAACACCGTCGACACCGCGGCGGCGACCATGGTCATGAACAGCGCGAAGGAGCGGATCACGACCAGCGGGGGCTCGAGCAGGTAGTCGAGCATCAGCACCGTCACCGCGGCGGTGGCCACGGCGAGCACGACGCGGGCGCCGCACAGCGCGTAGTCGACGAGGCGCAGGCGGTTGCGCGCGCTGGAGAGCTTGCTACGGATCGGGGGCGGGACGAGGGTGGCTTGGGTCACGGCTCTATCGCTCGAAGATCGGGAGGTAGCGCGAGGGGATCTGCAGGATCACGCAGGACATGGCCGTGGCGTAGTTCGACCCGACCTGGTCCTTCCAGCTGCCGTCGGCGTTCTGGCCGGCGAGGATCTCGTCGCGCACGGAGGGATACCACTGCGACCAGTAGGGCTCGCCCGCCTGGAAGAACGCCTGCATGGCGTAGTAGTGGCCGTAGAAGTAGTCGAAGCTGTTGTGCATGCCCGCGCGCTGGGGGCGGTTGTTGGGGTCGAACAGGTAGCGCAGGCCGCCCGCGATCTCCGGCCCCTGGTACTCGCCAGCGCCGTAGAGCGCGGTGACGCCGGCGGCGGTGAGCGCGAAGCTCGTGCGCGACGGGCGCAGGGGGTAGTTCTCGTAGACCTGGTACCAGAACCCGCCGGGCTGCTGGCGGAAGCTGGTCGCCTTGGCGATGTAGCTGCGCTTGACGTACTCGATCGCGTGGTCGATCGCGCCCTTGGGCACGTGGATCCCCACGTTGTTCGCCGCGCGCAGGGCCTGGACCTGGCACACCGTGATCGAGATGTCCGAGTCCTTGGCGCCTGGGAGATAGCGCCAGCCGCCCTGCTCGTTCTGCGAGTTCACGATCTGCTGGGCCGCGCGGCGCAGCGACTCGCGCACGCTCTCGTCGGGGGCCATGCCGTAGACCTCCGCCAGGAACAGCGTGGCGAAGGCGTGGCTGTACATCCGCGAGCCCTGGTTCGTGATGAACCCCTGGGGGTTCACGCAGCTGCGCACGAAGTCGACGCAGCGGCTCACGTTCTTGCCGTAGGGCCCGCGGTCGGGGGTGCTCCCGTAGGAGAGGAAGGCCATGCCCGCCAGGGCGGTGACCCCCACGTGCTGCCCGGGCTCGTGCATGTAGGTGTGGTTCACCTTGCGCCCGATCCCGTCGACGTAGGCGCCGTTGGCTTCCTGCCGCCGCGAGAGGAAGTCCAGGGCGAGCTTGATCCGCTGCTGGGTGCGCGCGTCGAGCTCGATGGCCTTGCGCCGGACCTCGCGCTCCTGGGTCAAGCCAGGCGCCGCGAGCGCGCAGACCACGAGCAGCAGTCGGGTCGAGTGCATGAGGGGTCGCCTCCAGGTCGGGGTCGGGTGGGGTTCAGCGCGGGCGGTACTCATGGAACCCCCGGTTCTGGTAGATCGCGAGGTGGCCGTCGGCGCGCAGCGCGATCACGTGCTCGCCGCACACCGCCAGGTTGCCGGTGACCTCGGCGTCCACGGTGGCCAGCGGCTTGCCGCTGTCGAGGTCGAAGACCTTGATCTGGTCCTCGCAGGGCACGAACACCGCGCCCTGCGCGATCACGCCGCGGCCGGTGACGACCTTGCCGACCAGGCGCCCGTTCCAGAGCATCTTGCCGGACTCGACGTCGATGCACTTCACGAGGTTGCCCCCGGCCACGACGACCTTGCCGTCGCTCGCGCCCTGGACGTACTTCATGTCCGCGTTGGTCGCCGAGGAGCGCTGGGGCTGGCGCCAGGACTCCCCGGTCTCGATGTCGAAGCCGTAGAAGTTGTTGGAGTCCATGGGCGCGACCACCGCCACGTTGCCCTCGATCACCGGCGGGTTGTTCTCCCAGGTGATCAGGCGCGGGCTGGCGTAGTAGCCCTGCGGGGCCCGGACCTCGATCTGGTCGTACTCCGCCACCCACAGCGGGCGGCCGGTGTCGGCGTCGACCGCGCACACGCAGCCGAAGGAGGTCGACCAGTAGATCACCCCGTTGGCGGCGGCCACCGGCACGCACAGAGGCTCGGTGGCCTGCTCGCCGAACATGGTCTGCTCGACCTGCCCGCTGGCCACCCAGGTCGCCCACAAGGGCGCGCCGCTCTCGACCTCGTAGGCCGCCACGTAGCAGTTGATCCAGCCCTCGATGGAGAACGCCGAGGTGTACATCACCCCCTCGTGCACGATCGGCGCGCAGGGGAAGCTCCAGTTGGCCTGGTCGGTCTCGCGCAGCAGGGTGTCGTGGGTCCACAGCCAGCGCCAGCGCGCGGTGTCGAAGGCGACCAGCTTGCGGATCGGGATCTGAACCTTGATCGGGATTCCGCGGAAGCTCTGGTCCTTGAGCACGTCGTGCACGAAGGAGGCCATGACCACGTCCTGGTGCAGGGCCGCCGAGAACAGGACCTTGGGGTTGGGGTCGTTGTAGGCCTGGGTCACCGAGCGAATCGGCGGAGCCGACTCGCCGGTCTTGAGGTCGTAGGCCACGATCCGATCCGAGAGCGCCAGGAACAGGTTCCCGTCGTTCACCACGCCCAGGTTGCGCGCCGGGTTCGTGGGGCGGCTGGGCATGTAGATCTTCATGTCGCTGTGCGAGGCGCCGTTCTGCACCTGCGGGCGCGAGAAGCGCAGCGGGCGGAAGCGGGCCGCGCCCAGGGACACGGGCTGATCGTAGGCCGCGCGCTGCGCGGCGTCGCCTCGAGGCAGGGGCAGCGACGGCCGCTCGCCGTGGCGCTGGCCGTTCTTGATCGCCTGGACCTCGAGCGCGCGGGCTACGAGCTCGGCGACCGAGGTCAGGTTGCCCCCGAGGAGCACCTGGGCGCCCTCGGCCTGCTCGAGGTGCTGCGCAGCGCCGAGCTCGTCGGCGAGCTCGCGCACGCCCTCGGCGTCGCCCATGCCCAGCGCGCAGAGCAGGAGCTTCTCCTGGATCCAGAGCGGCTCCTCGAGCTCGTCGCGGTGGTGGGCGAGCAGCCGCTGCAGGAGGCGCCGCGCGCGGTCCATGCGGCCCTCTTCCAGGGCGCGCTCGGCCAGGGTCTCGAGGATTCGCGGCGAGACGGTGGCGATCGGGTAGAGCTCGTAGCACAAGCTCAGGGCCTGGTGCGGGCGCTCGTCGCGCAGGGCGCGCTCGAACTCCGCCTGGGCGCGGTAGTCGTAGGCCGAGCGAAACGCCCGCTTGCCCTCGGCAGGGAGCGAGCGCAGGCCCTCGATCGCGAGCTGAGTGATCCCCTTGAAGCGGCGGCGCGCCGAGCGGGCCCCGGGGGTGCGCTTGGAGTCCACGAACGCGAGCTGATAGCCCGCCGTGCGCTGCGCGTGGTCCTCGTCGATCACGTTGCGGTAGAGCGTGACCGCCTGCTTCCAGTTGCCCGCGTTCCGCGCGCGCTCGGCGCCGTCCAGCATGCCCGCCAGCGTCGGGTTGACCGGGTAGTGCAGTTGGTTGGTCGGGGTCGCCTCACCTTGGGCGAGGGCGGGCCAGGCAGCCAGGATCCCGAGGGCCAGGACGCGCAACTTCATGCTCCTCCTTCCACTGAGACGCCGACCCGGCCGAAGTGGGTCTAGAGGGGATCGTAAGTGCATGTCTCACAAAGCCCGGCGGCTCGCCCCTAAGTATACGCGGGCCGCGCACGGAGTGCTTGATCCGGCGAGCCCGGACCCTCGGGGAACATGACCCCGGATGGGCGCGGACCGGCAGGATTCCCCGAGGGTCCTAGCGGGCCTTGAGGGCGACGAGGGTTATGTCGTCGTGCATGCGCGCCGCGCCGCGGTGGCGGTGCAGCGCCTCCTCGATCCGTTCGCAGAGCTCCTGGGGGCTGGAGTTGCCGTGGAGGCGCACCAGGTCCACCGTCGCCTCGAGGCCGTAGCACTGTTGGTCGACGTCCATGCATTCGGTCACGCCGTCGGTGTAGAGCAGGACCTGGTCCCCTGGCGCCAGGTGCAGCTCGTGCTCGCTCAGGCGGTCGTTGGCCGCCTCGAGCACGCCCCCCGCCACGCCGCCTGCCTTGCGCACCTCGACCTCGCCGGTCTGCACGCGGTAGATCAGCAGGTGCTCGTGCCCCGCGGGGGCGTAGCGCAAGACGTTCGTGTTCCCGTCCCAGATCAGGATGTTGAAGGTCATGAACATGTTCGGCGAGTGTGCCCCGACAGAGCATGACGTTCAGCGACTTGACGATGGGCAGGGCGCTCGTGGGGATCCCCTTGTGCTCCACGAGCGAGCGCAGGCCCGAGCGGGCCATGGCCATGACCAGGCCCGCGCCGACGCCTTTGCCGCTGACGTCGCCGATCGCGATCGTCAGCGAGTCGTGGGTCCCCTCGTGGGGGATGAAGTCGTAGTAGTCCCCGCCGATCTCGAGGGCCGGCGTGAGGGTCCCGAACATGTCCAAGCCCTTGACATGTGGGATCTTGCGCGGGAGGAGGTCCTTCTGCAGGCGGGCGGCAATGTTCAGCTCGTGGCGGATCCGCTCGCGCTCCTTGGCTCGGGCGTAGAGCCGGGCGTTGACCACGGAGACCGAGGCCTGGCCGCAGAGGCTCTCGACGATGTTCAGGTCCGAGGGCTCGAACTCATGGTTCGACTGCTGGGAGTCGACGTAGACCAGCCCGAGCACGCGGTCCTTCTCCTTGAGCGGCACGCACATGATCGACTTGAGCTCCATTTGGACCATGGACAGCGAGAGGTCCTGCTCGCCCACGGTGTCGGTCATGACGGTGGAGCGTCCCTGCTCCACCGTCTGCTGAGTCACCGTCTGCGAGTAGTTGAACTCGGCCTCGGTCAGGCTCTCCCCCCGCGCGTTGCGCCCGACCTTGTAGACCAGGCGCCGCTCGTCGCCGCGACCTTCGAACAGGAGCACGCAGCCGCGCTGAGCCCGCGACACCTGGAGCACGTGGTCCACGATCAGCACGAGCAGGTCGTCGAGGATCAGGGTGGAGTTGATCGAGCGGCCCACGTCGTAGAGCCGCGTGATGTTGCTGCGCAGGCGCGCGACCTTCTGGGTCGCGCCCTGGAACAGGTCGTTGCTGGCCTCCCCGTCCAGGCTCTGCAGGCGCGCCGCGGCGGCGTCGACGAGCACGCTGAGGGTCTTGAGCTCGGCCGGGCCGAGGGAGGCCTGCGAGGAGTCGACGTAGAGCGCGCCGCCGATCGCGCGGCGTCCGCCACGGGACAGCAGGATCGGGGCGCAGGCCGCGCCGCTGCGCCCGGTCCCCGCCAGCTCGTCGCCGCCGAGGGTGGTCGGGCTGCCCTCCTGGAGCACGCGCTTGATCAGCTCGCGCGAGCGCCCGAAGCCGGCGCCGCCGAGGGCCTGCTGGTCGATCCCGCGCCCGGCCTTGAAGCGCAGCTTGTTGCCCTCCTCGAGCAGCATCAAGATCGCGCGCTCGCAGCCCAGGCTGGAGGACACGGCCTCCACCGCGGCCTCGAACACCTCGGCCGGGGTCCCCGCGAGGAGCACCGGGTGCAGGGCGTCCAGGACCGCGCTGGAGTCGACGCTGGGCGGACGCTCGGGGACGGGCACGGGTCCGCTCCCGCTCCCGCTCCCGCTCGCGCCCCGGTTCAAGGTCTCGATCAACGCGTCGACCTTGCCCGCGATCTGGCGCAAGGACGCGAGGGATTGTTGCGGATTCACCCGGGCCCCGACCTCCGGCCTCCAGAGTAGCCGACGCGAGCGGCCTGTGGTGCCGAGCAGGGCTCGCCGCGCTCCGTGGTAGAAGAGGGACCTCGACCCCCGCGGAGGCGCGCTTGAAAGACGAAGGCCCGGGGTCGCGTTCTTCCGGAGGAGCGGGCTTGGGTGACCTGGTGGCCAGGGCCCAGGGCGGAGACCCCCGCGCGGAAGAGGCGATCCATGAGCAGCTCCGACCGTTCCTCACCCGGCGCCTGCGCGAGGCGCGGGCCCGGCGCAACTGGTTCTGGCTCACCGACCTGGACGACGCGGTCAACCGCGTGTTCGCGCAGTTCTTCCTCGCGCTGCGCGCGGGCAAGTTCGAGTTCCGGGACCCCACGGGCCTCGAGGGGTTCCTCCTGCGCACGGGGTTCTTCGTGATCATGAACCTCAAGGACAAGGCGCGGGACGCGCGCTGGCTCTCGCTGCACGACCCCGAGGAGGGCGGCCTGCGCTTCGACGTGGCGGACTTCGCGCGCAGCGCGCCGGAGGACCTCGACCACCGCGAGTGCTTGAAGATGCTCGCGGCGGCGGTCGCCGCGTTGAACACGAACCGGCGCGACGTGATCGAGCGCACGCTCCTCGGTCAGTCGGTGCGGCAGATCTGCGAGGAGACCGGCCGCAGCGGGTCGTCGGTGTCTGGACTCAAGTTCAACGCGCTCAAGGACCTTCAGGCGCGGCTGGTGGAGCAAGGCTTCCTGGAGCGCTGCGGCGAGCTCCTGGGGCTGGGGGAGGGGGCCCGATGAGCGACGCCGAGTTCGACGCCGCGGCCTGGGAGCGCGCGCTGGCGCCGCTCGCTCCGCTGGAGCGGGCGCTCTGTCCGCCGCGGGAGGAGCTGGCGCGGGAGCCCCTGCCGGCGGCGCTGCGGCGCCACGTGCAGGCCTGCCCCGGGTGCCGCGACGACCTGCGGGACCTGGCGGCGCTGCTCGCGCCCCAGCCGGCGACGGCGGGGCTCGCGGTCCGCCTCCGGCTGTGGGTCGACCGGGTGCGCCGGCGCGTCGAGGCCCTGGACCCGGGCGGGCTGCTGCCAGCCCCAGCCCCTGCCCTCGCGGCGCTGCGCGGCGACGACGCCGGCCGCGGCGGGGCGCGGCTGATCCCCTTCGGCGACGGCGCGCTCAAGCTGAGCTACCTCCCGGCGCCGGCAGGGGTGGACCTCGAGCTCGTGGCGGAGGGCGGCGCCCCGCGCGAGTTCCGCGCGCTCCTGGGCCCGGTGGGACAGCCGGCCTGGGAAGGCCGCACGGCGGTGGAGGGCGCGGTCCGGCTCAGCGGGCTCGCCGCCGGGAGCTACGCGCTGGAGGTGCTCGGCCCCGGCGCCCGGGACCCGGAGGTGCGCCTGACCCTGGACCTCAGCGAGGCCGCGCCCGAGGGCTGACCCTCCGTTGCGCGTCGACAACCTCCGCCCCCGCCGCTATACCCGGGTTGGGGGAGGAGGTGGCCGCCCGCCCGTGAGTCGTCGGTTTTCGGACAGCAGCATCGAGCTCTCGAGCCTCGGGCGCGTCTACGACGAGGACCTCGCCTCCTCGGCCGAGATCTGCCTCTACGACCACCCCGCGCTCGAACAGATCAAGCGCACCCACACCCCGCGCTATCGGGTCTACCTCACCCGGCTTGAGCCCCGGCTGCAGTTCTACGCCGACGAGGCGCTGCAGCAGCCGGTGGGCGCCTCGACCGACGTCGCCGAGTGCATGGTCACCGACGACCGCGGCGCGGCCTGCGAGGGCCTGCTCTACGACGCGAGCGGGGCCGGCCAGCTCATGTGCATTGGCGTCGGGCGTTTCCCCCATAACCTCCTGCGACCCTTCGTGGGCGAGAGCCTCGACGCCTACTACGACGACCCCGACCGCCTGGACCCCCACTGCGTGTGCGGGCAGATCTCCCGGGACCACGGGCTGGTGTTCCTCGACCCCGAAGGGCGGATCAAGTATCGCGACTTCGGCACCCGCAAGCGCGGGCAGCGCGCGGGATCCAAGAACGGGACCTGGATCAACGGCGAGGCGCGGGTGAACGCCTGCGTCGTGGACTGGAAGGAAGGGGACTACCTCGGGATCGGGGGGCGGGTGATCGTGGCGCGCGACGGCGACCTGCTCAAGGAGCACGTGTTCAAGCTGCGCTATGAGCGGCTCTGACCCGGTCGCGACACGTCGAGGCCCGTCGGTCCCCCGGCTGGTAGGCTAGCCAACGTGAGCACCCCTTCGATGGCCGAGACCGTCCCGCCTCACTCCCGGCGCTTCTGCCAACAGCGCGGCATGGTCTCGCGCCCGGAGTGCGCGGACTCCGAGCTCGAGCTCGAGGTCCTCGAGCAGGCTCGCGGCGGGTTCCGCGTGTTGAGCGGGGTCTTCGCCGGAGTGCTGGCCCTGGCCCTGCTGTTCGGGCTGGTGTTCGCCGACGGAACCTTGGACCCCGCGGTGCGCCGCGCGAACCTCACGCGCCAGGTGTTCCTGCTCGTGGTCTCCCTCGCGGTGTTCGCCGTCGCCAGCCGCCGCACCTTCTGCCCCCGGACCCTGGCCCGGATCGGCCACGGCTACCAGCTCCTGGGGGCGCTCGCGATCTCGCTCTCGATCTACCTCCCGGGGGCCCCCGAGCGGCTCCAGCCCAGCTACTTGAGTTGGCTCGGCGTGTGGATCGTGGTCTTCCCCCTCGTCGCCCCCGCCAAGCTCCGAGTAACCCTGGGGCTGAGTCTGGCGTGCGTGGCTACGGTGCCCCTGGGCATGGGCCTGGCCTGGGCGCTGGGGAAGCCCTTCCCTGGCGCGCTGGACGCGGTGATCGCGACCTTGCCCTACCTCCTCTGCGCGGGGATCGCCGTGGTCTCGGCCAGCCTCGTGTCCCGCCTCTCGAGCGGGCTCAGCGACGTCCGCGAGCAATTGGCGAACCTGGGGACCTACCACCTCGTGGAGCCGATCGGCGAGGGCGGCATGGGGGAGGTGTGGCGCGCTGAGCACCGGCTCCTGCAGCGCCCGGCGGCGATCAAGGTGATCCGGCAGAAGCGCCTGGAGGGGGCCACCCCGCCGGAGCGCGAGGCGGTGATCGCGCGCTTCATGCGCGAGGCCACGACCCTCGCCTCGCTGCGCTCGCCGCACACCGTCGACCTCTACGACTTCGGGCGCACCGAGGACGGCGCGTTCTACTACGTGATGGAGCTCCTCGACGGCGTGGACCTCGATCAGCTCGTGCGCGCCCACGGCGCGCTGCCCCCGGGGCGCGTCGTCTCGATCTTGCTCCAGGTGTGCGCGTCGCTGGCCGAGGCCCACAGCCGGGGCATGGTCCACCGCGACCTCAAGCCGGCCAACGTCATGCTCTGTCGCATGGGGCTCGAGGTCGACTTCGTCAAGGTGCTCGACTTCGGCCTGGTCTCGACGGTGCAGGACCGCAAGCAGGACGCGAACCTCACCGGGGAGAACACGATCCTGGGCACCCCCGCCTACATGTCGCCCGAGCAGGCCCGCGCGAAGGGCGCCGTCGACGCCCGCAGCGACGTCTACTCGCTGGGGTGTATCGCCTACTGGCTGCTGACTGGCGAGCAGGTGTTCGTGCAAGGCGAGGTGCTGTCCCTGATCCTGGACCACGTCGGCACCCAGCCCGACCCGCCTTCGCGGCGGCTGAAGAAGCCGATCCCCGAGGGGCTCGAGCGCCTGGTGCTGGACTGCTTGGCGAAGGACCCCGTCGAGCGGCCGCAGTCGGCTCACGGCCTGGCGCAACGCCTGCGCCAGCTCGCCGAGGAGGTCGAACCCTGGTCGCAGCTCGACGCCGAGCGCTGGTGGGCCGTGCAGCGCCCGCTGGGCCAGGAGCCGGAGCGGGAGCCGATCCCCGCCGCGGCCCGCGCGACCACCATGCTCGTGCAGGAGCCGCAGCCCCTCGCGCAGTGACGGTCCGCGGTCGGCGGCCCCGGCAGGTAGGATCCCCCTCCAGGGAGAGCCCATGGACCGTCCGCTGCCCGCGCACTACCGCGCCTCGATCCGCCGCCTGATCCGTTTCGCGGTCGTGTTCTGGTCGGCGGGGCTCCTGCTCGGGATCGTGTCGACCGAGTTCAACGTCTCGCTGCGCTACACCCAGCGCCACGACGACCCCCCGCGGACCCTGACCCGGGAGGAGGGCGGCCGCGTCAAGGCCGAGCTCCCGCCGGGCTTCCTCTGGGAGTCCGGGTTCGACCTCCGGATCAGCCACGGGCACTTCGTATTGATCGGCGGCGTGATCCCGCTGTGCGTGGCAGCCGGCCTGCTCCTGCTCCACACCGCCGGGGGCGGGGAGATCTCGGCCAAGGTCCTGACCGCGTTCTTCTGGCTCTACCTGATCGGGGCCACCGGCGCCCTGAGCCTGATCCTCTACAAGGGCCTGGCGAGCGTCCTCGCCGTGCGCGCCGGGAACTTCGACCTGGCCGACGTGCACGCGAAGATGTTCCTCGGCAGCCGCGCCGTGCGCGGGCTGGCCCACGCCCTGACCCACTCGATCCTCGCCGCCGGCGTCGGGCTCATCGCCTGGGCCTTCTGGCGGTCGAGTGGGCGCATCTCGAGCGGGGGCACCTCGAGCGTCGCTGGCTCGAGCTCAGCTCGAGCCAGCGACGCTCGGGTGCCCCGCTCGAACGCCGCTCGACGAGCGTTTCAGGGGGCCTCTCCGAGGCCCCTCGGCCTCGGGGCAAAGCCCCTCGGCCTCACCCCCAAGGGCTCGCCGGCCGCTTCGCGGCCGGCTGCGCGCTTCGCCGGCTTCGCCGCTCGCCGGCCGCGCCGGCTGTTCCGCTCGCTCTCGCTTGCCGGCCGCTTCGCGGCCGCTGCGCGCTCGCGGCTTCGCCGCTCGCCGGCCGCGCCGCTCGCCGGCCGCGCCGGCTGTTCCGCTCGCTCTCGCTTGCCGGCCGTTTCGCGGCCGGCTGCGCCTCGCGGCTTCGCCGCTCGCCGGCCGCGCCGGCTGCTTCGCGCTCTCGCTTGCCGGCCGCTTCGCGGCCGGCTGCGCCTCGCGGCTTCGCCGCTCGCCGGCCGCGCCGGCTGTACCGCTCGCTCTTGCTTGCCGGCCGCTTCGCGGCCGGCTGCGCGCTCGCGGCTTCGCCGCTCGCCGGCCGCGCCGGCTGTACCGCTCGCACTTGCTCGCCGGCCGCTTCGCGGCCGGCTGCGCGCTCGCGGCTTCGCCGCTCGCCGGCCGCGCCGGCGTACTGCGCTCGCACTTGCTCGCCGCCGCTTCGCGGCCAGCTGCGCCGCGGCTTCGCCGCTCGCCGGCCGCGCCGGCGTCACGGTGAACACCAGGTCCACCGAGAGCTGGGCGTCGCCGACCTCGAGGGTCCCCGAGTGCCGGGCTGACTGCAGTAGGACGTCTGCCGGGTGTCGTCCCCGCTCTACGAGCCCGGTCGTGAGGGGCGAGCTCTTGCGTGACGGCTGCGCGCGGGCGGAGCCCCAAACTCTTTCGTTCCGGCAGCACGCCGTGTCTACCGCGACTCTGCGTGTCCTCGGCGCTCTCGGCGCCTCGGCGGTGAATCCGCTCTACCCGTCGAGTTGACCGGCGCGAGCGCTGCGGCGGGGCTGCGCTCGAGCGGAGCCTCCTCTGCCCCACCCCGGTAGGGCTGCGCGCGGGCGGAGCCCCAAACTCTTTCGTTCCGGCAGCACGCCGTGTCTGCCGCGGCTCTGCGTGTCCTCGGCGCCTCGGCGGTGAATCGCTCTGCCCGCCGAGTCGACCGGCGCGAGCGCTGCGGCGGCTGCGCTCGAGCGGAGCCACGCTCTGGGCGCGGGTGCGCGCATGCGGAGCCTTATCCGCTAGCGCGGTTCGGGGGACGCGGGGCCGGAACACGAGGAGCGGAGGCGACGCCGCAGTGCGTGGCCCCGCGCTCCCCCGACCCGCGCTAGCGGGCGTCTTCGAGGCTGCGAATGCGCTGGGCGGGAGCGGTGATCGAGCTGATCCGGATCCCGAAGGTCTCGTCGATCACCACGACCTCGCCGCGCGCGATCAGCTTGCCGTTGACCAGCACGTCGACGGGGTCGCCGGCGCGGCGGTCGAGGGGGATCACGGCGCCGGCGTAGAGCCCGAGCAGGTCCTCGACCTTGAGCTTGGCCTGGCCGAGCTCCACGGTCACGGGGACCGGAATGTCGAGGATCAGGTCCAGGTTGCGTTGCCGGCCGACGGGGGCGGGGTCCGCGGTCAGGTCGGGGAGCTCGGCGTGCTTCAGGCTCACGTCGCTCACGTCGTGGTCGTTCATGGGAGGCTCCTGAGGAGGGTGAGGGGTTAGAGGGAGGCCGCGGAGCGCGCGGCGCCAGCGGCGGCCAGCTCGGCGCCGCAGTCGGTGACCTTCACGACCACGCGACCGGCGTGGACGCCCGCGTTGCCGCGGAACTTGGGGACCCCCGACACGCGCACCTCGAGGGAGTCGTCGAGCTGGGTGCCGAGGCAGAGCACGTCGCCGACCTCGAGGTCGAGCAGCGCGCGGATCGAGATCTGAGACTCGCCCAGGATCGCGGAGACCTTGAGCGGGAGCTGGCCGAAGGGGCTGTCGGGCTCCAGGGTGCTGGGGCGCGCGGCGGGCTCCTCGGCCCCAGACACGCCGGGCAGGCGACCCGAGCCCAGCGAGCGCGCGGTGAGCGCGAAGCGCAAGGGGTGCTGCGCCTCGCCGACCCCCACGGTCAGCTCCTGGACCACGAGGCCCTCCGCGGGGTCGAGCACCGGGGGCAGCTGGGGGTTCTTCACGAAGTGGGCCGCGGAGAGGGTCAGCGCCGCGGACTCACCGAGGGCGGCGCGGATCGGGGCGAGCACGGCCTGCACCAGGCGCTGCGCGAGGGCCAGCTCGGCGCGGGTCGGAGCCCGGCTCGCCGGGGGCAAGTCCCCGGTGCCGCCGAGCATGCGGTCGACCGCGCGCGCCGCGAAGCCGCGGGGGAGCGCGAGCAGCGCCTTCCCGTTGCCCGGGCCCACGTCCAGGGCGAACACCAGGCCCTCGGCGCTGCCGCCCAGGAACTCGCCGGCGCTGACCGGAGCGCAGGGGCCGGCGGCGACGACCAGGGGCTCGCGCAACTGGCGGCTGAGGCTCGCGCCGATCGTCGTCGCGGCCCGGGTCAGGGCCTCGTGCAGCAGGGCCTTGGACTCGGGGCCGAGCTGGCTCTTCTGGCGGAAGTCGTAGGGCTGCGCGTGCTCGGCCAGCTCGGCCGGGGTCAGGCTGGCGGCGTCCTCGCTGCCCACGAGCTTGAGCAGCGCGCCGACCTCGCTCTCGCTGAGGATCTTGTCCACGTCTTCGTCGCTCACTGGATCAAGAACTCCATGAAGTAGAGCTGCTCCGCGGTGGCCTCGGCCTCAGGGAACAGGGTCTGGTTGATCAGGTTCAGGATCTCGAGCTTGATCGACTCCTTGGCCTCGACGGTCTCCACGTCCTCGATCTGCTTGCTCGAGAGCAGGCGGATCAAGAGGTCGCGCAGCACGGCTTGCCCGTCCTGGAGCTGCTGCTTTGCCTGCTCCAGGTGCGCGCCGCGGATCACGATCGCGACCCGCACCTTGAGGTAGCGCTGGCCCTGGCTGTCGGCCAGGTTCACGATCAGCTCGGGGAGGTCGTGCTGCGCGGTCTGGGCCTCGTGCTCGACCGCGGCCTCGTGCTCCGGCTTCTCCGGCTCCTGCTTGGGCGCCGGCACCGCGAACAGCGCGAAGCCCACCCCGGCGGCCAGGGCCACCGCCAGCAGGATCAGGGGCTTGCCCTTCCCGGCCGCCTGGGTCGCGGCGGCGTCGGCGGGGGCGTCTTCCACGGCTTGGCTCACTGGGCCTCCTCCTCCTGGTCGCGGCGCAGGCCAGCCAGGCGCTGGGAGAGCTCGGCGGCGCGCGTGGCGGGGAAGGCCTCGAGCACCTTCGCCGCCTTGCGGGACTTCATGAGCGCGAGGATCTTCGCGGCCTGGTCGACCTCGAGCTCGGCCAGGCGCTCAGCCGCCGCCTGGGCCTGCATGGACTCGTAGGTCTTGGCCACGGGGTCGAGGGCCGCGGTCTCGTCGGTCGTGAGGCGCACGAACTGCGACTCGCGGTCGATCTTCTCCGCGTCGAGGGCGGAGCGCTCCGCGGCCAGCTCGCTCATGATCCGCTCGAGCTGGGCGCGCTGCGCCTCGAGGTCCTCGCCCAGCCGCGCGAGAGCGGCGCGCTCGGCCTCGATCGCGCGGGACTTCTGGCGGAAGTCGTCGCGGGCGTGGGCCAGCTCGAGGCTCAGCCGCTCGAGCTCCTCGGCCTCGAAGGGCTGGGGCAGCTCGAAGGCGGCGCGCAGCGCCTCGCCGTCGGCGTCCGCGGCGGCGTGGCCGCCCTCGTCGCCGTGGCCGCCCTCGTCGCCGTGGGCGCCCTCGTCGCCGTGGCCGCCCTCGTCGCCGTGGCCCTTGGACTCGCCGTGAGCGGCCTCCTCACCGTGGCCGGCGGCCTCGCCGTGGGCGTCTTCGGCGCCGTGTTCACCCTCCTCGCCGTGGCCGCCGCCGAGCAGCCCGCCGATCAGCGGGGCGTGAGAGAGCGACTCGGCGTTCAAGCGACCCGTGGCGGCCAGGGTACCGGCGCTGGCGCCGACGAAGGCCAGGAGCGGGAGCGCGAGCCCCAGGAGCTTCTTCATGCGCCACCGCCTTCCCAGCGCATGACCGCGGCCTCGTCGCTGGCGCGGGCCTCGCCGCGGCCTTCGAGGATCCGCTCCTCGCTGCTGGCGCGGCCGCAGAGCTCCTCGGCCGCGCGGCGCGCGACCCGGGCGTGCTCCAGCTCACGCTGGCGCACGCTGACCCGGCGCGAGACGTCGCGCAGCTTGAGCCGCAGGTCGCGCTCGCGCTGGTGCAGGGCCTCGAGGTCGGCCCGCGCGCGCTGCAGGCGGTGCAGGTCCAGGGCGGGCTGGCCCAGGACCAGGGCCAGACGGTCCTCCGCCGCGCGCAGCGCGTCGCGGGCGGCGAGGAGCTGGTCCTCGTGCTGCGCCTGCTCGGTCTTGACCGCGACCAGGTGGCTCTGACGCTCGGCCTCTTCGCTCACCCGCAGGCGGGTCAGGACCTCGAGGCGCTCGGATCGCTTGCGGGTCACGCGGGGGCTCCTGCTGCCGCGGCGAGCGCGGTCAGGCTGTCGATGCTCTGGGCGAGCGGGGTGGTCTCCCCGCTCTGCTGCTGGAGGAAGCGCAGCACGGCGGGGCGGTTCTTGATCGCCAGGTCGAGGACCGGGTTGGTCCCGGCGCGATAAGCGCCGACCTCGATCAGGTCACGGGAGGTCTCGTACACGGAGAGCTGCTCACGCAAGCGCTGGGCCGCGGCGCGGTGCTCGGGGGTCGTGACCTGGTTGAACACGCGGCTCACGCTCGCGAGCACGTCGATCGCCGGGTAGTGCGCGCGGTCGGCCATGCGCCGCGAGAGGACCACGTGCCCGTCGAGCAGGCCGCGCACCACGTCGGCCACCGGGTCCTGGAGGTCGTCGCCCTCCACCAGCACGGTCAACAGCGCGGTGATGCTCCCCTGGGCGCCGGTGCCCATGCGCTCCACCAGCTTGGGGAGCTGGGTGTAGAGCGAGGGCGGGTAGCCGCGGGTCGTCGGCGGCTCGCCGGCGGCCAGGCCGATCTCGCGCACGGCGAAGGCGAAGCGGGTCACCGAGTCCATGACCAGGAGCACGTTCTTGCCCTGGTCGCGATACCACTCGGCGATCGCGGTGGCGACGTAGGCGCCGCGCAGGCGCTGCAGCGGCGGGGTGTCCGAGGTCGCGGCCACGATCACCGACTTGGCCAGGCCCTCGGGGCCGAGGGTGTGCTCGAGGAACTCGCGCACCTCGCGCCCGCGCTCGCCGATCAGGCCGATCACCGCGACCTCGGCGTCGGAGTTGCGCACGATCTCGCCCAGGAGCATGGACTTGCCCACGCCGCTCCCGGCGAAGATCCCCACGCGCTGCCCGCAGCCGAAGGTCGTGAGCCCGTCCAGGGCCCGCACGCCGGTGGTCAGCGGGTGCTGGATCAGCTGGCGCTCCATGGGGGTCGGGGGCGCGCGCAGCACGGGCACGCGGGCGCTGGGGATCAGCGGGCCCTTGCCGTCCATGGGCTCGCCGTAGCCGTTGAGCACGCGGCCCAGGACCTCGTAGCCCACGGGCGCGGTGACCGCGCCGGACTGCGGGGCGACGGGGTCGCCGGGGGCCAGGCCCTCGATCTCGTGCAGGGCCATGAGCCGCGCGCGGCCCTCGCTGAAGCCGATCACCTCGGCGGGGTAGTTCTTGCCGCCCGAGCGCACGTTGCAGAGCGTACCCACCGGGACCGGGAGCCCGGTGACCTCGACCACCAGCCCCGCGACCTTGGCCACGCGGCCCTCGAGGCGCACGAGCTGGCTGCGCTCGAGCCAGCGGCGAATGTCGGGGAGCCCGTCGAGGATCGTC
Organism: Planctomycetota bacterium; assembly: GCA_041402045.1. Taxonomy (GTDB): domain Bacteria; phylum Planctomycetota; class J058; order J058; family J058; genus JAGQRJ01. The sequence continues at coordinate 94,238 of JAWKSZ010000010.1, read as the reverse complement.
ACGCGTAGGCCTCCCCCGAGCGGATCGCCTTGCGCACCGCCTCGAGCTGATCGGCGAGGGTCGAGATCACGCGCCCGGTCGGGGTCTCGACCACGAGGTCGCCCGGGTCGAGGTTCGTGTCGGCCATGCAGGTCCAGCCCTCGCGCTCCGCCGGGGGCAGGCGCTCGAGGTCGGAGGGGTGCACGTAGACCACGGCCTCCGACTTGTCGCGGGCGAGCTCCAGGGCGCGGCTCAAGGTCTGACGCAGGTCGTAGCGACCCTCCTCGACCTCGCAGGCCAGGATCCGCTCGGCGACGGCGAGGGCCAGCTCGACCACGCGCTGCTCGACGTCGCGCAGCTCGTCCAGCGTCCGGCGCTCGAGGGTCGAGAGCGACTCGCGCAGGCGGCCGACGAGGCCCCCGAGCTGCTGCAGGCTCTCCTCGGCGCCCAGGGCGCGGCCTTGCTCCAGGCCCTGCTGCAGGCCCTCCTGACGCCCGGCCTCCAGGCCCTGGCGCCGCCCCTCCTCCCGCGCGCTGGCGCGGGCCTCGGCGAGCAGGCGCTCGACCTCGGCGCGGGAGACCGCGTCGCTGGACGGCTGGGCGGCGCCAGCGCTCGGCGCCAGGCTGCGCGCCTTGAGCACCCGCGACACGGGACGCAGAGAGTTTCGCTCAGCTGACAAGTTGCGCCTCCTTGCCCCGGCGGATCTTGACCTGGCCGGACTGCACCAGGTCCCGGATCACCGCGACCATGGACTGCTGGGCCTCCTGCACCGCGCTCAGCGGCTGGGGACCCAGGAGCTCCTTCTCCTCGAGCACGCCCTCGCGGGCGCGCTTCGAGAGGTTTCCTAGCAACGCCTGGGCCACGGCTTCGTCGGCACCCTTGAGGGCCATGGCCAGGATCCGGCCCTCGACCTGGCTCAGCACTTGCTGCAGGGCCTTGGCGTCGAGCAGGGTCAGGTCCTCGAACACGAAGGACTGCTCCTCGAGGGCCGCCGCGGTCTCGGGGTCCCGCTCCTTGAGCTTCTCGAGCAGGGCCCCGGGCTCCTCCTCGTTCTGCCCGTCGAGGGAGAGCAGGATCGAGGCCACGGCGCGGGTGCGTCCGTTGTCGGCGCCGGCCTCGCCGCTCGGGCGCGGCGGGCGCGGGCCGCGGCCGCGGACCGCGGCGCCGAGGGCCGCCCCGACCTCGAGGCTCAGCTCGGGGGGTACGTCCTCCAGCCGCGCCATGCGGCTGAGCAGGTCGACCTGCTCCTCCTGGCTCCGGCCCGAGAGCACCTGGGTCGCGAGCTCGGGGGGCACGTTGGCGAGCACCAGGGCTTGGACCTGGGTCAGCTCCCCCTCGAGGACCTCGCTCAGGGTCTCGGCGTCGAGGTCGCAGAACTCGGCGAACGGGCTCTGGTAGCGCCGCTCGCGCTCGAGGGTGTCCAGCAGCTCGTCGCGCTGGTCGGGGCCCACCGAGCACTCGAGCAGGCGGCGCAGCGAGCCGGCGTTGGCCGAGACCCCGGCGCTCGCGCGGCGCGCCATATCGTGGAACTCGGCGAGGACGGTGTCCACGACCTCGGGGGCGATCGGCGCCCGCTCGAGCTCCGCCACCGCCCGGGCGAGGTCGGTGACCGCGTCGGGCTGCATGCAGCTCAGCGCCTTGGCCGCCACCTCGGGTCCCAGGGCCAGGACCAGCACCGCGGCCTTGCGGCGGCCGCTCAGCTCCGTGTCGCTCACGCAGTCTCCTTTCCGTCCATGGACGCCAGCCAGCGCTCCAGGACCGCGCCGGCCAGCGCCGGGTCCGACTCGACTTGCCGCGCGGCCTCCTCGCGCACCAGGCGCCGGCGGTCCTCGGGGCTCAGGTTCGCGGCCACGTCGGCGGCGGCCGAGGCCGCGCGAGCCGCCGGGCTCTGCGGGGCGGCGGCGCCGCCCTTGCCGCGCTTGAGCGCGAGGAAGGCCACCAGACCCGCGATCAGCACCGCCGCGAACAGCGTGCCGTGCTGGATCAGGGTGCTGAGCTCCCCCGGGGCCAGCCCCGCGGCGTCGTCGGCGGCCCCCACGAACCCGCCCTGGAAGGGCACGCTCGAGCGCTCGAAGGTGTCGCCGCGCTCGGGGTGGAAGCCCACGGACTCCTTCACGATCTTCTCGATCTGCTCCGCGCTCTCCTGGAGCGACTCGTCGAGGAGCAGGCCCACGGTCAGGCGCTGCACCGCGCCGACCTGGCGCCGGGTGACGCGGGTGCTGCGGCCCACGGCGTACTCCGTGGTCTCGACCTCCTCCGACTCGCGGTTCCCGCCCACGCCGCCGCTGGGGCCCGCGGGGGTGTTCCCGGAGACACCGACGGCGCCTCCGACCCCGTCCTTGCCCTCGACGGTGCGGGTGGTGAAGGTCTGGGTGGTGGGGGTGCCCTCCTTGTCGACCGACTCCCGGCGCTCCTCGACCTGGTCCAGGTCCAGGGTCGCGTTGACCCGCACCAGAGCCCGCTCGGGGCCGAAGGCGGTGTCGAGCAGCGACTGGGCCTTGCGGGTCAGGTGCTCCTCGAGGGCGCGCTCGCGGCCGAGGGCGGTCGCGGCCTCGGCGGCCTCGGCGCTCGCGATCCCGGGGCCCGCCAGCGCGGCGCCGGTGGCGTCGAGGACCGAGACGTTCTCCGGGGCCAGGTTCGGCACGCTGGCGGCGACGAGCTGGCGCACGCCGGAGATCTGCTTGCCCGAGAGGCTGCGCCCAGCCTTGAGCTTGATCACGACCGAGGCCGTGGCGGCCTGGTCGGTGCGCACGAACACGCTCTGCTTGGGGCGGCCAATGTGCACCAGCGCCTGCTGCACCGGCTCGAGCGCGCTGATCGTGCGCGCCAGCTCACCCTGCAGCGCGCGGGTGTAGGTGACCTGCTCGGCGAGCTCGCTCTGGCCGAAGCTCCCCCGCTCGAACAGCTCCAGGCCCTCCGCCCCGCCATGGACCACGCCGTCGGCGGCGAGCTCGAGGCGCAGCTCGGGGACCTTGTTCCAGGGGACCTTGACGCTGCGGCCGTCCGGCGAGAGCTGGTAGGGGATCTGTTGGGCGCGCAGCTTGTCCACGACCTGCGCGGCCTCCTCCTCCTCCAGTCCGGCGTAGAGGGTCGCGTAGTCCACGGCGCGGGAGTAGGCGACCAGCGCCAGCACCCCGCCCACGATCGCGAGGGCCAGGGCGCCCGCCAGCACCTTGCCCCGCGGGCCGAGGGCGGCGAGCTGCTCCTTGAGTTGAGCCAGGCTCTTGCGCAGCGCGTCCATGGGCTAGACCTGCATCCGGGAGACCTCTTGATAGGCCTCCACCAGCTTGTTGCGGACCTCGAGCATCAGGCGGAACGAGAGGTCGGCCTCGGTCATGGCCAGCATGACGTCGTGCACGTCCTCGACCTTGCCCGCGGCGAGGTCCTGGACCGCCTGGTCGGCGCGGGTCTGCGCGTCGTTGACCTCGCCCAGCGCGTCGCCGAGCTTGTCCATGAAGCTCTCGCCCGCGGCAGGCTTCGCCGCGGCGCCGGCGGCGGGGCCGGCTTGGATCCCTGCGGCGCGCAGCGCGCCCTGGAACGCGACGGGGTCGATCACGAGGGCCCGCCGATCCCCAGCGCCGACTCACCCATTTGGCGGAAGGCGCGCAGCGCGGCGAGGTTGGCCTCGTAGCTCCGGGTCGAGGTGGCCATGTCGACCATTTCGAAGGGCAGGTTCACGTTGGGCATGAGCACGTAGCCCGACGCGTTGGCGTCCGGGTGCCCGGGCTGGAACACCTCGGAGAAGGGCGTGGGGTCGCCCACCACGCCGGCGACCTTGACGCCCTCGGGCGCGGCGCCGTCGCGCTCCGCCAGCGCGCCCTCGAGGGCGGCCTCGAACTGGACGACCTGGCGGCGGTAGGGCTGGCCGTTCGGGCCCTTGGTGGTGTGGGCGTTGGCGATGTTCTGGGCGATCACCTCGAGGCGGTAGCGCTCGGCGCGGAGGCCCGAGGCGCTGACGCCCATGCCCGGGAAGATCGAGCCGGCGCTCATTAGACGCCACCCCGGCCCATGATCGCGGCCCGCAGCAGGCCGGCCTTGGAGGCGGCGGCCTTGGTCAGGGTCTGATACATGAGCGCGTTCTTGGAGAGGTCCACGAGCTCCTGCTCGCTCTCCACGTTGTTGCCGTCGAGGCGGGTCGGGCTGTCCTTGTCGACCACGACCTCGGCGCGCACCGCGCCCGGGTTGGTGCCTTGCTCGAGGGCCTTGGCGAAGGACTCCTCGAAGCGCACCTCGCGCCGGAGGTAGCCCGGGGTGTTGGCGTTGGCCAGGTTCGCCGCGATCGTGCGGTGCCGGAGCCCGGCCACGTCGAGCAGGCGGCCGACGTCGTTCAGCTCGCCGGAGATCACGCGCTCCTCCCTTCGAACTGGCTGAAGTCGACGGGGTTGCCCGCGCGCTCGTAGCGCTTGAGGCGGTTGTAGAGCGTGCGCACCGAGATCCCCAGGAGCTGCGCGGCGCGCTCACGGCGGCCGCTGGTCTCGCGCAGGGCGGCCACGATCGCGTCGCGCTCCACGCTGCGCATGCTCAGGGGCGCGCTGGCCTCGGGGGCGGCGCTGGGGGCGGCCTGGCCGAGCTCGGCGCGCACCAGCTCGGGGGCGACGTAGGTCCCGCCGTCGAGCAGCACGCAGCGGCGCACGAGGTTCTCGAGCTCGCGCACGTTGCCCGGCCAGGTGTGGGCCTCGAGCAGGCGCATGGCCTCGGGGGAGAACGCGCGCACGCGGCTGGGGACCTCGCGCCCGTAGCGCTCGAGGAAGTGCTCCACGAGCAGGGGCACGTCCTCCAGGCGCTCGCGCAGCGGCGGCACGCGGATCGGGAGCACCGCCAGGCGGTAGTAGAGGTCGCCGCGGAAGCTGCCTGCCTGGACCTCGTGCTGCAGGTCCCGGTTGGTGGTGGCGACCACGCGCACGTCGACCTCGAGGGTGTGGTCGCCGCCCACGCGCTCGATCTCGTCCTCCTCCAGCACGCGCAGGAGCTTGGCCTGGACCGCGGTCGAGACCTCGCTCACCTCGTCCAGGAGCAGGGTCCCGCCGTGGGCGCGCTCGAAGCGGCCGAGGCGCCGCTCCAGCGCGCCGGTGAACGAGCCGCGCTCGTGGCCGAAGAGCTCGCTCTCGAGCACCCCCGACGCCAGCGCGGCGCAGTTGACCTTGACGAAGGGCCGCTCCCGGCGCGGGCTGAGCGCGTGGACCAGGGCGGCGAGGCGCTCCTTGCCCGTGCCCGACTCCCCGGCGAGGAGCACGGTGGCCTTGGAGCGCGCGGCCAGCCGCAGGCGCTCCACGACCTCGCGCAGGGCCGCGCTGTCGCCCACGAGCTCGCTCTCGGCGGGCTCGGCGGCGGTCAGCCCGCGGGTGGCGCGCACGCGGTCGAGGGCCTGCTCCAGCTTCTCGGGGCTCACGGGCTTGAGCAGGTAGTCCTGGGCGCCTGCGCGCAGGGCCTCGACGGCGGTGGCCATGGAGCCCTGGCCGGTCACGAGGATCACCGGAGGCCCGCCGAACTCCCGGGCGCGGCGGGCGAGCTCGACCCCGGTCAGGCCGGGCATGTGCACGTCCGAGAGCACGACGTCGGGGCGGCGCGAGCGCAGCGCCTTGAGCGCGGCGTCGCCGTCGGCGGCCTCGACCACGTCCCAGCCCTGCCGCTGCACGACCTCGCTCAGGAGCTCGCGGGAGAGGGCGGCGTCGTCGGCGACCAAAGCGCAGGTCATGCTCAGCCTACCTTTCGCTCGGAGGTGGACTCGAGGTCCGCGGGGAGCTCTAGCACGAAGCGTGCCCCGCCCTGGGGGCGGTTCTCTGCACGCAGCGTGCCGCCGTGGAGGTCGGCGATCCGCTGCGCGTAGGCCAGGCCGAGGCCCGAGCCGTGGGCCTTGGTGGACACGAAGGCTTGGAACAGGCGCGGGAGGAGCTCGGGGGCGATCCCGGGGCCCTGGTCTTCGACCGAGAGCCGCACCGTGGGGCCCTGGGCCTGCACGTGCACGTGCACCGGCTGGCCGGCGCTGGCTTCGTGGGCGTTGTCGAGCAGGTTCACCAGGAGCTGCTCGACGTGGAGCGCGTCGACCCGCAGGGGGGCGTCACCCCTCACCTCGAGGGTCACGGGCCCCCGGCCCTCGACCGCCTGCAGCGCGCGGCGCGCGAGCTCGCCCGCGCTCGTGGGCTCGAGCGCCAGCTTCTGCTCCTGGGCCAGCCCGAGGAAGCCCCCGACCACGCGCTCGAGCGCGTCGGCGCCGGTGCCCACCCGCGCCAGGTAGCGCCGGGCGGCGCCGGAGATCGAGGCGTCGGCCAGCTCGCGCTCGAGCAGGCCCAGGAAGCCGCGCAGGGCGTGCAGGGGGTTGCGCACCTGGTGGCTGAGGCTGGCGGCGGTCTCGCCCAGGGCGGCGAAGCGCTCACGCTCCTGCAGGCGCTTGAGCTCGGTCACGTCGCTGAACACGCACAGGCTGCCGCCGAGCGGGGTCGGGGCGCAGGTCCAGAACAGGACGCGCTCGCTGCCGTCGGGGCGGCGCACCCGGCGCTCGGCGGCGCCGCTCGACCCGGGGTCGGCCAGGGGCTGGCCCAGGACGTCGCTCAGCTCGGCGAAGCCCGCGAGCAGCGCCGCCTCGTCCAGTCCGAGGATCTGCCGGGCCGCCGGGTTCGTCAGGGTCACGACGCCGCTGGGGTCCGAGACCACGAGCCCGCTGGGCATGCTGGCCAGGACCCCCTGCAGGGTGCTGTTGGTGCGCTCGAGCTGAGCGTCCACCGCGGCGGCCCGCGCCTCCAGCTCGCGGTAGGCGCCGACCATGTGCGCCGCGCTGCGCTCGAAGGAGGCGAACGCGCGCTGGAGCTGGTCCTCCGAGGTCCGGCTGGGCGCGGGGGCGGTCAAGAGCTGGGTGCTCACCGGGTCTCCTTGGGGGCGCTGGCGCTGGCCACCTGACGGCGCCAGCGAATGAAGGTCCGGGCGAAGCTCGCGGCCTGGGCCCAGAGGCCCGCCTGGGGCAGCTTCTCCACCGCGGCGTAGGCCTCGATGGCCGCGTCGAACTGGCCCAGCTCCTCGAGGGAGCGCCCCACGCCATAGCGGGCCTGGGCGAGCTGGGCGGGGGTCCCGTGGGTCTCCGCGCGCTCCGCGGCGCGCTCGTAGGCGTCGAGGGCGGCCACCGCCTGGCCGGCGGCGAGGTAGGCGTCCCCCAGGCGCTGCGGGTCGGTGTGCTCCTCGGAGAGGGGAGGCAGCGGGGCCGGGGCGGGGGCCGCCGCCGGGGCGGGGGTCGTCGCGGGGGCGGGGGTCGCCTCCCCCACCGGGGCGGCCAGCGGCGTGGCCGCCGGCACCTCGTCGGTGTCCTGGAGCTGGGCCTGCTCGAAGGCCGAGGCCGGGTCGATCCGGGGCCGGACGGGCTCGGGGGCCGGGAGCGGGGTCAGGAGCTCCCCGGCGCTGACCGTCGACCCCTCGCGCACGCGGCGCAGGAGGTCCAGGAGCTGCTGCTCGCGCTGGATCACGTGGGCCAGCCGCGCGCGGGGGTCGGCGTCCTGGGCCAGGGCGCTCATCGCGCACAACACCAGGAGCAAGAGGGTCGTCTTCATTGGGGTCCTCCCACGGCACCGCCTCGGTAGAGCTCCAGGGCGCGTTGGGGTTGATCGAGCACCCAGCTGGCGTCGCCGCCCAGTCGGGCCACTTCGGCGCGCTGCTCCGGGCTCAGCGCGTGGGGGTCGAGCCCGGCCAGAGCGCGCAGGCAGGCCCGCGGGTCGCCCAGCTCGCGCTCCAGCCGGGCGCGGGCGAGGACCACGTCCGGGTCCTGCCGCAGCTCCTCGGGGACGAGGGTCAGGGCGGTGCGGGCGCGGGTGTAGGCGGAGCGCTGACGCCAGGCGTCGCACAGACTGGCGGCCAGCTCGGCCTTCCCGGCGGGGTCCTCGACCTCGCTCAGGTAGCGCTGGGCTTGCTCCAGGAGCCCCAGCTCCAGGCTGGCCCGGGTGGCCTGCTCCACGAGCTGGGGGGCGTGGGCCTGCTCCTTGAGCAGGTGCTGCAGCGCGAACAGGGCGGGGAGCTTCTTGCCCTCGGCGCGGTAGGCGCGCACGAGCTGCTCGTAGATCTCGACGGTGTGCTCCCCGCCGGTGTCGAGGGCGGCGGCGACCAGCAGCTCGTCTACGGCCTCGGGGAACTTCTTCACCGCGAGGAGCGAGGTCGAGGCCCCGAGGCTGGCCTCGAGCTTGTTCTCGTCGCTGAGCGCCTCGCGGCGGATCGCCTGGTAGAGCACCACGGCCTGGCCGTGCTTGTTCTGCCCGACGAGCACCCGGCCCAGGAGCAGGCGGGCGTAGCTCAGCTCGTCGGCCTCGGGGAAGGCGCGGATCATGTGCCGCAGCGAGCGCTCGGCCTCCTCCTCGCGGCCCTCGGCCAGGTAGCTCTCGGAGATCATGAGGTAGGCCCGGGGGGCGAAGGTCTTGACCTGAGGGCGCTCCAGCAGGCGGAACAGGGCGTCTCGGGCCCGGGCGTAGCGCAGGAGCTGCGACTCGCACTGCGCGGTGCCCAGGAGCGAGCGGGTGGCGTGGCCCGACTCCGGCCAGCGCTTGCGGATCTCGGCGAAGAGCTCGAGGGCCACCTCGGTCTCGCCGTTGAGCCGCTCCATTTCGGCGACCTGGATCATGGCCTGGGGCGCGGCGCCGTCGCGGAGCTCGAGGGCCGTGCGATAGAGGTCGCGGGCGCGCCAGCGCAGCCGCGACTTGGTCTCCTCGTCCAGGGGCAGCTCCAGCGGCGCGAGCTGAGCCTCCTTGGCGCCCAGGCGCTGCAGCTCGAGGCCGCAGGCCCCGGCGAGGCGCTCGAGCACCTCCTTGAGGGTGAGCCCGCGCAGGTCGCAGGTGATCGCCGGGGCGTGGGGGAAGCCCCAGCCGGCCGGGCGCTGCACGTAGATCCCGGTGCGGGCGCTGAGCACGTCGAACACCCGGTGGGCGTCGGCGTGGTCGGCCAGCAGGGTCAGCCGGCGGTCCTGGGGCGGGCCCTCCAGGGTCAGGAGCGGGATCGCGTCCTCGTCCACGTCGCTGAACCAGCGCTCCCAGGCGGAGATCGCCTCGGGGGGGGCCTCGACCCCGCCCTGCTCGCGCTCCTCGGCCTGGTCGCGGTAGCTGTCGGCGAGGCGCATGAACGCGTCGGCGAGCAGCTTGTTGTCCTCCACGGCCCCCTGGAGCGCCACGACCGCGTGCAGCAGGCGCCGGCCCTCCGCGGGGTAGTGGGCCTCCAGGGCGCGCTCGGCGAGCTCGAACAGGTCCTGGGGGTTCTGCGGCTCGGCGGCGCTCAGGAGCGCCTGGCGCAGGAGGTCGCGGACCTTGGCCAGCTCGCCCATTTCGCTCAGCGCGCGGGCCAGGCTGAGCTGGCTCGAGAGCCGGTCGGCGTCGCTGAGCTCCTCGGAGCCCAGGGCGCCCTCGTAGAGCGCGGCAGCCGCGCGGGCGTCGCCGCGCAGGGTCTCCTGGTCGGCGCGCCGGATCACCTGGGCGCGGGTGGTGACCGGCGCGGTGACGTGGCGCTCGAGGCGCTCGACCGCGGAGGTCGCGCGCCACGCGAGCAGACAGGCCCCCACCGTCGAGGTCGAGAGGGTCGTCGTCCCCAGCACCAAGGCGATCGATAGGAGTCGGCTCGAGGCCATGCGTCCGGGCTTCCTTCGCGGGTGGGAGGCACCCGGAAGAATGTGCAGGCAAACGCTGTGCCTCGTCGGCAACCGGCAATTTTCGCAGGCTGCGTCGGCGGGCTGATGGGATTCGCATCAGGCCGCTGATGGGCGATGTGTGATTCGCGCAGGTCTGGTGGCGCCGCGGGTTGCGCCCGCGCGGGCCGGAGCCGCCAGCTCCAGGATCGGCCCCGACCCGGAACGGGTGAGGGCCGTTCCGGAACCAACGCGCGCGCGGCCGGGGACGCCGGCCGCGCGCGGGGGGGTCGGGACGGAGCGAGGCGCTAGCAGCCCAGCCCGTACTCCTCGATCTTCTTGGCGAGGGTCGTGCGGTGAATCCCCAGCTGGCGGGCCGCGCGGCTCTTGTTGCCCTGGCAGCCGCTGAGGGTGCGGGTGATGTGCTGGCGCTCCATGTCCGCCAGGGTGCACTCCGAGGCGGGGGCAGCCGGCTCCGCGAGCTCCTGGCCAGGGGCGGAGACCGGGGAGAAGTGCAGGTCCTCGGCGCCCAGGATCGGGCCCTGGCCCAGGACGGCGGCGCGCTCGATCGTGTTGCGCAGCTCGCGCACGTTGCCCGGCCAGGAGTACTCGCTCAGCGCCTGCAGCGCCTGGCGGTTGAACCCGCGCAAGTCCTTGTGCATCTCCTCGGCGAATTGGCGGAGGAAGGTGCGGGCCAGGGGCGCCACGTCGTCCTCCCGCTCGCGCAGCGGGGGGATCTCGATCTGGATCACGTTCAGGCGGTAGTAGAGGTCCTGGCGGAAGTTCCCCGCGCGGACCTCCTCGGCCAGGTCGCGGTTGGTGCAGGCGATCACCCGCACGTCCAGGCTCACCGGGCGCACCCCGCCGACGCGGTAGAAGCTGCGCTCCTGGAGCACGCGCAGGAGCTTGGCCTGGAGGCCAGGGCCCATTTCACCCACCTCGTCCAGGAGGATCGTGCCGTGCTGCGCGGCCTCGAAGATCCCGATCTTGCGCTGGTTGGCGCCGGTGAACGCGCCGCGCTCGTAGCCGAACAGCTCGCTCTCGAGCAGGGACTCGTTGATCGCCGCGCAGTTGACCGCGACGAAGGGGGCGTCCTTCCGCGCGCTGAGCGTGTGGACGGCCCGCGCCGCGACCTCCTTGCCCACGCCGCTCTCGCCCACGATCAGGACCGTGGTGTTCGGGGCCTGGGCGACCAGCTGGGCGCGCTGGTAGACCGCCGCCAACGCGGCGCTCTCTCCGACCATGCCCAGGGAGGCCGGTCCGGAGTGAACCGCCTCCCCCAGCGCGGGGGTCATGAGGCGCGTCAGCTCGCTCCGACGCAGGCTGCCGGAGTCCGCGCGGGCTTCACATTCGGTCACGGGCATAGGTCCCCCTTGTGGACACCCAGCCCAATGCACGAAACGAGCCACGGCTAAACATTTTGGATTCGGTGCGACTGTAGGGAAATGACCCCCCTACGACTGCGCCGTAAGTCTATGAAATTAGGTTGCTGGCCTGCTGTTATGAGGGTTATGAAGTGTCCCGGGCGATGGGGGCTCGAGTCCCCCCCTCGCTCGGCGGGGGGTGAACCCCTCGTCGGGTGGGGAGAGTCCCCCCCCTCGAGGGGGACCTTCGCTGCCGCCCCGACGATCTTCGGGCCGGCTCCGCGCGATGGTGAGCCCAGAAATCTGGAGCGGGCCGGGCGGCGATCAGCAGGGGTGCAGGCCGGGGAAGGTCAGCCCCGCGGTCTCGGGAAACCCGCACATGAGGTTCAGGGCCTGCACGGCGCTGCCGGCGGCTCCCTTCATCAGGTTGTCGATCGCGCACAGGCTGACCACGCGCCCGCTCTTCTCGTCGAGCTCGAACCCGACGTCGGCGTAGTTGCTCCCGCTGAGGATCTTGGGCTCGGGGAAGCGGTGGATCCCGCTGCGGTCCTTCACCAGACGCACGAAGGGCTCGTGGCCGTAGCTCGTGCGGTAGGCCTTCCAGAGCTCCTTGCTGGTGGTGCCCCGGCGGACCCAGGCGTGGGCGGTGGCCAGGACGCCGCGCACGAGCTCCACCGAGGTCACACTGAGCTGCACGCCCTCGAGCCCGAGCTCCTGCTCGACCTCTGCGCTGTGGCGGTGGCCCACGGGAGAGAACGAGCGCACGACCCCCGAGCGCTCGGGGTGGTGTGAGCCCCCGGTGGCCTTGTTGCCGCCCTCGGAGCTGCCCACCTTGAGGTCCACGATCGGCGGGCGGCTCTTGTCGAGCAGCCCGCCGTCGACCAACGGCTTGAGCGCGAGGTTGCTCGCGGTGGCGTTGCAGCCCACGCCGCTCACGTAGCTCGCGCCCTGGAGCTGCTTGCGTCGCAGCTCGGGGAGCCCGTAGACGAAGCGCTCGAGCCACTCCGGCGCGGCGTGGGGCTTGCCGTACCAGCGCGCGTAGCGCTCGGGGGAGCGCAGGCGGAAGTCGGCGCTGAGGTCCACGAGCTTGGGCGCGAGCTCGGCGTAGCGCGCGACCTGCTCCTGGGCCATGCCGTGGGGCAGGCACAGGAGCAGGACGTCGGCGGCCTCGACCTGACGCGCCGAGCGGAACTTGAGCGTGGTGCGCCCGCGGAGGTTCGGGTGCGCGAAGTAGACGAACTTGCCCGACTCGCGCTCCGAGGTGACCTGCGTCACCTCGACGTGGGGGTGGTCGAGGAGCAGGCGCAAGGCCTCGCCCCCCACGTAGCCGGAGCCGCCGACGATGCCGACGCGCAGGCGTTCAGTCACGAGTGCCTCCGCTCAGTGGCTGAAGGTGTAGGGGATCTTGCCCGCGGCGACGCCCACGGCGTAGTCGATGATCTTGCCGGGAATGTCGACCCCGGTCGGCTCGATGGAGTTGCGGAACTCCATGGTGTAGTTCACCTCGTTCACGAGCAGCCCGCGGTCGGGGTCCTCGAGCACGTCCAGGGCTACGACCCCGCCGCCCACGGCCTGGGCCGCCTTCACGCACAGCTCGTTGAGCTCCGGGGTGACCTCGCACACCGAGCTCGACCCGCCGCGCGAGGTGTTGGTGATCCAGTGCGGCGAGGTGCGATAGATCGCGGCGATCGTCTCGTCGCCCACCACGAACGCGCGGATGTCGCGGCTCGGCTTCTTGATGTACTCCTGCACGTAGAAGATCGAGTGGTGGTAGGTCCCCAGGAGCTGCTTGTGCTCGAGGATCGCCTCCGCCGCCTCGCGGTCGTTGAGCTTGCTCAACAGCCGGCCCCAGGAACCCACGCCGGGCTTGAGCACGACGGGGTAGCCCAGCTCCTCGATCGCCTGGAGCGCGGACTCCGGCGTGAACGCGATCCGCACCTGCGGGATCGGGATCTCGGCCTTGGCCAGGGCGCTCGTGGTCAGGAGTTTGTTGCCGCACACGTCCGCCACGGTGTAGCGGTTCACGCAGGGGATCCCCCAGTCTTCGAGGATCCGCAGCGCGTAGAGCGCGCGGCTGTGGTTGATGCAGCGCTCGAGCACGACGTCGTAGCGCAGGTGGGGCCGGTTCAGGTCGAACACGACGTGGCGGTCGTCGATCACGTCGTAGTCCAGGCCGCGCTTCTCGAGCGCCTTGACCAGGAGCTTCTCTTCGACGCGGATCCGGGAGGCGAGCAGGCCGAGCTTCATGGGGTTCGCGCTGGGGCTACTCGCCCCAGTCCTCTTCTTCTTCGGGGGCGGGCTCGACGGTGAAGGGGTCGAGGCTGGTCACCTCGAGCTCCACGCCGCAGCTCGGGCACTGCATGATCTCGCCTTGGATCGTGCCCTCCTCGAGGGCCAGGGACTCCCCGCACTCGGGGCACTCGGACGTCTTGGACATGGTTGCTGGGTCACTTCCTGCAAGAGGTGGCGCGGGATTCTACCTGCGACCCCCGGCGGATGGCGAGGTCGCGCGGCAGTTCGCGGGAGCCTAGCTCCGGCGGCTGCCCGCGGCGAAGGCGGCGAGCAGCCCGCAGCCCGCGAGGTTGCCGAGGCACACCGCGGTGGTCAGCACGAGCAGCGCGGTCACGGGGCCCGCCCAGCGCGCGAGCACGCCCGCGGCCTGGCGGGGGTCGGCGCCCGCGGCCACGGCGATCAAGTTCGCCAACGTCGCCAGGCCGAGGAGCACGAGGAACCCGCGCCACGACCCGGAGATGTCCGCCGAGCTCGGCGCGAGGTGCGAGCCGACGGCGAGGGCGAGGTAGAGGAACACCCAGGCGCGCCAGGAGCCCCAGCCGTGGGCGAACACCGCGCTGTAGACCCCGCGCAGCAGCTCGCCGAGGCCGTCGACGGCGGCGCGGGGCGAGCCGCTGCGGGCGACGTCGGCGAAGTGCGCGGCGGCGCGCCAGGCGGCGTCGGGGTCGGGGCAGAGGAAGCGCAGGAGCAGGAGCAAGACCAGCGCCCCGCCGAACAGCGGCGCGACGCCCATGAGGAACGAGCCGACGACCGCGTGCAGGCGGTTCCAGCGCAGCGGCGGCTCTTCCCAGCGCACGTAGCCCAGGACCCCAGTCTGGGGGTCGGGGTCGAACAGGCGCACCTCGTGGATCTTGACCCCGGTCGCGTAGCCCACCAGGGCGTGGGAGCACTCGTGGATCGGGGTCCCCAGCCAGCCGGTCCAGTAGATCACCGCGCGCGGGCCCAGGCCGTGGCTCAGCCAGCGCTGGGTCCAGCGCTGGATCGCGTAGAGCACGACCCCCAGCACCGCCAGCGGGGCGAGCCCCAGGGTGAGCTGACGCAGGAGCGCCTCCAGCGCGAGCCCTACTCCGTCGAAGAACGCAGCCAGGAATCGGCCTCCGGCCCGATCCTACCCGCTCCCCCGCCGCAGGCGGTCCGTGCTACAAGACCGACATGAGCGACCTCGAGGCGTTGTTGGACCCCACGGACCCCGCCGCTCGCCGGCGCGGGCTGGCGGCGGTGCTGCAGGCGCCGGAGGCGCCGCGGCAGCTCGAGCGCGCGCTGTTCGGGCTCCTGGACCTGGGGGACGCACCGCTCCTGGCCGAGCTCGCCCGCGGGCTCGCCCCCCGCGCCGACGACCCCGCCGCGCGCCGGGTGCTCGAGGCGTTGACCCGCGCGCCGGGCGAGGCGCGCGTCCCCGCGCTGCGCGCGCTGCGCGGGCGAAGCCCCGCCGCTCCCGGCCCGCGCTGGCCGCCTCGCCCGCGCCGCCGAGGCCCCCAGCCCTGAGGCCCTCGACGACGCCGAGCTCGCCCTGATCGAGCTCGAGCCGGAGGCGGCGGACGCCGCGCGCGCCGCCGTCGCCGCGCCTGACCCAGGCCGCGACCCGCGCCGAGCCGCGCCCGCGAGCGCCTCGAGCGCCTCGCCCGCGCCCTGGCCTGACGCGCGCGCGTCGCCCTGGCCTGACGCGTGAGCGAGCGCGCCTGGTGGGCGGAGCCTGGGTGGAGCGCCCTGGTGGCGGAGCGAGCGCGCCCGGGTGGGCGGAGCCTGCGGAGCGCCCCTGGTGGGCGGAGCTCGCGGAGCGCCCTGGTGGCGGAGCCTGTGGAGCGCCCAGGCGGGCGGAGCTCGCGGAGCGGCCCAGGTGGGCGGAGCCCGCGAGCGCCCAGGTGGGCGGAGCTCGCGGAGCGCCCAGGTGGGCGGTGCCTGGTGGAGCGCCCTGGTGGGCGGAGCCTGCGGAGCGCCCCTGGTGGGCGGAGCGAGCGCGCCCGGGTGGGCGGAGCCCGCGGAGCGCCTTGGTGGGCGGAGCCGCGGAGCGCCCTGGGTGCGCGGAGCCCGCGGAGCGCCTGGTAAGGAGCGAGCGCGCCCGGGTGGGCGGAGCCCGCGGAGCGCCTTGGTGGGCGGAGCCCGCGGAGCGCCCTGGTGGGCGGAGCCCGCGGAGCGCCTTGGCGGCGGAGCGAGCGCGCCCTGGTGGGCGGAGCATGAGCGGGCGCAGCCTGCGAATGTCCCGCGCGGGAAGCGCGGGACGAGGCCTGTTTGTCTGCGGCAGCCTGCTGCCGCGCCGCCTTCGGCGGATTGGACAGCACTCGGACGGGAGCGACCGGGGCAACGCCACCGTTCTGTCCTTCGCCCGTCCTCCTGCTGTAATCTTCCCGCGCGAGCGGCGAAGCCGCGAGCGCGCCCTGTGGGGTGAGGCCGAGCAGCTTTGCTGCGAGGCTGAGGGGGCCTGGGACAGGCCCCCAGAAATGGACGCCTGAGTGTGGATCGGGGCGAGAAAGGCTTCGCCGCCTCTCCCCGCCCCGATCCGCACTCAGGCGTCCAACACTTCGCGGACCTTGCGCAGGAGGACCGAGGGGGTCACCGGCTTGGTGATGAAGTGGCCCTGGGTCGTGTAGCCCACCCGCCCGGCGAGGGCTTCGCGGGTGAAGCCCGAGGCGTAGATCACCTTCGGCGAGCGCAGGCTCGGCTCGAGCTCGCGCACGAGGTCGGGGCCGTTCAGTCGGGGCATGACCATGTCCGTGATCACCAGGTCGATCTTGCCGTCGTGCGCCTGCGCCTGTTCGAGGGCGGCCGCGCCGTCGGTGGCACTCAGCACGGTGTACCCGGACGCCTCGAGGGCCTCGGCGAACAGGATCCGCACCTGGTCGGCGTCCTCGACCACGAGCACGGTCTCGTCGCCGGTCGCGTCGAGCAAGCTCGCCGGGGGCTCGAAGCCGCCCGAGGGCTCCTGGACCTCGCTGACCTCGGGGAGGTAGAGCTTGACCGTGGTCCCGATCCCGGGCTCGCTGTAGGGCCACACCGCGCCGCCGTTGCGGCTGACGAAGCGCCGCACCGCGCCCAACGGATCGGCGCTGAGGGGGTCGCTGGGCGAGTCCTCGCCGCGGCAGGCGAGCAAGAGGCGCTGGACTGCGTCGCGCGCCATGCCCTGCCCGGAGTCGGAGAAGCACACCTGCAGGTAGCGACCTGGTCGCAGCCCGAGCAGGGTGCGCACGTTGGCGTCGTCGAGGTGCACCGCCTCGGCCTCGAGCGTGATCCGCCCGCCGTCGGGCATGGCGCGCACGGCGTTGTTCGCCAGCTCGAGCAGCGCGACCTCCGCGTAGACCGGGTCGACGTGGACCTCGCCGCGCAGCCCGTCCAGCCGCGTGACCAGCTCCACGCTCTCGGGCACGACGCGTCGCAGGGTGCGCAGCGCGTTGTCCAGCACCTCGCGCAGCGCGACGCGGCGCGGCTCGGGCTTGCTCCAGCGCTCCATGGCCAGGAGCTTGCGCGTGAGCTCGGCCAGGCGCTGGCCCGCGCTGTGGATCATGTCCACCTGGTCGCGCAGGCGCTCGTCGGTGGCCCGCACCAGGAGCAGCTCGGAGTAGCCGAGGATCACCGAGAGCAGGTTGTTGAAGTCGTGGGCCACGCCGCCGGCGACGCGGCCGACCACCTGCAGGTGCTCGGCGCGGCGGAGCTGCTCGGCGCGGATCGCGATCTCGCGCTCCGCGAGGTTGGCGCGCTGGGTGCCCGCGGCGGGCAACCACTCCACCACGGCGCGCAGCCCGGCTGGGGTCTCGACCCGCGCGTGGGACCAGAGGCGGGTCTGGGTGAAGCCGTCGGCGCGGACCCAGCGCTTCTCGACCACGTAGTCGGCGCCGCGATCGAACAGGTTCCTGAACTCGACCTCGTCGCGGTCCGCGTGGTCCAGGTCCGCGAGGTCGCGCAAGCGCATGTCCCGCAGCTGCGCAGCGGTGTAGCCCGTGTCCGAGCAAAGCTCCGGATTGACCTCCAGCATGAACCCTTCGGGGTCTACGAGCGCCCGTGGTCGCGGGACGGGTTGTGTAAGCTGTGAAAGCATAGCCATTTGAGAGCGGAACTCCCCCAGTCATAAGCTACGCAGCCCCCCCGAGTCCAGGACATCATCAAGAGTACTGGTTGGATCCCAGCAGCTCGCAAGGTGTTGCGTTGCAGCGGGATAGCTGCCCCACCACGCCGGAAACGGGGTCGCGGGCTACTGCACCGGGCGCGCGGCCTCGGCCGCAGCCACGACCTCCTCGGCGATCACCTGGGCCGCGTGGGCCTCGAGCTGCGAGGAGATCACGGCCCAGTCGGCGGGGTCGAGGCACTCGGGGACGCGCAGGAACCCCAGGTAGAACCACGGGCGCCCGGCGATCCCTCCCAGCCCGAAGGCAGCGAAGGAGTCGCTGAAGGCCGGACGCAGCACCCCTCGCCCGTGCACGACGTCGCCGACGCCGCGCAGTCGCCAGCGCACGCGGGCCTCGAGCACGTAGTCCTCGCCGGGCAGGAGCCAGTTCAGCGGGTCGAAGGTGGGGACGATCAACAAGGACGAGACGATCAGGTTCACGATCTTGAGCGGGTGCACCCAGTTCCGACCCTCGAGCCGGACCCGCGCGTCCTCGAGCAGGAGCTCGAGGGTCAGCGGCGCGTCGGCGGCGTCGGTGACCGCCTGGAACCCGCCGCGCTCGCGCAGCGTGCCCGCGATCCGCTCGCGCAGGGCGACGGCGTCGAGCCCCGGCCGATAGGGCGCCTGGAACAGCTCGGGGTCCTGGTCGGCGGGGGTCGCGACGTAGTCGAGGTCGAGGGTCACCCGCAGCGGCGGGGCCGCCGGGCCTGCAGGTGGAGGCCCCAGGATCGGCTCGGGGAGCGTGCTGCAGCCCGCGCACACCACGAGCACGGCCCCGAGCAGTCCACGCATGTCCACCTCCGCCCCTGGGGCAGGGCACACGGTGCGCTGTGGCGCGGGCGTCGTCAACGCCGGGTGCGCCGCGCTGTCGGAGCCCGGCCTATCCTCGAAGCGCGGCCCCCCTCCAGCCCGCGTGCGCTAAATGAAGAGCGTGAGTTCGAGTGCTCGCGGTGCTGAGATCCGTAGCGTGAACGCGGAGCGAGAGCACTCGGACTCGCGCCTCTTCATTTAGGATCGGGGCCGGAGGCCCGGTGTCCGATCCCCTCGCCAACCTGACCCCCGCGCAGCGCGCGGCGGTGACCCACACCCAGGGTCCGCTCCTGGTGATCGCGGGGGCGGGCTCGGGCAAGACGCGGGTGATCACCCGTCGCGTCGCGCACCTGATCCAGGGCGGAGTCCAGCCCCACCACGTGCTCGCGATCACCTTCACCAACAAGGCCGCGCAGGAAATGCGCGAGCGGATCGCCGAGCTCACCGGCGGCGCCAAGGTGTGGGTCTCGACCTTTCACGCCTTCTGCGCGCGCACCCTGCGCCGCTACTCCGAGCGCCTGGGCTTCCCGCGCAGCTTCACGATCGTGGACAACGCCGACCAGCGCACGGCGGTGCACGAGGCGCTGATCGAGACCAAGAACGACCCCAAGCAGTACGGGATCCCGCGCGTCCTGCAGCAGATCAACCGCTACAAGGACCAGCTGCTGACCCCCGAGAAGGCGCGGGCCGAGGCCAGCACCCCCTTCGAGCACGTGGCGGTCGACGCCTACGCTTACTACCAGGACCTGCTCACCCAGAACGCCGCCATGGACTTCGGCGACCTGCTGTTCAAGACGGTGACCCTGCTCGAGGACCCCGACACCCGCGACGCGCTCTCGGCGCGGCACCGCTACCTGCTGATCGACGAGTACCAGGACACGAACCACGCGCAGTACACGGTGACCAAGCTCCTGGCCCAGGGGCACCGCAACATCTGCGCGACCGGCGACCCGAACCAGGCGATCTACGGCTGGCGGGGCGCGGACATCCGGAACATCCTCGAGTTCGAGCGCGACTACCCCGAGGCGCAGGTCGTGCACCTCGAGGAGAACTTCCGCTCGACGCGCACGATCCTCGAGGCGGCCAACGGGCTGATCGCGAACAACACCGAGCGCCGCGAGCACACCCTGCGCGCGACCCAGGGCGAGGGCGACCCGCTCGTGCTCGGGCGCTGCGAGAGCGAGCACGCCGAGGCGCGCTGGGTCGCCGAGCGGATCCAGCGCCGGCTGCGCGCCGGCGTGCCTCGGAGCGAGGTCGGGGTGTTCTACCGCACGAACGCGCTCTCCCGCGCGCTCGAGGTCGAGCTGATCCGGCGCGGGCTCCCGTTCGAGGTGATCGGCGCCACGCCCTTCTATCAGCGCAAGGAGATCAAGGACGTCCTGAGCTACCTGCGGCTGGTGCACAACCCCGCCGACGACCTGGCGGCGCTGCGGGTGATCAACGTGCCGCCGCGCGGGGTGGGCAAGACCACGCTCTCGCGGCTGCGGACCTACGCTCGCGAGCACGACCTGTCCCTCGTGGCGGCGGCGCGAGAGGCGCCGAGCGAGGTGGTCAAGGGCAAGGCCCGGCGGGGGCTGGCCGAGTTCTGCAAGGCCCTGGACGGGCTGGTCGAGCTCGCCGGCGACGAGCTGGTGGCCCCGGTCCTGCGCGAGATCGTGCGCTCCACCCACTACTACGACTACCTGGCCAAGGAGTACCCCGAGGAGGAGGACCGGACCCTCAACGTGGAGAGCTTGATCGGCGGCGGCCGGGACTGGGACGTGGCCTGCCACGACGTGCGCCTGCGCGCGCTGGCCGCGCGCGAGGGCGACGACCTCCCCGAGCTGTTCAAGCGCGCGGCGCCCTCCCTCGACGCCGAGGAGGAGGGCTGGGGCCTGGGGGGCTTCCTTGAGCACGCGGCGCTGGTCGCCGAGCGCGCCGAGGAGGGCGACCCCGACGACGAGCGCCTGGCGCTCATGACCGTGCACGCGGCGAAGGGCCTCGAGTTCGACACGGTGTTCGTGCTCGGGCTGGAGGACGGCCTGTTCCCCCACAGCCGCGCGCTGGACGACCCCACCGGGCTCGAGGAGGAGCGGCGCCTGGCCTACGTGGCGATCACCCGGGCCAAGCGCCTGCTGCACCTGTCCTACGCCGAGCGCCGCGCCTGGCACGGGCGCTCGTCGCAGCAGACGCCGTCGGGGTTCCTGTTCGAGGTGCCCGAGGCGGCCTTCGAGGCTGGAGCCTCGTTGCGCGACCTGGTGCGCCGCGGCGGGCCGCGGCCGCCGAGCTACGACGCCTACGACGGGATCGACGCGCCGCCGGAGCAGGAGCCGTTCTGGCAGCGTCCCCTGGGGCGGGCCAAGCCCGCGCCGCGCGCGCCGAGCCCGACCCCAGCGCTGCCGCGCATGCAGCTCCCCGCCTTGCCGCCGCTGGCCCGGCGCCGGAGCGAGGGCGAGGAGGCGACCGCGCTCAAGTCGGGGGACCGCGTGTTCCACGAGCAGTTCGGGCCGGGGGAGGTCCTCGACGTGCGTGGGGAGCAGCTGCGCAAGCGCGCGCGGGTCAAGTTCCGCGACCACGGGACCAAGGACCTCGTGCTCCAATACGCGCGCCTGACCAAGAGGTCCCCGTGATCCGCCGTGCCCTGTGCCTGCTCCTCGTCTGCGCGCTGCCCGCCGCGGCCCACGTGGTGTCCGAAGGGATCGGCGCGCAGACCGAGCTGCGGGTCACCCCGCGCCGGGTCTACCTCAACTACAACGCCGGCTACTCCGCGCTGCTGGGCCTGGGCGAGCTGCAGCGCATGGACCAAAACGGCGACGGCCAGGTCGACGCGGAGGAGGAGCGGCTCTACGTCGAGGAGCTGGGGCGCAAGCTGGCGCAGAACCTGGCGCTCTCCGTGGACGGGCAGCCCCTGACGCTCCAGCTCGTGCGCGAGCGCGGCGTGGGGATCCGGGGCTCGATCCAGCAGGTGGGCTTCGACACCTGGTACGAGTTCGTCGCGGACTGCGACCTGCGCGACGACGCCGGCCACGTGGTGACCTACCGCGACGGGAACTTCGAGGGGCAGACCGCCGAGCAGTTGGTGTGGCTGCCCCTCGACGGGCGCGCCGACTTCGCGCGCTTCGAGGCCAGCCAGCCCGAGCCGCGGCCGGTGCTCGAGCGCCCGGGGGCGGTGCGCTACCTCGGGCGCGAGCTGCACCTGGAGCTGGCCTTCGCGCCCGCGGCCCTGGTCCACGACCGAGCCCTGGCCCTGCTCGAGCCGCAGCTCGCCGGGCTGGACGCGGCGGTGGACGCGCTCGGGGCGCGGGCGCTCGAGGACGTCGCCGGCGAGCTCAACGCCCTCGCGTTCCGCGGGGCGCGCTTCGGCGTGGCGGACCAGGCCCCGGGGATCGAGGGCGGCATGCCCCTCGCGCCGGAGCGGCGGATCGACGTCGAGACCGGCGAGGTCGTGCCCGCCGCCGCGGAGGACGAGCCGCCGCCGGTGTTCGTGGACCCCGAGGACACCGACGCGCTGACCTCGACCATGATCGGGGCCCTGGGCAAGCCCTTCTCGCTCACGGTGCTCGCGCTGTTCTTCCTGTGGGGGGTCGGGCACGGGGTCTCCCCCGGGCACGGCAAGAGCATGGTCGCCGCCTACCTGCTGGGGACCGCGGGGCGGGTGTGGGACGCGCTGCGCCTGGGCGCGATCGTGACCTTCACGCACACCTTCGCGCTCTACACGGTGGGGCTGTTCCTGGTGTGGGTCGTGGAGCGCACCAAAGCCGCCGGGGAGGACTACTCCCAGGGCCAGGCCCTGCACAAGCAGATCACCCAGCAGGTCACCTTGGCGTCGGGGCTGATCGTGGTCGCCTACGGCGCCTGGCTGTTCTACAGCCGGCGCGCTGCCATGAAGCACGGGCACGGGCACGCCCACGATCACGGGCACGCCCACGATCACGGGCACGCCCACGATCACGGGCACGCTCACGATCACGATCACGATCACGGGCACGCTCACGATCACGATCACGATCACGATCACGATCACGGGCACGCCCACGATCACGCCCACGATCACGCCCACGATCACGCCCACGATCACGGGCACGCTCACGATCACGCCCACGATCACGGGCACGCTCACGATCACGGGCACGCCCACGATCACGAGCACGCGCACGAGCACGCGCACGAGCACGATCACGCGCACGAGCACGATCACGAGCACGGCCACGATCACGACCACGCGCACTCGCACGCGCACGCGCACGCCCACGACCATGCGCACGGGCACGCGCACGATCACGTGCACGGGGCGGAGGACGCGGAGGGGCACCTGCTCTCGCACGGGCACCACCACCACCCGGGCATGAGCGAGGAGGAGCACGCCGCGGCCCACGCGCAGGAGGCGGCTCAGGTGCGGGGCTGGCGGGACCTGATCGTGCTCGGTGTGACCGGCGGCCTCGTGCCCTGCCCCGCAGGCGTGCTGCTGATCCTGTGGTCGTTGACCTTGCCCGAGCAGAACACGCTGAAGTGCTTCGTCTACCTCGTGTCCTTCAGCCTGGGGCTGGGGGCCGTGCTGGTCGCGATCGCGGTCGCCATGGTGTTCACCCGCGGCTACCTCGTGCGGCGCACCCGCGGCCGGCCCACTCCGCCCTGGGTCCACGCGCTGCCCCTGGTCGGGGCAGGGCTGATCGTGCTCGCCGGGGTCGTGATCGTGCTGCGCGCCTTCGACCCGACGCTGTTCGGGCTCTGGGCCTGAGCCTCGCCCCTGGGTCTTGCCAGGAGGGCCCCGGGCTGCTCTGCTCCAGGTCTGGCAGCGCGCGTGGCGCGCGCTCCTTCACCGGGCTCTGGGCCCTCGTCAGGTCGGACCTCCCCTCATGCGCTTCAGCGACGTCGTCGGATTCGCCGCCACCGAGCTGCGCCGCAACAAGGGCCGCACGGCCCTGACCACCACCGGCGTGATCGTGGGGGTGTTCGCGCTGACGACGATCGTGTCCCTGGGCAACGGGCTCCAGATCGCGATCGTGGACCAGCTCACCGACGACGAGTCCCAGACCCAGATCGTGGTCCGCGCCGGGTTCGGCGAGCTGCCCCGGGGCGACCTCGACGAGGCGGTGAAGGACGTCAAGGACCCGGCCAAGGCCGACCGGCTGAAGAAGTCGATCGCCAAGCGCCGCCGCGGCGGGCCCGGCGGGCAGCGGCGCAAGCTCCTGACTCCGGAGGTGGTCGCGGGCTTCGGGGCGCGGGAGCACGTGACCTCGGTCACCCCCTTCGTCGTCGACCGCTTCGGGCTCAGCCTGGGCGAGCACACGGCCGAGGTCGCCCTGTCCTACGGCGTCGTGCCGGGGCCGCGCTGGGACGAGCGCGTGATCGCGGGGCAGCCCTTCGCCAACGAGCGCGGGGTGTGGCTGCACGAATATTTGCTGTTCACCTGGGGCTACGTCAGCGACGCGGAGCAGGCGGCGCTCGTGGGCCAAAAGGTCGTGCTCTCCCGGCCCCAGGTCGGCGAGAGCCTGAAGGCCTACCTCGACCTGGCCCGGGCCACCGGGATCAACCTCCCCGAGGGGGTCGACGAGGAGCGGGCCACGAAGATCGCCGAGGGGCTGGCCAAGCGCTTCGGCGGGGTCACCGGCGACGCCCCCGAGCTGGCCCTCGAGCTCCCGATCCTGGGGGTCGTGCGCGAGCGGATCGACGAGGACGGGTTCGAGGCCTTCCAGGACAGCTTCTCCATGCAGAGCGACGTGTTCCTGCCGCAGGCGCTGGCGGAGGAGCTCTACCTGCAGGTGCCTGCGAACCGCGAGAACGGCTACAACGCGGTGGCCCTCGAGGTCGACGGCGCCGATCAGGTGCAGGAGCTCGAGCGCGCCCTGCGCAAGGAGGGCTACCGCACGATCTCGGTGGGCACGATCCTCGAGCGGGGGGGCCAGGCCCTGGCGATCCTGACCTCCTTCGTGAGCGCGCTCACGGGGATCGCGCTCCTGGTCGCGGTGCTCGGGATCGTGAACACCATGGTCATGAACGTCTCGGAGCGCACCCGCGAGATCGGCGTGCTCAAGGCGCTGGGCGCGACCAACCGCCAGGTGCGCGCGCTGTTCGTGTGCGAGGCGGGGCTGATCGGGCTCGCGGGCGGGGTGCTCGGCGTGGCCCTCGCGCTCCTGGCCTCGATCCCCGGCGACGCGATCAACCGCTACCTGGTGCGGGAGACCACGCAGTACGACTTCCCGGGCACGGTGTTCTCCTTCTCGCCGCTGCTCCTGGCGGTGGCGGTGGGCTTCGCGGTGTTCCTCAGCGTGCTCGCCGCCTGGGCGCCCTCGCGCCGCGCGAGCAACGTGGACCCGGTCGAGGCCCTGCGCGACGAGTAAGATCCCTGCCGAAGGGGGATCCCATGAAGCGCTCGCTCGCACTCACGCTGCTCGTCCTCGCGGGCTGCGGCAGCCAGGAGCAGGAGCCGCTGCGCCTCGCGCGCTTGATCGCGGCCAAGGTGCCCGACGCGCGGGCGGCCTGGGAGGAGGCCGGACAGCCGAACCTGCTCCTGCGCCCGGGCTGGCCCGAGGTCCTGTTCGAGCCGGTCAAGGACCAGCCCGCCGTGCGCGAGGTCCAGGTCGGCGTGCGCTACGACGACGACCAGTATCGCTGGACCGGCTTCGCGGCCTCGCTCTACCACGGGCGCCGCGTGGACTACCCCAGGTCGAGGGGTCGGCCTCCGACGCCCCGCCCTTCCGCGACTACGACCGCCGCCTGCGCGGCTTCGACAGCTACGCCCTGCTCGACCCCGCGGGCGGCCCCTACACCGACCCGGTGGAGGAGGAGGACAAGGGCGTGTGGGTGTGGGAGCGCCGCGGCGGCGTGGGGATCCGCGTCGAGGCCAAGGACGGGACGCTGGTCACGCTGTTCTACGACACCCTCGAGCTCGAGGAGGAGACCGCGCTTCCCAAGGGCGCCGGCGACTCCGCGAAGTCCGCGGCCCAGGGGGTCGGCCTCGACGCGCTGCTGCAGGCGCTCCAGAGCTACAAGCACGCCGACGACCTGCTGCCCTCCCCCAACCTCGACGAGCGCCTGAAGTGGCAGCGGGACACCGAGGGCCTGGGCGACGAGGAGCTGCGCGCCGAGCTCGCCTACCTGACCCGCGAGTCCCCGGCCGCGCTGTTGGCGATCGAGGTCTCGCGGATCGGCGAGAAGGGCGAGTGGCTCGTGAGCCAGGGGCGCCCGGTCGGGATCTTCCTCGCCCGCTGGCGGCGCGAGGGCGTCGAGCCGCTCCCCCGCGCGGGTCAGCTCCAGGGCCGCGCGCGCCTGGGCGAGTGGATCGTGACCTCGGTCAAGGGCAGCGACGGCCGTCGCTTCGCCGAGGCCTCGACCTGGTTCTCCTGGAAGGACGTCCCGATCCGCCTCAGCGTCTACGTCGACCTGGGGTCGTAGCCTCGGTGCCTGCGAGTCTGTCGGCGACCGCGTTCGCGCCCTGAGTCGGAAGAGGATCGAACCGCCAAGGACGCCAAGGACGCCAAGGCTCCGCCCACACCCCCTCGCCTCCTGGTTGGAAGTGAGGAGCAACGAGGGCGTTGGGTCTCAGTCGATCTCTACCGGCGCAACGCGATCGAATCCGCGGAGCCTTGGCGTCCTTGGCGTCCTTGGCGGTTGAACTTCTTTGATTCCCGTCGGCGCGGTCCCGCCTCAGCGGGTGAGCCGCCCGAGGATCGCCCGGACCGTCGCCGAGCGGCCCTGGGGGTCGAGGGCCGCCTCGAGCTGGCGCATGCGCAGCGAGAGCTCGTAGGCCGCCTCGCGCCCCTCCGGGGAGAGGTCGTGCCAGGCCGGCAGGAAGCGCAGCGCGCGGGGATCCCGCGGGCGGAAGGCCCCGGCCACCTCGTCGATCAGCGGCTGTTCGTCCGGCGTCATGGGAGCCCCAGCTCGACTCCCGCGCGGCGCAGGCACTCGAGGAGCAGCGCCCGCGCGCGGGAGAGGTTGCGGAGGAAGGTGTCCTTGCGCAGGGCCAGGCCGGCGGCCAGGGTCGCGTCCGCCACCTGGCCGCCGGCCTCGAGGCGGGCCGCGAGCGCCCGCCCGGGCTGGGGCGGGAGCTTGTCGCGGCAGCCCTGGATCGTCGCGCGCAGCAGCGGGTCCGGGAGGCTGGGCTCGTAGGCGAGCTCGGCGTCGCGCCCGCTGGCCAGGAGCTCGGGGTCCACGGGCCGCTCGCGCGCGCGCTTGCGCAGCTCGCTGATCGCGAGGTTGCGCGCGATCGTGTGCGTCAGCCGGACCAGGCCGTTGGGCTTGCCGTCCGCGGCGAAGCGCGGCGCGACCTGCCAGGTGCGCAGGCAGGCCTCCTGCAGCACCGCCTCGACGTCCACCTCCCGCGCGAAGGAGCGCAGGCCGCGGCGGAGCGAGGGCTCCGCCGCGACCAGCCAGGCCCCGAAGGCCTCGGCGTCGCCCCCGCGGATCGCGGGCAAGTGGACGTCGAGGTCGTCGCTCACCGGGGCGGGACCCCCGCGCTGGACCAGATCACCCACCCCACCAGCGCGGCCAGGGCCGCCAGGGCAGCGAGCAGGAGCAGACGCCGCCGCCAGCGCTTGGGCTTGGCCCGGCTGGGGCCCCCGAACGTCGCCCGCCCCTCTCGCACCGCGCGCAGGGCCTCCGCCTGCTCGGGGTTCATGACCGGGCTCGCTGCGTTCATGGTCAAGGACCGGGGGAACGGCACCTCGACCCGGCGGCCGGTGTCGAACACCACGACCTCGACGTCCACGTCCTCCTCCCCGGACTCCTGCATGAGCTCGAAGGCCTCGGTCACGAGGGGCTCGTCCGCCGCGGGCTCGAGGAGCTGCGCGTCCAGGGGCGGGACCCCCAGCTCCTCGTCGGCGGAGAGCTCCTCGGGGGCGTCGAGGATCGAGCTGGCCTCGGTCGCGCGCGGCCAGGGCAGGTCGTTCGTCTTGGGCAGGTTCAGGTCCTGTAGGTGCTCCATGCCGACCAGGCGGAAGGGGTCGTCCTCCCCCTGCGCCGACCGACCCTCGCGCAGCCCGAGGCCCTCGGCGGAGGTCCCGTGGGGCAGCTCGTGGGGCTGCTCCACCTGGCGCCGCTGCGCGCGGGGGTCGACGGTGGGCAGCTCGCTCACGGCGACCCAGGACGTCAGCCGGGTGGCGATCTGGAACGCGACCCCGGTGGCCTCGATCGCCGGGTTCAGCTCCCGGGCCTGGCCGCCGCCGCTGAGGGAGGCCTCGAGGTCCTCCACGAGCTCGCGGGCGTAGAGCGCGACGACCCCCGCCGGCCCCTCGCCGCGCGCGAGGGCCGGCAGCGCCAGGCGCGCCTCGAAGTCGCCCTCGGCGGTGCGCCCGCGGAGCACGACCTCGCGCGCCCCGGCGCGGCAGCGCACGGCGATCAGCGCCGGCGACTCGGCGTAGAGGTCGGGCAGCCCCCGCGGCGCCACCCCCAGGACCTCGGCCCCCTCGAGCCGGAGCTCGGTGACCAGCGGCGCGGCGGTGCGCGCGATCAGCCGGCCGACCGCGGCGTCCGGGTTCTCGTGGGCGCCCAGGAGCAGCTCCACGCCGCGCCCGGCGCGGGCGGCGCCTCGGGTCAGGGTGCGGTTGATCCCGCTGCCCACCCCCACGGTGTGCACCCGCGCCTGCCCTGGCAGGTCCTCGAGCACGGCGCGCACGATCTCTTGTTCGAAGCCGATCGCGCCGTCGGTGACCAGCACGACCTGGCGCTGGGAGTCCGCGCGCAGGGGGCGCAGGGCCTCGAGCACCGCCTCGTGCATTTCGGTGCACCCGCCGGCGCGCAGGGTCTTGACCCAGCGCAGGGCGTCGCGCTTGTGGGTCTCGCTGGCCACCGTGGGCTCGGGCTTCCAGCGCGTGGGCGCGCTCGAGAACTCGATCAGCTCCAGGCGGTCCTCGATCCCCAGGGTCTCGATCAGCGCCGAGACCACGCGCTTGGCCTGGCTCAGCGGCTGCCCGCTCATGGAGCCGCTGGTGTCGATCAGGACCGTCAGGTCCCGGGGGAGCGCGACGCCGCCGCCGGTGGGCGGGGCCACCGTCAACAGGGCGAAGGTGTCGCCGTCGTGGGCCGCGGTCGCCGGACGTGCCGCGAGCACGCTGGCGCTCACGTCGGGGAGCGCGACCGGCCAGGTGATCACGAGGTCGCGGTCGAGCCGCGCGCTGCGCTCGAGCTCCACCTCCGCGCCCGGGTCGCCCTCGCGTACCCGCAGGCCGTGGCTGGGGGAGGCGACCGCGCCGGTCAGGCGGTCGGCCACCGCCAGCGCGAGGCTCGCGCGGACCTCGAGGGGGGCGTCGGCGCGGACCGGCACGCTGAGCTTCAGCGCGTCCTGCACCCGGCCCAGGGCGCCCTGGTAGCGCGGGGTGACGACCGTGGGGAAGCGCCACTCCCAGGCGCCCTCCTCGAGCCAGCGCAGGGGCTGATCGACGGTGACCTCGGCGGTGACCGCGGTGCGCGGGGGGAGGTTGCCCACCTGCTGGGTGAACAGGCTGCTGCGGTCCTGCTCGAGGAGCGCGGCGGTGCGGCCCGTGGCCAGCGCGCGCTCGAAGCGCTCCCGCGCCGCGCGGCGGTCGGTGACCTCGCCCACGACCCGGCGCTCGCCGAGCAGGAACGCGAACCCGCTCACCGCGCCGTCGGCGGGCAGCGGCAGCAGGTAGCGCACCTCGAGCGGCTCGTCGTAGGGGTTCTCGAAGCGCTGGGTGAGCACCGTGCGGGCGATCCCGCCGCCGGCCTCGACGGCCAGGTGCACCTGAGCCAGGGGCAGCGCGCGCCCGTCGGGGGTGACGAGGCGACCGCCGTGGGCCGTGGGGGTGGGACTGGGGCTGAGCATGACCATGGGAACTCCTCCGTGTTCGCGAGGTCAACGCGGGAGGAGCGGGGCGGCGGACAGTGAAAATCGAGAACCCTTAGTCCTCGCAGGGTAGTCACTTCCACCGTCGTGGGCGAGCTGGCGCGGGGCGGCTCGGGCCGCGAGACTCGGGAGGGAGGATCGGTGGACGAGGTCGCGTGCGCGCGCGCGCTGCTGCAGGTGGCGCTGGAGGTCCCCGACCCACGGCGGGTCGGCAAGGACCCGGGCCACGCGCTGAGCACCGTGGGGGACGCGGCCTGGGCCGCGGCGCTCGACCTGGCCGAGGAGGCGGGCGTGCTCGCGCTCCTCGCCCACGGGCTGGTGCGGGCCGGGCTGCTCGAGGGCGCGCCCGCGTCTGCGCGGGCGCGCTTCTCCGCCGCCCTCGTGCGCCAGCGCGCCCACGACGCCGCGCGCTTCGGGGCCTTCCGCGCGCTGCGGGTCGCCGGGCTCGACCCGCTGCTCCTGGGGGACGCCGCCCTCGCCGCGCGCCTCCACCCCCAGCACCCGAGCAGTCGCCAGGGCGGGCTCGAGGTGCTCGTGGAGCCCGAGCACGTGCCCCAGGCCTGCGCGGTCTTGGCGGAGCGCGGCCTGCGTCGCGGCGCCCCGGGGCGCGACGCGGTCGAGTGCCGCGACGCGGAGCTCCGGGTCCGGGTGCGCTGGGCGCTGCCCGTGTTCGAGCACCTCGACGTCCGGGGCCGGAGCGAGCGCGCGCCCGCCGCCTTCCCGGGGCTGGGGGACGCGCGGGTCCTGGACCCCGTCCTGACGGTGGGGCTGTTCGCAAACCGCCTCGCTCGCGGCGGCCTCGCGCCGCTCCTCGACCTGGGGCTCGCGCTGCGGCACGCGCGGGAGGGCCTGAGCTACCCGAAGATCGAGCTGGCCCTCGCCGCGCGCCGCGACCGCTGCGCGCTCCTGCGCGCGGTGGAGTTCGGTCGCTGCGAGCTCGGCCTCGCGCCCCCGGTCGGGCTGCGCGACGTGGCCGCGGGCCTCCCGCGGTTCACGCTGGAGGAGGTCCTGCGCAGCCGCCGCGGGTCGCCCCTGGCGCGCCTGCAGGGCGCGCTGCGCGGGGATCGCCGGCGCGCGCGCGCGGCCCTGCGCCTCACGCCCTGATCAATTCCCCTGGAACGCGCGGCGCACGAGGGTCAGCGCCTCGGCGGCGCACAGGGCCGCCTCCTCCTGGAGCAGCGCGTCCCGGGCCTCGGCCCGGGCGCGGCGGCGCGCGCGCAGGCTGGACTGGGCGCCTGCGCGCCCGGCCGCGTGCAAGCGCTCGGCCAGGGCCGCGTCGGCGCGAGCGCGCTCGGCGCGGGCCCGAGCCTGGTCGGCGCGCTCCCGGAGCGCGTCGGCCCGGGCCTCGGCCTCCTGCAGCTCGCGGCGCAGGTCGCCCTGGCCCAGGCCGTGGGCCAGGGCGCGCTCGAGCACGATCCGGGTGGGGCGCGCCCAGAGCAGCGCCTGCCCCAGCGCGGCCTCCTCGCGCCAGGCCTCCGTGCGGTCCTCCGCGCGGGCGCGCTCGAGCCAGCGGGCCTCTCGGGCCGCCGCCGCGTCGGCCGCCGCCTCCTGGCGGGCGACCCGGGCGTCCTGCTCGGCCTCGGCGCGCTCGAGCTGCTCCTTGCCCGCGGTGTTCTCCTGCGAGAGGTCGAGCAGCGCGACCCCCGCGCCCTCGCTCTGGCTGGCGCGGGTGAAGCTGGGCTCCTTGCGCTCGGGGGGGCCGCCCTCCTGGTTCAGCGCGGCCTCGTGCCGCGGATCCCAGAGGTCGGGGTCCACGCGCTTCCTCGGCTCGGGCTGCTGGCAGCCCGCGAGGCTGGCGAGGCACAGGAGTAGGGCCCACCCACGCATGGCTGCACGGTAACGCCCCGGGGTCACCTGGGGGTCACCGAAACGCGGGCGAACCGGGGGCCAAATGCAGTACGATCCAGGTGTGACCTCCCCCAGCTCTCGCGTGTGGGCGACCTTCTCGGGGTCGGGCTCGGTGCTCGACGGGCTGCCGCTCAGCAGCCACGACAGCCGGCGCTTCAGCGGGGGGCTGCCCCTCCCGGAGGAGGCGCTGCGCGAGCTCGCCGCGCGCTACGAGGTGCTGCAGGAGCTCGGGCGCGGGGCCATGGGCGTCGTCTACCGCGCCCGGGACCGGACCCTGGGGCGAGACGTCGCCGTCAAGGTGCTGCGCGACGGCGGCACCAGCTCGCGCCAGCTCGCGCGCTTCCAGCGCGAGGGCGAGCTCGCCGCGGCGATCGATCACCCGGGGGTGGTGCGCGTGTTCGGCGCGGGCCGGGTGGCCGGTTGCCCCTACCTCGCCTACGAGCTGGTCGAGGGCGGGCGCTCCCTGGCGGAGGCGATCGAGCACGCCTCCCTCGAGCGTCGCCTGGAGCTGGTGGCCGAGCTCGCCCGCGGCCTGGGCGCGGCGCACGCCCAGGGGATCGTGCACCGCGACGTGAAGCCGGCGAACGTGCTCGTCGACCCCCAGGGCAAGGTCCGGCTCACCGACTTCGGCCTGGCCACGGCCAAGAGCGGGGAGCGCCTGACCAAGACCGGCTCCATGCTGGGCACGCCGCTGTTCATGGCGCCGGAGCTGGTGCGGGGGCAGCGCGAGCAGGTCGGCCCCTGGACCGACGTGTGGGCGGTGGGGGTCCTGCTCTACGCCTGCGTGGCCGACGAGCTGCCCTTCGAGGGCGGCGACATGCTCTCCCTCGGCGGCCAGATCTGCTCGGGGCAGTTCACCCCGCTGCGGCAGCTCAAGCCCGACGTCGACCCGCTGCTGGACGCGGTGGTCCTGCGCGCGCTGAAGGTCGACCCTCGCCAGCGCTTCGCCGACGGGGACGCGCTGGCCGACGTGCTCGAGCAGTACCTGCGCGGCGAGCTGCGCGCGCCGCCCCGCGGCCCGCGGTTCCAGCTCGGCGTGCGCGGCGCGCTGGCGTTGGCGCTGCTCGCGGCCGGGGTCGGCGCGGCGCTGACCCAGCTCGGGCGCGCCGGGACTCCGCCTCCCGCGGCGCCGACCCTGGAGCTGGTCCAGGCGCTCCCGCCCTGGACGATCCGCGACACGGTCGAGCTCGAGGTGCTCCCCACGGGGGTGGACCCGCTGCGGCTCACCGGGCCCGGGGGCTTCACCCGCTGCGAGGCAGGGCGGCCGGTGCGGCTCGAGGCGCCCTTGCGGGTGGGGGTCAACCGCCTGGACGTCGTGCTCAGCGACGCCCGGGGCGAGCAGGTCGCGCTCGCGGTCGAGGTCGAGCGGCTGGACGTGCCGGGCTGGCTGGTCGAGACCCCCCCCGAGCAGCGTCCGCCGCTGCCCTTGCCCGCGGGGATCACCGCCGAGGCCACCCCCGGGGACTACCGCCACGCCAAGAGCGGCGCGCTGCTGCGCTGGGTCCCGCCGGCGACCTTCGCCATGGGCTCCGACGCCGACGACGTGAGCAAGCAGTACCCGCCGTCGCCCCAGCACCGGGTCACGATCACCCGCGGCTTCTTCCTGGGGAAGTTCGAGACGACCCAGGCCGAGTGGTGGCGCTACTGCCAGGACGCGGGCCTCGACCCTCCGCCGGTGGTGACCCGCGGCCCCGAGTTCCCGGTGACCGTGGTGAACCACGAGCAGGCCCGCGCCTACTGCGCCTGGGCCGGGGGGCGGCTCCCGACGGAGGCGGAGTGGGAGCTCGCCGCGCGGGGCACCGACGGCCGGGTGCACACCTGGGGCAACAACCCCGACGAGGCCTGGCGCGCGAACCTCGACCACCCCGACGACGGCTACGCGGGCATGGCCCCGGTCGGGTCCTTCCCGTCCTCGGCGTCGCCCTACGGCTGCCAGGACATGCTGGGGAACGTGTGGGAGTTCTGCGCGGACAAGTACGGGCCCTACGGGCCCCAGCACCTGACCGACCCCTCGGGGCCGCGGGACGGGATCGTGAACCCCACCGAGCCCGAGCTGGGGGAGTGGCGGGTGTCTCGCGGAGGCGCCTGGACCTCCACCGCCGCCCACTACGTCTACTCGCGCTCGATCGCGGGCGAGCTCCACGCGACCGCGGCGCAGGGCCTGCGGCTGTGCGTGCCGATCAGCCCTCGCGCCACACCCAGCCCGCCAGCAGCGCGGTGACCGCGAACGGGAGGAGCACCGCCACCAGCTCGGGGAGCGCGCCGTGGCGGCCGAACTCGGCGCAGATCGTGGAGCCCATGAAGTAGGCGAAGCAGATCCCCAGCGACCCGGACGCGCGGAGGAAGGTGTCCCAGCCCCCCTGGGCGTTGAGCAGGAGCGGGAGGCACACGCTCAACAGCGCGAGCCCGGCCAGGGGGTAGGTGAAGCGCTCGTAGAGCTGCAACCGCAGGTGGCGAAACCCCGGGGTGCGCTCGAGCTGCTGGCGGATCTGGGCCGCCGAGAGGAACCCGGGCGCCTCGATCGAGGCCTCCACGTCCTCGAGCAGGATCCGCGAAGGGATCCACAGACCCTCGGGCGGCAAGGGGGTCAGGCGCTCGCCGTCGGGCGTCAGCGCCCGGTGCTCGCCGCGCTGGAGCAGCCACCCGGGGCGGCCGTCTTGCGCCTGCGGGTGCGCGCGCAGGGCGAGGTAGGCCTCGCGCTCGCGCCCTGCCGCGTCGAGCTGGAGGAAGCTCACGTCGCGCAGCTCCCGGGAGCTGGGGTCGAAGAAGCGGGCGACGAGCACGCCGCCCTCGCCGTCGGGAATGATCCGCGGGCGCTCCCAGTTGGCGGAGCGGAACGCGGCGGCCTCGCGCTCGAGGCTCGCGACCCGGGGCAGCACCAGCTCGCGATCGGCCCACACCACCGGGGCGAGCAGGACCCCCATGGCCAACAGCGGCAGGGCCAGGCGGCGCGGGCTGTAGCCCAGGGCGACCAGCGGCACGAGCTCGTTCTGGCGCTGGAGGTCCACGACCACCCACAGCGCGGCGAGCACCAGCAGGAACGGGCTGAGGGTCAGGAAGATCTCGGGGAGCTGCGCGCCGTAGCGCAGGAGCATGCCCCGCGCGAGCCCCTGCTGCGCCAGGCGCTCCAGGTTCGAGAACAGGTCCACGACCACGAACACGATCAGGATCGCGGCGGTGACCAGGAAGAACGTGGTCAACAGCCGGCCCGCGAGCCAGCGATCCACCAGCGCGATCCGCAGCCTCACGAGCGCCCCGCCTGCCAGGCGAGGAGCCCCGCGCCCAGCACCGCCGCCACGCAGCCCGAGTAGCCCAGCGCCGGGGAGGCCAGGGTCTCGGCGAAGGACAGCCCGGCCAGGAGCGGGACGAAGTAGAACAGGCACGCCGCGAGCAGCCCCACCACCAGCGGGATCACCGCGGTGCGGGCCTTGAGCAGGAGCACCAGCGGGACCAGGAGCGCCGCGAGCAGGAGCGGCGCGGTCGAGATCGCGGAGCGGGTCACCAGCTCGAGGCGCAGCCCGAGGGCGGCGTCGCGCTGACCCGGACGGGTCGCGATCACGCCGCCGGTCGCGCCGGCCAGGGCCGTGCGCCGGTCGGCCTCGGCCACCTGGCGGCGCAGGTCGGCGGAGGCGTAGTCGCGCTCCTTGACCCGCCGGCGCCCGCCCAGGGTCACCCGCAGCAGGCTCTGCTCGGCCCCGGCCCGCACCGGGCGGGTGCGGGGGTCGAGGCCCTCGAGCACGCGCTCGTCGAAGGCCCCGCTGCCTCCCGGGTAGGCGGTGGCGTGCACGCCGCGGAGCTCGATCTCGAGGTCCCCGGTCTCGCCCTCGAGGATCGTGGCCCGCTCGGCCACCAGCAGGACCGGGGTCGCGCGGCTGGGGTCGTTGCCGCTGCGTCCGACCTCGACCCGCAGCAGCACGCCGCGCCACTCGGGGCCGTCGTATTCGCGCACGGAGAGGTCGAAGCCTTGGCTGGGGAAGGAGCGGCTGAGGTGCTCGCCGTGGCCGAGGGCGAACAGCTCGCGGAACACCGCGCGCAGCGCCTCCTTCTCCATGCGGTAGCAGTAGGGGACGAGGTCCGCGGTGGCCCAGGCTGAGAACAGGCTGAGCGCGGCGCCCAGGATCAGCGCGGGCGCGGCGAGGGAGGTCCCGCGGATCCCCAGCGCCGAGAACGCCAGGGCCTCGTTGTCCGCCACGAGCCGCCCGTAGACCAGGGCCAAGGCCGCCAGATAGGCCAGGGGCAGGAGGTAGGGCAGGAGCAGCGGCACGAACCAGGGCATGGCCAGCAGGATCTGCTGCAGCGAGAGGTCCTGCTCCTTGAGCAGCCGGAACCACGCGGCGAGGAAGAACATGAACCCCAGCCCGGCCCCGGTCGGGATCAGGGTGCGCAGGATCTTGCCCAGCAGGTAGCGATCGATCGTGCTCAGCATGCGCGGGGTGGGGTGCGGGGTGGAGCCCTAGGTTACGTCGCGGGGGCGACCGCACGGGCCGCGGAGGGGAGCCTCGCATACGGGGCGTCAAGCTTCGTCAAGTCGCCCCCGATCCGCGCTAGGCTGAGTCCACGCCCCGGCCCGAGCGGGGCACCAGGGGGGATCCATGCTTCGTTCGCTTCGTGTCCTGGGCGCGGGCCTCGCGCTCGCCGCCGTCGTCAGCGCTCAGCCTGAAGAGGACGCGGCGGTCGCCGTGCTGCGCTCCAGCGACGGGCCCGCCGCCCACGGCGAGGTCTGGCTGCGCCCCACCCAGGGCGGGCTCGCCCTGGCGGTGGAGCTGCGCGGGCTGCCTCCCTCCGTCGAGTTCACCCTGCGGCTGCACGCGCGCGGCGACCTGGGCCCCGCCGACGGCTCCGGGCTGGGCGCGATCCCCAAGCAGGGCGGCGACCTGGGGACCTACGTCGCCGACGATCAGGGCGGGGCCCGCGGCCTGCGCGAGCTGAAGGGCCTCTCCCCGGCCGAGGTCCTGGGGCGCGGGATCAGCCTCAGCGACGGGCGGCGCAAGGTGGCGTTCGGGCTCGTAGGCCTCGGCAGCGACCGCGTCGCGCCGACCCTCGAGCTGGTCGGCGAGCCCGAGCTCGCCGCCGAGCGCGCGCGGCTCGTGCTCCAGGCGAGCGACGACCGCCTGCTGGCGGAGGTCCTCGCGGGCGCGACCTCGGCCACCCGCAGCGCGCAGGGTCGCTACCTACCGAGGGTCCGTCCCGGCTCTCCGGCAAGAACCGGTCGTCCGCCAGACAGCGCGGGCAACGTGCGCGAGTTCGGGGTCGCCTGGGAGCTCGACGCCACGGCGCCCACGATCCAGGTCCTGGCGCCGGCACAGGCGCGCAGCTCAACGCGAACCCGGTCAACGTCGTGGCCGAGGTCACGGACCCGAACCTGGCGTCGGTCACGATCGGCGGGCAGCCGGCGACCCAGGACGCCAAGGGCCGCTGGCGCCTCGCGCTGAAGGCGCGCGACGGGGTGAACCAGGTCGCGGTCGTGGCCCTCGACCGCTTCGGCAACCGCGCCCAGGCGGACGTGTCCTTCTTCGACGCCACGCCCCCGGCGTGCAGGCCGACGCGGTGATCGTGGTCGAGGGCAAGGTCGACGACCTCTCGGCCACGCTCACGATCAACGGTCAACCCGTGCGCTTCGACCCCAAGACCGGCGCCTACGCGGCGCGGGTCAAGGCGGACCCGCAGAACCCCAACCGGGTCACGATCGTGGCCACCGACGAGTACGGGAACCGCACCACCGAGGTCCGCACCCTGCGTTGAGGCTCACCCCGGGTGAGACGCCTGGTCCGGGGGAGGCGAATCCGAACCCCAGAGGGAAGCGCACCTGGGTTGAATCGGCGGGGCGGGAGTCGTTCCTGGGCCGAACCGCCCCGCAGGGAATCGCACCTGGGCTGAACCGCCCCCGGGGAGGGACCGAAATGCCTGAGTGGGCGGTCGAGCGCGACCTCGTCGTCCGCGCTGGAGGTCGAGTGAGAGCGCGGGGAGGGGGCACTGAGGTTGAGTCGGAGGCAGGCTGGGGGATAGGATGTACCGGAGGCCGAGTGGGAGTGCAAGCTATGGGGGATAGGTTGCACTGAGGTCGAGTGGGAGTGCAAGCTATGGGGGATAGTTGCACTGGAGGTCGAGTGGGGAGTGCAAGCTTAGGATAGGCTGCACTGGAGGTCGAGTCGCAGAAGTCCTTATTCCACGGACCTCGTCTCCTGGAAGCAGTCAGCGTGGGGTGGGCGATTCCGCCTCTGGCGAGGCCGAGAGCTGCGCGCCCGCGCTGCTCGGCGGCGGTCCTGGAGAGGAACACGGAGGACACGGAAGACACGGAAGTCCCTGATCCGAAAGCGCCCCCCGGGAGACACACCAGACACGGAAGCTCCGCGACGGGGGGAGGGCGCTCCCTGTGAGACGCTCCGCTTCTGGGCCTTCTAATCCTGCGCCCTTACCCCGTGAGGGCACACGCGCAGGGAAAGGCTCTGACCGTGTCGAGTGGGAGAGGAAGAGATTTAACCACCGAGCTCCGCTGGGACACGCCGGCGTCGCACTCCAGGCAAGAGACACCGAAGACACTGAGTCCCGCTGAGACAGGGCGTCGCGGCGCTCGATGGCAAGAGACACCGAGCTCCGCGCCTGGGCTCCCGTATCCACCCTGATCCTCGGACTCCTCGGCCGGCACGTCGGCGCGGAG
Source organism: Planctomycetota bacterium (assembly GCA_041402045.1). GTDB lineage: Bacteria > Planctomycetota > J058 > J058 > J058 > JAGQRJ01. The sequence goes on along the minus strand of JAWKSZ010000010.1, from coordinate 56,828 downwards.
GCTCACGCGGAGCTCGGTGTCCTTTGCCAAGGAGCGCCGCGAAGGGAGCGACCGAGCGGAGCTCGGTGCCTTCGGTGCTTCTTGGTAGCGTCCGCAGGACGGTTCCTCAGCAGCGGAGCTCGAGGGTTAAAACCAACGTCGCCGGTGCGGTCCCTCAGCAGCGGAGCCTCCGCGGGCGCGGTGGCTTGGCGGCGAGCCTGGGGAGAGGAAGATTTAACCACCGGAGCTCCGCTGGGACACGCCGCGTCGCACCTGCGGCAAGAGACACCGAAGACACCGAGTCCTGCCGAGACAGGGCGTCGCTCGCTCCGCGAGCAAGAGACACCGAGCTCCGCGCCTGGGGTCCCGTGTCCACCCTGATCCTCGGACTCCTCGGCCGGCACGTCGGCGCGCGAGGTCCACGCGGAGCTCGGTGTCTCTTGCAATGGAGCGCCGCGAAGGGAGCGACCGGGCGGAGCTCGGTGCGTTCGGTGGTTCTTGGTAGCGCGTCCGCAGGACGGTTCCTCAGCAGCGGAGCTCGGTGGTTAGAACCGTCGTCGCCGGCGCGGTCCCTCAACAGCGGAGCCTCCGCGGGCGCGGATCAGGCCAGGCCGAGCTCGGCCCGGATCGCGGCGAGCTGGTCTGGGGCGCTGCCGCCGGAGACCGTCGCGGCCACCCGCAGGGGGTCCTCGGGGTGCGCGTCCGGCGAGGAGCTCGTCGGGGAGCCGGCCCTCGAGCACGAGGGCGGTGGCCGCGGCGCCGGCGGGCTCGACGGTCCAGCCGGCGGCGATCAGGTGCTTCTGGGCCGCGAAGATCGCGGGGTCCGAGAGGGTGAACACCTCGGTCACCGTGTCCCGGCACACGGCGAAGGGGACCGCGCCGGCGCCGGGAGGGCAGAGGCCCTCGGACTGCGGTGTCGATCCGGGGCAGGCGCACCGGGTGCCCTCGAGCAGCGAGCGCTGCATGCTCGCCGCGCCTCGGGCTCGACCCCGCAGATCCGACCGCCTCGCCCAGCGCGCGGCGCAGCGCCAGGGCGCAGCCGGCGAGCAGGCCGCCGCCGCCGACGCAGACCACGACCACCTCGACCTCGGGCCACTGCTGGGCGATCTCGAGGCCGACGGTCCCCGCGCCCTCGATCGTCCGCGGGTGGTCGTAGGGGGGACGAGCACCGGGCCCTGGGCTGCGCGCCGCGGCAGAGGGCCTCGGCCTCGGCGCGGTCGCTCCCCAGCAGGACCTCGGCCCAGCGCCCGGCAGGCGTCGATCTTGGAGGGCGTCCGAACATGCAGATCGTGGCCCGGATCCCGGCGCGCTTGGCGGCCCAGGCCAGGGCCCGGCCAGTGGTTGCCCGAGCTCGCGGTCACGACTTCGCCGCCCGCTCGGCCTGCCGAGCTGGGCGACCTGGTTCCAGGCGCCGCGGGCCTTGAAGGAGTTCGTCTCCTGCAGGCACTCGAGCTTGAGCCGGAGGTCGATCCGGGGGTCGAGCTCCCCGGGGTAGCGGGTCAAGGGCGTGTCACGAACGACGCCGCGAATCCGTTCGGCGGCGCGCTCGGGCTGGATTTCGGGGAACATGGGCGCTGGCCTTCCGGGTCGCTGGGGATCCGCACCCCGTTCTACCCGCTCTGCTCCCCTCCGAGGTTCCCTTGAGCCCCGACGCCCTCGCCCACCTCCTCGGCGAAGACGACGCGCGCGAGCGCCGCTTCCGCACCCGCGAGCTGCTCCGCCGCCTGGCCCCGTACTACCGCGCCGTGCGCGGCCGGCTGATCCTGGCCGGGGTCCTGCTCCTGAGCGTGATCGCGCTGGGGCTCGTGGGGCCCTACCTCCTGGGGCAGGTGATCGACGTGGCCACAGGGGCGCGAGCGCCGAGCCTCCCGGTGACCGCCGATCGCGCGGGGTTGACCCGGCTGGCCCTGGCCTTCGTGGGGGTGGTCGGGCTGAGTCAAGTTTGAGGCCTGGGGACCCCATGAGCCGGTCGGCGTGGCGATGGTGATCCAGCCAGCTGCATCCGTCGCCGCGTGGCGCGACCCTGGACCCTGACTTCTTCTTCCGGCGACTGCCCGCCGGGGAAGCTGATCGCGCGGGTCGAGAGCGACACCGAGTCGCTCAAGAACCTGTTCAGCTCGACCGCGCTCCAGCTCCTGCGCGCGACCTTGACCTTCGGCGGGATCTTCGTGTGCATGCTGCTGCTGGACGCGCGCACCACCCTGATCGTGCTCCCGGCGCTGCTCGTGATCGGGGTCTCGACGGCGTTCTTCGTGCGTTACGTGCGCAGCTTCTTCGTGCTCGCCCGGCGCTACTACGCGGCGATCACCGGGCTGATCGCGGAGTACGTGCAGGGGATCGAGGTCGTGCGCCACCACGACTACGGGCCCCGGGCCGAGGAGCAGCTCGAGCACGTGCAGCAGGCGCGGGCCCAGGTCCTGATCCGCGCCGACTTCCTCAACTACGGGTTCTGGGGCTTCTTCGGGTTCTGCGAGGTCGCGACCGCGGCGATCGTGGTCGGGGTGGGGGCCGCCCAGGTCCGCGACGGGACCCTGAGCGTGGGCACCCTCGTGGTGTTCCTCGAGTACCTGCGCCAGGTGTTCATGCCGATCCAGCTCCTGAGCGAGTTCGTGAGCCAGGTCCAGCGCGGGTTCGTGGCCGCGGGGCGGATCTTCGGGATCCTCTCGCTCACGACCCGGGTCCCCGACGCGCCGGACGCGGCGCCGGCCCCGACCCTGGCCGACGCGGTGCGCTTCGAGGACGTGCGCTTCAGCTACGACGGCCAGACCGAGGCCTTGCGCGGGGTGAGCTTCGCGATCCCCAAGGGCAAGACCACGGCCTTGGTCGGCCCCTCGGGCGGGGGCAAGTCGACCCTCGTCCAGCTCCTGCTGCGCTACCAGGACCCGAGCGCGGGGCGGATCACCGTGGACGGCCAGGACCTGCGCGGGCTCGAGCGCGCGAGCTGGCGCGCCCAGCTCGGCTACGTGCCGCAGGAGGTCTACCTGTTCCCGGGGACCCTGGGCGAGAACGTGAGCGTGTTCGACCCGGCGGCGACCCCCGCGCAGCTCCAGGCCGCCTGCCGCGCGGTGGAGGCCGAGGACCTGGTCGCCTCGCGGCCCGCGGGGCTCGCGACCGAGCTCGCCGAGCGCGGGTCGAACCTCTCCCTCGGCGAGCGCCAGCTCGTGAGCCTGGCCCGGGCCTTCGTGCGCGAGCCGGAGCTGCTCGTGCTCGACGAGGCCACGTCGTCGGTGGACCCCGAGACCGAGCAGCGGATCCAGCGCTCGCTGGCGCGGCTCCTGGCCGGGCGCACCGCGCTGATCGTGGCCCACCGCCTGGAGACGATCCGGGCCTGCGACGAGATCCTCTACGTCGAGGGGGGCGAGGTGCTCGAGCGCGGCTCGCACACCGAACTCTGGGAGCGCGGGGGGCGCTACCGCAAGCTCGCCGAGCGGCAGTTCGCGACGGTGGAAGGGGGCGCCCGGTGAGCGCCGCCCCGAGCTCCTGGAGCTACCTCCGCGACAAGCTGGCCTGGCTCTGGCGCTGCTGGCGCCCGCACCGGCGCTGGGTCCCGGTGCTCCTGTTCATGACCGCCCTCTCGGCGGCGGTGACCCTGGCCTACCCCCTGGTGTTCGGCCACGTGCTCGAGGAGCTGCGGGGGCTGGCCGAGGGCGCGAGTTCGGACCGGGTCAGCGACCTGGTGTGGCTCCTGATCGCGGTGGGCCTCGCGCGCGCGGTGGCCTCCTTCTACCCCGCGTTCCGCGCGCTGGTGAACGCGGGGATCGACCTCACGACCCGCCGCGACGCGTTCCACGACGTGCTGGGCAAGGGCCCGCGGTTCTTCACCCGCTTCCGCTCGGGCGACTTGGTGACCCGGCTCACCGACGACATTACCGGCTACCCCAAGATCGGCTGGTTCTGCTGCTCGGGGGTGTTCCGCGCGCTGGACTCGGGGGCGCGGGTCGTGTGCTGCCTGGGGGTCATGCTCTACCTCAGCCCGCAGCTCTCGCTCTACGCGCTGATCCCGGTCCCGCTCATGATCGCCTGCTACCTCTTGCTCAAGCGGCACCTGGTGCGGGCGGTGGAGGCCCAGCGCGAGGCGGCGAGCGCGACCAGCGACCACCTCGAGGCGGCGTTCACCGGCGTCAGCGTGGTCCAGGCGAGCTGCGCCGAGGGGCGGCTGGCCGACAAGCTCGCCGCGCAGCTCGCCGAGCGCGAGGGCGCCGAGGTGCGCCTCGCCCAGCTGTGGGTCCTGTTCTCGATCTTCTTCCAGGGGCTGAACGTGGTCGGTCAGCTCGTGGTCGTGCTCGTGGGCGGGCTGTGGGTCATGGACGGCGCGCTGTCCCTCGGTGACTTCTTCTCCTTCTACCTGTATCTCGGGCTGCTGCTGGCGCCCATGATGGACCTCCCGAACCTGTTCGTGACCGGGCGCCAGGCCTTCGTGTGTATCGACCGCCTGCAGGAGCTCGAGCGCTTCGACCCCGAGGGCGCGCGGGGGGCGTTCACCGGCGAGGCGCGCTTCGCGCGCTTCGAGCGCCTGGAGGTCAAGGACCTGGGCTTCGCCTACGGCGAGCAGCCGGTGCTCGACGCGCCGGACCTGCGCCTGGGGCGCGGCGAGAAGCTGGCGGTGGTGGGCCCGATCGGCGCGGGGAAGACGACCCTGGTCCGGCTCCTGGCGGGGCAGCTCCTGGGCGCGAGCGGCGAGCTGCGGCTCAACGACGCGCCCTTCGCCGCGTTCGAGGGGCGCAGCGTGCGCCAGCGGGTGGGCTACGTCCCCCAGGACCCGGTGCTGTTCGCGACGACCGTGCGCGAGAACGTGACCCTCGGCCGCCCCGAGGACCCGGAGCGCCTGGCCCTGGCCCTCGAGCTCGCGGGCCTCACCGACGAGGTCGCGCGCTTCCCCGGCGGCCTCGAGCACCGCCTGGGCCTGCGCGGGCGCGGGGTCTCCGGCGGCCAGCGCCAGCGCTTGACGCTGGCCCGCGCGCTCTACGGTGACCCCGAGCTCCTGCTCCTCGACGACGTGACCGCCGCGCTCGACGCCGAGAACGAGGACCGCGTCTGGGAGCGGCTGCTCGAGACCTGGCCCGAGGTCAGCGTGCTGGTCGTGACCCACCGCGCGGCGACCGCGGCGCGCATGGACCGCAGCCTGCGCCTGACCCCGGTGGTTCGCGCGAGACGCGGCTGAGCGTCTAGGGCGCCGGGGGCTCCAGGGCCCAGGGGACGAGCTCGTCGCGCAGCGCCTCGCGGATCGCGCGCAGGGTCTTGGGGGGCGGGGTCAGCGGCCATGCCGGGACCTGGTCCCAGTCCACGCCCTCGGCGATCACCGCGACGCCGGCGAGGGAGGTGGCCGCGTCCCGGGCCTCCGCGGTGTCCTGGGCCTCGGCCTCGGCGAAGAGCTGGCGGGTCGCGTCCTGGATCCGGGCCAGGCCGTGGGCGCCGGGCTCCTCCAGCCACAGCCGCAGGGCCTTGGTGAGGTAGGCGCCGAGCTTGTTGCGCTTGAGCGCGGGGTGCAGCTCGTGGGCGGCGAGCAGCGCCACCCGCACCGAGAAGGCGACCGAGCGCTGGAACAGGGGCTCGAGCCAGGCGCGGGTGCGGCGCAGGTCGTCGTCGGCGCCGCAGGGGCCGCCGGCGGCGAGGCGCGCGGCGGGGTGCCCGAGGTAGGCCGCCAGCTCGAGCCGGTCCGGGGCGAGCTCGCCGGCGCGGGTGCGCTCGGTGAGGAAGGTCGCTTCGTCGTGGGGGGAGCCGCTGGCTTCGAAGGCGCGGCGGGCGGCTTGCATGGCGGTCGTCGCACCTGGGCCGAGGGTAGCCCGAGCGCGGGCGACGTTCAGGCCGCGCGGCTCAGGGGCGCGCGCGCTTCGCGCACGAAGATCGGGCCGAAGTCGCCGCGGCGCCCGCTGTCGCAGAAGCCGTAGGCGCGATACCAGGCCTCGAGCTTGGCTTGGGCGGGCCCGGCGCAGGCGCGGGGCTCGAGGGACACGCGCACGCCCGCGGCGTCGGCGTCCTGGAGCACGGCCTGCATGAGCTGGCCGGCGAGGCCTTCACCGCGGTGCGCGGGAGGCACGAACACCCAGTCGATCCAGGCGTGGTCGGGGCTCAGCCGCTCGAGCTTGATCCGGGCGATCGCGCCCTTGCCCAGGCGGATCGAGTAGTCCTCGCCCAGGCCGGTGTCGGTGTCGCGCTCGAGCAGCCGCAGGTGCATGGTCTAGGCCGCCTGCCGATACGCCGAGCGCGCGCTGAAGCGCGCGCCGCCCTGGGTCAGGGGCTCGGCGTAGACCTCGCGGGTCGAACGCCGGGTGGCCTCGGTGGTGGGGAACTTGATCACGCGTCCAGCCTTCATGTCGCCCTCGTTCCTGTCTGGGGCTCGGCCCCGCTTACTGGACCTATCGGAGCTCCTCTCCGGTGTCTTCACCCCCCTCCGCGATTTCTCCCGAGACGGAATCGGTTTCGGGAGCACGGCTTAGGCGCAGGCGCAGGAGCGCGCAGGCGATGACCCCGCCCAGCGCGCCGCTCCCGGCGGCGGCGGTGCTCCAGTCGACGACGAGCCACGCCGCCTGAGGCTGGGCGAGGATCTCCCGGCGCACGAGCAGCTCGGCGACGCCCCAGGTGGCGAGCCCGCCGGCCAGGGCCCAGGCCCCGGCGATCAGGCCCTCGTCGACCCAGCCGCGGAAGGGGCCGCTCATGAGGGTCAGCCCCAGGCCCCCGAGCTCCCACAGCGCGAGGAGCACGACTCCGAGGACCGCGGCGGCGGGCAGCGCGCGGGCCGCGCGGGCCCGGCGCAGGCTGGGGTCGAGGGCCAGGTCGTCGGCGCTCGCCCAGCGCCGATCGGGCCCCGCGCTGAGGAGCTGGCCCCGCTCGTCGGCGCGAAACAGGGTCCCCCAGGGGTCGCGCGCGGCGTCGTCCAGGGCGAGGGCCTCGGCCTGGAGCTCGAGGTCGACGGCCGCCCACAGCGGCGGCGCGGCCAGGCCGATCAGGAGCAGGAAGCCGACCAGCGCCCACACCGCATAGTCCCTGGGTCGTGGCGTCCTGAGCTGCACCGGGCCTCCTGGGGCATTCTACGGCGGGCCGATCCGAGCCTGCGTTGCAGCGCAGACGCCTACCGGGCAAGGACTAAGGACCGGCGTGGGGTGGTTGCTCGGGTTCGGGTGCCTCGGCTAAGCTCAAGCGTGGACATGTACCCCTCGAGCCAGGGACAGGCGTGACGACCCCCAAAGAGGTCCGGATCCGATTGGCCATGATCGGTCCCCCCGGCGCGGGGAAGACCGCGGCGTTGGAGTGCCTGCACCGGATCACGCCGCCGGAGCAACGCGGTCCCCTGATCCAGTTCTCCGGGCGGTCGGGGCGCACGCTGCTCTACGACCACGCCGAGTTCGAGTTCGGCAGCGTGGGCTCGCTGCCGCTCTACGTCGACGTCTACGCCCTCCCCGGGAGCCCGCTGACGCTCCTCGCGCGGCGGATCATTCTCACGGGCTGCGACGGCTTCTTGTTCACCGCGGACGCGCGGGACGCGAACCTGGGCACGAACCTCGAGAGCTTCCAGGACCTGCTCGACTACCTCAGCGAGCGCGGGCGGCACTTCGACGACACGGCGCTCGTGGTCCAGCTCACGCACTTGGACCGCCTGCGCGAGGGCGAGTCCGGGGAGCTGGTGGGGAACTCCTTCGCCGACAACGTCGGCGACCGCTTGCTGCACGTGAGCACGCTCACCGGCGAGGGGATCCTCGAGGCGGTCAAGAAGTGCACGGCCCTGGCGCTGGCCCTCGAGCGCGAGGAGCTCGAGGCGCGGATGTACTGCGACCCGCCGGTCCTGGCGCCGGTCTCCCCCGAGATCGAGGACGAGATCGCCGAGGCCCACCAGCTCTACCTGCGCGCCTACAGCGCGACCGGGACCCAGTTCTCGCCCCACGGCGACGCGTTCCTGGCCTGGCTGCTCAAGGAGCTGGGGGTCGTCGACCCCACGGACCTGCGCGAGGCCGAGCGGCTGTGCGTCGAGGCGCGCAAGCTGAGCCTGGGCGTCGACCTGGAGCAGATCCTCACCCAGCGGCAAATGGTCGGCCCCGCCGACCTGCTGCGGGCCAAGCGCCTGCGCTGCTCGATCGAGGTGATCCACGAGGAGAACCTGTTCGCGCGGCTGGCCTCGGAGATGGAGATCGTGCCCTTCCGCCGGGTGAAGCAGGCCATGAACCTCCAGGCGCGGCGCGCGTTCCACCACTCCCTCGACCACCTGCTGGTGCGCGCCGGGCACCTCGACCGGATCGGGCGCCGGCAGATCCTGATCAAGCAGTTGCAGGCCCACCAGGGCGAGCTCCTGCGCGAGGCGCGGCCCTCGATCGGGCGGGTCGTGGCCGTCGACACCGACACCTCGCCGGCGAAGGTCCCCCTGTTCGGCGAGGTCGCGCTGAACCTGGGCCTCGTGACCCGCGAGCAGCTCGAGGACTGCCTCGACGAGCAGCGCAAGCTGCGCGAGGAGCAGGGCCGGCGGCGGTTCCTGGGCGCGATCATGCGCGCCAAGGGCTTCCTCGGCGAGGACGAGATCCGGCGGGTGTGCCTGGCCCTCGAGGGCAAAATGGCCGAGGACCGGATCGAGGGCTACAAGATCATGCAGCACCTCGGGCGCGGGAACATGGCGCTCGTGTTCGCGGCGGTCCAGCTCAACCTCGACCGCGTGGTCGCGCTCAAGATCCTCGACCCCAAGCTCCTGTTCGACGCCGACTTCATCGAGCGCTTCACGAGCGAGGCCCGCGCCGCGGCGCGGCTCAACCACCCGAACATCGTGCAGGCCTACGACGTCGGCTCGACCGACGACCTGCACTACTTCGCCATGGAGTACGTGCACGGGATCACGGCCAAGAAGCTGCTCGAGGACTGCGACGGGCGCATGGACGAGGACACGGCGATCGACGTCGTGCTCCCGGTCGCCCGCGCGCTGAACCACGCGGCCAAGCACAAGCTCGTGCACCGCGACGTGAAGCCCGGGAACGTCATGATCACCGCGGACGGCGGGATCAAGCTCTGCGACCTGGGCCTCGCCAAGACCCTCGACGCCGAGGCGCCGGGCGAGGACGGCGTGATCCTGGGCTCGCCTTACTACATTTCGCCGGAGCAGATCCGCGGCGACCGGGACATAGACATTCGCGCCGATATCTACTCGCTGGGCGCCATGCTGTTCCACCTGATCACCGGGCGCCCCCCGTTCATGGGCCGGACCCCTGAGGACGTGTGCCTCCAGCACCTCCACGACCCGGTGCCGAACCCCCGCGACCTGGCCGGCGTGAGCCGCGACATGCCGGAGCTGATCTCGCGCATGATGGCCAAGGACCGCCGCGACCGCTTCGCCGACTGCGACGACGTGGTCCGCGCGCTGGTGCGCATGAAGCCCCACGCGAGCAACGACGACCGCCGCGCGATCCTCTCCGAGCGCGTGAGCAAGCTCGTCCCCCTCCGCGAATTCGAGCGGTGATCCGGGCGGCCGTTGCGAACCCGCGCCTGCAGGCCCAAGGATCCACGTCGCCCAGGACGCCACGGGGCGCCAAGGTTACGCGGACGCGGTCACCTGGCGCCTCTCCCGGGCTACGCGCGCGCGTGCGGACGAGAGAGTTCAACCGCCAAGGCCGCCAAGGGCGCCAAGGCTCCGCGAGGACTTGCCGCGTCGACGAGCGAGGACGGGTGGCTCCGCTCGTACGCACCCGGCCTCACGGGTGCCGAGTCCATGTGCACCCCGTCTGGACACCGACTTCGACTGCGCCTCGACCCAGCGGAGCTACCTATCTTTCCGTTGAAGACGTAGCCGAGGCGCATGGCGGAGCCTTGGCGCCCTTGGCGGCCTTGGCGGTTCCATGCCTTCTTCCGCCCCGGGGGGCGCAGGCGTGATCCGGGCACCGAGCCTGCGGGTGCTGAACCGGGCGTACCGCGCCAGCCTGCGCCCCGCCTGGGAGCGCTTCCGGCGCGCGGCCGACGACCCGTTCGGTGCCCAGCTCAAGGCGCTGGAGCGGGTGCTCCAGGGGGCGGCGGGCACCGCCTTCGCGCGGGAGCACGGGCTCGACGGCGTGCGCACCCTGCGCGACTACCAGGCCGCGGTGCCCGTGCGGGGCTACGACGAGCACGCGCCCTGGATCGAGCGCATGCTCCAGGGCGAGGGCCAGGTCCTGACCCGGGAGGCCCCGACCTGCTTCGAGCGCTCGAGCGGCTCGACCTCGGCCTCGAAGTACCTGCCCTACACCCCGGCGCTGCTCCGCGAGTTCGGCGCCGCGACCAGCCCCTGGCTCTACGACCTGCTCCGACACCAGGCGCTGCGGGGCTCGAGCTACTGGTCGATCTCGACCTCGGCGTCGTCGGGGGAGCGCACGCCGGGGGGCACGCGGATCGGGCTCGCGGACGACACCGAGTACTTCCCCCGGCCGATCCGCGGGCTGCTGCAGTACATGCTGCCCGTGCCCTCCGCGGTGTCGCGGCTGCCGGACATGGACCACTGCCGGCACGCGACGCTGTGCTACCTGCTGCGGGACCCGACCCTGAGCTTCGTCTCGGTGTGGGCGCCGAGCTTCCTCACGCTCCTGCTCGAGCGCGCGAGCCGCACCGGCGACGCGCTGCTGCGCGACCTGGAGGGGGGTCGTGCGCCCGCCCCAGGGCGGGCGCCCTGACCTGCCGCCGGTCAAGACCGGGCGCAGCCGACTGCGGGCGATCGAGCGCGCTCGGGAGCCCTGGCCCCTGCGGCCTGAGCGGCTTCCGGCCGCGCTGGCGGCTGGTGAGCTGCTGGACCGACGCCAACGCCGCGTTCCAGCTTCCGGGAGCTGCGCGCGGCCCTGCCCGCCGAGGCCGCGATCCAGGGCAAGGGCCTGATCGCGACCGAGGGCGCGATCTCGTTCCCGATCGTGGGCTTCGAGGGCGCGGCGCTCGCGGTCAACAGCCACCTGATCGAGCTCGACCCGCTGGACGGCACGCCGCCGGTCCTGCCCCCCGACGCCGAGGTCGGCCGACGCTACGCGCCGCTGCTCTCCACCTCCGGCGGGCTCTACCGCTACCGGCTCGGCGACGCGGTCGAGGTCGTGGGCTACTACCGCCGCACGCCGCGGGTGCGCTTCGTGGGGCGCCTGGACGGGGTCTCGGACCTCGCCGGCGAGAAGCTCTCCCCCGGGCGCGTGGCCGAGGCCCTGGCCGCGGTGCCGGGCACGCCGCGCTTCGCGCTGGTGACCCCGCGCTCCGATCGGCGCGGGTATCGCGTGTTCGTGGAGGGCGCCGAGCCCGCGGCCTTCGCCGCCGCCCTCGAGCAGGAGCTGCGCCGCGGCCACCACTACGACCTCTGCCGCAAGCTCGAGCAGCTCGAGCCCCTCGCCGGCGTCGCGGTCGAGCGCGGCGTCGCGCGCTACGAGGCCGCCCTCGTCGCGCGCGGCGCGCGGGCGGGGGACATAAAGCCGCCGGCCCTGCACCTGGGCGACTTCTGGGGCGAGGTGTTCGCCTAGCGCCTGGGCGCAATCGCGCGGCACCGGAACTCTTGCTCGCCGCTGCTGAGCGAGCGTGCCCGCGGAGCTCCACTGCTGAGGGACCGCACCGGCGACATTGGATTCAACCACCGAGCTCCGCTGCTGAGGAACCGTCCTGCGGACGCGCTAACAAGAAGCACCGAAGGCACCGGAGCCCGCCTCGGTCGCTCCCTTCGCGGCGCTCCATGGCAAGAGACACCGAGCTCCGCGTGGACCTCGCGCGCCGACGTACCGGCCGAGGAGTCCGAGGATCAGGGTGCTCTTCGCTCGGTACGAGAGCCCAGGCGCGGAGCTCGGTGTCTCTTGCTCTCGGAGGCGAGCGACGGCCTGTCTCAGCGGGACTCGGTGTCTTCGGGTGCGCCAGGGGAAGCCTGGCTGATCTCGTGGGATGAAAGGAGCCCACCGTGGTAATTGCTCGTTCACCACCGTAGTCAACCGAGCGGCGTCCCCGGGCAACCGGATCGTCGAAGCCTCGGACGACAAAGGCGCGAGCCGCAACGTTACGTGAACCCGATTCGGCCTCGTTACACATGTGCAGGCGGCCAAGCTTCCTGAAGGGCTGAAGCCTGTCACCGGCGGTATTGAAACGAGCATGAGCCCGCTGGGCCTGCCGGGGTGATTGGGGGCAGCGCGTGCCGAAAGATCAGTCGAGGAACCTGGGAGGCCCGGCATGTGGGTGGAACCCAACGCGACGGGGAAGACATAACCCAAGCGGCATGTCGGGAGTCGGCGGGGCTCGTAGTAGTGAGGAGGCGGGGTAATGCCCGTGGAGCGAAGGGGCCCCACTGGACGTGGGCAGAAGCAAGACGCGGAGAGTGCCGATTGAGCGACAGCTCCACTACGGACGACTCGGTCCCCGAGGCGAACGACCCCTGGAGGGGCGGGCGTCGACGGTTACCGGAGAAACTCTTTTCGCTGAGGCAGAAGCTGCACCACAAGGCCAAGCAAGAGCCCGGATTTCGCTTCTACACGCTGTATGGGCGAATTCTGTGGAGGGTCACGCTGGAGGCGGCGTGGGCTCAGGTGCGCGCCAATCGGGGTGCGCCTGGGATCGACGGAGTCTCGATCGACCAAATCGAAGGCTCGGAGGACGGCGCTGCAGGATTCCTCGACGAAATCGAGGCGGCTCTGCAGTCGAAGACCTACAAGCCCCAGCCTGTCCGCCGTGTCTACATACCGAAGCCTGACGGGAAGGAGCGCCCGCTAGGGATCCCGACGGTCCGTGACCGTGTGGTCCAAATGGCGACGCTGCTGATCCTGGAGCCGATCTTCGAAGCAGATTTCGTGGATAGCTCGTATGGATTCCGACCAGGTCGAAACGCGCACCAAGCGCTCACGGCGATCCGAGAGCACGTGAAGGCGGGTTTCGACGAGGTGTACGACGCGGACCTCAAGGGGTATTTCGACTCGATACCCCACGACAAGCTCATGGCCGGGCTGCAGAAGCGGATCACGGATCGCTCCGTGCTGAAGCTGATCAGGCTCTGGCTCGAGGCCCCCGTCGTGGAAGACGACGACGGGGGTCCGAAGGGAACGAGGCCCAAGGCGGGAACCCCGCAGGGGGGAGTGATCTCTCCTCTGCTGGCGAACGCCTTCCTGCACTGGTTCGACCTGGCCTTCTGGGCTGGGCCGGGACGGTGGGGGAACGCGAAGCTCGTCCGGTATGCGGACGACTTCGTGATCTTGGCGCGCAACCTGAGCCCTGGCCTCGTGCACGAGGTCGAGGGGTTTCTGGAAGGGCGCATGGGCCTGGTGATCAATCGGGACAAGACCGGCATTCGGAAACTGAAACAGGGAGCGAGCCTAGACTTCCTCGGCTTCACGTTTCGCTTTGACCGCGACCTCTCAGGTCGGGGCCATAGCTACCTGAACGTGAGACCGTCGAAGAAGGCGGTGGCCAGAGAGCGGGCGAAGCTCCGCGATCTGACCGGTTCACGTATGTGCTTCAAGCCGGTCCCCCGGCTCGTAGCCGAGCTGAACCGGCACTTGCAGGGCTGGGCAAACTACTTCCGTTTCGGCTACCCGCGGCAGGCCTTCCGGGGGATCAACTGGTACGTCCGGCTGCGGCTAGGCGTGCACCTTCGGCGTCGGAGTCAGCGACCCTTCCGTCCTCCGGAAGGGGTGAGCGTCTATCAACACCTCGATCGCATGGGCCTCGTGTACCTGTGACGAGGAGGCGCTGAACTCACTGCGCATGCCTTGTGACTAAGACGTCTGGGGAGCGCCGGATGCGGGAAATCCGCACGTCCGGTGCGGGGTGGGGGGAGGCCCTTCGGGGCCTTCCCTACCACGACTGTCTCTTGCCCGCGGAGTGCGACGCCGGCGTGTCCCAGCGGAGCTCGGTGGTTAAATCTCTCCCTCTCCAATTCGACACGGTCAGAGCCCTTTCCCTGCGGAAGCTGCCCGACGTCCGCGGGCGGGGACGAGCCCCGCCCCTACGGAGTGTGGGAGCAATGCCTTCTGCAGAAGAGCTCCGCGCTGGTCAGGCGCCTCACCTCGACGCCAGACAACGCGCACCCAGTACGGAAGGCCCACGCCGATAGACGGTGTCCACAGGATTCGCGTCTGGAGGTCCCCGTCGGCGTAGGCCTCCTCCGGTGGCCCGGGGCTCGAGGGACGCAACGTCGGCGCGCGGCTACCAGGCCTCGCCGCGGAGCTCGTCGGCGAGCAGGAGGAACGCGCCCACGCCGTAGTCCACGTCGTCCTGCTTGGGGACGAGGCGATACAGGGCGCGGGGCCAGGCGCTGGTGGCGATCGAGGTCCCGGGGAGGGTCGCGCCCACGCGCCGGGCCTCGAGCCGGGCCGCGAGGTTCTTGAACGTGCGCTTGGCCGCCTCCAGGGCCTGGGGGCCGAGGTAGCCGCGGTGGGCAGCGCGGGCGAGGGCGTAGGCGGCGAGCGCCGAGCCCGAGGTCTCCTGGTAGCTGTCGGCGTCGTCGAGGAGCGTCGGCCACTGACCGGCGGCGTCCTGGGTCGCGAGCAGCCCTTGGGCCAGCGGGCGCAAGATCGCGAGCAGCTCGGCGTGGCGGGGGTGGCTGGGGCCGATCGCCTCGAGCATGTCGACCAGGCTCGTGGCGACCCAGCCGTTCCCGCGCAGCCACACGCCGCCCTGGCGCCGCTGGTTCTGGGTGTCCCAGGCGTGGCCGAAGAGCCCGGTCTGGGGGTCCTGCAGCACCCGGGCGAAGATCCCGGGCTGGGCCAGGCCGAACTCGACCAGGTTCGAGTCGTTCACGAGCTGGCCGTAGTGCACCGAGGTCAGCGCGTACATCACCAGCGAGTCGACCCAGATCGAGTGCACCCACTCGGAGATCCAGCCCAGGCCCACGAAGCGCAGGATCCGCGCGGTGCGCGCCAGGCGCCGCACGCGGCTGTCGCTGCCGAGGTGGTCGATCGCGCCCAGCGCGTTGCGCGGCTCGTTGCGCAGGAAGTCGGCGACCACGTCGGCGTTGGGCAGCGCGCTGCGGTCGTTGGCCTCGCGCGCGAGCCACACCGCGCTCAAGGCCGGCGGGCACACGTCGGGGTAGTCGATCGTGGGCAGGCCCTCGGCCGCGTGGTGCGCGTGGTAGGCCGCGAGGAACTGCACGTAGCGCGCGCGCGCGGGGCTGTGCTCGGCCAGGCGCGCGAGGCCGTAGAGGAACACCGCGGGGTTCCATTGCCACTTCAGCTCGTCGGGCCCGTGCCGGTCGAGGAAGCGCGCGGCCACGCGGTCGCCGAGGGCGAGGGCGTCCTGCGCCCCGGCCTCGAACTCGATCCGCGCCCGGCGCAGCCCGCGGCGCAGGCGCAGCTCGTGGCGGCCCGGGGTCACCGGGAGCTCGGCGTACCAGTGCTCGCTGCGCGGGAGCTGGACCCAGGCGGGGCTCACGTCCACCCCGTCGAGGGTGCAGCGCGGCGGCGCGCCGACCCCGGTGACCTGGATCGGGAGCGTCGTGCCCAGGATCCGCGCGTCCTGCCGGGGCGAGACGACCTTCAACGCGGCGGGGGCCGGCGCGGCCAGCACCAGCGCCAGCACCGCGACCAGGCGCGGGGCGCGGCTCACAGCCCGTCGCCCTGCCGGGTGCCGGCGGCCACGTCCAGGTCCAGGCGCAAGCCCCCGTGCTCGATCGCGACCTGGGGGTCGCCCCAGGCGGTGTGGCTGTAGGGGTTCTCGAAGCGCGGGTAGACCGTGGGGAGCGCCGTCCCGTCGAGGGTCGGGTCCTGGGTCCAGTCCAGGCGCAGGGTGCCCACGCCTGGGGCCTCGAACTCGACGAACAAGGGGTCGCTCGGCCCGCCTTGCCCGGAGCCCTGGGTGTCGAGCCGCGCCTGGCTCACCGCGTCCACGAACTGGGCGAAGCTCCCGTGCTCGGCCGCGCTGCCGACCACGCACACCCAGGCGTTGCGCGGGGCGTAGGCCACGAGCTCGCGCCCGGCCTCGGGCCCCGAGCTCGTCCACTGGGTGGGCTCGGCGGAGTAGAGCGCCAGGTAGCCGTCGCCCTTGCGCGCGCAGGTCCAGCCGCTGCGCTCCTCGAGCTCGTCGAAGGCCGCGCGGGGGAAGTAGGCGTGGCTGTAGGGCGGCCACAGCGTGCGCTGGAGCGCGCCCGGGTTGTAGAGCACGATCGCCACGTTCTCGTGCTGGGCGACCTTGGGCAGCGACCCGCTCCCGGTCCAGGTGCCGGGACCCTGGCGACCGACGAGGCCCGGGGCGGTGGTGAACACGACCGCGTCCATGCCCAGGGTCGCCTGCCAGGCGTGGGCCTGGAACCCGACCTGGCCAGGGAGGAAGTCGAAGGCCGACGCGAGCTGCGCCTCGGGGGTGCGGAAGCACGTCGTCCGCGCGCCGCCCAGGAACGAGCCGCGGGAGAGCACGCTCAGCCGGTCGCTGAACGCCGAGAGCGCGCTGCGCGGCAGGAAGCGCAGCGGCTTCATGTACTGGAAGATCGCGTTCTCGTAGAGGTTCCAGGCCTCGATCATGTCGCGGCTGAGCGCGATCACCTCGGGGGCCATGTAGCCGCCCTGGCCCCACCAGAACATGCCGTCCTCGAGGGACGTGAACCCGATCCCCTCGGCCGGGGCCTCGGCGAAGCTCACGCCGACGCGGCTGCGGTCGGTGAAGCGCGGACGGGCCTTGTCGAGGCCGATCGCGAGCAGCGCGTGGGGCACGCGGTAGCTCGAGGTCGCGAACGCGGTGCCCGCGGTGCTGCCCTTGTCGACGAAGTCGCCGCGGGTGCCCCACAGGATCTCGACCAGGTCGCCGACCCCTTGCTCGCGGCCGCCGAGCTTCTGCTCGACGTAGCTCCGCCCCGACGGCGCGCCGACGACGCCGGCGAAGGTGATCCGCGCCAGGTCGAACACGAGCAGGTCCAGCGCCATGCGGGCCTTGGTCTGGATCTCCGGATCCTGCGCGAAGTCGATCAGGTTCAGGAGCGGGGCCACGTCGTGGGGGTAGTAGACGGGGGAGTAGAACTCGCTGTAGCCGAACCGCAGGCGGTGATCGAGCCAGCGCAGGATCCGCGGGCGCGCGCGCTGCATGCGGTCGGCGCCGGTGAACCCGCTCGTGCCGAACACCTCCTGGGGGTAGAGCTGCCCCGCGAGGTACTCGCTCGAGGCGAACAGGATCTGGTGGTTCTCCGACCAGAACACCATGTTGTCCTTGGCCCACAGCTCGTCGATCCAGTAGCGGAAGCCGAGCAGCGTGGTCCGCGCGCGGTTGCGCAGGTCGGTGGGGAACCCGGGGTCGTTGCCCCGCAGGTAGAGCAGGCGCAGCAGCGTGCACACGCGGAAGTCCGCGGTGTCGTAGCGCGCGTCAATGAAGTCGTAGAGGTCGACGAAGGTCTGGCGGTCGACCGGCGCGCCGGTCATGAGCTTCGCGAGCTGGGAGTAGCGGCCCGTGCCCAGCGCCGAGTAGCCCACGTAGGCCTGGCGCCGCGCCTCCATGGCCGCCTCGAGGGCGGCGCCGTCGATCGTGGGCGCGCTCGACGTCGTGACCGCCGCAGAGCTCGCCGGCGCGGTCGTGCTCGGCGCCGAGCTCCCGCCGCTGCCTCCGCCGCACCCGCACAGGACCAACGCACACAGGGCCACCGCTGCCGTTTCAACTCTCACTCGAAACCTCACTCACGCACTCTCGAGGCGGGGACGATACGGGATCGACCCGACGCGGTCACGAAAATTCCGCCAAGTAGGCGGAAATGCGCGAGTTGCGTGAGGAAGGTGCAGGGCGGGCTCACGGCCCGCTTGGACGGGCTAGAAGGTCTGCGCGACCTCGATCAGCTGGTCCAGGGCCGTGCTCCAGCCCTGCTCGAAGCCCATGGCCTGGTGCTTCTCGCGGCTCTCCGGGTCGGCGTGGAACGCCAGCGCGGTGTAGCGCGTGCCGCCGCCCGCGGGCTCCAGCAGCACGGCCGCGGTCATGCCGAGCGCGTCGGGAGCGGCCGGGGCAGGGCGATAGCCGGGGTGCAGGCGCTCGGTCCACACCAGGCGCCGCTCGGGGACCACCTCCAGGTAGCAGCCCAGGCCGGGGAAGGTCTGGCCCTCGGGGCTCTGCATGACGGTGTAGAACTTGCCGCCGGGCCGGAGGTCGATCTCGCACTCCACGGTCTGCCAGGGCCGCGGGCAGAACCAGCGCATGAGGTGCTGGGGCTCGGTCCAGGCCTTCCACCAGCGCGAGCGGCACGTCGACCACCCGCTCGAGCAGAGGTCGGTGGAGGGTCGAAGTCGAAGTCAATCACGGGGGATCCTTCGGGGTCTCGAGGTAGGCGTCCAGTTGATCGAGGCGGCGCTCCCAGAGCGCGCGTTGTTCGTCGAGCCAGCCGCGGGCCTGCTCCAGCGCCTGCGGCGCAGACGTAGGTCCGCACCCGTCCTCCTTCGCGAGCGCACGAGGCCCGAGGCGCTCGAGCACCCAGGTGCTGGGTGAACGAGGGCAGCGCCATCGTCGAAGGGCTGGGCCAGCTCGCTCACCGCCGCGAAGCCGCGCGACAGCCGCGCGACGACGGCGCGGCGCGTCGAGTTGCCGAGGCGTGGAACACGCGGTCAAGGAGAGTTGCTTAGGCATTGGCCTAAGTGATACCATAAGGAGGATACTCAGGTCAATGCCCTAAAGTTTCTCCGTGACCTCGCTCTCCAACATCACCCCCCCGTGCGCAGGAACACCGCGAGCTCGAGGTCCTCGCGCCCGACCCGGTCATGCTCGGCCAGGTCTGCCACCGTGCGCGCCACCCGCAGGACCTTGCTCACCCCGCGCCCGGTGAGCAGGTGCCGGTCCGCGGCCTGGGCGAGCAGCCCGCGCAGCTCGGCGTCGAGCTCGCACACCTCGACCACCCGCCGATCCGGGAGCCGCGCGTTGAGCAGCCCCTGGCGCGCGAGCTGACGCTCGCGGGCCAGGACGATCCGCGGGCGCCAGCGCGCGCTCTCCCAGGCGGGGTCGCGCGGCGCGGCGTTGGCCGCCAGCGCGCTGAAGGGCACCGCCCTCAGCGAGAGCCGCATGTCGATCCGGTCGCTGAGGGGGCCCGAGATCCGCGACGCGTAGCGCTCGGCGGCGAGGGAGGAGCAGCGGCAGGGCCGCTTGGGGTCGCCGAAGTAGCCGCAGGGGCAGGGGTTCATGGCGCACACCAGCTGCAGGTCGCAGGGAAAGGTCTGGGTGGTCTGGGCCCGCGCGATCGTGATCGTGCGGGTCTCGAGGGGCTCGCGCAGCGCCTCGAGGGCGTAGGTCGAGAACTCGGGGAGCTCGTCCAGGAACAGGACCCCCTTGTGGGCGAGGCTCACCTCGCCGGGGAGCGGGCGCGAGCCCCCGCCCACCAGCGCCGCGAAGCTGGCGGTGTGGTGCGGCGCGCGGAACGGGCGGACCCGCACCAGCGCGTCGCCGACGCCGGGCGCCTGGACGCCCCCGTGGATCCGGGTCACCTCCAGCGCCTCCTCGACCGTCAGCGGCGGGAGCAGCCCGGGCAGGCGCCGCGCGAGCATGGTCTTGCCGGAGCCCGGCGGGCCGCAGAACAGGAGGTCGTGGCCCCCCGCGGCCGCGATCACCAGCGCGCGCTTCGCGTGCTCGGCGCCGCGCACGTCGGCCAGGTCGAGGTCGTCGGGCGACGCAGGGCGCAGGAGCTCGGGGTCGAAGGGGAACGGCTCCGGCGACCGCTTGCCCTGCACCACCGCGACGGCGTCCACGAGGGAGTCGACGGGGTAGACCTCGAGCCGACCCTGGCTCCCCAAGGCCGCGGCGGCGGCGTTCTCCCGGGGCACCAGGATCCGCTCGGCCCCGCCCTCGGCCAGGGCCTGGGCCGCGGCCAGGACGCCGCGCACGGGACGCGCCCGCCCGCTGAGGCTGAGCTCCCCCAGCGCGGCGACGCGGGTCAGGCGCCGCGGGTCGACGGTCGGGGGCGAGGTCGAGGCCAAGACCGCCAGCGCGATCGGGAGGTCGAAGGCCGAGCCCTCCTCCTTGCGTCGCTGCGCCGGGGCGAGGTTGACCGTGACCTGTCCGCCCGGGAACGTGTAGCCGCTGGCGCGCACCGCGCTGCGCACGCGGTCGCGCGCTTCGCGCAAGGCAGCGTCGGGCAGGCCCACGACCTTCATGATCGCCGCCCCGCCGCCCGTCGAGTTCACCTCCAGGTCCATGGGGTAGGCCGAGATCCCCTCGAGCCCCGCCGACACCACCCGCGCGATCGCCACACTCCACCTCGCTCCTCGTGGCCCCATGGGACGGGCTCTCGCGCCCGGGCGCAAGTAAGAAAGTTCGGTGTGTGTTCGCTTTCTTGGCGTGCGCGTCGCGCACCCCTGCCCCCGGGTGGGCGACCGCGCGGGTTGCGCGCCGCAGCCAGGCGAGGAGCGAGTTTCAGGCCGAGGCGGCGTGGCCGACGAAGGCGCGGTGCAGCGCGCGCACCGCGCCGGGGCAGGCGTCCAGGGGCACGACCCACGCGTTCGCCGCGCCCGGGACAGCGTGGGCGCTGACGCCCGCGGCCTCGAGGCACCCCTGGGCGCGAGACGTCGCGGCAGGGGCGACCCCGAGCAGGCTGACCCGGGCCTCCTGCGCGGACGTCCGGACCCAGGCCACGGCAGGCACCGGCGGGGCGTCGGGGGCGATCACGCTGCGATCCTGGCCGTGGAACGCTCGCACCTCGAGGGGTCGCCCGTCCGCGAGGCGCAGCGCGTCGGCCGCGATCGCCGGGAGCCCGGCCTCGGCGAGGGCCAGGGCGGCCCGGGGGTCGACCGCGCTCAGCACCCGCGCCTCGGGCACCCAGGCGGGGTCGGCGCTGAGCAGCGCGGTGTCCTTGTAGAGGATCACCGGGGCGTCGAGGGCGACGCCGAGGAACGCCGCGGTGGTGTCGCTCCCGCCGCGGCCGAGGGTCGTCCACACCCCGCTCGGGGTCTGGCCCACGAAGCCGGGGACGAGCACCGTGCCCACGTCGGCGAGGGCCGCGCGGGCGCGCTCCCGGGCCTCGGGCAGGAGGCGCGCGTGGCCGTGGGTGGCGTCGGTTACGAGCCCTGCGGCGGCCCCCTCGAGGTGCTCGACCGGGTGTCCGCGCTGGGCGAAGTGCGCGCGGGCCAGGGCGGTCAGGGTCCGCTCGCCCCAGCCCAGGAGGCGGTCGGCGCGGGCGGGGGTCGGGGGGGCGGCGACGAGCTCGGCGAGCTCGGCGCTCGCCGCCTCGAGCGCCGCCTCCGCTTGCGCGCGCGGTGCGCCGCTGAGCGGGACGAGGAGGCGGGCGTGGGTCGCGCGCAGGGGCTCGAGGTCCGCGGAGGTCGGGCTGCGCAGACGGTCGGTGACCCCCTTGAGGGCGCTGAGCACGACGACCGTCGGTTCGCCGGCGGCGACGACGCGCTCGACCACCCGGGGGAGGCCGACGCCGTCTTGGAGGCAGGAGCCGCCGAACTTCAGCACGCGCATGGGGGGACGCTACCACGCGGGGGCGGGCCTCGCGCGGGTGGCGTTGGCTCAAGTCGCTAGCCCCACGCGGGTTGTGACGGGTCGGCGGCCGACGTCAAACATTCGGGGGCCAGACGTGGTAGACAACCTCGTGCGGGCACCGTCGCGACGTCGTCGCGCACCCGAACCCCAAGGGCGCCGCGCCCCCCACCCAAGAGGAAGACCCCCGTGAAGAGTGTTGCCACAACGGCGTTGGCCGTGTTCGTCGCCGCTGGCGCGTTGACCGCCCAGGAGACCCAAACCGCCGGCATGGCCTGGTCCCTGTCCGCGGGCGACCAGTTCAGCACCAAGGTCGAGGTCGGGATCGAGATCGTGATCGAGCTCCCCGGCATGCCCATGGGCAGCCAGACCCAGAGCTTCGACGTGACCTACCAGCTCGACCACAAGGTGACCGAGGTCGCCGACGGCAAGGCCAAGGTCGACGCGACCGTGGGCCCCGTGAAGCTGGTCGCCACCGTGCCCATGCTGGGCGAGCTCTCCTACGACTCCGCCGAGGACGACGCGCAGAACCCGCTGCGCATGGTGCGGCACCTCGTCGGCAAGCAGTTCAACTACACCATGCGCAAGGACGGCGAGGTGACCGAGGTCAGCGGCGGCGACGCGCTGGTCGAGGAGGTCACCCAGGCTGCGGCGTCGGAGAAGCAGGACCAGGGCGGCGGCTTCGGCATGGTCGACCCCTCCATGCTCGCCGGGATCGCGCTGGCCCTGTTCCAGGACGGCACCCTGCGCACGACCCTCGCCGTGCACTCCCACGTCCTGCCCCAGGACGGGGTCGCGGCCGCGACCTACTCCCTGCACCGCGAGGAGGAGATCGCGACGGTCGGCAGCATCAAGTTCACCACCGAGTGCCAAGCCAGCGAGGGCGAGGACGGCACCTCGATCACCTTCAGCGCCGAGGAGGTCGACTTCAAGCGGGTGGAGGTGCCCGTGAGCGACAACCCCATGGCGGCCATGCAGGCGAAGCTCCTGCAGAACCTGCAGCTGACCGACACCGAGGTGCGCGGTGAGGCGACCTTCGACAAGGCGCTCGGCCGCGTGATCCGCTCGACCTCCGTGCGCCGCCTGAAGCAGGAGGGCCCGCTCCCCGAGGAGCTCAAGCAAATGATGCAAATGCAGGGCGCTCAGGTTCAGGACGACATGCAGATCACCCAGGACTCCAAGCTGACCGTCAAGATCAGCGAGATCGCCGAGGACGACCGCCGGCGCTTCTAGCCCGCCCGCTCTCTCGGACCCTTACGAAGCAGCCAGCCGCGACCCGCGGCTGGCTGCTGCGCTTGGTTCACGCCTACTCGCCGGCGAGCTGCGCCCGCAGCGCGTCGGCGCTCTGGACCGGGGCCTGGCAGGTGTAGTCCCGGCACACGTAGGCCGCCGGAGCGCCCTCCACGGGGGTCTGCGCGGCGACGAAGGGCACGAGGGCCGCGATCTCGGGGGCGTCCCCCGGCGGGCGGTGCAGGACCACCGTGCGCGGGAGGAAGGCGCCGCGGAGCTCGCGGAGCATGGCCTGAGCGGCGGGGGCGGCGAGCTCGCCCGCCAGCACCACCTCGCGCGCGGGGCCGAGGTGCAGGTCCAGGGCCTGCAGCGCCTGGGCCGCGCCGAAGCCTGGGGCGCGGGTCGGGGGTCTCGTTCAGGCTCTCGAGCGCGCGCGCCGCGGGCGCCGAGCTCCGCGTCCTGGAGCAGGAGCCCGAGCTGGATCAGCGCCGTGGCGGCGGCGGCGTTGCCCGAGGGCATGGCGCCGTCGTAGTTCGGCTTGCTGCGGTGGATCAGCTCGGTCTCGGCGGGGGAGGCGAAGTAGCCGCCGTGCTCGGGGTCGCCGAAGCGCTGCTCCAGGGTCTCGAGCAGCCCGCGCGCCTCGCGCAGGTAGCGCACCTCGAAGGTCGCGGCGTAGAGCTCGAGCAGGCCCCACGCCAGGTAGGCGTAGTCGTCGAGCAGGGCCGGGATCCCCGCCTGGCCCTCGCGGTAGCGGTGCAGGAGCTCGCCCGAGGGGCGCAGGACCGTGAGCACGAACTCCGCGGCCTCGCGGGCGGCCTCGACGTAGCGCGGCTCGTCGAGCACGCGGCCCGCGTAGGCCAGGGCCCCGAGCATGTGCCCGTTCCAGTCGCTGAGCACCTTGTCGTCGTGGAGCGGGGGGATCCGCTGCTCGCGCACCGCCAGCAGCCGCGCGCGGCACGCGGCGAGGCGCTCCTGCACCTCCGCCACGCTGACCCCGGCGGTCTCGGCGATCGCCTCCAGGGGCTGGTTGAGCTGGAGGTGGTTCTTGCCGGGGAACTCGGGGAAGTTGCCCTCCTCGCTCACCGCGTAGCGCGCGGCGAAGAGCAAGAACTCCTCGCCCAGGATCTCGCGCAGCTCACCTTGGGTCCACACGTAGAACTTGCCCTCGACCCCTTCGCTGTCCGCGTCCCAGGCCGAGGTGAACCCGCCCTGCGGGTCGCGCATGTCGCGCAGCACGAACTCCGCGGTCTCCCGCGCGACCTCGGCGTAGCGCGCGGCGCCGGTGACCTGGTAGCCCTCGACGAACGCCCGCAGCAGGCCCGCCTGGTCGTAGAGCATCTTCTCGAAGTGCGGGATCTCCCAGGCGGGGTCGACGGTGTAGCGGTGGAAGCCTCCGCCCAGGTGGTCGCGCAGGCCGCCCGAGAGCATGGCGTCGAGGGTCCGGGTCGCCATGTCCAGGGCCGCGGCCTCCCCGCTGCGCCGGTGGTAGCGCAGGAGGAAGCCCACCGTGTGCGGGGTGGGGAACTTCGTGGTCGAGCCGAACCCGGCGTGCTCGCTGTCGAAGCGCTGCTGGAGCTGCTCGAACCCGGCCCGCAGCCGCGCCGGCTCGAGCTGGGCCGGGGCGCCGCTGCCCAGGCCGCGCACGTGCTCGGTGATCCGCGCGGCGTCCTGGATCACCGCCTGGGGGTCCTCGCTCCAGGCCTGGTGCAGCGCCTGCAGCAGGTCCAGGAAGTTGCCGCGGCGCGGGAGCCGGTGCGGGTAGGGGAAGTAGGTGCCGCCGAAGAACGGCTGCTTGTCCGGGGTGAGGAACACGTTCAGCGGCCAGCCGCCGGAGCCGGTCAACGCCTGGACCACCGACATGTAGAGCTCGTCGACGTCGGGGCGCTCCTCGCGGTCGACCTTGATCGCGACGAAGTGCGCGTTGAGGTAGGCGGCGACGGTGTCGTTCTCGAAGCTCTCGCGCTCCATGACGTGGCACCAGTGGCAGGTCGCGTAGCCGATCGAGAGCAGCACCGGCTTGTGCTCGCGCTGGGCCTTGGCGAAGGCCTCCTCGCCCCAGGGATACCAGTCCACGGGGTTGTGCGCGTGCTGCAAGAGGTAGGGGCTCTGCTCCTGAGCCAGGCGGTTCACGGGTCGGGAGTCGTCCACGGGGGCCTCTGTGGGGTCGGGGGTGGCGGTGCACGCCGCGAGGGCGCCGAGGAGCACGAGGCCGCCGGAGACCCGCGCGCCTCGTCGCATGCTCGCCTCCTCGCGTTTCGCGGTCCGTTCCGCAGCGGGTATCCTCGCCCAGGCGCGACGGCGGAGCAAACCACGCGGCGCGCCGAGGTCCCATGAGCCCAGCCGTCCCCGCAGCGACCGTGGTCCTGCTCGCCCTCGACCCCGAGCGCGGCGCGGTCCTGGCGGCGGTCGAGCGCAGCCCGAGCCTGAGCTTCCTGGGCGGCTTCACCGCCTTCCCCGGCGGACAGCAGGAGCCAGGCGAGACCCTGGCCGAGACCTGCGCGCGCGAGGCCTTCGAGGAGGTCGGGGTCCTCCTGGCCCCGGGCGGGGACGCCGTGCCCCTGGCCACGCGCCGCGCGCACCAGGCGCGGGTCCTCGCGGGGAAGCCCTTCGCCGAGGTGCTGGACGAGCTGGGGCTGCGCCTGGAGCCGTCCTGGTTCGTCCCCTGCGGGCGCTGGGTCACGCCGCCCTCGGGGGGGGCTCAGCTCGACGCCCGGTTCATGCTCGTGGTCCTGCCCCAGCCGACGGCGCTCAGCGTGCTCCCGGGCGAGCTCTGCGGCGCGGAGTGGGTCACGCCGGCAGAGCTCCTCGAGCGCTGGCAGCGCGACGCGGTGCGCCTCGTGCCGCCCACCCGCAAGACCGTCGAGGCCCTGCTCGAGCTCGAGCCGCTGCGTCCGGGAGACGCCGCCTGGAGCGCGCGCGCCGCGGCGGCGATCGAGGCGCGCTGCCCCGCGGGGGAGGGCTACGAGGAGGACGTCGACGTGCACCCCGGCGTGCACGTCATGCCGCTGCGCACGCCCACGCTGCCCCCGGCCACGCACACCAACTGCTACGTGTTCGGCGCGGGCAGCGAGCTGGTCGTGATCGACCCCGCCTCGCCCTACCCCGAGGAGCAGGCGCGGCTGGACGCCTACCTCGAGCGCCTGGCCGCGGGCGGACAGCGGGTGCGCGAGATCCTGCTCACCCACCACCACCCGGACCACGTGGGCGGGGTGAACCACCTCGCCGAGCGCCTGGGGGTCCCGGTGGCGGCGCACCCCCGCACCCGCGCGCACCTTCCCCACGTGCGGGTGACCCGGGACCTCGCGGACGGCGAGCTGATCGAGCTCCCCGCCGACCTCCCCGGCGCCCGGCCCAGGCGGCTGCGGGCGCACCTCACCGAGGGCCACGCCGACGGGCACCTGGTGTTCCACGAGGAGGTGACGGGGGTGGTGGTCACCGGGGACATGGTGGCCGGGATCGGCACGATCCTGGTCGCGCCCCCCGAGGGCTGCATGATCACCTACCTCGCCTCCCTGGCGCGCATGCGCGCCCTCGACGGGAGCCTGCTGCTCCCGGCCCACGGGCTCCCGCTGGGGGACCCGGCGGGGGTGGTCGACCGCTACGTCGCCCACCGGGCCATGCGCGAGGAGCGGGTCGTGGCGGCCCTGGCCTCGGGCCCCGCGACCCTCACCGAGCTCGTGCCCCGGGTCTACGACGACGTGCCCCCGCAGGTCTTCCCCCTCGCCGAGCGCTCCCTGCACGCGATCCTGCTCAAGCTCGAGACCGAGGGCCGCGCCGCCCACGCCGACCGCTGGGCGCTCGTGCGCTAGCGCCAGGTCGGCGTCGCGCACACCGGGGCGAGGTCTCGGGCGCGCGTCGCGGTCAGGAGGCGGTTGAGCCCCGCGCTGATCGCTGCTGCTCGGGACATTTCGGCCAGGGTCATGGGAGCCTCGGGAGCGAGGGAGTCCTCTAGCGCGTCGCGGAGCCTGCTGACCTTGGACGCCGCGATCGCCTGGGTCAGGAGCTCGGTCGCGAGCTCCCACTCCCCGGCGTGCACCCGCGCCAGGGCCTTGGCGGTCAGGCCGCTCCAGGAGTCCTCGGCGGCGCTGCTGTACTCGGCCAGGGTCCCCAGGGCGGCGTGGGCCTGCGCCTCCACCTCCGCCGCCTCGATCTGCTGCAGGACGTAGCCGCCGAGCGCGTCGTCGGTGTCGCGAATCCCGCGCACCGCCGCGAGGGCCAGGGAGGGGTCGCCGGCCTCCAGGGCCGCGACGCCGAGGGCCAGGCGCGCGCTGACCCCGTCGGGGAGGACCGCGCCGCGGGCGTAGGGGGCGAGCAAGCGCTGCGCAGCGGGGCGGTTGGGAGGGAGGGAGCGCAGGTAGAGCGAGGCCAGGCGCGCCTCGTTGCGCTGGCGATCCGAGGCCACGGGGGTCGGAGGCCGCCCCTCCGCGACCTCCGTCAACGGGACCAGGAGCGCCCGATCGAAGGCGAGGGGGTCGCCGCAGACCTCGGCCACGAGGCGCCAGGTGGACCGAGGGTCGAGCTCGGGAGCGTGGTCGAGCAGCGCCCTCAGCACCGCCGTTTGCTCCTCTGCCCGCGCGCCGTCTCGGACGCGCTCGAGGAACACCAGCACCCGGTCGACCCCCAGCGCGAACAGGACCTGGCCTTCGAGGGGGGCCAGGTCCGCCGAGGCGGCCGCCAGCGCCTCCAGACGGGGAGCGAGCAGGCTCGGCTCGAAGTCGGGTGCGCTGAGCGTGTCCTCCAGGGCCTGCACCGCAGCCGACGCACTCGGCGCCTCGGACACCCGCGCCCGCGCGTGCAGGCGGCGAGCGAGCGCCTTGGCGGCTCCCTCCCACGCTCCCGCGCCCTCGCGCTCCAGGAGCTCCGCCGCCTCCGTGTACGCCGCGCGCTGCTCCAGCGACCGCACGCGCAGGCGAAGTTGCTCGGGGATCACGCTCCGCGCCCACGGCGCGTCCCAGCGCTCGGCCGGGGCGGGAGGGGGCACGGCTGGAGGAGGCACGAGCGGCTCCGGCTCCTGCTCAGCGGGGGGGGCGGTCGCCGTGCCCTGCGGCTTGCGTCCGTGGAGGGAGAGCCCCAGGGCGCTCAGGGCCGCCAGGGCCAGGAGCAGGCTCGCCCCCGCCACGACCTTCAGGCTCCGCCTGGAGCGGGCGTCCTCGGAGGGGGCCGTGACCGCCGTCGCGAGCAGCAGCTCGCGAAACGCCGCGGGGGTCGGCGGGCGCTCGGTCGGATCCTTGGCCAGCGCCTGGCGACAGAGGGCGTCGAGCCACCCCGGGACGCTCGGCGCCTGTGCGCGAGGCGAGGGCACCGCGCGCTCGAGCACCTCGATCAGGGTCGCCACGGCCGAGGGCCCGCGGTAGGGAGGGGTCCCGGTCAGCATGAAGTAGAGCGTGGCGCCGAGGCCGTAGACGTCGGTGGCCGGGGTCCACGGGCCCCGCCGCGCGCCGGTCTGCTCCGGCGCCATGTAGCTCGGGGACCCCACCGGGGTGCCGGCCTGGGTCAACGAGCGCTGATCGACGACCTTCAGCAGGCCGAAGTCGGAGAGCTTCGCGCCGTGCTCCCCCAGGAGCACGTTGCGCGGCTTCACGTCGCGGTGCAGCGCGCCGCGGGCGTGGATCGCCTCGAGGCCGCGGGTCAGCTCGACGGTGCGCTCGACCGCCTCTCGCCAGGGGAGCGGCCCCGCGCGCTCGACCCGCTGCTCCAGGTCACCGCCGGGGACGAACTCGAAGGCGATCCAGGGGTGCGGCGGCTCGAAGCTCGAGCCCAGGACCCGGACCACGTGAGGGTGCTGGACCGTCGCCAGGGTCGTCCCCTCGCGGCGGAAGCGCTCCAGCAGCTCCGCCGGCGCGTCGGGGTCGAGCAGGGTCTTGACCGCCGCGAGCCCGCCCCGCGGATCCTCGGCGAGGTAGACGACCCCCATGCCGCCGCGGCCCAGCTCCCGCTTGAGGACGTAGGGACCCAGCTTGCCACTCACCTGCAGCGTCACCCAGGGAGTGTGCCTCGGCAGGGCGGCGCGCGCACGGCCTATCGCTCAGCGGCCGGCGGCGGCGCGTCCCGCGCGCGCGCGGGCGCCGAGCGCCTCCAGCCGCTCGCGGAGCGGACCCCGAGTCAGCTCGGGGGCGCTCAGCAGCCTGCGCAGCGCGTCTTCGGCGGCCTGGAAGTCCGCTTCCTCCAGGAGCCGCTCGACCCACAAGGTCCAGGTCGCCTCTCGCGGATCCGCCCGCGCGCAGGCCTCGAGCGCCGGGGCGACCTCGCTCGCGAGCCCCGCAGCGGAGAACAGCGCGGCCAGGCGCCGATAGGAGGCGTCGCGCTGGGCAGGGTCCTCCAGGTCGAGGCCGTGCCGCGCGCGCGCCGAGAGCGCGAGCGCGAGCTCGGCTCCGCCCAGCTCCTCCGCCAGCCGCGAGCCGGCGACGAACGCCGCAGCGAGGCCGACGTCGCTCTCCGCGAGCGCGCGCAAGGACGGGAGCGGGTCCTGGCCTCGACGACGGTCGAGGCGCGCGAGCTCCAGCCACGCGTCGGCGCGCGCCCAGGTGGGGAGGGCCGCTTGCCCGGCGCGGAGGCGCGCGTCCAGGGTCGCGAACGTCTCAGGCGGCAGCCAGGCAGGCCGCGCGCCTCGGGCCCAGCTCGCGAGCTCGAGCAGGAGCTCGGGCTCGTAGGCCGGCGCCTCGGGGCGCAGCAGCCACGAGGCCAGCCGGCGCCCCGCGATCTCACGATCCTCGAACAGCTCGGGCTCCTGGGAGAGCTGCTCCAGCACGGCGAACCCCAGGCGGTAGAAGCGCTGGGCGAAGCCGTCCCGCAGCTCGGGCGGGAGCTGGGAGGGGAACGGGGGCTCGCAGGTCACCGCGTTGAGCAAGGACACGTACGTCGTGCGGGTCAGCTCCAGGTCGGCGCCTCGGGCGCGGCGCACCGAGGGGGTGACGCTCAGGAGCCAGTCCTCGATCGTCTCGAAGGAGACGCGGTAGCGCCGGGCGACGTCCGCGTCCGAGACCACGCGCCGGGCGAGGGCGTCTCCCGCCGCGAGCTCCGCGCACTCCTCGCGCAAGGCGGCCAGCGTTCGCGGCTGCGCGTCCAGTCGGGCTCGCCCTGGGGCGTGGGGCGCCGGGGCGTCGGGGGCACGCTGCAGCTCGCCCTCGAGGTCGCGGGCGTAGCCGCGGGCCTCGCACCAGCGCGCGTAGACGTCGTAGGACAGCGCAGGCCGCGTGAGGCGCGCCCGCTCGGCCTCGCGTCGGCCGGCGAGGGTCGCTCGATCCGGCGCGGTGTGCGCGCGGGTCGTCGTCAGCAGGTCGTAGGCTGCCTGCTGAGCGCCGTCGCGGGCGAGCAGCAGCGCCTCCGAGTCCCGCACCGCGAGGGAGGGGTCGACCCACTGCAGGCGACGCAGCTCGGCCAGCGCCGCGCGAGGGCGACCGAGCTCGAGCAGCGCGCGCTGGCGGTAGGTCGTCGCGGAGCGGCCATAGCTCCGCGGCGGGAGCGGACGCGGGAACAGGGTCAAGATCAGGTCCCAGCGCTCTGCGCGATACGCCAGCCTCGCGGCGCGGAGGTGGTCGTTCTTGGGTGGGACGGGCAGCGCTGCGATCTTGGCGAGCCGAGCCCAGGCAGCCTCGCGCGCCGGGGGCTGCTGCTCGAGCCCGAGCTGGGCCAGCACGACCCACGTGTGCGCGAGCAAGCGCGGGGGGAGCGCCCCCTCCGCGGGATCGGCCAGCTCGATCACGCGGGGGTAGAGCGCGGGGTCGAACACCGGCTCGCGCTGGGCCGCGATCAGGTCCGCCAGGTGTCGCGCGGCGTCGCCGGCCAGCGGCTCCTCCTTGCGCAGCAGCGCCGCGCAGCAGTCGGGGCCGCCGCACGCGGCGTAGTGCGCGGCGCTCGAGGAGAGGTTGGCCAGGGCGTCGATCAGCAGCAGGTCGCAGCGCTCGCTCCACGCGCTGCGGTGGGCTGGTGCGAGCTCGGCGCCTCCCGCCGCGCGCAGCTCCTCGACCCGCGCCAGGAAGGCGGCGGTGTCCTGCGCGCGCTCGAGGTGACCCGCGGCGGCCTCGAGCTCCTCGGCCTCCCGTGCGAGCTCGGGGTGCGCGCCGATCGCGGCCTCTGCCTCGAATCGCGCGGCCAGTGCGGCCCCGGCGCTGCGCCACGGGACGTCCTCCTGGGCCAGCCGCGCTCGGAGCGCGCTCGCGGCGGCGCGGTGGTCGCCGGCGTCGACCAGGGGCTGCAGCTCGTCACGCACCTGGACGGGGAGCACGTGCAGCAGGGACAAGGCTCCGGGCGCCGGCTGCGAGGCGCCCGGCCGCAGCGCCAACGCGAGCGCCGCACCGCCCGCCGCCAACGCGGCGACGACGACCAGGGTGGTCCCGAGCGGGCGCCCCACCCGGCTCGAGCGCTCCCCTCGCGCGAGCCCGGCGAGCAGGGCCGCGCGCAGGGCGAGGACCGTGGGGTAGCGCCGGCTGGGGTCCTTCTCCAACCCGCGCAGGACGACCTCGTCCACCCAGGGGGGCAGCCCACGCGCGCCGGCGCTGGGGGCGGGGGGGGCGGTGTGGAGCACGGCCTCGAACACCGCGGCCGACGTCGGGGCCGAGAACGGGGGCCGGCCCGTGAGCGCGAACAGGAGGGTCGCGCTCACCCCGTAGACGTCGGTGGCCGGACCGTGGCGGGCGCGATCGCCCTGGACCTGCTCCGGCGCCATGTAGCTGGGGGTGCCGAGGGCCAGCCCGCTCTGGGTGAGGCTCTCGCGGGTGACGTCCTTGACCAGGCCGAAGTCGGCGACCTTGGCGCCCTCTGGGCCGAGGAGCACGTTCTCGGGCTTGAGGTCGCGGTGCCAGAGCCCGCGCGCGTGGGCCGCCGAGAGCCCGGCGGCGACCTCGCTCGCGATCCGGACCGCGGTCGGCCAGGGCAGGGGGCCCTCCCGGGCGACCCGCGCCGCGAGGGTCTCGCCCTCGACGAGCTCGAACACCGCGTAGGGGGCCGGAGGTCCCGGGCTCCAGTCCAGGGCCTGGACCAGGTTGGGGTGACGCAGGCCCAGGAGCGCTTCGGCTTCGCGGCGGAAGCGCTCGAGCAGCTCCAGGTCGCGGGTCAGCTCGCCCACGAGCTTGACGGCCACGGCTCGCCCGTCGCGGGTGTCCCGCGCGCGGTAGACGACCCCCATGCCGCCCCGGCCGAGCTCGGCCTCCAGTGCATACGGACCGACGTGACGTCTCACGGGATCAGGGTGGCAGCGCGGGGCCGCCCGCGCCTTCGCCCCCGCTAGCCGTGGGCCGCGGCCGCGTCGCGCAGGACCTGCGCGAAGCGCCAGCAGTCGACGTAGCCGTTGTAGAGCGGCGCTGGCGCGACCCGGATCACGTTCGGGCGGCGGAAGTCGCAGATCACCCCCGCGGCCTGCAGCGCGCGGAACAGCTCCTCCGGGCGCTCGTGCACCAGGATCGAGAGCTGGCAGCCGCGCTGCTCGGGGTCCCGCGGGGTCACGACCTCGAACACCTCCCCCGGGATCGCGTCGATCAGGCGCTCGAGGTAGCCGGTGAGGGCCACGCTCTTCGCGCGCAGCGCCGGGATCCCGACCTCGTCGAACAGCTCGAGGCTGGTCTTGACCGGGGTCAGGGCGAAGATCGGCGGGTTCGAGAGCTGCCAGGCGTCGGCGCGGGGGACGGGCACGAACTCCCCCTCCATGGCGAAGCGCGAGGCCGGGTCGTTGCCCCACCAGCCCTCGCAGCGCGGCTGCGCGCGGAAGGCGGCGAAGGCCTCGGCGCCCTCCTGCCCCAGGTGCTTGCGGTGCACGAAGGCGCCGCCCAAGGAGCCCGGGCCCGCGTTCAGGTACTTGTAGGAGCACCAGGCGGCGAAGTCGACGCCCCAGTCGTGCAGGCGCAGGGGCACGTTCCCCGTGGCGTGGGCGAGGTCGACCCCCAGGGTCGCGCCCTGGGCGTGGGCCGCGCGCGCGATCCGCTCGAGGTCCATGCGCTGCCCGGTGAGGTAGTTGACCCCGGTGATCAACGCCAGGGCGACCTGCGCGCCCTCGGCGGCGAGGGTCGCCTCCACGTCCTCGGTGCGCAGGCAGTGCTCGCCCTCCCGCGGGCGCAGCCAGATCAGGTGCTCCTCGGGGTCGTAGCCGTGCAGCCGGAGCTGGCTCTTGACCGCGTAGACGTCCGAGGGGAAGCACGGCGCGTCGATCACGAGCTTGGGGCGCGTGGGGGTCGGTCGATAGAACGAGAGCATCAGCAGGTGCAGGTTCACCGTGAGGCTGTTCATGACCACGACCTCGTCGGGGAACGCCCCCACGAGCCTGGCCGCCGGCTCCCGCACCACCTCGTGGTAGCTGTACCACGGGGTCTGGGCCTCGAAGTGCCCCTCGACCCCCAGGCGCTGCCAGTCGTCGAGCTCCTGCATCAGCGCGGGCCGCGTGGTCTTGGGCTGGAGCCCGAGGGAGTTCCCGCACAGGTAGATCGACTCCCGCGCGGGGTCCGCGGGGGAGGGCGGGATCCAGAACCGCTCGCGGTAGCCCGCCAGCGGGTCCCGCGCGTCGAGGTCCTGCGCCTGCTCCAGGGTCGCGTCGCTCACCGGAAGCGCTCCTCGCTCAGACCCAGCCACTCGAGCGCGCTCCCGCCCAGGAGCGCGGCCTTGGTCGCGGAGCTCAGGTCGTCCATGGATTCGATCAGCGCCCCGGGGTGGTGCTCGCCCAGGGGGAAGGGGTAGTCGGAGCCGAGCGCGATCCGCTGCTCGCCGACGAGCTTGATCAGGTAGCGCAGGATCTCGGGGTCGTGGACCAGCGAGTCGATCCAGAACTTGCCCAGGTAGCTCCGCGGCGGGCGGTCGTTGTCGATCGCGCACAGGTCGGGGCGCACGTCGAAGCCGTGCTGGACCCGGGCCACGGTGGCCGGGAAGGAGCCGCCGCCGTGGGCGAAGGCCACCCGCAGCCTGGGCAGGCGCTCGAACACGCCGCCGAAGATCAGGGAGCAGATCGCGCGGCTGGTCTCCGCGGGCATGCCCACCAGCCAGGGCAGCCAGTAGCGCTCCATGTCGGACTGGCCCATCATGTCCCAGGGGTGCACGAACACCGCCGCGCCGAGCTCTGCCGCGCGCTCGAACACGGGGAACAGCTCCGGGGCGTTCAGGTTCCAGGCGTTGACGTGAGAGCCGATCTCGACCCCGGCAAAGCCCAGCTCGTTCACGCAGCGCTCGAGCTCCTGGATCGCGAGGTCCGGGGCCTGGAGCGGGAGCGTGCCCAGCCCCACGAAGCGCCGCGGGTGCTGGGCCACGACCCGGGCCAGGTCGTCGTTCAACAGCCGCGAGAGGTCGTGGGTGTCCTGGGGCTTGGCCCAGTAGCTGAACATGACCGGCACGGTGGAGAGCACCTGCACGTCGACCCGGTCGCGGTCGCAGTCGGCGAGCCGCGCCGCGCCGTCGAAGCAGTTGGGCTCGACCTCGCGGAAGAACGTGTCGTCCTTCCACATCTTCGCGCAGCCGCCCTCGTGCTCGAGGCGAATGAACCCGCCGTAGCCGTAGCGCTCGCGCAGGTCGGGCCACTCGCGGGGCAGGATATGGGTGTGAATGTCGATCTTGAGCGGGTCCACGGGCCTCCTCGGGAGGGGTCGGTCAGGCGGTGAGGGGCTGGGCCTCGCCCGGGTGTTGCATCACGGCGCCGCAGCCCTGGCAGGTGCGCAGCTCCGGAGAGCCCCAGTAGGTCTCCATGATCCGCTTGAGGTCGACGTCTATGTTCTCCAGGGCGAACTCGGCCTCGTAGATCAGGCTGTGGCAGTCGTCGCACCACCACTGGAGCTTGTCCTTGGCGCCCTCGGGGCGCTTGATCTCCATGACCAGGCCCACGGTGTCCTTGGGGCGCTGAGGCGAGTGGGGCACGTTCTTGGGGAGCAGGTAGATCTCCCCCTCGCGGATCGGAATGTCCCGCGGACGCTGGGTCTCGGGGTCGAGGATCCGCAGGTTTATGTCGCCCTGCACCTGGTAGAAGAACTCCTCGGTGCAGTTTATGTGGTAGTCGTTGCGGGCGTTGGGGCCCCCCACGACCATCACGATGTTCTCGCGGTCGTCGACCCACACCTGCTTGTTGCTCACCGGCGGCTGGAGCAGGTGCTGGTTGTCCTGGATCCACTGGCGCAGGTTGATCGGCGTGAACATGGCGGCCTCCCCCAGGCATTACACCGGCGCCGCGGAGTCGCTGCAACCAAGGCCGAGTTGACGGAATTCGACGCAGCACCCAGGGCCTCATGGGCTAGGCTTGGGCCCCGTGAGCGACGCCGAAGCGACCCCCGAGACCGCGCCCCCGCCGCGCCGCGCCCGGCGCTGGAAGAAGCGCCTCCTGGCGCTGGGCTTCGGCGCGGGCCTGGGGTTCCTCGCGGTCGAGGTGTGCGTGCGCGTCGCCTGGGACGGCCTGCTCGAGCCCACGACCGAGCGGCCGCTGATCGAGGGCGCGGACCTGGAGGTCTGCTACGGCCAGGCGTCGGTGTTCGCGTCGCCCTACCAGCAGGTCAAGGACGGCGCGCCCTACCAGTACTACCGCCACGATCCTCGCCGCGGGTTCCGCCTGGCCGCCGACACCGTCGCCGAGGACTTCGTGCGCGACGGGGAGCCCGACGCGACGTTCACGATCACCACCGACGCCCACGGCCTGCGCGGGCCGCGGCGCGAGCCCCCGCCGGCCGACGCCCTCGAGGTCCTCGTGGTCGGCGACTCCATGGCCTTCGGCAAGGGCGTCCAGGACGACGAGACCTTCCCCTACGCGCTTGAGGCGCACCTGGCCGAAGCCCTGGGGCGCCCGGTGCGCGTCTACAACGCCGGGGTCTCGAGCTACGGCCAGATCGAGGAGCTCGCGACCCTCGAGGAGCTGGTGCCGGTCCTCGAGCCGGACGTGGTGCTCCTCGCGTTCACGGTGGCCAACGACGTCACCGACGACCTGCGCTGGCGCGAGGGCGTCCAGCCCCTCGAGCCCAACCCCGAGGCCCTGGCCTGGTTCGAGCACGTCCTGCTCGACAACCCGCTGGGCTGGTGGTCGAAGACGTATCGCCTGCTCGCCTGGCGCTGGGGGCGGCACCTGTGGCGCTACCGGCTCATGCGCCACCCGGAGCTCCTGGACCTCGCGGGGCGCCTGCTCGCGGCCTGCCGGGACGCGGCCGGGGGGCGGCCCTTCGGGGTGGTGATCGTGCCCCCCGAGTTCGAGGTCCGCGGCTACTGGGCCGAGCCCTGGCTCGAAGCCGACGAGATCCGCGACGGGATCGTGGCCCGCATGCAGGCCCAGGCGATCCCGGTCCTCGATCCCTTACCCACCCTGCAGGAGCACTCGCACGAGCCGCTCTACATTCCGGGCGACCTGCACTTCACCGCCGAGGGCGGCGAGGTCTTCGCCCAGGCGATCGCGCCCTTCGTCGCCGACCTGGCCCGGGAGGCGGAGTAGTGCTGCCCTCCCTCGAGCGCTTGGGGCGCCGCCTGCCCCGGAGCCTGGTGGACCGGACCCTGGGCAGCGACGGGGTGGCCCGGCTGCGCGCCCGGCTCCTGGCCGCCGGCGACAAGCGCCTGGACCTGTGCGCGGCCCAGCTCGCGCACCTGCTGCACCTGGCGCGGCTCGACGTGCGCGGGCGGGTGTGCGTGGAGCTCGGCTCGGGGTGGGTCCTGAGCCACGCGCTCCTGCTGTGGCTCCTCGGCGCCGAGCGGGTGATCGCGACCGACCTCGAGGCCCAGGCGCACCCGGAGACCCTCAAGGTCGCGATCCGCAAGGCGGTGACGTCCGTCGTGCGCGACGTGCTCAGCCCCTTCGAGGACCACGGCCTGCTGCGCGCGCGCCTCGAGCGCCTGGCGCAGCTCGAGCGGATCGACCTCGCCCAGCTCCGCGCCATGGGGATCGAGTATCGCGCGCCCCTGGACCTCGCCCGCGAGCCGCTGGGCGAGCCCGTGGACCTCGTGCTCTCCTGGTCCGTGCTCGAGCACGTCCCGGTCCAGGACGCCGAGGCGCTGCTGCAGAACCTGGCCAAGGACCTGCAGCCCGGGGGCGCCATGCTGCACGCGATCCACCTCGAGGACCACCGCGACTCCGCCCGCGCGCCCTTCGCCTTCCTCGCGCCGGACCCGGACTTCGGCCCGCGGCAGCAGAGCGAGCGCGGGAACCGGATCCGCCGCAGCGGCTGGGAGGCGCGCTGCGCCCGCCTCCCCGGGCTCGAGACCGAGGTGCTCTACGCCTGGCAGCGCGACCCGGCGTTGCTCCCCGCGGTCCTCGACCCCAGCGTGGAGTGCCGCGACCCCGAGGACGCGCGCACCAGCCACCTCGGGCTCTGCCTGCGTCGCCCCGGCTGACCGGAGCCCCGCCGTCCTCCGCCCAGGGGGAACCGCAAGGACCACGCAGGGTCGCCGGCGACGGACCGGGGCGCTACCCTGGGCCCGTGGCGTCCGAGAGCGACTACGCGCGGTTCTGCAGCCCCGAGCGCGCCCGGCGTTTGGCCGCTTGCGCGCTGGACGTGAGCTACC
The DNA here is from genome assembly GCA_041402045.1 of Planctomycetota bacterium. GTDB lineage: Bacteria > Planctomycetota > J058 > J058 > J058 > JAGQRJ01. The sequence continues at coordinate 19,868 of JAWKSZ010000010.1, read as the reverse complement.
ACAAGGCCGAGGGCGACCGGGTCTACACCCGGGACGCGCAGGGCGCGGAGGTCGCGGTCCTGGACCTCGTCGGCGGCTTCGGCGCGGGGGTGCTCGGCCACAACCATCCGCAGCTGGTCGAGGTCCTGCGCGCCGCGCTCGCGGATCGGGTGCCGTTCCTCGTGCAGGGCTCCCGGCGAGACGCGGCGGGGGCGCTGTGCCGACGCCTGAGCGAGCTCGCCGGGCGGCTGGGGGGGCGGCAGTTCGTGGTGGCGCTGGCCAGCACGGGCACCGAGGCCGTCGAAATGGCGCTCAAGCACGCCATGCTCGAGCGCGGGGGGCGCCTCGAGCACGTCGTGGCCCACGGGCGCGAGCAACACCGCGTCGTGCTCGGGCGGCTGCGCAACCGGGAGTGCAGCCAAGTGCCGCGGCTCGCGCCCGACACCCGTTGGCTCGAGCTCACCGGCGAGGCCGACCCCGACCTGGAGGAGGCCTTCGCCGCGGTGGCGCGGCACGCGCGGCGGCTCCAGGAGCGCCCGCCGTTGTTCCTGGCGCTCGAGGGCGCCTTCCACGGCAAGACCTCCGGGAGCCTGCAGTTGACCGCGGGCGCCGCCAGCCACTACGGCTTCCGCGCGCTGGGCCCCGACGTGCGCTTCGTGCCGCGCGAGGACCTGGACGCGGTGCGGCGTGTGCTGCGCGAGCAGACCGTCGTCTACTGGACCCTGACCCTCGACGACGACGGGCTGGTGCGGCTGGCCGCGCGCCCCTTCGTCGACGTCGCCGCCCTGTTCATGGAGCCGATCCAGGGCGAAGGCGGGGTGCGGCCCTTGACGCGGTCCTACCTCCAGGCGCTGCAGGGCCTGTTGAAGGAGCACGAGGTCCCGCTGGTCGCCGACGAGATCCAGACCGGCTGCGGGCGGACCGGGACCTTCCTCGCCAGCGAGCAGCTCGGCGTCCAGCCCGACTACGTGCTCGTGAGCAAGGCCCTGGGCGGCGGGCTGGCCAAGGTCTCGGCGCTCCTGGTCGACGCCCCGCGCTACCAGCGCGCGTTCTCGAGCTTGCACACCTCGACCTTCGCGGAGGACGAGCTCGGGTGCCGCGTCGCGCTGAGCGCGCTGGAGCTGATCGCGGGGGACGGGAGCCCCGGCGCGGGGGTGCTCCCGCACGTGCGCAGTCGAGGGCTCGAGCTCCTGGGTGGATTGCGCGAGCTGCAGCGACGCTTCCCCGAGCAGATCCACGACGTGCGCGGCGTGGGGCTCATGGTCGGCGTGCAGTTCGGCCTGCGTCAGCCCGCGGCCAGCCCGACCCTGCGCTTGCTCGAGGAGCAGGGGGCGCTGGGCCTGGTGATCGCCGGCTACCTCCTGCACCGCCACCGCGTGCGCGCCCTGCCCACGCTCTCGAACCCCCACACCCTGCGGCTGCAGCCCTCGGCGGGGATCTCGCCCGAGGACCTGCGGCGCGTGCTCGCCGCGCTCGAGGACGTGGCGCGGCACCTGCACGACGGCGCCAGCCACGAGCTCGTCGCGCCGCTGTGCAGCGCGGCGCCGTTCGCGGTCCCGGATTTCCAGGCGGCGGCGGGTCCGGTCCCGCTCCCGCGGGTGGCGGTGGCGGTGCCGCGCTTCGCCGGGCGGGTGACCTTCCTCGCCAACCTCGTGCGCCCCGAGCACCTCGGCTCGTGGGACCCCACCCTGCGCGCCCTGGGACCCGAGGCGCTGGGGCGCTTCGTGCAGCGCACCCACCGCGAGCTCGACCCCTTCGTCTCGCACACCGCGGTGATCGAGTCCCAGAACGGCGACGCGGTGCACCTGACCTTCATGGGGCTCATGTTCACCGCCGACCAGGTCCAGGCCGCGTTCCGCGCGGGGGACGTGCGCTGGATCGAGGGCAAGATCCTCGAGGGCGTGCGCCAGGCGCGGAAGAACGGCTCCTCGGTGGTCGGCCTGGGTGGCTTCACCTCGATCCTCACCGGCCAGGGGACGCGGATCCCCGAGGACCGCGTGGGGATCACCAGCGGCAACGCCCTGACCGTGGCCATGGGCGTCGACGCCCTGGTCCAGTCGGCGGAGGAGCAAGGGGTGGCGCTGGAGCGCGCGACCCTCGGGGTCGTGGGCGCCACCGGGAACATTGGCAGCCTCTACGCCCAGATCCTCGCCGAGCGGGTGCCCCAGGTCGTGCTCGTGGGGCGGCCCGGACACCGCCGGCGGCTGAAGCGCGTCGCCGACGAGATCTACTGGGAGGTCTTCAAGTCGCTGGAGCGCGGGGGAGAGCCCCAGGGCGTCGCCCGGATCGTGGCCGAGACCCACGCCTACCCCGTGATCCGCGCGGCCCAGGACCAGCTCGAGCGGGTCGGGCTGGCGCTGCACGACGCGCTGGTCGACGAGCTCGGCGACCGCGCGCCGGTGAAGATCGCCGCCGGGCTCGAGGAGCTCGCGGCCTGCGAGCTCGTGCTCTCGGCGAGCTCCGACCCCGCGCCGATCCTCGAGCGCCGCTACCTCAAGCCCGGGCCGGTCGTGGTGTGCGACCTCGCGCTGCCCGAGGACTCGGCGCCCTGCGTCCACGCGGACCCCGAGGTGCGGGTGATCCGCGGCGGGGTCGTGCAGTTGCCGAAGAACCCCGACTTCCGCGCGCCCGGCGTGCCCCTCGAGCCGGGGTTGGTGCACGCCTGCCTGGGCGAGACCCTGCTCTTGGGGCTGACCCGGATCAGCGAGCACTTCAGCTGGGGGCGCGTGACCAAGGCCCACGTGGAGCGGATCCGCGACCTGGCTGACTACCACGGGTTCCGGCTCAGCCGCCCCTCCCTGGATCGGGTGCTGTAGCGCGGCGTGGATCCCCGGCTGCGCGAGCTCGAGCGGCGCTGGCGCGAGCGGGGCGCGTTCGAGGACGGGCACGCCTACGCCCAGGCCCTGGTTCGCGCCCGCGGGGCGCCCCTCGACCTCGCGGCAGAGGTCCTGGCCGCGACCCCCGACGACGCCCGCTCCCTGCTCGAGGGGGTGCCCGAGGTCGGGCCCCTCGACCTGGGCGTGGACCTCCCGGCGGGGCTCTCGCTGCGCTTGGTGAGCGTGGACCTCTGGCAGTACACCCGGATCGGGTTCGTGTTCGCGGAGCTGGAGGGGGTCGCCTATCTGCTCCCGCCGTGGCGCGGGCGCGGGACCCTGGACCGGATCCCCGGGGTGCTCTGGCCCACCGCCGCCGAGGTCGGCGCCGAGGTCGTGAGCGCCTGGCGGGCCGCGGTGGGCTACGCCTAGACGTGAGTCCGCTGGGGGTGGCCCTCGGGGAGGCAGGCCTGCACGAACGGCGGGAGCACGAACGCCGCGCGGTGGACCTCCGGCGTCCAGTAGCGGGTCTCGAGCTGCTCGGGCGGGGTGAGGTCGCGCAGCGGGTCGCGCTCCTGGGAGGCGTAGGCGAAGGTCCAGAACGCGCCCAGGTAGCTGGGGCACACCCCCCAGTACATGCGCACGTTGCGGAAGGCCTTGCCCAGCCCGCGGTAGATCTTGGCGATCTCCTGGGGGTGGTAGAAGGGCGACTGGGTCTGGGCCACGAACACGCCCTCCGGGGCGAGGGCCGCGGCGACCGTGGCGTAGAACTCGGACTCGATCAGGCCCGCGGCCGGACCCACGGGGTCCGTGCCGTCGACCACCACGAGGTCCAACCCGCTGCCCTGGGCGTCCTTCAGCGCGGCGACCCCGTCGGCGAAGCTGAGGGTGACCCGAGGGTCCTCCAGGCTCTTGGCCAGCTCGGGGAAATATTCCTGGCTGACGCGGACCACGCGCTCGTCGATCTCGGCCACGGTGATCTCGAGGCCGTCGCGGCGCAGGAGCTCACCGACCGTGCCGCCGTCCCCGCCGCCCACGAGGAACGCGCGCTCGGCCTTGGCCAGGGTCCACAGCGCCGGGTGGGCCAGGAGCTCGTGGTAGGTGAACTCGTCGCGCTCGGTGAGCATGAACGCGCCGTCCAGGATCAGCACGCGCCCGTGGTGCTGCGAGTCGAACACCTCGATCGACTGGAACTCGCTCTGTTCCTGGTGCAGGCGCTCGCGGATCGGGAGGCCGTAGCTGGCCATGCCCTTCAAGCGCTCGGTAAACCACTCGCCCGGCTCGTTCACGGCAGGCCTCCGTGCCGGGGATTCTAAGAGAGCTTCGGCGACCTGCTAGTTCCGGCGCTCGTCCTCGGGCTGCCAGCTCGGATCGAAGCGGTGCTCGTCCAGGGCGCCGTTCACGCCGCCCCGGCGGGGCTCGTCCTCCTCGGAGACCGTCGGGATCTCGGTCTCGGCGGTGGGCTCGTCGCCCGCGGCCGGCGCCGGGGGGGCGCCGCGGCCGGTGCCCTGGTCGTAGAGGTTGCGATCCAGCGCGCGCTGGAAGCGCACCCGCTCGATCGCGCGGGCGATCAGCAGGCGGGCCTCCTCGTTCTGGGTCTTGTCCAGGGCGTCGAGCAGGGCGAGGGTCTCCTCGTCGTAGCTCGCGAGGCGGCTGCCCTCGGTCGGCGCCGGGTTCTCGGGGGTCGCGTTCCCCTCGTAGACCTGGTGCAGGGTGTCCTTGAAGCCGGCGTCGAACTCGCGGCTCTCGGTCTCGACCTCTGCCTCGAGCTCGGTGAGCCGCGCCTCCTCCCGCTCGCTGACGTAGTCCTCGACGGACCCGTGGTCGCGCTCGACCAGGCGCTCGAGGTTGGGGTGCTCGGCCAGGCGGCGGGTGCGCTCGGCGCCCTCGACCGACTCCTCGAGCACCGCCTCGGAGTGCGCGGCGAGGGTGTCGCGGAACTGCGCGATCCGGGCGTCGAGGGGCGCCGTGGCGTGGGTCCTGACGCCTTCGTAGGCCTGCTCGAGCTCGTTCAGCGCCTGCTCGATCGTCTCCGGGGTCACGGGCTCGCCGTCGTTGATCTTCTTCAGCAGCTCGCCCAGCCGCGACTGACCGTCCTGGATCTTGCTCCGCAGGCGCCGGCGGTCGAGGAAGCGGTCGAACTTGTTGGCCAGGGTGTCGCCCACCAGGAGCACCACCGCGGTCTCGCCGGCGGTGAACACCCAGCCCGCGACGTTGGTCAACCGCCCGGCGCGCATGAGCGGGCGCCCGCGGCGCACGAGCTGGAACACGCCCTTGGCGCCCTCGACCGCGAGCTTGACGCCCGCGGCGCTGATCCCCAGCGCCGCCACGTCGACCACGTAGGTGTCGAGGCTGAACTGCCCGCGGGCGAGCATGGGGACGGCGAGGCCGGCGGCCAGCACGAGCTGGCTGCGCAGCAAGCCCTGGAGCACGCCCTTGCGGGCCATGCGCCGCACGTAGCGGCCGTAGATCACGTCCGCGGCGCGCGCGCCGGTGGCGAACAGCGTGTAGTCGAGGAAGAAGTCGACGCTGCACAGGCTCTCGAGGAACTCGCCCAGGCGCTCCTCGTCGCCGGAGTGGGCGGCGACCACGAGCTCCTTGAGGAACAGCGAGAACGCGAAGTGACCGATCCCCGAGGCCCCGCTGAAGGCCTCGCTCTTGCTCAGGCGCTTCCAGTCGATCTTGCCGTTGGCGTCGCGGAAGGACGCCAGGAGCTGGCCCGCGCGCTCGGCGGTGCGCAGCTGCTCCGCCTCAGCGCGCTTGTTGCCCTTGGCGGTCTCGACCGGCTCGGCGTTGTAGCCGAGGAAGTCCGCGATCACCTTCACGCGATCGGCGGTGCTGCCTCGTGCGAAGCTCCGCCAGCTCTCGCTCGCGGCCTCGGCGCCCAGGCGCCGGGCCTCCTGCACGGCCTTCAGCTCGCGCACGTAGTGGTGCACGCGGCGCGCCGAGGCGCGGTAGCTCTCGAAGCGGCGCACCTCGGCGTCGGTGAGCTTGAGGTGCTCCTTGAGCTGGGCCGCGTTGGCCTTGGAGAGCTTGAGGCCCTCGGGGGCGACCTTGCCCTCGGGGAGGCCGAGCTGCAGGATCTCGCCCAGCTTCCCCACGGGCTTGCCGGAGCGAGCGCCGTCGACGATCACCTGGGCGTGGGCCTCGGAGATCCGCGCGTCGCGCGCGAGAAGCCGCGGCGGGCTCGCCTGCGGCGGCGCTGGGGTGCTCCAGCAGCTCGGCGACGACGTGGCGCTGGAACGCCAGGGCCCGGGCCAGCGGGCGGTCCTCCTCGTCGTCGTCCGGCTCGAGGAACGGGATCTCGGGGGCAGGCAGGCCTGCGTCCTGGGCCAGGGCCGGGGCGGTCCAGGCGAAGCAGGCGAGGGCGATCAGGGAGCGGGTGGTCTTCATGGAGTCCTGGGGCCTACTGACTGCGGGCGGGGGTGGTGGGGCCGAGGCGGAGCTCGCCGGGGGCGATCTCCAGCGCGATCCCTTCGTGGGCGATCGAGATCGCGCCGTCCTGGAGGAAGCGCACGTCGGCGCTCTTGATCGTGATCGTGGTCCGCGAGCCGACGCTCGTGGTGCTCACGCCGCTGAGGGCGTCGAGCTGGCGCAGGTCGAGGGACTGGGCGCTGATCCGCACCTCGACGTCGTCCAGGCGCTCGAGGCCGGCCTGGCCGCTCTGGGGGTCGACCTGGAGCTCGGTCGAGACCTCGACGCTCGCGTCGCCGGTGAGCGCGATCGTGGTGCTCGAGGGTCCCTCCTGCATCGTCAGGCTCGTGCCCTGGCTGAGCTGGAGCTCGAGGTTCAGCGCGAGGGGGATCGGCCCAGCGAGGCCCGGGTGCTGCGGGTCGAGGTCGACGCGGAGGCCCATGGCGGCGGTCAGGTCGACCGAGGTCCGCCCGGCGAAGGCCACCCGGAGCTGGTCGTAGGCCAGGCTGCCCTGCTCGAGCTCGAGGTGCGCCTCGAGGGTCGCCGGGCGCGCGCCCGCCGCGTAGCCGGCGGTGGTCAGGACCGTGCTCCGCGGCGACTCGCGGGTGAGCTCGTCGGTGCTCAGGCTGAAGCGCGTGCCGCGGGAGAGGCGCCCCGAGACCTGGGGACCGCCGGGGAGCCCGCTCTCGACCGTTCCTTCACCCTCGCGCAGCTCGACCGAGGCCTCGGCCGCGGCCCGGCGGACCTCGGTCACGTTGCCCTCGCGGGTGCCCTGGCGCACCCGCGCCGCGACCCGACCGGAGAAGCTGCTGGTGCCGGGGAGCGAGGCGTGCAGCCCCTGCCCGTCGACCTCGGTCCCGGTCACGTCGCCCGCGACGCTCACGTCGACGGTCGCGTTCACGCCGCCCAGCTGGATCCGCTCGGCGGGCACCGGGGTGCCCAGCGAGGTCTTGATCAGCGCGTCGATCGCGCTCTTCTTGATCCCAGCGAAGGTGTAGGCGTTGAGCTCGAAGCGCGCCCCGGGCTGGAGGGTGGTGCGCAGCGACTGGCGGGCCTCGCCCTGGCCCAGCGCGCCGGTGATCCCCAGGCTCTCGGCGGTGCTGCTCGCGACCTGGAGCTGGGTCTTCGCGAACACGAAGCCCATCTTGGTCCCGAGCTGGCCCTCGGCGGTGATCACCGCTTCGCCCGCCGCCTCCGGGGCGAGCGCGATCCGCGAGGGGAGCTCGAGGCCCTGGTCCGCCAGCAGCGCGTCGAGCCCGCCGATCTCCACCGGGCCCTTCAGCGCGAAGCGGTAGCCGCTGGCGTCGCGGTCGATCACGATCGACTGCTTGCCCGGCTCAGCGGAGCTCAGGGGCTGGAGCGTCAGCGCGCCCTTGCCGCTGAAGCTGGCGCTGCCGCCTTCGGGGGCGAGCACGTAGAGCCCGTTGGGCATCTGCGAGCGCACCCGGGAGAGGGCCGCGTCGAGGTCGAACTCGAAGGTCGCCGAGACCTCGGCGTTCTGCGGGTCGTCCATGGGGATCCGCTCGCGGTGCGTGCCCGCCAGGCGGACCTGGACGCCGTCGAGCGTGGCCGCGTGCTCGCCGCGCAGCTCACCGGTCACCGTCGCGGTGGCCTCGAAGCTGTTGCCCTCCTCGGCGCTCTCGTAGGTCCGCCCGTTGAAGCGCCCGCGGCTGTCGAAGCGCAGGCGGTGGTCGCTGAGGTGCAGCGTCCCGCCGCCGTTTTGCAGCTCGATCGTCTTGGGGTCGGCGCTGGCGTCGAAGCTCACGGCCACGTCGGTCAGCGGGATCTGGTCGAGGACGCTCTCCAGCTCCTCCTGCTCCGCGACCTCGTCGATCGTGTCCGCCTCGGGGCCCACCCCCGGCAGCCACACCAGGAGGTCGGTCGTGCGCACCGCCTCGCCGAAGGTCACGGGGGCGTCGCTCACGTCGCTCTTGCGGGTCAGGATCGGGAGGGAGCCTTCGAGCACGACGGGCGCGCCGAACACGCCCTTCTCCTTGATGTCCTTCCAGCCCGCGCCGAGGAAGCTCTTGTTGAGCCCGAACCAGCCCTTGCTCCGGCGCTGCACGCGGCCCTCGGGGGTGATCCGCACCTCGCCCGCGGCGCCCTTGAGCACCGTGCTCAGGAGGCCCCGGCCGCCCATGCGGAACACCAGGTTGCCCTCCGAGTCGCGGTAGACCGACTGGATCGTGACCTCGGCGCTCCCGTCCTTGTCCCGGGCCATGAGGTGCAGCACGCCCTGGTCGTCGACCAGCATCCGGCTGAAGGGGATCAGGCCCCCGAGCTTCAAGGTCACGCTGTTGCCTCGCGCGTCCTGCGGCCGCAGGTCGAGGGCCGTCAGCCGCGCCTCGGCGTCGCCGGGGCGCTTCTCGAACTTGACCTGGAAGCGGAGCAGGGTCCCGTTCGGCGCGTTGAAGGGGCCGACGCTGACCTTCCTCGAGCCCGGCACCGGCGCGTTGAACGACGCGTCGCGCCCCTCGTTGTCGTCGACGGTCATCGTCGCCACGAGGTTGACCAGGCGGAACGCCTCGAGGTACTGCCGCAGCTCCGCCCCGCTCACGTTGCGCACGGGGAGGTCGACGTCGGAGAGGCCCTCGCTGCCGAGGGAGTCGTTCAGCACGCGCTCGAAGGGGTCCGCCGGCTGCTCCTGGGCGAAGCCAGGCAGCGCCAAGGCGCAGAGCAGCAGCAGGGGGGATACTCTCGTCATCTCTGAAACTCTCTTGAAAAGGACAGCAGCAGGTTTTGTACCGGGCGTGTAAGCGCTATAGGGAATTGATCCCCCTAGGGTTCGGCGGAAACTCGGACCGCCGCGGGCCCGAAGTGAACCAAAACAGCGACCCATACGAGCCACCTCATGAACCGCATGCCAGGATCGCGTTTCGAGCCTCGGGATCCTTCCTCCGTCGCGTGAGGGCTTCCTTGCTACCCTTCCCGCAGGTCCCACCCCGTCGAGGTCCCGTGCTGGTCGAGTGTGTTCCCAACGTGAGCGAAGGCCGGGACCCGGCGGTGATCGAGCGGCTGGTCGCGGCGGTGGACCGTCCCGGCGTGGCCCTGCTGGACCTGCACTCCGACCCCGACCACAACCGCAGCGTGCTGACCCTGGCCGGGCACCCGGAGCCGCTGGAGGAGGCCGTCCTCGCGCTGGCGCGGCAGGCCCTGCAAGAGATCGATCTGCGCACGCAGCGCGGCTGCCACCCGCGGCTGGGGGCGCTCGACGTCGTCCCCTTCGTCCCCCTGGAGGGGGCCGATCGCGCGACCTGCGTGGCCCTCGCGCGGCGCACCGCCGCTCGGCTGGCGGCGGAGTGTCGGCTCCCGGTCTACCTCTACGGCTACGCCGCGACCGCGCCGGAGCGCGCGCGGCTGCCCTGGCTGCGCAAGCCCGAGTTCGAAGGCCTCGCCGCCGCGCTGGCGACCCCGGAGCGCGCGCCGGACTTCGGCCCCGCCCAGCCGCACCCCAGCGGGGGGGCGACGGTGGTGGGCGCGCGGGACCTGCTCGTGGCGTTCAACGTGGACCTCGAGGGCGGCGACCTCGCCCTCGCCAAGCGGATCGCCCGCGCGGTGCGCGCCTCCAGCGGGGGCCTGCCCGGAGTGCAGGCGCGAGGGCTCGACCTCCCTGGGCAGGGTCGCGTGCAGGTCAGCATGAACCTGTTCGACCTGGAGGCCACCGGGCTCGGCGCAGCCTACGCCGTCGTCGCGCGCCTGGCTCGCGAGGCGGGGGCCGAGGTGGGGCGCGCGGAGCGGGTGGGCCTGGTGCCGCGCGCGGCGGTCACCCGCAGCCTCGAGGCCTGGCTCGGCGTTCCCGTGCACGAGGGGGTGTTGGAGGATCGGCTCACGGCCAGCGGGCTCGTGCTCCCCGGGGGCGAGCTCTCGCGGACCTTGGGTCAGCTCGCCGGCCACGCGCCTCGGGATCCCGGGGGCGGGACCGCGGCCGCCCTCGCCCTGGCCCTCGCCCGCGCGGCGCTCGACAAGGTCGCCGCGTTCTCTCGTGGGCACCCGAAGGCGCCCATCGATCCGGCGGCCCTGGACGCGCTCCTCAGCAGCGTGCCCACGACCCCGGAGCTCCTCGCCCTCGCCGAGGCCGACCAGCGGGCCTTCGCCAAGGTCCTCGAGGCGTGGTCCTTGCCCGCCGGCGTGGAGCGCAAGGCGGCGGTCGCCGACGCGCGTGGCCCAGCGGTGGCGGTTCCAGAGCAGCAGCTGGCCGCCGCGCGCGAGATCTCTGCGGCCGCGGCGACCCTCGCCGTGCAGGGCAACCCCAACCTGGTGAACGACGCCTGCGCGGCGTGCGAGCTCGCGCTCGCCGCGGCGCGGGTGGCCGCCCTCAACGCGGGGGCGAACCAGGCGCGGGGGCAACGGCGCGACTACGGAGCCCAGCTCCGTCAGCTCGAGGCCTGGGCGCGCGACGCGCGCGACGCGGCTCAGCGCTAGCGCAGCGCCGCGGGCGCCTCTCGGTCATGGGTCACGACGCGGCGCGTAAACTCGCGGATGGCGCCTACGGACAAAGTCCGCGGCCTCGCACGCGAGGCCGCGGACCAAGGGAAGAGATAGGAACTCTGAGAAGAAAGCCGCAACCGCTCCCGAGGGAGGGGGTCACCCACCTGGGCGACGAGCGACCTACTGCAAGGTCAGTGCCAAGAAGCACTTCCGGGTTTCGCGTCCGTCCACCGTCAGCTTCGGCGGCGGGTGATCCGAACCCTTCAAAGCGGCTGGGTTACCCGTTCGACATGCGTCCAACGTCGCAGGGATGAACCGCGGTCCCAGCCGTCCAAAAACCGTCGAACTCCGCGTGTGGGCAGGCCAGTTCCCGAAATCGGGCTGGAAATGAGGACGTAACCCGCAGTCCCCATTAGGGCTTAAGGCTGGCCCCCGAGTTGCACTACAGTTCCGCGGTCCCAGAGAAGGGGGACCGACCCTGGGGAGGGTTGAGGAACGTATGTTGGGTCAGAACGCCTTTCCCGTCGTGTCGTTGGCGGCGAACGCCGCTCGCGTCACGGTTTCGGGCAAGCTCCGAGGGCGCCACGCGCGCCAGCTCGGGTCCGAGCTGCTGCGGCTCGCGGACGAAGGAATCACTCGCGTCGTGCTCGATCTGCGCGAGCTCACGTCGATCGACAGCCTGGGGACGTATGCCCTCGAGGAGGGCCTCGACCACGGGGTGCGGATCCACCTCGTGGTGCCGCCGACCTTCCGCTTCGATCGATTCTTCAGCTCACGCGCGCTGAACCGGCGTGGGCTCCGGGTGCACCGCACCCTGGAGCAGGCGGTCGCGGCGGTGCGAGACATCGTCGACAGCGGGGTCTCCGAGGGCGCGCTGGCCCTCGTGTAGCCCGCGACGATGTTCGCGATCCTGCACGACGACGACGGGCGCCTCGCGTGGAGCGAGGCGCCCGAGCCCGTTCTAGGGCCCGGGCAGCTCCTGCTGCGCGTGGCGGCGACGGCGGTCAATCGCGCCGACCTCCTGCAGCGGCGCGGCCAGTATCCGCCACCTCCGGGCGCGAGCTCGATCCTGGGGCTCGAGGCCGCCGGGGAGGTCCTCGCGGTAGGTGAGGGCGTCACGGGGTGGGCCCCCGGCGCGCGCTGCATGGCCCTGCTCAGCGGGGGGGGCTACGCCGAGCGCGCCGTGGTGGACGCGGGCCACGCGCTCCCGATCCCCGAGAACCTCGAGGACTGGGAGGCCGCGGCGATCGTCGAGGTCTTCGCGACGGCGTTCCTGAACCTGGTCGAGCTGGGTCGGCTCCAGGCGGGGGAGCGGGTCTTGATCCACGGCGGGAGCGGCGGCGTTGGCTGCGCCGCGATCCAGCTCGCCGTGAGCCTCGGAGCCGAGGTGTGGACCACCGCGCGTCAGAGCAAGCTGGAGGCGGTGCGGGCGCTGGGCGCCGCCCAGGCCTTCGACTTCACGGCGCCGGATCTGGAGGCGAGCCTGCGCGCCGCGGGGCGCGTGAACGTCGTGCTCGACGTGCTGGGGGCGAAGGCCCTGGCCCTGAACCTGGACCTGCTCGAGGCGGACGGGAGGCTGTTGTTCGTCGGGCTGCAGGGCGGACGGCGGGCCGAGCTCGACCTCCTGCCGCTGCTCCTACGGCGGCTCACACTCCGTGGATGCACGCTGCGCGCGCTGCCCGCCGAGCGGAAGACGGCGCTCCTCGCCCGCTTCGCGCGCGAGGTGCTCCCCCGGCTGGCGAGCGGTGAGCTGAGGCCCGTGGTGCACGCGCGCTACCCGCTCCCCGACGCTGAGCGCGCCCACGCCTGCATGCAGGCGAGCGAGCATGTCGGCAAGCTCGTGCTGGAGGTCCCGCGGTAGCGCGGGTGCGGGCCGATTAGAACTGGATCACGAGGCCGGCGTAGAGCCCGTGCGCGGTGCCCTTGATCGCTTCGGCGCGGGACGCGCGCTCGCTCTCGATCTCCATGAAGTCCAGGCGGTAGCCCGCGATCAGGCCGATCGTGTCGTCGATCAGGAGCTTGATCCCGGCGTCGAACTCGGCGGCGGTGGCCTCCTTGTTGTATTCCTCCTCGAGCCGGAGCTGTCCGCCGCTGCGGCGGCGGTAGTGCTCCTCGCGCTCGTACTCGAAGTGACCGATCCGCCCGCGCACGAAGAGCTCCAGCGGACGCACGGGCCGCAGCGCGAGGCTCATGCCGACCATGGGGACCAGCGCTTCGCTGCGCTGGTCCTCGTTGGTGGCCGGGTTCTGCGGTGAGCTGAACCGCGTCTCCCAGTACACGTAGCGCGCGCCGAAGCTGATCCCGAGCTCGATCCAGCTCAGGTTCAGGGGCTTGATCACCACGTCGAAGTCGGCGCTCAGGACCTCGATCTCGGTCTCGAGGTATTGGCCTTGGGCGAAGGTCGTGGAGCCGAAGGTGAAGCCGCTCGTGGGCTGCCGCAGGTCGGAATACTCCGTGGTGCGGAACCCACCCTGGAGCGAGACGAACTTGCCGATGTCGAACCAGGCGCGGTAGGTGAGGCTGTGCTCTTCGTCGAGGTCCAGGCCCTGGTCGTCGAGGTCGATGTCGGCGCCGCCGACCGCGCCTTCGCGGCGCGAGACCTCCACGTTCTTGAGCTGGGTGTAGTAGTAGGCCGCCATGCCGCCCAGGCGCAGGTGGAGCCGGTCGTCCTCCTTGGGGGGGCTCGACGGCGGGTCCTGGTCCGGGTCCACCGGGGGCAGAGGCTGACCGTTCCCGTCGTACTCCCGGCGGAGGGAGTCGTCGAGGTCGCGGTCGATCTGCTCGTTGGGCGGATCGAATGGTTCGGGGTGGTCGTCGTCAGCGAAGGCTGGCGCCACCGAGAAAAGCAACGCGGCCGAAAGGCCGAGGAGGAGTCGTGACATGGCTCACCCTTCTGCGGGTCTCATGTGCGCGCTTCCAGCGTAGCAGGCCCCGGTGGGGCCCACCAGGAACTCGCCCGGAGCGCTCAGGCTAAAGAATGATCGGAACTGGACTTCGGGGTCGCGACAGCGTAAGATCTCGGCGCTTGAGAAGGCGAGCCGATGAGCGACGACACCGTCAAAGAGTCCGAGAGCCCCAACATCGACCTTCCTCCGGAAGAGGAAGAAGGTTCGCTGATCGCCGAATTCATGCTCTTCCTGAAGGAAGAGAAGAAGTGGTGGCTGGCCCCGCTCGTGATCGTGCTGCTCGTGATCGGCCTGGTGATCGTGTTCGCCGAGAGCTCGGCGATCGCGCCGTTCATCTACACGATCTTCTAGCGCATGGACGACGACTTTCAGCCGCTGCCGGGACGGGTGCTCCTCGCGGGCGCGGTGTGCACCCTCGTGGTGGTCGCGGCGCTGTTCGGGGCGTTCGTGTGGCTCAACGCCGAGCCCGCCTCGTCGCCCCCGGCGCTGGTCTACAAGATCTTCTAGGCGCCCCTCGGCAGGCTGTGGGCTCCGCCTCCGGGCGGAGCCTCGAGTCGCAACACGCTTCCACGAAACATTTTGTGCGTTCACTTCGAACCTCGGGCCGGCGTTGTCGGACCCCGGTGGTTAGTGTGAAACCGCGGATCCGGTTTCGGGTCTGCGTTCTTGGTCGCGCTAACGTAGCGCGTGGGTAACCCGCTCGGAATCGGCCGTGGTAGCTGCCGGTGGCCGGGAAGGTCCCAGCGAAAGGAGGTGATCCATTATGTGTAGTGGCTACTTGACGAGGCTGCAGGCTTAAGCGTCGACGGACCCTTGGGTCTGGCAGTCAGCCGCGCCGGTCGCCCCCTGGGGTTGGCCGGCGCGGTCGTCGTGTGGGGACCCAGCGCGTAGGATCGAGGCATGGGAACGAGTTGGGTGCTGGGCCACGTCTGGGGCATTCGGGTGCGACTGCACTCGTTCGCCGTGCTCTGGGTGGGCCTGAGCTTCCTCTACTTCAAGAGCCCCTCCGTCGCCCTGGCCACCAACGGGTTGCTCTTCCTCTCGGTGTTCCTGCACGAGCTCGGGCACTGCTTCGGCGCGCGCTTCGTCCGCGGAGAGGCCAGCGAGATCTTGCTGCACCCGTTCGGCGGCCTCAGCCGGCTCCGGGTTCCTCGCACCCCCTGGTCCGAGTTCGCCAGCACCGCCGCAGGCCCCCTGACCAACCTCGGGCTCGCGCTGTTGGGGCTGGCGCTGGTCGCCCTCCTGGGCCACGCCGTGCCGAGCAGCGCGCGCGAGGCCCTGCGCGCGCTGCAGCAGCCCGTGTCGCTGCCCTGGGCGCTGAGCGCGCTGGTCGTGATCAACGGCGCGCTGTTCGTCTTCAACGTGTTGCCGGCGTATCCCATGGACGGAGGGCGGCTGCTCCGCGCGGCGCTGTGGCCGCTCGTGGGCTGGCGCAACGCCACCGTCGTCGCGATCTGCGCTGCGTTCGCGTGCGGCTTGGCCGCGATCAGCTTCGGCTTGAGTCGTGGGGCCCTGCTGCTCGCGGCGCTCGGAGTGTGGGTGCTCTACGCGAGCGGGCGTGAGCTGAAGCGAGCCCTCGGCGCGCGAGACCCCAGCCGCGACACCGACCGCCTCCCCCACGAGGAGCGCCGGTCGCCCGCGCAGTATCACGACGACGACCTCATGCCTCACGAGCGCAAGCCATGATCCTCGAGCAGAGCACGCACCCTGGATGGTTGAGCAACACCTGGCTCTACGCCCCCGCGCCCGGGGGCCCGGCGGTGGTGATCGACGCGGGGGCGCCCCCCGAGCCGATCCTGGCGGCGATCGAGGCCCACGGGCTTGACCTGCGCTGGGTGCTCCTGACCCACCACCACGTGGACCACGTCTGCGAGCACCGGGCCTACAGCGAGCGCTGCGGCGCCGAGGTCATGATCCACCGCGCAGAAGCGGATCGGGTCCCTGGGGTCAGCGGAACCCTGGCGGGAGACGAGCACCTGCAGGCGGGGGACCTCTCGGTCGAGCTGATGCACATTCCGGGACACACCGCGGGCCAGCTCGCGTTCCGCCTCGGGCGCGATCGCGTCGCCACGGGGGACACGCTGTTCAAGGGGTCGGTAGGGGGCACCCGCGGACCGGGCCACACCTCCTTCGCGGACCTCCAGCACTCGGTGCTCGAGACCCTGCTCGGGCTGGCCCCCGAGACCCACCTGCTCCCCGGGCACGCCGCCGCCACCACGGTCGGCGCCGAGCTCGCCCACAACCCCTTCGTGCGCGCCTTTCGCGGCGAGCTGGAGCTGTCGCCGCGGCCTTGCCGCGCGCTGGGGCAGGACGCCGAGCTCCTGCTCCGCGCTCCGGACTACGACGGCGGGACCAAGGCCTGGGTGCGCTTCTCCGACGGCCGGTTGGACGTGGTCCCGGGCAGCCGGGTCGAGGAAGCCTGACCGGCTGAGCCTTGCACCCCACCGCGTCGCGCGCAGAATGAGGCGGTGTACAAGGCCGTGCGCAACTTCGAGACCGACGTCCCCGTCGAGACCATGCTGGACGTGGTGTGGGACGTGGAGCAATACCCCGAGTTCGTCAAGGGCGTGCGCAAGGTGACGGTCCTGCGCGACGGGGAGCACGAGCGTGAGGCCGAGTTCCGCGCGGGCTTCAAGGGCATGGACTTCACCTACGTGCTCGAGCTGAAGCGCACCCCGGACGCCGTGCGCTGGCGCCGGCTCCGCGGCTCGTTCCGGGACGCCGCCGGCGCGGTCGTACACGAGGGGGGGACGCGCTTTCGCTACGAGAACGCCATGGACCCTGGCTTCGCAGCCCCTGGGTTCGCCGTGCGCTTCGTGCTGGAGCGCAGCCTGCCCCGCTTGATCCGCGAGTTCCGCCAGCGGGCGAGCGACGTGGCCCGTGAACGCGCCCGTTAGTCGCGTCCCAGCTCCCTGGCCCGGCCGCGACGACCCTCCGCCGCGGTTCTACAGCCGGGTCGACCCCGACTATCGCGTCGTCGTGAGCATCGAGTGGATCGAGCTCCCCGGGCCTGCTCCCTCAGCCTGCGCGAGCTCGAGCGCGCCTACTTCGCCTGGGTCCCGCGGATCTCCGCGGGCATGGTCCGCCCGACCTGGCACGGCGACGACGGGCCGCTGGTCCTGGGGCTGCAGCCGTGCGGCTGGCCTCAGGCGATCCGGCTCGCGCCAGCGACGGTGAGCGAGACCCACCTCGAGCGCAAGATCGAGGGCGGCCTGCTCGCGCACCCAGGCGGCTCCTTGGCGTTCTCCCAGGTCCGTCACGGCGAGCGGGTTCAACTGACGGTGGCCCTCATGGACTTCCACCCCCGCATGCCCCGCTGGCTCTACCTCCCGACCCAACGTCGGCTCCACGTGCGCTCGACCTACGCCTTCTTGCGGGAGATCGCTCGTCGCGAGCGCCAGGCCCGCGCCGCGCCCCCGATCCCCGGGCTCCGCTAGGAGCCGTCAGGTCAGGCCGGGTTCACCGGGGGACGAGGGTCACCAGGGCGTTGGCCGAGATCGCTTCGCCGCGGCCGATCGGGCCGACCTGCTCGCCGGTCTTGGCCTTGAGGTTCACGCAGCTCGGGTGGATCCCGAGCGCGTCGCTCAGGCGTTCGCGCATGGCCGCCTTGTGCGCTTTCAGCTTGGGGCGCTCGGCGTGGACGATCGCGTCGACGTAGGCCACCCGGAACCCCGCCTCGTGCGCGGCCGCGCAGGCGGCGCGCAGCAAGGTCAGGCTGTCGGCGCCCTCGTAGGCGGGGTCCGTGTCGGGGAAGTGCTCGCCGATGTCCCCCAGGCCCGCGGCCCCGAGGACTCCGTCGATCACGGCGTGGGTCAGCGCGTCGGCGTCGGAGTGCCCGGCGAGGCCCTTGTCGTAGGGGACCTCCACGCCTCCCAGGATCAAGGGCCGGCCCTCGACCAGACGGTGCAGGTCGGTGCCCAGGCCCGTGCGCGGGGAGGCAGGCGGCGCGGGTGGAGCGCCGAGCTTCGTCGCCAGGGGGGTGGGCGTGGCCGGCAGGGTGCGCAGCTTGCTGCGCAGCTCGCCGACCGGCACGTCGCTGCCCGAGAGGTCCACGTGGGTGCCGGTGGGCGGGGTGTGCTGGAGGTGCGAGCGCAGCGCCGCCACGGGGCCGGTGGTCAACGGAGGGAGCAACAGCCCGCCGAGCGCCACGCGCTCCCGGGCCCGGACCAGGTCGGCCGCGGTGGTGACCTTGAAGTTGTCCGCGCTCCCCGCGACCAGGCGCACGGTCTGACCGACCCGCTCGAGGGCGGCGGCCTCGTCCGTGACCTCGACCCCGTCGCGGTGCGCCTGCTCCAGCGCGGCGAGGAGTTGATCCCTGCGCCCGATCTGCGGGGTCTGGGCCAGCCAGAGGCCGTCTCGGGGGACGGTCTCTGCGACGCAGCCGTCGGCGTCGGCGCGCTTCACCGTGTCGCGCACGGGGGAGGCCAGGAGCGCCGCGCCGTGGGTCCTGGCCACGTCGAGCGCGCGGCCGACGTCTGCGGGGTCGAGCAGGGGTCGCGCGGCGTCGTGGACGAGCACCAGCCGGTCCGCGCCTGCGCGACAGGCGCGCACGCCGCGCTCGACCGAGTCCTGGCGCCGGGCGCCCCCCGCGACGAACGCCGTCGCTCCAGCCGCGCGCAGCGTCGCGCCGAGCTGGGAGGACTCGAGCTCCGCGAGGTCGTCGGGGTGGACCACCACCACCACCTCGTCGACCCCCGGGGACCGCGAGAGCGCCCAGGTGGACCACACCACCAGCGGGCGCTCGGCGAGGGTTACGTAGGCCTTGCGCGGGGCCTGGTCGCCGAGCTCGGCGCGCAGCCGCAGCCCGAGGCCGGCGGCGACGACGACGCCGCTGGCGCTCACGAGGTGGCCTCCGTCTCCGCGGGCTGAGACCCCTCGCCCCGGGTGCGGGCGAAGACCATCCGGCCCTGGCTGCTCTGGATCGTCGAGGTGACCTCGCAGGTGATCGTCTTGCCCTTCTGATCGCGCGCGCCCTCGACCACGACCATGGTGCCGTCCTCCAGGTAGCCCACGCCCTGCTCGGGGCCTTCGCCCTTGCGCGTGATGCGCACCCGCAGGGTCTCGCCGGCGACGAAGCTGAGCTTCACGGCCTCCGCGAGCTGGTTGAGGTTGATGGTGGCCACGCCCTCGACCTCGCAGACTTGCTGCAGGTTGTAGTCGCAGGTCACGAGCTTGCCGTCGCGGAAGCGGGTGACCTCGATCAACCGCCGGTCGACCTCGTCCTGCTGGGCGTAGGTCGCCGGGATCACCTCGACCTCGAGGCCGCGATCCTCACGCAGGCGCTTCAGGCGTTCGAGGCCGAGCCGACCGCGCTCGCGACGGCCGCGGTCGCCGGAGTCGGCGATCTTCTGCAGCTCCTCGATCACGAAGCGCGGCACGATCAGCGGCGCGTCGAACAGGTTGCAGCGGGCCACGTCGACGATCCGGCCGTCGATGATCGCGCTCGTGTCGAGGACCAGCGGCTTCGGACCCTGGGCCTGCCGGCGGAACTCGACGTAGGGCACGATGAACCGCAGGTCGTCCTGGGTGCGCAGGATGTAGGCCGGGCCCAGGTAGCAGAAGATCAGGACCAGGGCCAGTCGGATCGCCCCCAGGGTCTCCTTGCCGCCCTCGCTCTCGAACTCCACGACCAGGGACACGATCCCCACGAAGATCTGGGCGACGAGCAGCCCGATCAGGAGCCCGAACACGATCGCCGAGACCGTGCCGATGCTGCTGCGCGCCACGGCGAGGGTGTCGACCATGATCACCGCGAGCGCGATCGTCCCCGAGACGATCATGGCCACGAACTGCAGCCCCGTCGCCTCGACGCTCTGGGCGACGTAGAGCCCGAGCCCCATCGCGCTGGCGAAGAACAGCGCGCGCAGGGTGAACAGCGCGATGCGCTGCTCGGAGGCGTCTATGGGGGGCGGCTTCGACGACATGCTCACATGGGCTCGAACGGTCGAAACAGCTTACGGTATTCGTGTTGGGCGTAGCGGTCGGTCATGCCCGCGATGTAGTCGCCGACCCCGCGCTCGACCCCTGCCACGTCGACCCACTCGCGGTATTCGTCGGGCAGTTGCTGGGGCTGCTCGCAGAACGCCTCGAACAAGCGCACGAGCACGCGGCGCGCCTTCTCCACCAGGCGCACGACGCGGTAGTGCCGGTAGACCCGCGCGAAGAGGAACTCCTGGAGCTCACGCTTCTTACGGCTGGCCTCGGGCGAGAGCCCCACGAGCGGGGCCTGGGCGGCCCGCACGTCGGCGAGGGTCTCGACCCCTGCGGCGTGCATGCGCTCGCGGGTGGTCTGCAGCAGGTCGCGGACCTGCAGGTGCCTGAGGTAGCG
>JAWKSZ010000009.1:0-157313 GCA_041402045.1 Planctomycetota bacterium | reverse complement strand
GCCAAGGCGCCAAGGACGCCAAGGCTCCGCCCCTGCGCGAACGCTCCTCAGCCGAGTTTGGAGGAGGGGACCCCACTCCTCCTCCTCGTTCTCTCGCGGACCCTGGAGGGCTGTCCCGCCGCAGCGGAGCCTGGGCGCACTTGGCGTCCTTGGCGGTCCAAGATCCCTCTCGCCGCGAATCGCCCCCACGGGCCGGAAGCGCCCGGCCGGCTACCCCTCGTCCTCGCCCTCCGGCTCCGCGGCGGGCTCGAACACCGCGTCCTGCGGGGCGCGCTTGAGCGCGCGGGCCTGCACGCCCTCGATCAGCTCCTTGTGCAGGTCGAAGGCCTTGAGGTAGGTCCCGAGGCCCTTGAGCAGGCGGTTGGTGTGGGCCGGCAAGTAGCCTCCCGCGGCGACCTCGCGCGCCCAGTCGACGAGGGTCTCGGCCAGGCCCTCGTCGAGCTGCCACACGAACTCGAAATCGGGCTCGGCCTGGCCCTCGAGGG
Source organism: Planctomycetota bacterium (assembly GCA_041402045.1). Lineage (GTDB taxonomy): Bacteria > Planctomycetota > J058 > J058 > J058 > JAGQRJ01. The sequence goes on along the minus strand of JAWKSZ010000009.1, from coordinate 156,828 downwards.
GCGCGATCAACGAGCCGAAGGCCTCCGCCGCCTCGCGATAGCGCCCCTCCTGTCGGTGCACGTGGCCGAGGAGCATGACCGCGTCGTGGTCGTCGGGGTTCTCGCGCCGCGCCTCCTCGAAGCACTCGGTCGCGCGCTTGAAGTCGCCCTTGCGGATCGCGGACAGCCCCTTGCCGACCTGGGTGGAGGGGGTCCACTCGTCCTCGTCGTCGCTCACCGGCTCACCTCGCCCAGAGTATAGGCTGTGGGGGCTCATGGCTGAACGCCCCTCAGGTCCTCGCCCGCGCCGGCTGCGGCGGCTGGGCGCCGTGCTCCTCGGCGCCGCGGGGTGGCTGTGCCTGGTCAACTGCGGCGGGGGCGGCCCCCTGCGCCGGGACCCCCTGCGCGCGGTGACCGCGCCGGTGGCCACCGATCAGCACCTGGAGCTCGCCCGGCGCTACGCGCCCTGGATCTACCACGAGGTGCACCCCACCTGCGGGCGGCAGGACCTGCCCACCCGCGCCGACTTCGACGGCGACCTGTGGGGCGGGAACAACTGGGAGCACCTCGCGGACTACGCGCTCCCGCCGGTCGTCTACTACGCGGCGCTGGAGAGCGAGACCCACTGGTTCCTGAGCTACCACCTGTTCCACCCGCGGGACTGGTCGTACCTGCGGGTGGGCTTCAACGAGACCCACGAGAACGACGGCGAGAACCTGCAGGTCGTCGTCGAGAAGGCGAGCGGCCGGGTGCTGCTCCTGTTCACCCAGGCCCACTTCTTCGGGCGCCTGCACGCGGTCCCGGGCGGCGGCGTCGGCGCCGCGGCCGAGGCCCCGGTGGCCGAGGTCCTGCTCCTCGACGACGCCGGGCGCCCCGCGCCCGAGGGCCGGCACGCCGGCGTGTTCGTCGAGGGCTACGGGCACGGGATCTACGGCGCGCTCGATCCGGCCCTCGACCTGGAGGTCGACCCGGACGGCGCCGCGCGCTTCCCGGGCGCGGGGGTCGTGCTCCGCCCCGCGGCGCCCGGGGAGTCCACCCCGGAGCCCGACCCGCTCGTCTCCGGCGCGGTCGTGCCCTATCGCCTGGCCTCGACCCGCGAGACGTTCTGGCCCGGGGTCGTGAGCGGGGTGGGCCTGGGCGAGGGCGGGATCCTCGACGGCGGCTCGCGGCTCGAGCGGGCCCAGATCCAGCTCGACGTGCCGCGGTTCTACGAGGCCGACCGCTTCTCGGGGATCTTCGGCTCCGACCGCGGGATCTCGCCCTTCGCGGTGTGCCTGAGCTTCTGGAGCGACCAGATCGGCGCGCTCTACTTCGACCCGGCGAACCGCTACCCGGAGCTGCTCGTGGTGCCCGAGCCCTGGTCGCGGACCTACCTCGACTACCCCTACCGCAGCCTCCCCCCGCGCTGAGCCGCAGCGCGCAAGTCGGGCTCATGGGCGGCCCCCGGCTGCTACGGCAGCTCGAAGCGGCCTGCGGCGTGACGGCGTTGCGTCGCGCCGCCCCAGGCGATCCGCGCCTCACCCCGCGGCGCGTCGAGGTGCACGTCCACGTTGCGCAGCGCGCCGTAGGTCGTGGTGGCCCCGCGCGGGACCCGGGCGTCGACCCGGGGTCCCCCGAGGGTGAGCTCCCCCGGGACCACGTCGCCCGGGACGTCGGCCCCCGAGGTCAGGCTCAGCCAGCTCCCGACCACGGGCTGGACGCTGGCCCGCGCGGGCCCGCGCAGCTCCCCCGCGTCGCAGAAGTCGCCGCTGGCCTCGTGGCGCAGGGTGAAGCCGAACCAGCTCCCGCGGGCGTCGTCGCGCCGCCACTCGAGGCGCGCGATCCAGGTCCCCGGGCGCCAGGGGAAGGCGCTGCCGACCTCCAGCCCCGCGTCGCGCAGCGCCTCGAACCCGGCGCTCGCCGGGCGGGCGTCGGCGGGGTCGCAGGCGCCGGCGCGGCTCAGGGTCGCGGCGGCGTCCCCGGTGTCGTGGTCCGAGTGCACGGCGAGCTGCAGCTCGTGCACGGCGCCGGCCGCGCGCAGCTGGACCTGACTCAGCACGAGGCGCACGCCGTCCTGCGGACGAGGCGGGAGCTCGACCCGCTGCTCGAGCACGCGCAGCGGGCCGTCGCCCGCGGGGACGCTCCACCACACGAACCCCAGGGGCTGCGGGTGGCTGAAGGTCGCCACCGCGGCCACCGCGTCCCCTCCCGGGCCAGGCGCGGGGCCCGGGGTGGGCTCCTCGCTGGCGCAGCCCGCGAGGGCCAGCCCCAGGAGGAGCGGGAGGAGGGCCCGCACGCGGCTCAGGCTCCCGGGGTGCGGATCACGAGCAGCCGGGGCTCGGTCATGTCCTCGATCGCGCAGCGGATCCCCTCGCGGCCGATCCCGCTGTCCTTGACCCCGCCGTAGGGCATGTTGTCCACGCGCCACGAGGGCACGTCGCCGATCACGACCCCGCCGACCTCGAGGGTGTCAGGCCTGGTGCGCGCGATACAGGTCGCGGGTGACCCCGGCCTGGAGGCCGTGCGCTGTCGCTGACCGCGCAGCGCGGCGGTGTAGTCGTCGAACGGGGTCAGAGCGCGACCGGGCCGAAGGCCTCCTCGGCGTAGACGTCGCAGTCGCGGGGCACGCTCCTCGAGCAAGGTCGCCTGCGCACCGCGCCTTGGCGCCCGCCGCCGCAGAGCACGGTCGCGCCTCGAGCCACGGCCTGCCGGATCCAGCGCTCCAGGCGCTTGGCCTGCCTCCTCGGAGATCATGGGGCCCACGAAGGTCTCGGGGTCCTTGGGGCTTGCCGCTCGGAGCGCGGGTCTGCTCCACCAGGCGCTGCCGATGTGCCGTAGATCGGGGCCTGACCAGGATCCGCTGCACGCCGATACAGCTCTGCCCCGACTGGTAGAAGGCGCCCACCACCAGGCGCGCGACGGCGTCCTCGAGGTCGGCGTCCTGGCACACGACGCAGGCGGCGTTCCCGCCGAGCTCGAGCACGACCTGCTTCTTGCCGGCCTTGGCCTTGAGCTCCCAGCCCACGTCCGGGAGCCGGTGAAGCTCAGGAGCTTGAGCCGCCTGTCGGTGGTGAACGCGTCGGCGGCGTCGCGGCCGCAGGGCAGGATCGAGAACGCGCCTCGGGGGAGGTCGGTCTCCGCCAGGACCTCGCCCAGGATCAGCGCGCCCACGGGGGTGCGGCTGGCGGGCTTGAGCACGAACGGGCAGCCCACCGCCAGGGCCGGCGCGACCTTGTGCGCGACCAGGTTCAGCGGGAAGTTGAACGGCGAAATGAACGAGCAGGGCCCGATCGGCACGCGCTTGGTCATGCCCTGGTAGCCCCGGGCGCGGGCGGAGATCTCGAGCTCGAGGACCTGCCCGTCGATCCGCACGCTCTCCTCGGCGGCGACGCGGAAGGTGTCGATCAGCCGCGTGACCTCGCCCTTGCTGTCCTTGATCGGTTTGCCGGCCTCCACGCACAGCGCGTGGGCAGCGAGCTCCTCCTGGCGCCTTCCTCGAAGCGCCGCACGCAGTGCATGACAGCGGCCCGACGCTCGTAGCCTTGAGCGCGCAAGCCGGCTCGGCGCGGCACCGGCGGCGCGCGATCCCTCCTCGATCAGGTCCGGCCGGCGAGGGCGACCCGGGTCGCGACCTCTCCGGTGTATTTGTCCGGGACTTCCAGATCGGCGTTGGGCTGGCGAGTCGTTGGCGACGAGCGGTAGCGGTCGTCGAGCACGGACCTCCTCGGCCGTGGACGATATCGCGCGCTGCAGGAGAGCGAAGCGCAGGTGGCCTCCGCGGCTACAGGTGCACCTGCGCCCCCAGCTCGGCCACGCGCTCGGCGGGGATCTGGAAGTAGCTGGTGGCGTCCAGGGCGTTGCGCGGAGGACATAGCTGCCGCTCGCGCCACACCGCCATGCCCGACTCGCGGTCGTGGAGCACGGCCTCGCGCCCGAGGAAGTAGCTCGCCCGTCGGGGTCGAAGGGGAAGGCCCGCTTGCGCGCCAAGGTCAATGCCTCGGGGCACGTGGGGGTCCTCGTTGAACCTGGTAGTGGATCTCAGATCCGGTGCAGCCACGCGTGAGGCGCGGCGACCACGACCTTCCGAGACGGTCACCCGGGGATTCAGAACACCACGCTGACCACCGCCACCCGCTCGTGGACGACGCGTGGTTGCCAGCAGGTTGTTGAAGCGAGCGGCGGTCCTTAGGAGGCGAGGGAGCGGCCATCAGGTAGATCTGCCTGCCTGGTCTGGAATCCGGCGAACACGTCTGCGTGCACGAAGTCCCTGGAGCCGGCCTATCTCCGTGCAGCAGCCGCCGCGGCTTCCAGGCAACAGCCGAACGCCTGGCGCCGATCCAGGTTCAGACGCCACGGGCATCTTGCTCACGTTGGCCGCGTATATGCCAGGTCCACACCGATGAACGCCGCGCGACCAGGCCAGGACTGCGGGGTCGGCTAAAAGCCCAGGGTGCGGGTCGCGACCATTGCAGAGCAGGACCGAGGTCACGAGCATGGTCGTGGTCACCGCCACGCCGTAGGCCGCGCCAGGGAGCTCGAGCCTGGGGCCGAGCGACCAGGGCCGGTCGTGGCCACGAGTGGTGAGCCAAGATCGCGGGCACGTAGACCTGGCCGATCCGTGCGCGAGGTGTGGATCACCCGCAGCCGGGGCAGGTAGCTCAGCCGGATCGCCTGGCGGGTCAGGGAGAACGCGCCGGAGATCACGGCCTGGCTGGAAGCTGATCGTGGCCAGGTCGCCAGGGCGGCCATTGCAGTAGCAGGAGGTCGGGGACCAGGCTGTAGAACACGTGCTCGGCGCGCTCGGGGTTGGCGAGCAGCGACGCGCCCTGGCCGGCGTAGTTGAGCAGCAGGCAGGGCAGGACCAGCCCCAGCCAAAAGGCCAGGCGGATCGGGCGCGTGCCGAAGTGCCCCATGTCCGCGTAGAGCGCCTCGGTCCCCGTCACCACCAGGAACACCGCGCCGAGGACCAGGAACCCCTGGGTCCCGCCGTGCACGAGGAACCACGCCGCGTGGTGCGGGCTGACGCGCCAGGATCTCGGGGTTGCCCACGATCCCGCCGACCCCGAGCGCGGCGATCGTGAGCAGCCACACCGTGGTCACCGGGCCGAACAGGGTCCCGATCCAGGCGGTCCCCGAGCGCCGGAGAGGGAACAGCCCGACCAGATCCCACCGTGGTCGGGAGCACGTAGTCCCTGAAGGCGGGGGCCACGATCGCCACGCCGCCTCGATCGCCGAGAGAGCACCGAGATCGCGGGGGTGATCATGCCGTCCCTGTAGAGCAGGGCCGCCGCGAACAGGCCCACGAGCACCAGGTGCTTGCCGAGCTTGCCCCCGCGCTCGGCGACCAGCGCGGTCAGCGCGATCACCCCGCCTTCGCCGTCGTTGTCCGTGCGCGCAGCACGAACACCAGGTATTTCACGCACACCACGAGCAGCAGCGTCCAGAAGATCAGCGAGACGACGCCGAACACGTTGGCGCGGCTGACCTCGGTGGCGTAGTCGCCGTGGGAAGCACTGGCGGATCGCGTAGAGCGGGCTCGTGCCAATGTCGTGCCACCACGCTGGTCGCGGTGAGGGTCAGCGCCGCGATCCGCTTGGCGCTGCGGCGCTCCTCCGGCTCGTCCCCCGCCGGGCGCAGCGCGTCGTCGTCCTTGGGCGATCCCAGCCCCTCCGCGTGCGCCTCGCCCTCTGGGGGCGCAGGCTCGCGGGGGTCGGTCGGGTCGCTCATGGAGGCCTGGGGGGTCCGGTTGTTCGAGGGGCTCGCTAGGATCGACCCCCAAGGAGGTCTCCGTCGGTGAGCGATCCTAGCGGCGACGGCGAGAAAATGGGGTTCAACGCCACGTGGTCCATGGCCGTAGGCGGCATGGTCGGCGGCGGGATCTTCTCGGTCCTGGGCGTCGTGATCGAGACCGCAGGAGTCTACGCCTGGCTGAGCTTCGTGCTCGCAGGGCTGGTGGCGTTCCTCACCGGCTACGCCTACGTGCGCCTCGCGGTCAAGTTCGACGAGGGCGGCGGGGCCTTCACCTTCCTCCGGCACGAGCGCCACCCCGAGTTCGCCGGCGGCCTGTCCTGGGTCTTGATCGTGGGCTACGTGCTGACCCTCGCGGTCTACGCCTTCACCTTCGGGCACTACCTCTCCCACGTGCTCGAGCTCGGCGGGCTGACCTCGCGGATCGCCGCGGTCTCGATCGTGGCGGTGCTCGTCGGGGTGAACCTCCTGGGGGTCGGCGAGGCGTCGATCGAGATCTTCACGAGGGTGCAGCTGATCGTGCTCGTGGGGTTGGGGATCTGGGGCCTGGTCGAGTTCGCTCCCGCGCAGCTCCGCTACGACGACGCCGCGCCGGGGGGGCCGCTGGGGGCGCTGGTCGGCGCGGCGACGATCTTCATGGCCTACGAGGGCTTCCAGCTCCTGACCTACGACCAGAGATCGACGGCGGCCGCCGCGCCGTGCTCAGCGATCCTGGCGGTGATCGGGGCTCACGTGCTGGTGGCCCTGGCCTCGGCCTCGCTGGTGGGCGCGGGGACGATCGTAGAGCAGAAGGAGATCGCGCTCGCCGTCGCCGGCGAGGAGGCCGCGGGCCTGGCGGGGAAGATCGTGGTCAGTGTGGCGGCGGTGTTCTCGACCGCTTCGGCGATCAACGCGACGCTCTTCGCCACCGCGCGCCTGGCGCGACGGGTGGCCAAGGACGGGGAGCTGCCCGCGTTCTTCGGGAGCACGAACTCCAAGAACATTCCCACCGGCGCGGTGATCGCCCTCGGCGCGACCGGCGGCGCCCTCGCGGCGCTGGGGAACCTCGATCAGCTCGTGGAGGCCGCGAGCCTGACCTTCCTGTTCACCTTCGCCACGGTCAACGTCCTCGCGGCCCGCGCGGATCACGGCTGGCGCGCTGTCGTGCACTGGGTGGGCGTCGCCTTGGCCGGGGCCTCGACCCTGGTGCTCGGGGTACGCCTGGCGGAGAACCAGCCCGCGTCCTTGATCGGGCTGGGGGTCGTGGTCGCCGCGGCAGCGTTCCTGCGCCCCTGGCTCTTGAAGCGCGCGGAGGCCGAGGGCTAGGTGGGTCGCCGCGCTGCTGAGTCGGCAGGCGGGCCGGCGACCGGCTCAACCGCCAAGGCCGCCAAGGGCGCCAAGGGCTCCGCCTGGACCGATCGAGTCGCGACGCGAGGCTCCGCTTCTCGCGCGCCCGCTCGGAGCCTGGGATCCTCCTGGCTCGAACACACCTCGCTGAGGGCGCGCGAAGCCTTGGCGCCCTTGGCGGCCTTGGCGGTTCCCTGTTCTCGAGTCTTCGCAGCGCCGCGTGCGAGGCAGGCTAGGTCGAGGCCGGCGCCACGGTGATCGGGATCGACTTGCTGGCCGGGGTGCGGCTGAGGTCGGCGACGTGGTCGACCGGAACCAGCGCGTTCGCCTCGGGGAAGTAGGTCGCGGCGCAGCGCCGGGGGAGGTCGTAGGGCACGACCACGAAGTCCCGGGCGATCCGGGTCTCGCCCCCCCAGTGGCTGGTGAGGTCGACCTTCTGCCCGCGCTCGAGCCCGGCCTCGCGGGCGTCGTCGGGGTTCAGGAACACCACCCGCCGGCCCTCGGTCACCCCGCGGTAGCGGTCGTCGAGGCCGTAGATCGTGGTGTTGTACTGGTCGTGGCTGCGCACGGTCATCATCAGCAGCTGCCCGGGCTCGAGCAGCTCCTCGGGCAGCGCGTGCACGGTGAACCGCGCCTTGCGGTCCGCGGTGGGGAACACGCGCTCGCGCGGGCCGTTGGGCAGGTAGAACCCGCCGTCGCGCACCCGGGCGGTGTAGTCCTCGAACCCGGGAATGCAGGCGGCGATCGCCTCGCGGATCCGGTCGTAGTCGGCGACGAGCTCCTCCCAGGGCACCGGGGACTCGGCCCCGAGGGTCGCCCGCGCCAGGCCGGCCACGATCGCGGGTTCGCTCCTGAGCTCGGCGGAGGCGGGCTCGAGCCGGCCCCGGGAGGCGCTCACGAAGCCCATGGAGTTCTCGACGGTCACGAACTGCGCCCCGCCCGCCTGGCGGTCGACCTCGGTCCGGCCCAGGCAGGGCAGGATCAGCGCGCGCTCGCCCGTGATCAGGTGCGCGCGGTTGAGCTTGGTCGAGACGTGCGCCGTGAGCCGGCAGCGGGCCAGGGCCTCGGCGGTGTACTCGGTGTCCGGGGTCGCCGAGAGGAAGTTCCCGCCCATGGCGAAGAACACCTTGGCCTGCCCCGCGTGCATGGCCTTGATCGCGGCCACGGTGTCGAGGCCGTGCTCGAGAGCGGCTCGATCCCGAAGCGCTGGGCCAGGGCGTCGAGGAAGGCGGGCTTGGGCTTCTCCCAGATCCCCACCGTGCGGTCGCCCTGGACGTTGCTGTGCCCGCGCACCGGGCAGGCGCCGCCGCGGGAGCGGCCCATGTTCCCGCGCAGGAGCAGGAGGTTGACGACCTCCTGCACGTTGGCCACGCCGTTCTTGTGCTGGGTCAAGCCCATGGCCCAACAGGCGATCACGCCGTCGGCCTGCCAGTAGACCTCCGCCGCGCGGCGCCTGTCGGCCTGGGAGATCCCGCTCTGGGCGACCAGCGGCTCCCAGGGGGTCGCCTCGAGGGCGGCCGGAACGCGTCGAAGCCGCTGGTGTAGGCGTCCAGAACGCGCGGTCGAGGACCTCCCCGGACGGCGGGCCTCCTCCTCGAGCACGGCCTTCATGATCCCCTTGAGCAGGGCCACGTCGCCGTTGACCCGCACCTGGAGGTAGAGGTCCGTGAGGTCGGTGCCGGAGCCGAGGATCCACGCAGCTCCTGGGGGTGCTTGAGCGCAGGAGCCGGCCTCCTTGAGCGGGTTGATCAGGGGCGATCGTGGCCCGTTGCGCTTGGCCTCCTGCAGCGCGGTCAGCATGCGCGGGTGGTTCGTGCCCGGGTTCTGCCCGATCACGAGGTCGCCCCGGCCTTCGCGAAGTCCTCGAGCTTGACCGTGCCCTTGCCGATCCCGATCACCTCGCTCAGCCCGGTGCCGCTCGACTCGTGGCACATGTTCGAGCAGTCGGGGAGGTTGTTGGTGCCGAAGCGCGCACGAAGAGCTGGTAGAGGAACGCGGCCTCGTTGCTCGTGCGTCCCGAGGTGTAGAACAGCGCCTCGTCCGGCGAGTCCAGGCCCTGGAGCCTCGGCCAGGAGCGCGAAGGCGTCGTCCCAGGACAGGGGCTCGTAGCGCGCGGCCCCGCCTGGCGCACGAGGGGGTGGGTCAGGCGGCCCTGCTTGCCCAGCCAGAAGTCGCTCTGCTCGGCGAGCTCGGCGATCGTGTGCTGGCGGAAGAACTCGGGGCCGATCCGGCGGACCGTCGCCTCCTCGGCCACGGCCTTGGCGCCGTTCTCGCAGAACTCGACCAGCGCGCGGTCCTCGGGGTCGGGCCAGGCGCAGCCAGGGCAGTCGAAGCCCGTCTTCTGGTTGACCCGCGAGAGGGTGCGCAGGGTGCGCACGACGCCCATCTCGCGCCAGCCATGCTTCAGGCTCGAGACCACCGCCGGCACGCCGCCGGCGACCTCCCCCGCGGGGCCGAGGGTGGGTGGACGGGGCTCGTCAGGCGGCTGCGCCGCGGTGCGGGCGGCGGGCAGGGGCCGCCCGTGGGGGCGTCGGTCTCGGGGTCTCGGGCTCGCTCACACCGGCGGTGTAGCCCTCCGCCGGGGGAGCGTGAGCCTCGGGGCGGGTCGAGCCCCTCGCCCCGGACCGTCGCGAAGTGGAAGGTCTCGACCTCCGGCAGTGCAGAAGCCTGAACCTCGCGGCCTCCTCTGCGCCTTGCGCCCTGCTTGCGAGGGGCGCCCCGGTGAGTCAGGCTGGGCGTGGCCCGCGTGCAAGATTGAGCGCTCCGTCCTGCGAGGAGGCCAGCGGGCATTCAGGAGGTCCCTGGCGTGGCGTCGATCGTATGCGTCGAGTCCAGCCCCGAGCAGGGCGCATGGATCGCAGCCGCCCTCGGCGAGCGCGGACACGACGTGACCCGGGTACGCAGCGAGGACGAGGCCGCGCGGCTGTTCGACGCGCACAAGGATCTGTGGGTGGTCGGCGGGGACCACGGCGGGGCTTCATTGCAGTTGGTGGCGCGGCTGCGCAAGCTCGCGGGGCCAGAGCAGCTGCCGATCCTCTACGTGACCGCGCGGGACACCGAGGACGCCGTGCTCCGGGCCCACGGCGCGGGGGCCAGCGCGGTGCTCACCCCGCCGCTGTCCAAGGCGCACCTGGTCGTGCGCGCGCGCAAGCTGCTCGAGGACCGCACCCCGCCCGAGGAGCACGACGTCGACCTGGCGGTGGGCGAGCTCTACCTCGGGCGCTACCGGATCGAGTCCTTCCTCGGCCGCGGCGGGAACGCGGTCGTGTTCGTGGCGCGGGACGAGCGCAGCGACGAGCGGGTGGCGATCAAGATCGCCCACGGCGCCTCCAGCGACCTGCCCGAAGCGCGGCAGCGTCTGCAGCGCGAGGCCTACGCGCTCCTCGCCGTGGACTGCGCCTACACGCCCGTGTTGCACGAATTCGGTCGGCAGGAGGACGGGCGCGAATACATGGTCCTGGAGCTGATCGAGGGCGAGAACCTCTGGGACCGGGTCACGCGACGCGGGCCCCTCTCCGCGGACGACACCTACAACTTGCTCATGGGGTTGGCCCTCGCCCTCGACAGCCTCGAGGCCTACGGCCTGATCCACCGGGACCTCAAGCCCGGGAACGTGATCCTGCGCGACGACCGCCCCGCGTGGCCCGTGCTCGTGGACTTCGGCCTCGCGCGCAAGCCCGAGCAGGACTTCCTCACCGATCCAGACGTCCTGGTGGGCACCACCGGCTACATGGCGCCCGAGTACGTGCGCGGGCAGCGGATCGACTTCCGCGCCGACCTGTTCAGCCTGGGCCACGTGGTGCGCTTCGCGGCCACCGGGGAGTCGGCCTGGCCCGAGCTGTGCGGCATGGACCTGCTCCAGCGCATGGCGCGGGAGACCTGTCCGATCCCGGAGTCGGTCCCCGCGGAGCTGCGCGACGTGCTCCAGTCCCTGGTCGAGGTCGACCCCGCGCGCCGGCCCCAGAGCGCGGCGGCGCTGTTGAGCCTGCTCGAAGCCCGAGGGCGCGCGGCGTTGACCACGCGTCGGGTCGAGGGCGGCGGGGGGGGCGCGGCGTGAGCCGGATCGGGATCCTCGAAGACAGCTTCTCGCTGGCCCTGCTGATCCGCCGGATCCTCGAGCAGCGGGGCTACGAGGTCGAGACCTACACCTCGATCGAGGAGGCGCAGGCCTTGCTCAAGGCGCCCCCGGACCTCCTGATCTGCGACGTGCGCCTCGGCGACGGCGACGGGATCGACTTCCTCGAGCGCATGAGCGTGGCCCTGGGCGAGGCGCGCCCCCCGGTGCTCGTGCTCTCTGCCCTTGGGGCCGAGGAGGACTTGCTCCGCGGCTACGACGCCGGCGCCGACGAGTACCTCACCAAGCCCGTGTCCATGGGGGAGCTCCTGGCGAAGGTCTCCATGCTGCTCGCGCGCCGGCGCCGGGGCATGCCGGCGCCGGAGGCCGACGACGCGCGGCTCCCCGGCGGGCAGCTCGCCTTCGGGCGCTACCGGGTCGAGCGCAAGCTGGGGGCCGGCGCGTTCGGCGCGGTCTACGCCGCCCACGACCAAAAGCTGGACCAGCGCGTGGCGCTCAAGGTGCTGCACACCCTGCGCGGCGCCGAGCTCTTGCACCGGCAGCGCTTCCTGCGCGAGTCCTACACCCTCTCCCTGGTGGAGTCCCCGCACGTCGTCCGCTTGATCGACTTCGGCGAGCAAGAGGGGCGGCTCTACGCGGCCCTGGAGTTCGTGAAGGGACCGACGCTCCTCAAGCAGGTGGCCCTCGAGGGGCCCCTCGGTCGTGAGGCCCTGCTGCACGTGCTCGACGGCACCGCCCAGGCCCTCGACGTGCTCAGTCAGCACTCCCTGGTGCACCGGGATATCAAGCCCGAGAACGTGATCCTGCGCGACGGGGACCCGGCGCGGGCGACGTTGATCGACTTCGGGCTGGCCAAGTCCGGCGGAGACCACATGCTGACCAAGGTGGGCACGGTGCTCGGCACGCCGGCGTTCATGTCGCCGGAGCAGATCTCGGGCAGCGACCTGTCCCACGCCAGCGACCAGTTCTCGCTGGCGCTGACCGCGCGCTTCGCGCTCACCGGCGAGACGGCCTTCCCCGCGCTGACCGGCGTGCAGCTCCTGAGCGCCATGGCCCAGCGCCGCGTGAGCTTCCCCGACACCCTGGACCCCGGGCTGCGCGCGGTGCTCGAGCGCATGACGGCGCTGCGCCCCGAGCACCGCTACCCCACCCCCGCGGCGCTGCTCCGCGACCTGAGGCGCCTCGAGCGAAGCGCCTGAGCGGACGCTGCGCGAACCTTGATCCGCCTCCAGCGGGGCGTCGAACCAGCAGGCCGAGACGACCCCGCGCGCCTCAGCCTCCCTGCGCGTCCGGCCCCGGCGGGAGCGGCAGGACGATCCAGCCCGTCGCGGTCGGACGGGCCGTCAGGAGGCGCGGGCGCTGCAGGGGGGGCTCACTTCAGGGGCTGGGCCGTGCCCTCCCAGAACGCGGCGTAGCGCGGGTAGCAGGCGGCGGCCATGTCGCGGCCCAGGACCAGGCCGTGATCGTTGTCGGTGCGAATGTGGTACCCGCCGAGCATCCGCGACTCGGCAGCCATCTCGGCCACGGAGGACCAGGTCGGCAGCGCCAGGCGCACCTGCTTGGACTCGGGCACGTCCTGGGCGGGGATCCCCTCGATCGCCTGCATCTCGAAGGAGGTGCAGTCGCTCTCGGTCAGCTCACCGGCCACGCGCTCCGCCACGAACTCGCAGCGGTCGCTCCCGCTGTGCAGCTCCAGGACCTTGGCGCAGGCGCCGCTGATCGTGGAGTGCCCCGAGGGGTAGCCGGGGAACGGCGGGGTGACGAAGGTCGCGGGGGAGTAGGGGTGCCACTCCTCGGCGGGCACCTTCTTGAAGCCCTCGCAGGGGCCGGCGTAGCCGAGCACCTCCTGGCCCGCGTAGAAGTGGCGCACGTACCAGTAGGGGCGCGAGGAGTCGTGGCGGTACTTCTCCTCCCAGCACATGACGAAGGCGTCGTGCGCCATGCAGCCCACCGCGAAGAACAGCTTCACGTCCTGGTCGAGGTCGTAGCCGTCGCGGCGCGAGAGGTCCTGGGCGAAGCGCAGCCAGTGCCCCGACTGCCCCGTCGAGCGCGGGCCGTCGCGCATGAGCTCCACGATCGCCTTCTGGCGCAGGGTCAGGCTGGCGTTGGCCTGCATGCACTCGTCGGTCTCGTGCTTGAGCTGCGGGTCCGAGGCCTTGGGCGGACCGGGGGTGCGGAAGGGCTCGGGGTCGGTGTAGCCGATCGTCTTGACCTTGCCCCAGTGCGGCGTGAGCGGGGCGGGGTAGAAGAAGCCGCTGCCGTCGGGCTTCGCGAAGGGAATGTTCTTCCAGCGGTCCGGATCCTGGGGGTCGTCGGGGCCGCAGGTGGGCGCGTAGCCCGACGTATCGGCGTAGGGCGTGCCGTCGCTGCCCTCGCCGTCGCCGAGCTGGTTCGCGCCGTCGTGGTGCCGGTACTCGAGCTGCGCGGCGGCCACGGCGTTGCCCACGCCGGCGGGGGTGGTGGGGTCGGTGCTCGTGTTGGCGGGGTCGACGCCCAGCTTGCGCGCTTGCTCGTGGACCCACTCCAGGTCCTCGGGGAACAGGTCCTCCAGGCAGCGGGTCACGGCGTAGCCGATCGCCAGGCGCTTGTTCTCCAGGGTGCGCTGCTCCTCCGGCTGGCGCAGCTCGCCCCCGAGGAGCGTGCCGACCGCGGTGGCGTCGTAGCAGGCCCAGGCGTCGTACATCGCGACCACCGGGATCATCATTTCCCGCGCGATCGTGGTCGGCCGGGCGCCGATCCGATCCACCCGCCGGGCGGAGGTCTCGAGGATCGCGTCCAGCCAGCGATAGGCCAGGCTCGGGTCCTCCGCCGGCCGGGCGTGCACCGGCCAGTCCTCGGCGGCGGCGGGCTGCGGCGCGTCGTAGAGCTCGAACCCGGTCTCGGGTCCCTCGGGCTCGCTGGCGCAGCCGCAGGCCAGGAGCAAGAGCGCGCTCAGGCCGGTCCAACGTCGTACGTGCATGACAACCTCCGTTGCGTGGGGCGGCCACAGTCTAAGGAGCTGGGCTGGGATTGCTCCAGGGGCCATGTTCGCTTGCTTCGAAGCCGGGTTTCGGCGCGACCTGTCCAGTTCCCCGGAAGCCTGACGCCCCCGCGTAAGATCCCCGGGAAGGGGGTCCCATGCCGCTGAGGTCCGCGCTCGCCAGCCGCCTGGCCGCGCTCACGCTGCTCGTGACCCTCGCGGGCTGTGTCTCGACCCCGACCTTCGCGCCGGCTGCGGGCGTCCGCGCCTCCGCCGTCGCGCGGCTGCGCTCCGCGCGCCCCTCGCCCCTGCGCTGGCCCGCGTCCCACCGCGGCGAGCGCGACGATGGCCAGGCCGGCAACGGCCGGGCGGCGATCCTCGACGCAGCCCGAGGCTACGTGCCGCTGATCGAGGTCGACGTGCGCACCGGCAGCGACGGCGTGCTGTTCCTGTTCCACGACCGCGTGGTCGACGACGGCCCCTGCGCCGGGCGCGAGGCCACCTCCCTGAGCGCGGCCGAGGTCGCGGCCCAGGGGCTCCTGACCCTCGAGGCCGCGCTGCGCCTGGTCGAGGGCACGGGGGCCGCGCTGCAGCTCGACCTCAAGGCCGAGTCCCCGGCCCAGCTCGAGGCCGTCGTGCACCTGGCGCGGGGCGTGGGGGTCGCCGAGCGGATCGTGGTCCAGTGTCAGGGCTGGCCGAGCTTCGCCCACCTCCGCGCGCGCTTCCCCGAGGTCGCGGCGCTGCGCCGCTGCCGCTCCCTGGAGCAGGTCCGCGAGGCGCTGCCCCTGCGCCCCGAGCTGGTGCAGATCGACGAGGACTGGGCGACCCCGGCGCTGATCGACGAGATCCACGCCGCGGGCTCCCGGGTCCTGGTCAAGGCCCTGGGCAGCCTCGACGACGAGGACGCCTGGCGCGCGCTGTTCGCCCGCGGCGTCGACGTGCTGCTCACGGATCACGCGGTGGGCATGATCCGCGAGCTCGAGCTCCCGGTGGACTGAGGGGGCGCCCGACCCTCGTCCCGCCGCGCCCGCTTCGAGGCCCGGCGCAGGACCCGCGCACCGACCTGCGTCGGGTGCCCGCGCTCCCGCGGAGTCGGGTCCGCTTGCGCGGCGTGCAGGTCTCGGCGCGGGAGGCCGAGGTGGCCGCTGGGCCCCCGTACAGACTGCCGCCCCGGGGCTCTGAACTCCCGGGGCGGACTTGAGCTGGCCGACTAGGATTCGAACCTAGATTCACGGATTCAGAGTCCGTTGTCCTACCATTAGACGATCGGCCAATGAGTGGCTGAGTCTACCCTCCCGCGCGAGGGCTGCAAACCCTCGACGGCGGCCCAATGATGGGCCCCGGAGGGCCCTCAGTGGTGCGGGGTCGTGCCGTTCGTGCTCTGGAGCATGAGGGCGTGGCCGTCCTCGGGGAGCTTGGCGAAGTCGAGGCCCAGCTTGTCCTCGCCCGCCGACGCGGCGGCGCGCACCACGCTGTCCTGATCGTCGACCGAGCGGCGCAGGATCCGGGCCACCGAGGGGTAGTGCTCGGCCAGGGGGTCGAAGGCCCCGACCAGGTGCTCGACGACCCGGGCGCGGTTCCCGGGGTCCTTGTCCTCGAACAGCATGCGCAGGATCGGCAGGCTCTGGGCGTTGACCGTGAGGAACAGGATCGAGCGCGCCAGGGTCCAGCGCAGCTCCGGGCGGCCGTCCCGCAGCCAGGAGCGCAGGGTGGCCCGGGTGGCCTCGAAGCGATCCGCGAGCAGGTGCTGCATGAAGTTCAGCGCCGCGGCCCAGCGGATCGACTCGTCCTCGCTCTCGGCCATGGCCCGCACGCTGCGCAGGGCTTCGCGGGGCTCGCGCTCGTAGAGGTCCCAGTAGCTCGAGGCCACCGCGTAGTGCACGGCGGGCTCGGGGTCGAGGTTGAGCTGGTCCAGGACCTCGAGGGAGCGCGGGATATCCGGGGTCGGCACGTTGCGCACACGCTGGGCCACCATGGCCCGCACCCCGGGGTCGGTGTGCTTGACCCAGCGCTTGGCCAGCTCCAGGGACTCCGGGAGGTCGTCCAGCAGGCGGTCCATGGCCATGAGCCGCACGCCCCGGTCCTTGTCGGCGGTGAGCTTCTTGAGCAGCTTCTTGCCCTTGGGCCCGTGCTCGGGGCTGCTCAGCGGGACCGCGCCGGCCGCCAGGCGGCGCAGGCGCGCCTCCCGGGCGTTGGCCCAGGCGCCGAGCTCCTTGCCGAGCTCCTTGGGGACCTCGTCCCAGGCCCACATGAGCGCCATGCGGTAGCCCTCTTCACGCTCGGTGAACTGGGGCTCCGAGAGCTTGAGCAGCTCGCGCTTGAGGACGGGCAGGACGCCCTTGGGGTCGGCGACGAGCACCCGACTCAGGGTCGGGAGGTCGTGGGGCAGGGTGGGGGTCTTGGCCATGGTCGATCCTTCCTACGCCACGCCGGCGGTCGGGCGCTCGCGGGCGTCCCAGGCCGCGAGGACCTTGAGCGCCGGGGCGACGAGGTCGTAGCGGTCGAAGGACTCGTCGAACAGCGCGGCGCGGTCGCGGACGATGTCCACCCCCGTGGGGTCGCCGAGCTGGAGCAGGGTCAGCGCCGTAGAGAAGCGCAGGCGCTGGTTGCCGTGGGCCAGCCGGTCGCGGAGGAACTCCACCGTCGACTCGCGCTCGATCCCTTGCTGGGCCAGCCGCCCCAGCCCGAACACGATCCGGCGGCGCACGTCGTCCGAGGGCTCCTGGTCGTAGAGCAGGCGCAGGCGCCGCGCGACCCACATGTCGCCGCCGAAGGCCACGCCGGTCACGGCGCCGGCGCGGGTGTCGTCGTCGGTGTCGAGGAGCGAGGTGTTCAGCAGATCGGCGAGCTCGTCGTCGAGCTCCTGGCGCCCGAGCAGCGGGAGCACCTCGCCCGGGGTGACCACGCCGCTGTCGCGCAGCTCCAGCAGGTAGGCCTTCACCTCGGGGCTCTTGAAGGGCACCAGGAAGTGCAGGGCGAAGGGCACGTCGCCCTCGTCGAGCTTGCGCAGCTCCTCGAGGACCACGCCCTCGTTGCGCGAGTCCTTGAGCCGCGCCAGGGCGCTCGCCGCCTGGAGCCGGACCACCGAGTCCTCGTCGCCCAGCAGCCGGCGCACGTCGGCGCGGGCGTCCTCGACCTTGAGCTCGGCCAGGCAGTAGGCGGCCCAGCGCCGGGCCGCCGGGCGCTCGGCGCGGAGCAGCCCGCGCAGCGCGATCACCACGTCCTCGCCGCCCAGAGCCAGCGCGGCGCTGACGGGCCCGCCCGCCGGGACCTTGTCCCAGAGGTCGTTCTCCTTGAGCTCGCGCATGTCGCGGATCAGGAGCTCGAGGCCCTGGTGCCCGCCCTCGACGTAGAGGTAGTTCTTGAGCGGCGTGGCGTCGGGGCGGAAGGTCCAGGCGTCGTCGGGGTCGAGGTGCCCGTAGGCCGCCTCCCACGCCTCGAGGATCTCGCGCACGGCCTCGACCTGCTCGGGGGTCGTCTCGCGCAGGTTGCGCAGGGCCTCGACCACCGTGCCCTCGGTCGAGAGGATCCCGCGGCGCAGGGCCTCGAGCAGCGCGTCGGCGGCGCGGGGGTCGCCCAGGGCGCCCAGGCCGCGGGCTGCCAGGCGCACGTCCTCCGGAGCGGGTCCGGCGAGGGCCTCGACGAGCAGGTCGTAGGCTTGCTTGGGCGGGTCGAACAGGAGCTCGCGCAGCATGACCGTGCGGTCACGGCCCGGCGCGTCCTTCCAGGCCTGGAGCGTGGCCTCGACGCTGGCGCGGTCGCGGCGCGAGGCCAGGATCCGGCGCAGCTCGCCCTGGGCGTCGGGGTGCGCGTCCTGGATGTGCTCCAGGAGCTCCGCGGCCGGCGCCTGCTTGTAGAGCGCGAGGGCCTGCATGCGCCGGGTCAGCGCGCCGACGAGCCACGCGTCGCCGTCGACCTCGGGGTCCTCCGCGGCCTCGCGGCCCGCCTGCAGGGCCTCGTCGAAGTAGTGCAGCGCCTCGCGGGTGCGGCCCGCGCGGCGGTTCAGCTCGCCGGCGAGGTAGGCGTAGCGCATGCGCAGCGGCGGCTCGAGCTCTTCCTCGAGGGCCTTGGCGAACAGCCCGGCGGCCTCGTCGCGGAGCTGGGGCACGAGGTCGCGGCGGCCGAGGTCGCGGGCCACGTAGTAGGCCTGGAGGTTCAGCTCGGCGAGGGCCGCGCTGTCGAGGCCGCGGGCCTGGTGGCAGCGCGCGGCGAGCTGGAAGCGCTCGAAGTCGCCGGCGGAGCCGTGGAGCGTGGTCCTGCCCGGGGTGTAGCCGAGCACCTGGTGCAGGTTCTCCCGCTCGCTCTGGGTCAGCTCCAGCTCGGGGAAGCTCCAGGCGTCGGCGGAGAACCCGCACTCACCGCAGGTCACGACCCCGTAGCGCCGGACCTCTTCGATGCTCCCGGTCTCGCGGAGGTCGGTGTCGGTGCCCGAGATGTAGTAGCTGGTGCCCATGGTCCGCGCGCGGAAGACTTGGCCGCAGCAGGGGCAGAGCAGGTTCTCGGCAGTCGGGCTGGCCACGGGCCCTCCTCTGGACGTCATGTATCCAGTTGCGAGCACGAACTTTAGCACCCGAGTGCGGGGTGGGGCAAGCCGGCCCGGGCGCTAGCGCGAGCTCGCCTGACGTCGGCTCTCCCAGCCGAAGGCCAGCGTGAACGCGCCCCCGAGCACGCCCAGGGTCAAGAAGGGGCTCATGCGCGCGCCGACGGCGAGGCCCAGGAGGGGGAACGCTGCCGCCACCGCGAGGCTCCCCGCGATCAAGAGGGCGTAGCCCCTGGGAGGGAGCGGCGCGCTCGCGTTGAGGGTGTGGCACAGCGGGCACTCGCTCTCGCCCTCGGCAGGGCGCACGTAGCAGTAGCCGCAGTGGGCGCACTCGACTCCCTGGGCGTCGGCGAGCACGCGACGTTGGCGCGTGGCGTGGCGCTGCCTCTGGGCTTCCAACTCCGCGGAGTACTCCGCGACCTCCAACAACGCTCTCGTAAGCACGGGACCTCCCTCTCTCTGCCCTCGCTAGCGCAACTCCTGGGCCCGAGCTAATCCTCGACATGCACGAGCCAAGCCTCCCTGGGAGGGACCGGGGGGAACACCCGAGCGATCCAGGCGCTACGCAAACGGTCTCGAGGCGGGCAAAGACCGACCGGGGACCGTCAGGCTCCGGCGAGCAGACTGCTCAGGCTCGTTGTCCGGACGAGGACCTGACTCAACGCGTCAGGAGTCTGTCAGTCGCCGTAGTGCTGGAGCGTGAGGCACTTGATCCCGCCGCCGAGCTTCTGGAACTCGGACATGTCGAGCTCGCGGACCTCGAACCCGCGCCGGCGCAGCTCCGGCCACAGGTCGACGACGCCCTGGCTCCCGAACACCACGCCGTTGCGCACGATCGCGTTGCAGGCGAAGGCGTGGGCGTCCCGCTCCGAGACCACGAGCTTCTCGCAGTCGAGGCTCTCGATCGTCGCGGTGTCGATCGGGCCGAAGGCGCCGGGGTAGTAGGCGATCAGGTCGTCGGACAGCGGGAGGAGCGCGGTGTCGAGGTGGTAGAAGTGGTCGGTCTCCATCTCGAAGTCGATCGTGTCCTTGCCGAAGGTCTGGCGCAGGAAGTGCCGCGCGACCTCGTGGCTGCGCTTGCCGAAGCCGAACAGGATCTTGTCGCGCCACATGACCGTCTCGCCGGCGCCCTCGAAGGCGACGCCCTCGGGGACGTCGTGGCCCTCGAGGCCGTGGCCGAGCAGGTACTCGCGCACGTAGGGCCCCTCGGCGGCGCGCTCGGCGTGGCGGTACTTGCCGAACAGGGCGGCGCCCTCGCAGAGGAACACCGAGTCGCCGAAGAAGCAGAGCTCCGTCAGGCCCGGCTTGGCCTCGGCGACGTGGATCGGCGGTCCGCCTACCTCGCGGTAGCCTGCGACGAGGGTCTCCCACTGCTCGATCGCCAGCTCACGCGAGAACCCCGAGCTGGGGTCCATCCAGGGGTTGATCGCGTAGCTCAGCTCGACGTACGTCGGCGGGCAGACGTAGACCTCGCGCACCTGCATGCAGCAGCGACCCCGACTAGTCCCGGGACTTGAGGTGGCGCGGGTCGACGGGGATCTTGCCCCCGAGCTCGGCGCGGACCTTCTCCGGATCCGGCATGGTCAGGTTCTTGGCGGGGGTCGTGCTCAGCCGGCGGAGCTTGGCGCGCTCGCGGGTGAGGAACGCCTCCCACTCGGCCACGGTCATGGGCTGCGGGCCGCGGACCTCGGCCAGCTCCGCCTCCAGCCGGGGCAGACGCTCGAGCCAGGAGCGGAAGGACGCGGCCACCGAGGCCAGGGTCCCCTCCTCGGGGTCGAGCAGGAACACCGGGGCCTCGCCGGCGTCGTCGGCGAGGGAGGTGTCGAAGCAGTAGACGTCCCCGGAGAGCGCGTTGGCGAAGGCCACGAGGTGGTTCGGCAGCCCCTCCTCGCGGTCGCGGAGGTTGACCTCGGCCAGGTCGAAGTCGTCGTCGGCCTCGATCCCGTAGATCGTGGTGTTGTAGAGCGTGCCGCCGTTGTAGCGCTGCAGCCAGAGCCCGTAGCTCGGGGGGAGCTTGATCGCGAGCTGGGTCTCGACCCCCTCGATCGCCTCCGGCGTGGTCGGCGGCTCGAGCCCGTCGAGCTCGGGGTCCACCTCGCGCAGCTTCGCCTCGAAGTCCGCGAACGGGTTCTCGTCGTCGGTCACGCCGTGCCCTCTCTCGTGGCGCCAGCCTCCAGCGCCTCGAAGCATGCCGCGAGCGAGGAGCGCTGCTGGGTGGCCGCAGCCGCCAGCGCCTCGACGCGGTCTCGAGCCTCGTCCAGGCGGAGGTCGCCGGCGGCGCCCTCCACCTTCGGCAGCGCGCGCTCCTCCTCGGGGGTAGGCCGCAGGCGCTCGCCCTGCTTCAGCGCCTGGCCGACCTGCCGGTAGGCGTCCCGGAACGGGACGCCTTGCCCCGCGAGGGCGAAGGCGCGGTGCGCGGCGTAGGCCTCTTCGGCCACCGCCTGAGCGCTGCGCTCGCTGTCGACCTCGAGGTCCGTGACGGTCAATTCCATGGCGCGTGTCATGTGTCGAACGAGGCGCAACCCGCGCAGGACGGGTTCCTTGGTGAGCTGGTAGTCGCGATGGTAGCTCGACGGTAGCTTTCCCGCGACCAGCAGCACACGGTCGAGGTAGGACTGCAGGACCCCGGCGTTGGCCCGGGTCAGCTCGCACACGTCCGGGTTGCGCTTCTGCGGCATGATCGACGAGCCCGTGGCCACCCGCCCCGAGAGGCGCACGAAGCCGAACTCGGGGCCGCTCATGAGCTGGAGGTCCCAGGCCAAAGCGGCCAGGTCGTGGGCCAGGAGCGTCGAGGCGAACAGGGCCTGGGCCTCGATCTTGCCCCGGCTGGTCTGCACCGCCTGGGGGTTGACCTGCAGCGCGCCGAACCCGAGCAGCCCCGCGGTGCGCCGGCGGTCCAGGGGCAGCGGGACCCCGAACCCGGCGGCGGCGCCCAGGGGGCAGCGGTCGGCCGCCTCGTAGGCCTGCGCCAGGGCGCGCAGGTCCTCTTCGATCCCTTCGGCGTGGCCGGCCGCCCACAGCCCGACGGTCGAGGGCATGGCCAAGCGCATGTGGGTGTAGCCCGGGAGCAGCGTGTCCGGGTGCTCGGCGGCGAGCTCGAGCAGCACGCGGCAGAGCGCGACGCCGCCCTCGATCGCGTCCAGCAGCCGGCGCTTGATCCACAGGCGCACGTCGACCAGGACCTGGTCGTTGCGCGAGCGGCCGGTGTGCAGCTTGCCGCCGGCGGGCCCGACCTTGTCGGTCAGCCGGCCCTCGACCGCGGTGTGCACGTCCTCCTCTTCGGGGCGGATCGTGAACTCGCCCCGCCGGTGCTCGGCGAGGATCTCGCGCAGGCCGCGGTGGATCGCGTCCTTGTCGGCGGCGTCGATCACCCCGACCTCGGACAGCATTTGGCTGTGCGCCAGGCTGCCCCACACGTCCTCCTCGACCAGCTCGAGGTCGAGGAGGTAGTCGTCGCCGACGGTGTAGCTGAGGATCTCCGGGTGCAGCGACTCACCCTTGTCCCACAAACGGCGTGCCATAGGGCGAACACTATACTCGCCCAGACGGCCCCGCCCACATCCGAAAGGGCGCTCGTGCGTCACCGGCGGGTGAAGTCCGCTGCCGGCCCCTCGCGACCGGCTCTCCCCGACCGGCGACGGGTCCACGCGTGAGCGCGCCTGCCAGCGAGGACGCTCGCGCAGGAGGGCGCCGCGCGGCGCGCCCGGCGAGCGGCGCGGGCGCGGTAGGGCGTCGTGCGGGAACCTCCGAACGGGTATGATCGCAGGCCGCTGAGAGGAGGGGCCCTGAACCTCAGCAACTTGGGGGACGTTCACCTGCGCAAGGCCGAGAGCGCGGCCAACGAAGGCGACCTCTCCAAGGCCACCGAGCTCTACCTCAAGGCGATCCGCAGCTTCGGCGGCGACGTGCGCGCGGCCGAGGCCCGGGTGGGTCTGGCCGCGGTCTACGTGGAGCAGGACGACCTCGACGCGGCCTGGGGCGAGCTCAGCCGCGCCGCCGCCACCCTCGAGGAGGACGACGACGCCGGCGCCCTGCTGGCCCGCGCGCTCAACCAAATGGGGCTCGTCGAGCGCCGGCGCCTGGGCCTGGACCAGGCCGCGGACCTGCACGAGCGCGCGCGACGAGTCGCCGCGGACTCCGGAGACCTGCGCCAACAGGGCGTTGCTTTGCGCAACCTGGCCGGGATCCACCGCTCCCGGGGCGAGCCCGCCCGCGCCGCCGAGTGCCTGCTCGAGAGCGTCGAGCTGGCCAAGGCCGAGGGCGAGGAGCGCACGCTGGCCGCCCTCTGGCGCCAGATCCGCGAGCTGCGGGTCGAGGCCCAGAACCTCAAGGGCGCCCTGGCCGCGGTGCGCGAGGAGCTCGCGCTGCGCGACGGGGGCCCGCCGGCGCCGGTCGCGAACGCCTTGCTCGAGGGCGCCCACGTGGCGCGGCTCCTGGGCGAAGAGGAGGTCGCCGAGCGCTGGCTGGCGCGGACCGTCGAGCTGCGGGTCGCGCTCAAGGACCTCGAGGGCGCCGGGCGCGCGCTGCTCGAGATCGGGCGCCTGTTCCTGGCCCAGGGCCGGCCGCGGGTCGCCCGGCGCAAGCTCGAGGCCGCCCGCGACGCCGTGGGCGAGCAGGGCCCGATCGACCTGCGCGCCGCGCTGTGGCGCTGCTTCGCGATCACCGACCTCGCGATCCTCGACGCCTACGTCTACGAGGACGCGCCCCACGTGGTCCTGGCCCGGGAGGACCTCGACGCCACGGTGGGCACCGACACTGCCAGCGGGCAGCACGAGCTCGTGCGCCGCGCGCGGGACGAGGCCGACGAGGCGCTGACCCTCGCGCGGCAGACCAGCTCCCGCGGGCTCCTGCCCCTGGCGCTCGCGACCCACGCCCGGGCGCTGGGCCACCAGGGCCGCCACGAGGAGGCGCGGGACGCGTTCCGCCAGGCGGCGCAGGCCGCCGACGAGCTCAGGGCCGGGGTCTACGACCTCGAGGGCCCGTTCAACGTCTACCTCGCCTACGGCACGTGGCTGGGCTCGACCCTCGAGCCCGGGACCAGCCCCCCCGACGAGCGCGCGACCGTCGACTACCTCGACCGCGCCGTGCAGATCGGGGAGCGGATCCGGGGGAGCGGAGGCACGAGCCACTACCTGGCCCAGGCGCTGGGGGCCCTGGCGGCGGCGCACCACCGCTTCGGGCGGCCGGCGCTGAGCGAGCAGGCCCTCGGGCGCGCGCTCAAGGCCCTGGGCCCGGTGGACGAGGCCCCGGGCACCCCCAAGAACCGCCTGCGCCGCGCGCTGGAGCGGGTCCGCGCCCGGCTGGGGAGCGGGGGGCCGCCGCAGCACCTGCTGCGCAGCGCCGAGGAGGTCGCGCGCTCGAGCGCGGCGGGGGTCGCGGCCCACGAGCTCAAGGACGCCTACTACGACCTCTACCGCGTGCAGGAGATCACCAAGGCGCTGAACCTCGAGGTCGACCTCGACCGCCTGCTGCACCTGATCATCGACGCCGGGATCGACCTCACCGGCGCCGAGCGCGGGTTCATGCTGCTCACCGACGGCTCGAGCGACGGCGTCGCCTTCCGCGTGGCGCGCAACATGGAGCGCGGCGAGGTCGAGCGCCCCGACCGCAAGGTCTCGAACACGATCGCGCGCCGGGCGCTCGAGGGGAAGGAGCCGGTGTTCACCGGCAACGCCCAGTCCGACGACCGCTTCTCGGGCGCCTTGAGCGTGGCCGAGCAGCGCCTCAAGAGCGTGTGCGCCGTGCCCCTCGCCAGCCGCGGCGGGGTGATCGGGGTGCTCTACCTGGACCACCGCTTCCAGGAGGGGCTGTTCGACGCGCGGGCCGCGCGCCTGCTCGCGAGCCTGGCGGACCAGGCCGCGATCGCGCTGACCAACGCCCAGCTCCTGCTCGAGAACCAGTCCCGGGCCGAGGCGCTGGAGGCCGAGCGCGAGCGCCTGCGCAGCCAGGTCGAGAGCCAGTCCCTCGAGCTCGAGGGGGTGCGCCAGCGGCTCAAGGAGAGGACCCGGGCCGAGGGCCGGCGCTATCAATACGACCAGATCATTGGGCAGGCCCCGGCCATGCAGCGCCTGTTCAAGCTCCTGGACAAGGTCGTGGCCAGCACGATCCCCGTGTTCATTCACGGCGAGAGCGGCTCGGGCAAGGAGCTGATCGCGCGCGCGATCCACTACAACAGCGAGCGCAAGGAGGGCCCCTTCGTCTCCGAGAACTTCGCCGCGATCGTGGACGAGCTGCTCGAGAGCGAGCTGTTCGGGCACGTGAAGGGCAGCTTCACCGGCGCCACCAGCGACAAGCAGGGGATCTTCGAGCGGGCCAACGGGGGCACGATCTTCCTGGACGAGGTCGGCGACCTCTCCGAGAAGATGCAGAAGGAGCTCCTGCGCGTGCTCGAGGAGCGCGAGGTGCGCCGGGTCGGCGGGCACGAGGCGATCCCGGTCGACGTGCGCGTGATCTCCGCCACCCACCGCGACCTCAAGGCCATGGTCGCCGAGGGCAGCTTCCGCCAGGACCTCTACTACCGCCTGCACGTGTTCGCCCTCGAGCTCCCGCCGCTGCGCGAGCGCAAGGACGACATTCCGCACATGGTCGAGAAGTTCGCCGGGGACTACGCCAAGGAGCAGCGGCAGAAGCCCAAGCGCTTCGAGCCCGACGCCCTGCGCAAGCTGTTCGACTACGCCTGGCCCGGGAACGTGCGCGAGCTGCGGAACCTGGTCAACCGGACCCTGCTCCTGTGCAAGGGCGACACGGTCAGCGCCGACGAGATCCAGTTCGAGCAGGAGGGCGAGCAGGTCCACGGCTTCGACGACCTCAGCCGCATGCACTGGTCCGACGCCAAGGAGGCCTTCGCCAAGCGCTACCTGACCGACGTGCTCACCCGCCACGGGGGCAACGTGTCCCTCGCCGCGCGGGAGTCGGGCATGCTGCGCCAGGCCTTCCAGCGCCTGATCAAGCGCCACGAGGTCGACGCTCAGGAGTTCCGCGAGGGCTGAGCGGCCGCGGTGCACGCCGCGTCCAGTAGTAAAGAGATCTGGCGGGCGTCGTTCGTGACGAGAAATTTCGCCCGTCCAGGCGTTCGGGCGACGCGCGAGCCTCCCCGTCGGCGGCGTAAGAATTTGCCCGGACGGGAGTTCGCGCGGCCTTCCTCTAGGCTCGCTCGCCCGGGCGGGGTCGAGCCTGCGCGCGAGTCGTTCACGAACGTCCTCCATGAGGGTCGACCCTCATGCCGGGAGATCGCGAACGTCCTCCACGAGGGTCGACCCTCATGCCGGGAGATCGCGAACGTCCTCCACGAGGGTCGACCCTCATGCCGGGAGATCGCGAACGTCCTCCACGAGGGTCGACCCTCATGCCGGGGAGATCGCGAACGTCCTCCACGAGGGTCGACCCTCATGCCGGGAGATCGCGAACGTCCTCCACGAGGGTCGACCCTCATGCCGGGAGATCGCGAACGTCCTCCACGAGGGTCGACCCTCATGCCGGGAGATCGCGAACGTCCTCCACGAGGGTCGACCCTCATGCCGGGAGATCGCGATCGTCCTCCACGAGGGTCGACCCTCATGTCGGGAGATCGCGAACGTCCTCCACGAGGGTCGACCCTCATGCCGGGAGATCGCGAACGACGTACGCCAGGCACCTGGCGCACGCGGACGGGTAGGGGAGCAGCTTGCTGCTCCCGGTAGCGCACGTCCCTCCACCTGCCGGAGGAGGGACACGCTCGTGCGTGGGCGACGACCAGCGAAGCGCTGCCATGCGAGTCCGTTGCCGGCGAGTGCCCTCCAAGCGCGTACGCGAGGTCGACCCCCCGCGGGAGAGCCCGGCGAACGACGTATGGCCGAGCGCCCCGCTGAAGCCGGCCACGGCTCCCCTCGCGTCCGGTAGGATCGGGCGCGCAGAGGGAACTCGCACCCCCGGAGGAGCGCATGGTTCGCTGGTTCCTGATCCTGTCCGTCTGCTGCGCGTTGGCGCACGCCCACCCCCCCGACCTGCGCAAGGCGCTCGAGGCCGCGGCGGCGGCCCACGCCAAAGCGGACGAGGCCGCGCTGAACACCGCCCTGATCCGGGTCGTGGAGGAGGACGGCGCCAAGGCGGCCAAGGGGCTGCTCGAGCTGCTCGCCCGCGGCGCGCAGCCGGCCGAGCCCTA
The DNA here is from genome assembly GCA_041402045.1 of Planctomycetota bacterium. Classification (GTDB taxonomy): domain Bacteria; phylum Planctomycetota; class J058; order J058; family J058; genus JAGQRJ01. The sequence continues at coordinate 130,082 of JAWKSZ010000009.1, read as the reverse complement.
CTGGCAGGTGGTCTACGCGCTGGGCGCCCTCGAGCACAAGGACGCCCTACGCCAGCTCGAGCGCTTCCTCGAGCGCAACGGCCAGAGCCCGGCCGCGCTGGACCTGGTCGGGGCCTGGAGCGGGAACGCAGCGCCGGAGCTCGAGCCGATCGTGCGCGGGCTCCTGGAGCGCAAGAAGACGCCGACCGCGCTCAAGCTCGTGCTCGTCGATCGCCTCGCCGAGCGCGCGACCCCCGGCGCCGTGGACACCTTGCTCGCCCAGTGGGCCGACCACGAGGACGACGCGCTCCTCGTCGACGCTTGCGCGCGGGGCTGGTCGGGCTCCTCGGCGACGACATGGGCATGCGCGCCAACTTCCAGAGCTTCTGGGAGCAGCACCGCGACGACCCGCTCCCGATCGGCGGCGAGGCGGCGGCGACGGGCACCGCGCTGGACGCCGTCGACCCCGCCCGGCGCGCGGGGCTCAAGACCCTCACCCGCCGCGGCGGGCGGGTGCTCGTGCTCAAGGGCAAGCAGCTCAACTACGACCACATCGAAGCCCTCCTGGAGCGCATGCAGCTCGAGCACGAGGTCCTGCTCAAGGAGGCCTTCATGGCCGACATGGAGCGCGCCCTCGCAGGGACCGCGGTGGTCCTGCTCAACTGCAACGTGTTCACCGGCTACTGCGTGTGCCCGACCTGCAAGCCCGGCGAAGACCTCGGCCGCGGGCCGACCTGCGGCGGCTGCGACAAGCACGACATGAGCGAGGGCGACCAGCTCAGCGAGGCCGCCGTCGCCCGGCTCAAGGCCTTCGTCGAGCAGGGCGGGGCGGTGTTCAGCGAGGACTACGGCATGTGGGAGCTGGTGCAGCCCGCCTGGCCGACGCTGCTCCAGCCGGGGACCATGCTCTCCGAGCAAGAGGTCGACTACGCCCTCCCGCCGGGCGCCTCCGGCGACCCGCTGCTGCGCGGGGTGTTCCAGCGCGAAGGCCGGACCGTGACCTTCGCCGACCGGCGCTGGACGATCGACGCGCTCAGCCCGGCGATCCGAATCCTCGACGAGTCCCAGGTGCGGGTCCTGCTCTCGAGCAAGACCCTGGGGGCGACGGAGTCCGCCGAGCGCGCGCTGGCGGTGCTGCTCGAGCCCGGCCGTCCGACCACCGGCGGGGGGCGCCCGCGCACTGGCGCCGACGCCGCGCCCCGGGGCGGCATGGTCCTGCACGTGCTCAGCCACTTCGGCAAGCAGACCCGAGAGGCCGACGAGTTCGCGCTCCAGAACCTGCTGCTCAACTTCGTGCTCGAGGCCCAGGCCCGCTACGCCCGCCGCGCCCAGGCGCGCTGAGCTCGCCCTTCGCGGCGCAGGGCCGAGGGAGCGCTCAGCGCCCGGAGGGGGCGGCTTCCAGGGCCGCGACCCGCGCCTCGGCGAGCTCCTGCGCGTCGCCGCGAGGAGGGCGCGCGGCCAGCGCAGCGCGGTAGCTCTGGAGCGCGGCCTGAACGTCGCCCTCGATCTCGTGGTGCAGACCGCACACCGTGTGGAAGGACGCGAGGGCCGCGGCACGCAGGTCGCGGTTCGCGTCCGGGGCCGGAGTCGCGGGGAGGTCCCCCGCCTCGCGCAGGCACGGCGCGTAGGGCTCTCCGCTGAGGAAGCGCCCAGCGATCTCCAAGCCGCGGTCCAGGCCGTCCGTGCGCCCGGCGATCAACGTGGAGTCCCCCGTCAACGCCGCGTACCACACCGCGTGCGGCTGCCACGTCGGCTGGAGCTCGCACAGGCTGGCGTAGACCTCGGTCGCGCGCGCGAAGCGCCCGGCGCGGACCAGCCCCGGCGCGAGCAACGCCCTGGCGTAGTCGTCGCCTGGGGTGTCGAGGGGCAGCACCGCCGCAGACTCGAGGTCCTGCAGGTGCCCGTCGAGGTCCCCGAGCTGGCCGCGCACGAGCGCGCGATCGATCAGGAAGGAGCGGTTGCGCGGGTCGCGCTCCAAGGCGCTGTCGTAGGCGATCAGAGCCTCCGCGTCGCGGTGGGCGGCGGAGAGCGCTCCCCCGCGCGCTGCGAGCGCGGCGGGGTCCTCGGGGGCGAGCTCGACCGCGCGCGCGCTAACCCGCAGGGCGTCTTCGTGGCGCTCGACGTAGGTGTAGGCGAAGGCGCTCGCCAGCAGGGCCTCCACGCCCGAGTCGAGGCGTTCGAGCCGCGCCAGGAGCTCCCCTCGATGCTCCAGCAGGCGAGCCCTCGCGAGGTCGGGGTCTTCCGCGCCGGCGCCCTCGTCCGCTTCGACCAGGGGCAGGGCCGCCTCGACGTCCGCCAGGCTGGCCTCGAGGTCGTCGAGGCGCTCCAGGTAGTCGGCTCGGCGAGCCAGGAGGTCGTAGCGCTCGGCCTCACGCGCGAGGCCCCGGGACAGGGCTCGGACTGCGACCTCGTAGAGCGCGCGCTGCACCTCCGGCGGCGCGACCTTCAGCGCGCCCCGCGCCTGGGCCCCGTCGATCGCGCGGAGGGCTTCGTCGCTGCGCCCCAGGCCTAGGAGGGCGCGGGCCTGCAGGAGCAGGGCCTCCTGGTCGTCGGGGCTCGTGTCCAGCGCAGCGTTGGCCGCGCGCAAGGCCTCTCCGGGGGCGTCGGCGTCGAGGGCAGCGCGCCCGGCCTCGAGGGTCGAGGCCTGCTCTTGGCGCGTGCTGGGCGCCGGGGTGGAGTCGCTCGGGCAGCCCGAGACCAGGAGCGTCGCGCCGGAGAGCGTCGCGCCCAGCGCCCAACGCGCTCGTGTCGCACTGTGCCCCATGGGGTCCCTCCTCGCGCCTACCGTAGCCGGAGGTCCCGACCCGCGCTCCCGCACAGTGACGCGCGTCAGTCCAGCCGGCGCAGCTCCCCCGCGCAGCCGACCTCGACCGCCTGGCCGGGGGCGGCCTCGAGGGCGCTCACCAGGCGCAGGCCGTCCGCCGTACGCAGCTCGCGCACGCGCTGACCCTGGGAGGTGACCTCGCCGACGACCGTGGCGGCCACGCCGCCGGCCTCGGCCACGATCCCCTCCGCGGGCACCCACCCCGCCGCCGGCCCGTCGGGTCCCGGGCAGGGGAGCGCCCCCAGGGGGCACACGAGTCGACCGCCGCGGACCTCGCCCTCGAGCACGTTCCCCAGCTCGAACAGCCGGGCCAGAGCGGCGCTCTCGGGAGCCGCCAGCCGCGCGCGGGCGTCCCCCTGCTCGACCACCCGCCCGCCCTCGAGCACGCACAGCCGATCGCAGAGCCGCTCCACGTCCTCCAGCGCGTGGGAGGCGACCACGAGCCCCAGGCCGCCCGCGGCCACGCGCTCGAGGACCAGCGCCGAGAGCTCGCGCCGCAGCGGGGGGTCGAGGTGCGCGAAGGGCTCGTCGAGCAGGAGCAAGCGCGGGTCCTGGGCCAGGGCGCGGGCGAGGGCCAGGCGCTGGCGCTCGCCGCCGGAGAGCTCGCCCGGGAACGCGCCGAGCCGCGCCCCGAGCCCGACCTGCCCCGCGAGCTCCGCGGCCCGCGCCCGGCGCTCGGGCCGGCGGCCGGGGGCGGCGAAGGCCAGGGTCTCGGCGACGGTCAGGTGCTCCCACAGCGCGAGCTCCTGGAACACGAGGCCCACCCCGCGCTGCGCGGGCGCCAGGCGCTGCTGGCCCTGGGCGGCGCAGGGACGCCCCGCGACCGCGATCGCTCCGGCGCTCAGCGGGCAGAGCCCGGCGACCGCGCTGAGGAGTGTGGTCTTCCCCGCGCCCGAGCGCCCGACCAGGGCCAGGCGCCCGCCGGGGCCGAGCTCGAGGTCGACGGCGTCCAGCAGCGCGGCGTCGCCGACGCGCACGCTCAGTCCCTCGAGCTTCAGGCAGGGCTCGCTCATGTGCGCAGTGTAGGCCCGCGGGGCACCTCCGGGTGTGCGTGGTCGCGCGGATGTGGCACCCTACGACCATGAGTACGACCAACGCAGCTCCGCGCGGCGCCACTCGGGCCGACGTCGCGCAACTCAAGGCGCTCGCCGAGACCGGGTGGCCCCACTTCCCCTGGGACGAGGAGCAGCTCCTCGTCCACCAGCGCGTGTTCCCCGAGGGTCAGCTCGTGATCGAGCGCGAGGGGCAGATCGTGGCCGCCGCCATGGCGCTCCAGATCCAGGGCGGCCGCGACCCCTACCGGGACCACACCTGGGCGGGCGCCACCGACGCCGGCTGGTTCCGCAACCACGACCCCTACGGCGACACCCTCTACCTGGCCGTGCTCCTCGTGCACCCGGATTTCCGGGGCCAGGGTCTGGGCGCCCAGCTCTGCCTGGCGCTGCGCGCGCTGTGCGCGCGTCAGAACCTGCGTCGGATCCTGGCGCCCGCGCACCTCAGCGGCTTCGAGCAGCGCCAGGGCGAGCTGAGCCCGGAGGAGTACGCCAGCCGCGTCGAGGCGGGGGACGTCCAGGACCCCGTGCTGAGCTTCCTCCTCGATCAGGAGTTCGTGTTCAAGAAGGTCCTGCGGCACTTCGACCGCGAGCGCGCGCAGGCCCGGTTCGCGCTCTGCGAGTGGCCGAACGCAGGCTTCCGCTCGCGGGCGCGCAAGTCCGAGGCGATCCGCGTCTCCTGCGTGCAGTACCGCATGCGCAAGCTCACCGACTTCGACGGCTTCGCGCGCCAGGTGCGCTTCTTCGTCGACGTGGCCGCGGACTACGGCGCGGACTTCGTGATCTTCCCCGAGCTCCTGACCGCGCAGCTCATGAGCTTCCTCGAGGTCAACACCGCGCTCGAGGCGATCCGCCTGTTGACCGGCTACACCGAGCAGCTCGACGAGCTGTTCCAGGAGCTGGCCCGCGAGTTCCAGGTCTCGATCGTGGGCGGGAGCCACCCGATCGCCTACGGCGAGCGGATCGAGAACGTGGCCTCGCTCTACCTGCCCGACGGCACGGTCCACCGCCAGCCCAAGCTGCACGTGACCCCCAACGAGGCGCGGCACTGGGGGATCGCCGGGGGCTCGACGCTGCAGGTGTTCCACACCCCCAAGGCCAAGGTCGGGATCTTGATCTGCTACGACGTCGAGTTCCCCGAGGCCGCGCGCTACCTCACGGACCAGGGGGCCGAGGTGATCTTCGTCCCGTTCTGCACCGACGACCGCCAGGCCTACCTGCGGGTGCGCTACTGCGCCCAGGCCCGGGCGGTGGAGAACCAGGTCTACGTGGCCATGGCCGGCACCGTGGGCAACCTCCCCGACGCGCAGAACATGGACATAAACTACGCGCAGTCCGCGGTGCTCTCGCCGTCGGACTTCCCCTTCGCCCGGGACGGGATCCTGGTCGAGGCCCCGGTCAACACCGAGACGATCGTGACCACGGACATCGACTTCGAGGCGCTGCGCGAGGCGATCCACGAGGGCAGCGTGCGCCCGCGGCTCGACCGCCGACCCGACCTGTTCCGCCTCGAGACCGTGTTCCCGCGGCCGGCCGCCCAGGAGTAGCCCGCCCCGCGGCCGTCACCGCCGCCCGACCCCCGAGGAGGGACATGTCCGACTTCGAGCTCGAGGACTTCCAGCGCAAGATCCTCGTCCGGCCGCTGACCCTGGACGACTTCGACGACCTGGTCGCGATGCAGGTGCGCTGCTTCCCGGGGATGCTCCCCTGGAAGCGCGAGCACATCGAGAGCCAGCTCAAGGTCTTTCCGGAGGGCCAGCTCTGCGTGGAGATCGACGGCAAGCTCGCGGCCTCCTCGAGCTCCCTGATCGTCGACTTCGCCGAGCACGAGGACTGGCACGACTGGAAGGTGATCTCGGACAACGGCTACATCCGCACCCACGCCGACGACGGAGACAGCCTCTACGGGATCGAGATCATGGTCGACCCCGCGTTCCGCGGGCTGCGGCTCAGCCGCCGGCTCTACGAGGCGCGCAAGCGCCTGGCCCGGGAGCGGAACCTGCGGCGGATCATCATCGGCGGGCGGATCCCCGGGTATCACGAGCACGCCGCGGTGATCTCCGCCAGCGAATACGTGGACGCGGTCATGCGCAAGTCGCTGTTCGACCCCGTGCTCACCGCGCAGCTCGCCAACGGGTTCACGATCCAGCGCCTGATCCCCAACTACCTGCCCAACGACAGCGAGTCCTGCGGCTACGCGACCTTCCTCGAGTGGTCGAACCTGGAGTACGTCCCCGACCGGCGCCGGACCTACCGCCGCCAGACCCTGGTGCGGGTGTGCACCGTGCAGTACCAGCTGCGGCGGATCGAGTCCTTCGCCGAGTTCGCGCAGCAGGTGGAGTTCTTCGTGGACGTGGCCGCGGAGAACCGCGCGGACTTCGTGGTGTTCCCCGAGCTGTTCACCAGCCAGCTCCTCGCGCTGCAGGGCGTGAAGCGCCCGGGCCAGGCCCAGCGCGCGCTGGCCGAGCTGACCCCGAAGTACCTCGAGCTCATGGGGGCGCTCGCGATCAAGGGCAACGTGAACGTGGTCGGGGGGTCCATGTTCACCGTCGAGGACGACCGGCTCTACAACGTGGCCTACCTCTTCCGGCGCGACGGGAGCGTGGACCGGCAGTACAAGCTCCACGTGACCCAGAGCGAGCGCAAGTGGTGGGGCCTGGGCCAGGGCGATCGGCTGGAGGTGTTCGACACCGACCGCGGGCGGGTGTGCATCATGCTCTCCACCGACATCGAGTTCCCCGAGCTCGCGCGCTACGCGGCCCGTCAGCGCGCGGACCTGATCTTCGTGCCCTTCACCTGCGACGAGCGCTCGAGCTTGATCCGCGTGCGCACCTGCGCCCTGGCGCGGGCCATGGAGAACGACGTCTACGTGGTCACCTCGGGCTGCGTGGGCAACCTGCCCCTCGTCGAGAACGTCGACGTGCACTACGCCCAGTCGGGGATCTACACCCCGTCGGACTTCTCCTTCCCCCGCGACGGGATCGCCGCCGAGACCACGCCGAACATAGAGACCCTGGTGCTGTGCGACGTCGACCTGAGCGTGCTCCGGCGCCACCGGCGGGTCGGGGTCTCCGAGAGCTGGAGCGACCAGCGCGAGGACCTCTACCGGATCGAGTATTCCTGGGGCGCGGAGTAGGGGGGCCTAGTCCTGGTCCCAGAGCTGCGCGGGGTCGAGGCGCACCAACGCCTCACGGGCCGAGCGCGGCTTCTCCGGCAACGAGACGAAGACCTCGCCGGTCGCCGGGACGAAGAGCATGCTCTGCTGGGTCACCGCGACCTCGCTCTCGCGCAGCGCGCGCTGCAGGTCGTCGCGGGTGTAGCCCCGGCCCTCGGGGCGGCAGGCGCGAGCGTCCTTCAGCCGCGAGCGTGAGTTCAGGAAGCTGATCGAGGCCCGAGCCTCCGCGAGCGGGGCCGAGACGAAGTGGTTGGTCGAGACCAACCAGCGGTGCGTCGGCGGGTCGCGCCGGACCACCTCGGCCCGCCCGAGCTCGAACACCGCGGCGCGCCCGGCGGCCTCGACGACCATCAGGTTGTTGGTCACCGTGCGCGGCAGCTCGCGCAGCAGCGCGTGGGCCTGCTCCAGGGTCGCGGCCTCCTCGAGCACGCGCCGGAACACGAGCTGGAAGGGCAGCCCCGCGGCGGCGCCCTCGGAGTCGTGGACGACCATGACCGCGAGGGCCAGGTCGGGGCTCTGCCCCGAGAGCACGCCGATCAGCCCCGGCCAGGAGACCGAGACCGTGCGCCGCCCGCCGAGGGGCTGGCGCACGACCACCAGGGAGTAGCGCGCCAGGTAGCCGAAGCCGGGGAAGTCCAGGTTGCGCGCCAGGGCCGTGCCCGCCTGCAGCGGGGCGGCGACGCAGGTGCAGCCCAGGCCGCGGTAGAGGTCGGTGAAGCACTGGGCGAGGAGCAGCTCGCCGACCTCGACGCCCGAGGTCGCGGCGAGCCCCTCGAGCTCCTCGCGGAAGGCCTGAGGCAGGCGCTCGCCGTAGAGCTCCTGGGCGCGCTCCCGGGCGCGGGGCAGCTCGCGGGGGCCGACGAATTGGTGCACGTAGCGCACGAGGCCCTGGATCTCGTCGCGCATGAGCGCGCCGTGCTGCTCGCCCATGGCCCGCGGCGTCCCGCGCAGCACGAGGATCGGGGTGTCGCCGGCGCCGAGCTCGAGGGCGCCCTCGCCGTGGACGCGCGGGGACCAGTCGGGGCGCGCGGGCTTCTTCTGCAGCAGCCCGCGCACGGTGCCGAGCACGATCTGGCGCTCGATCCGCGCCTCGACCTTGAACCGCTCGAGGAGCTCGTCCCAGGGTCGGGACTGGCCAGCGACGGCGCCGACGCTGAGCAACAGGGTGAGCGCGAACAGGCGGGGTCGAGAGCTCATGCCCCGAGGGTCGTCGTTCGGGGCGGAGAGTTCAAGCAGCGCGCGAGATTCGCCCGGACGGGTGTGCCTTGGGAAGGCCTCGCGCTGCGCACGAACTCCCGTCCGGGGGAATTCTTACGCCGCCGAAGGCGGCGCGGCAGCGGAAGCTGCCGCAGCAACTTCGCAGGCGTGCGGGGAGCGCACGCCACGGTCACTCGGCGGGCGCGTCGCGGATCGACTCCAGGTCGATCTCCAGGCGCTTGACCTTCTGGCGCAGGTACTTCTTGTCCATGCTCGCGCGCTCGGCCGCCCGGGTCAGGTTGCCGCCGGTCGAGCGCAGGATCGCGGTCACGAACGCGCGCTCCCAGCGCTCCACGATCCGGGCCTTGGCGTCGGCGAAGGACTCCTCGCCGATCGGCCCCAGGTCGGGCTCGGCGTGCCCAGGGTCGCTCGTCACCGAGGCGCCGAGGGGGCTCTGCCCCTCGCCCGGGAGCAGGCGGGGGTCGAGCTCACCGGGCTCGGAGAGCACGATCGCCTTCTCCAGCACGTTGCGCAGCTCGCGAATGTTGCCGGGCCAGGGGTAGGCTCGCAGCCGGCTGCGCACCTCCCCCGACAGCTCCGGGCGCGGGAGTCCGTAGCGCGCCGCGACCTCGTCGGTGAAGCGCTGGGCCAGGCGCAGGGTGTCCTCGCCGCGCTCACGCAGCGGGGGCAGCTCGAGGGCGAACACGTTCAGGCGATAGAACAGGTCGCTGCGGAACGAGCCCTCCTCGGCGCACTTCTCCAGGCTGCGGTTGGTGGCGGCCACGATCCGCACGTCCACGTCGAGCTGACGCTCGCCGCCGACGCGGGTGAAGGACTTCGTCTCGAGGAAGGTCAGGAGCTTGGCCTGGCTGTGGTGGGGGAGCTCGGCGATCTCGTCCAGGAACAGCGTCCCGCCCGCGGCCTGCTCGACCTTGCCTCGGTGCAGGCGGTTGGCGCCGGTGAACGCCCCGGCCTCGTGTCCGAACAGCTCGGACTCGACCAGGCTCTCCGGAATCGCGCTGCAATTCACCACGACGAAGGGCTTCCCGGCTCGCGGCCCGCGCGAGTGCAGGGTCTGGGCCAGGAGGGACTTCCCGGTGCCGGTCTCCCCCTCGAGCAGCACCGTCGCGTCGAGGGTCTCCAGACGGCGCAGGGCCTTGAGGGTGGCCTGGGTCGAGGGGGCGTCCCCCAGCAGCTCGGCGAAGGAGTCGACGCCCGACCCCGAGGCGGCGCCGCCGTCGGTGCTGCGCCGGGAGTCGACGTTCAGGTTCTCGAGGGTGATCCCGCCGTAGCTCCCCAGCAAGTCGAGCAGCGCGCGCTGCTCGGCGGCGGTCAGGCCCTCGTCGTCGAGGTCGAAGCAGGCGCACAGCCCGATCTCGCGTTGGCGGCCCACCATGGGGATCACCCGCACCAGGTCGCTCTGGTTCGCTTCGAGCCACTCGGCTTCGATCCCCGAGCCCGGCTCGACGGTGGTCAGGCGCCTTGCGGGGAGCGGCGCCACGGAGCGGAAGGCCCCTGGGGGGGTGCAGCTCACCAGGCGCAGGCGGCCCCCCTGGACGGTGTAGACCGCGGCCTTGGAGCAGCCCAGGAGCTCACCCACCAGCGAGAGCAGCCGGTCCGAGACCTGCTCCACCGAGAGGCAGGCGACCAACTGCAGGCCAGCCCGGGCGATCCCGAACAGGCGCTGCCGGAGCGCGTGCAGGTTGCCGCGGACGTGCTCGACCTCTTCGTAGAGGGTGGCGAGGTCGGCGGCGTAGCGCAGGACCTGTTGTTGTGGGTTGTCCCACGAAGTTTCGCTCACGCGACCCGCCCCGGGTCGAGACCCGCACTGGAGATTCCGCCGCGTCCGAGGGAGGTCGCGCTCCCGTGGGCGCGACCTGCGACGTCGCTCGCCGCGCCACCGCGGTAGCTGTCGCAGCAACTTCGGCTACACTGAGGCACCCAGGTGGTGCCGTGACTGAGCAGCAACCCGTCGTGCTCGTCGTCGACGATAACCTTCTCGTACGCAGCATGGTCGAGGCGACCTTGCGCCGGAAGTACTCCGTCCGCGCCGCTGCTTCGGTCGAGGAGGCGCTCGAGCGCTGCCGCGAGGCGACTCCGGACCTGGTGCTGCTCGACGTTCACCTCGCCGGCGGCGAGAGCGGGCTCACGATCTGCAACCAGATCCGCGAGACGGTGCAGCCGGCTCCGCCGATCGTGTTCCTCACCGGGGACATGGACCCCGAGCTCGCCGAGCGCTGCCAGACCGCCGGGGGCCGCGACGTGCTCCACAAGCCGTTCAGCCCCCTGGAGCTGCTCCAGCGGATCGCGCGCCTGCTCAGCCCGGACTAGCGCCAGCGCGGGCGCGCCGCGCCACATGCGCTCCGTGGGGAGCACCTCCTCCTGGGCGGACTCAGGCATCGCTGCCGTTCCCGTTGCTGCCCTTGCGGGTCCCGGCGGAGGGGGTCATGGACAGCGCGCGCTCGACCAGGCTCAACAGCTCCTTTCCGGAGAACGGCTTGGGCAAGAACAGCTCGCCGTGGCGCAACAGACCGCACTCCACCAGGGCGTTGCCCGGGTGCCCCGACATGAAGATCACGCGCTGCTGCGCCCGCTCGCGGGCCCGGTCGGCGAACTTGCGGCCGCCCATGCCGGGCATCGCCACGTCGGTCAGGATCAGGTCGAAGGCCGAGGGGCTGACCTCGAGCAGCTCGAGGGCCTCCTCGCCGCAGGCGGCCTCGGTCACGTCGTAGCCCGCGGCGCCGAGGATGTCCCGCACGAAGGTGCGCACGGGGTCCTGGTCCTCGACCACGAGCACCCGCAGCTCCCCCGAGGGAGAGGCCGAGAAGCTGGTCTTGCGCTTGCCCAGGCGACGCGTGGTGTCGGTCTTGTCCTCCTTGGGGAAGAACACCTGGAACTCGGTGCCGGCGCTGGACGGGTTGACCCAGATCCACCCCCCGGACTGCTTCACGATCCCGTAGACCGCGGCGAGCCCCAGGCCCTTGCCGTGGCGCGGGGAGCGGGAGTAGAAGGGCTCGAAGATCCGCTGGCGGGTCTCGTCGGAGAGCGGCTCGCCGGAGTCCCGCACGATGATCGAGACGTAGCTCCCGGCGAGGAAGCCCAGGTCGGGCTTGGCCTGCGCCGTGGTGATCTCCATGTTCTCGGCGACGAACTCGAGCGCGCCGCCGTTGGGCATGGCCTTGACCGCGCTCTCGGCCAAGCAGAACAGGACGTTCTTGATCTGGGCCGGGTCGGCGCGCAGGTTCCAGAGCTCTGTGTCGCAGCGCCACCTGAGCTCGACGCCCTCGGGGAGCGCCGGCTTGAGCTCCTCGGCGATCTCCTCGAGCAGCCCGTCGGCCTGGAGCGAGCGGGGGTCCATGACCTGTCGCCGACCAAAGGCCAGGAGCTGCTTCACGAGCTGCCGCGACTCGTCGGCGGCGAGCTCGATCTGCTCCGCGTAGGCGTTGAGGTCCACGGCCTCCGGGCCGAGGTGCATGGTCAGGAGCTCCTTGAACCCGAGGATCGCGGTGAGCTGGTTGTTCAGCTCGTGGGCGATCCCGGCGGCCAGTTGGCCCACGGCCTCCAGCACGTGCCCCCGCTGGGCGACGTCCTCGTCGGCCACCAGCTCCAGGGCGGGGTCGAGGGGCGGCATCGGCGTCAGCTCGTTGGCCGCCAGGAGCTGGGGCAGGTCCAGGGTCCCGAACACCACGAAGTCCGCGCCCGCGTGATAGCAGGCGTCGACCGCTGGCCGGGGGAGGGGGTCGGCGCAGATCGCGAGGGTCGTGGTGCTCGGCTTGAGCGTCCGCAGCCGGCGCACGGTGCCGAGCAGCTCGCGGGTGAGCGGACGACCGTCCAGGATCACCATGTCGGGGAGCAGCTTGAGCAGCTCGGTGGCGGCGTTCCCCAACTCGACGCGGGGGAAGTCTTCGCACCCGACCAGAGGAGGGCTACCTACGATCAGCACCTTCATCGGGACCGCCCATCAGCTGCAACGTCTCTCGCTATAGCGATCGGTCCTGTCATACGCCACGCGGCTCCCCGCCACCCTGCCCCAGACAGCAATCCAAGGGCCAACGCTAACCCTCCTGGACCCTACCCCGGGGGGGACTCTTCCCCCCCCTCTGGGACCCCCTGTGGGGGGGGATGACACCCGTGTCCCACCCACGCGCGTTGGAGTTGGGCTGGCAAGCCCCTTGCATGGAGGCGCTTGGAAGGAGGCGCCGTGGGTTCGGACAGTGCTTCGTGGACCAAGTGCTGGGTTGCTCCCGACCGCTACTTGCGGGACGAGGAGCCTAGTTACTGGGTGCGCCACGCCCTCGGCCTCTGCGAGCAGGTGCGTCAGAGCGCGTGCGGCGCCACTGACCTCAGCAGCCGCATGCTGGAGCTGATCGCCAACCACTTCTGTGCGCGCCGCGCCTTCCTGATCGGCGCCCTGGCAGGCAAGACCTCCAAGGTGATCTGCTCGTCGCCGGTGGGCGAGATCCTGGACCAGGACCCCATGATCCTGGACTACGTGTTCAACACGGGCATGGCGGTGTGCCTGCTCGACGGGGAGAAGTGCCCGGTGGCCTGCGTGCCCCTGCGCCAGCACAACCGTCCCCGGGTCACCGGCGCCCTGGTCCTCGGGCGGCGCTGGGACACCCCCGCCTTCGACCGCTCGGACCTCGAGCTGATCAGCGTGTTCGGCTACGGACTCATGTCCGCCCTGGGAGGCGTCCTGCACCCGGGCGCCACGCAAGACGAGGCGATCGCCCGCGCCTTGAACCAGAGCCAGCTCAACGCCGCCCGCGAGGAGACCGAGACCTGTCGGCGCTCGCGGGTCGCCCAGCCCGCCGGGACCAAGGAGCGGCCCGGGACGCGGCCGCTGACCATCGGCGCCCTGTTCCCGGGCAAGGACTTCGCCCTCCCGGACTACCTCGACGGAAAGGACTGAGCCGTGGGTTCGATCGTCTGCGTCGAAGCCAGCGCGGAACAAGGCTCGTGGATCAGCGGGATCCTCGAGCAGCGCGGGCACACCGTGACCCGGGTGCAGGGCGAGGCCGAGGCCGCGCCGCTGCTCGACTCGCCCACCGACCTGTGGGTGATCGACGGCGACCTCAGCGGCTCGGCGCTGCGCCTGGTCGCCCGGCTGCGCAAGCTGGGCTCGGCCGAGCAGCTCCCGATCCTGTTCGTCGCCGCCCGGGACACCGAGGACGCGGTCCTCCGGGCGCACGCCGCCGGGGCGAACGCGGTGCTGACCCCGCCCCTCTCGCGGGCGCAGCTGATCGTGCGGGTCAAGCGCTTGCTGGACGGCCGCGTCCCCCGCGCGCCGGAGACGCCGCTGGAGCTCGCCAAGGGCGACCTCTACTGCGGACGCTACCGGATCACCTCCGGCCTCGGGCGGGGCGGGAACGCCGTGGTGTTCAAGGCCCACGACGAGCGCACCGGCCAGACCGTGGCCCTCAAGGTGGCCCAGGGCCAGTCCCGTGCGCTGCCCGAGTCGCGGCAGCGGCTGCAGCGCGAGGCCTACTCGCTCCTGGCGGTCGACTGCGCGCACACCCCGCAGCTCGTCGAGTTCGGCCGGCACGAGGGGCGCGAGTTCATGGTCCTCGAGCTGATCGACGGGACGACGGTGTGGGACTGGGTCGCCAAGCGCGGTCCGTTCTCCCCCGACGACGCGTTCAACCTGCTCATGGGGCTGACCCTGGCCCTCGACAGCCTGCAGGCCCACGGCATGGTCCACCGCGACCTCAAGCCCGGGAACGTGATCCTCCGCGACGACCAGCCCGCCTGGCCGGTGCTCGTGGACTTCGGCCTCGCGCGCAACCCGGCTCAGGACTTCCTCACGGACCCCGACGTCCTGGTGGGCACCGCGGGCTACATGGCGCCGGAGTACGTCCTGGGCCGCCCGATCGACTTCCGCTCGGACCTGTTCAGCCTGGGCCACGTGGTGCGCTTCGCCGTGACCGGCCAGCAGGCCTGGCCCGAGCTCAGCGGCTTCAAGCTGCTGCAGCGCCTGGCGCAGGAGACCTACGAGATCCCGTCCACGGTCCCCCGGGAGCTGCGCGAGATCCTGCAGGTCCTGGTCCAGGTGGATCCGAACAAGCGACCCCCCAGCGCGGCGGCCCTCCTCAACATGCTGGGGGCGGGGCCGCGAATGGAGGATCCAACCAAGCGCGCCTCGCGCGCGATCGAAGAGCCGAGCACCGCGTGCCTGGCCAGTCAGCCCTGGGAGCGAGCATGAGCCGGATTGCCATCCTCGAAGACAGCTCGTCGCTGCGCATGCTGTTGAGCGAGATCCTCAAGAAGCGCGGCTACACCGTGGAGACCTTCGAGTGCCTCAAGGAGGCCGAGGTCCTGTTCTCGAACCCTCCCGACCTGTTCATCAGCGACATTCGCCTCGCCGACGGCAACGGGATCGACTTCCTGGAGCGCATGCAGGAGGCCCTCGCTGGCGAGGCGCCCCCGGTGCTCCTGCTCTCCGCGCTGGGCTCCGAGGAGGACATGCTGCGCGGGTTCGACGCCGGCGCCGCGGAATACCTCACCAAGCCGGTGAGCATGGGCGAGCTCCTCGCGAAGTGCTCGCTCCTCCTCAGCCGCAAGAAGAAGTCCCCGTCCTCCTCGGGCGAGGTGGACGTCGCGGCCAAGCTCCCCGGCGGGCAGTTGGCCTTCGGGCGCTACCGCGTGGAGAAGACCCTGGGCAGCGGGAGCTTCGGCGCGGTGTATGCGGCCCACGACACCGAGACCAACCAGCGCGTGGCGCTCAAGGTCCTGCACGCCCTGCGCGGCTCCGAGCTCCAGCACCGGCAACGCTTCCTGCGCGAGTCCTACACCCTGTCGCTGGTCAAGTCGCGGCACGTGGTGAGCCTGATCGACTTCGGCGAGCAGGAGGGGCGGCTCTACGCCGCGCTGGAGTTCGTCGAGGGGCCGACCCTCTCCAAGACGATCTCGCGCTACGGACCCATGGGCGACGACGAGCTGTTCGCGCTCTTGAACGGCTGCGCCGAGGCCCTCGAGGCCATGAGCAAGCAGGGGCTCGTGCACCGGGACATAAAGCCCGACAACGTGATCCTGCGCGGGGGCAACCCCGCGGACCCGGTGCTGATCGACTTCGGCCTGGCCAAGTCGAGCGGCGATCGCATGCTGACCGAGGTCGGGACCCTGCTCGGGACCCCGGCGTTCATGTCGCCGGAGCAGATCTCGGCCCGCGACCTCGACTCGCGCACCGACCAGTTCTCGCTGGCGCTCACGGTCCGCTACGCGGCGACGGGAGAGACCGCGTTCCCTCGCCTGACCGGCGTGCAGCTCCTCGCCGCGATCTCGACCCAGGCCGTGCAGTTCCCCGCGAGCATGCACCCCAACCTGCGCAAGTGCTTGACCCGCATGACGCGGATCCAGCCCGAGCGCCGCTACGGCAGCGTGCGCGCCCTGCTCCGCGATCTGAGTTCGCCGATCGACCCCCCCGTGGTCTGCGGGTAGGCCGGGGTGGAGCCCACCGACCGCGTGTTCGGCAGCAAGCTCCGCGAAGGTCAGGAGCTGTGCTGCGCCCGCTGCTTCACCCCGCTGGAGGGCGCCGAGGCCTATTGCTGCCGGGGGTGCAACGCGACCTACGACCGCGCCTGCCTCTCGACCAACCGCACCTGCGGCTGCGGCAGCCAGCGCTTCGCGCGCCACGAGCCCCTGCCCCCGCCGGTGGGGCTGTTCAAGTCCATGGGCGCCGCGATCCTGCGCGTGATCCACGGGAGCTGAGGCGGCCCCCGTCCGGAAAGACGAAGGCCCTCGTAAGCCGTG
Source organism: Planctomycetota bacterium (assembly GCA_041402045.1). Classification (GTDB taxonomy): domain Bacteria; phylum Planctomycetota; class J058; order J058; family J058; genus JAGQRJ01. The sequence continues at coordinate 114,106 of JAWKSZ010000009.1, read as the reverse complement.
GCTTACGAGGGCCTTCTGCCATTCGGGGTGAAAGGATTCGAACCTTCGATCTCTTGACCCCCAGTCGTGTTGAGGCTGTCTAGCGCAATTCGTGCCTGTCTACTCTAGTCGCTTGAATAGTTGGGTTTGCGCTGCCATCCTGGAGGTGGAAAGCAACACCAACGGACACCGCACGTCAAACTTTAGGGTGGCGTTTTGGGTGGCGCGGAGGCAGGCATGGGGAAGACTCGCCAGCGGCGCAGGCACGCTCACACCGGGGTCAAGCTGATCCAACGCGAGAGGGCCTCGGGCTCCGTCTGGATCGGGCGCTGGACCGACCCCGACTCAGGGAAGGCGAAGGAGCTGAGCCTCACCCAGCGCGGGATCACGAACGAGGAGGCTCGGCGCCTGTGGGCCATCGAGAAGAGCCGGGAGCTGGACGACCGGCGTCGCCAGCTTGCCATGGGCGCCACGCCCTGCTCTGGCGCGACCCTGCACCGCGCCTTCGAGACCTACTTCACGGAAGCCTCCGTAGCGCCAGCCACGCTCGCGAACTACCGCTATGCCGTGGACGTGTTCCTGGCGTGGTGCGAGTCGCAGGGACTCTCCCAGGCCGACGACCTGCGCCCTGAGCACTTGGCTGCCTACCGCGCCGCGCTGCCCCACGACACCCTGAGGGTCGCCATGGCCGGTGGGTCGCGGGGCAGCGCGGGACCTCCGCGCAACGCGTGTCTGCCTCAACGGTCAACAACCGGCTACGTGGCCTCAAGGCCGTGCTCAATCAGCTCCGGCGGCCGCGGGTTCGTCCCCGGCTCACCCAGGACGACCTCACCGACCAGCTCCGGGCGATCAAGGAAGAGCGCCCCCGCCCTGCGTTTCTCAAGCCACAGGAGATCAAAAGGCTCCTGGCGGCGGCGGTTCGGCATGACGCAGAGACCTATGCGCTCACCCGCGCCGAGAAGGCTGACGGCTTGGGCGCTGGCGAAGGGATCACGCGCAAGCATGACTCTGTGCTTCCGCTGGTAGTGCTCAGGCTGCTGACCGGCGCCCGCTTGGAAGAGCTGCTCTCGCTGCGCTGGGAGCACGTTGACCTGGAGCGTGGGGTCATCGAGTTCAACGCCGAGCACGTCAAGACGGGCGAGGACCGTGAGGTGTGGCTCGATAAGACCCCCGCCCTGGCGCGGTTGCTCGCTGCGTTGAAGCTCAGGAGCGCCGGCCCGTTCGTGATTGGTGGGCAGGCAGGCTGGACCCGTGCCACGGCCACGAAGGCGCGAAAGAGGCTCACGGATCGCTTTGGAGCCCCCGAGTTCAACTGGAGCCAGCGGTCTGGGCGGACTCCTGCCCTTCGGTCTACCTGCGCCACGTACTCAGTGAACGCGGCTGGCGTGTGGGGAGAGGCGAGCATCTACGTCGCAGCGCGGAGGCTGGGTCACAGCATCCGGGTAGCCGAGCGGCGCTACCAGCGGCGACACCGCGTGAGCCACGAAGCGACGACGCTTGAAGAAGCCATGGAGGCCGCCGACGCCTTCCGCCAGGCCGTGGACGCAGTCGCGGGAGTCAGAGCCAAGCTGGCTGCGGAAGCTGGCTAGCGCCAGCGCTCGGAGGAAATCAAGAAAATTCCGAGGAGCGCGTTGGGGGTTTTCGGGACCCGTGGCACACTGCATTGGCAGTCGAGGCATGACTGTAAAAGACTAGCAGTTTCCTGTGGAGGAAATGAATCCCATGGACCCCGCCAAACGGCTCGTTCGGCACTTAGAACAGCGCGGTTGACTGGTCAGGGGTCGGTGTTCCAATACCAAGCAGGTCAGACATGACCACTCAACAATTGCCTTAGGAGGCCCCGATGACTAAGCGGATAGATACCGCTCCCTTCGGCTCCTCTCTCTCGCAGCGCGAGGGGAAGAGCGTGTTTCTCGCGACGCCAAGCAGCAGCTTGGCTGCAAATCAACGAACGGACGCTAGACCGGCTCAGAGGCCGGGGGAAGGTGCGTTCCTGCCGTGTTGGCGGGCGGATCCTGTTCCGCATGAGTGACCTCTGCGCTGCTCAGCGCGGGGAGGCCAGCTAGCACATGGCGGAAAACGAACACGGCCGCGACCCTCTGAGGAATCTGCGGCCGAGCCCAATGACGTACATGATTATACCACGATTTTCGCAGACCTTGGTGTTCAGCCAGGGGTTGCCTCAACTTCTGGAGCAAGGAAGACAAGGCCAGCGCCACGTTTGCGCCGAGGAACAGGCCAACGCGACTGCCTGGGTGGAGGCTCACGGCGAGTACGATTGCTATGTGACCCCAACTCCGTGGGGTCTATCGGACACCACGGCCCGGAACGAGGACGTCGTCGCGCGGCAGTGGTTCGTGGTGGACTTCGACCCAGTCACCGACCCGGACGAAGACGAGGAGGATCAATTCCCTGAGTGGGAGTCCGACCGCCTTTGGAAAGATGTGAACGGGCGCGGACTCCGAATCTTCAGCGGTCGCGGCTACCAGGTCTGGCTGAGGGTCGAAGAGGACGTCGACCGAAGGCGGCTCAGCTCCTACCTCTGCGAGAACTATGACCGGGTCGATAGAGGCGTCGGCGCGAGATCCCATCCGGCTCGGCAGACTTCCTGGCACGATGAACTCGAAGACAGGCGAATGGGCCGAGGTGCTCGAACTCGCCCGCCCTGGCGCAATCTCCGCCGCGGAGGTCGAGCAGCTACACCCGGACTACGGGTGCCAGGAGGTTGAGGCTGAAGGCTGGGATCCCAGCGAGCCAACGCCAGCGGATCTGGACGCCATGCCGCCGGGGGCAAGGAGGCTTGGGAAGGACAACACTCCTGGTCGGACCGCAGCACGCCGCAATGGGCCTTCCTGGTCGAGCTTTTAAAGGCCGGGCTTCCGCCCGATCAGTGCTGCCGCCTCTGGTTCAACATGCCGGGCGGGAAGGCAGAGGATCGGGGCGAGGCGTATTGGCGCTCGAACTACGCCAGCGCGGTTCAGGAGGTCGCGGATAAGCAGTCAGAGACCGCAGCGCATGAGGCTCGCTTCTCCGCCCTGGCGGCCCTGATCGCGGATCCGGATGGGGACCGCCGTCAGAAGGCAATGGCGCTGTATGAGCCAGAGAACCTCACGGCGGTTCGCCACGTCCGCAGCATTGACCGAATGCGCTTCGAGGGCCTTCGGTTTGACGTCAAGCACGGGCGCTACGTCAAGCTCGAGGATTGGGAGAAGACCCTGGGTCAGTTGGAGCGCCAGGGCGCTGGGGCCGAGCCTACAGGGCCCCAGATCACCTATTGCGGTGGCTGGTAGATCCCAAGGGCGAGCCGCAGAGCTGGCTGCACATGGCTCCTGACCCCTACGCGACTTGGGCAACAACAGGCCACCGTTGCGCTCCGAAGCGAATTCGGGGCGAACAGCGTGGATTCGAGGATGGCGGCCGCGCTCGCGAGTCCGTGGGTCATAGAGCGTTCGAACCGTTCGCCCCGAGAGAGCTCCCAGGGCGGCGCTGGAACCTGAGCAGGGCGCAGTTCCGGGTGGAGCCCGCCCCTGGAGAGCACCCGCATTGGGACCTGGTCTACAACGTGTGCGGGCGTGGCGCGGACGCTGCCGTGCGGCGGGATTCGTGGTGCCAACGCCACGGGATTCAGACCGGAGCCGACTACCTGCGCCTGGCGTTCGCGGTCATGGTGCAGGATCCGAGCAGGCGAACCCCGTGGATCTTCCTCTACAGCCGAGCCCAGAACAGCGGCAAGACGACCCTGGGCGTGGCCTGGCGAAAGCACATGCTGAAAGGCGGAGTCGTCAACGCTGATCGTGCGCTCTCCAATGAGCGCGGATTCAATGCGGAGCTGGAGGGCAACGTCCTGGCCTTGATCGAGGAAACGAACATCACGAAGCAAGGCCGCAAAGCCTCCTACAACCGTCTCAAGGACTGGGTGACAGCCGATGTGATTTCGATCGAGGGCAAGGGCGGCAACGCCTATGAGGTCCCCAACACGCTTCACTTTCTCCAGACAGCCAACGATCCCCGCAACGTGGCGTTCGAGAGCGGAGACACGCGGATTACCGCGATCGAGCTAGAGCCAATGGCAGAGGAGGAGCGGATCGACGCGGAGGAGCTACACAAGCGGCTCTCCGAGGAGGCCCCCGCGTTCCTTCATACGCTTCTCAATCTGGAGATCCCGAGTATGGGCGACGGGCGTATGTGTCCGCCAGCGCTCACGACGGACCTCAAGGAGAGTCAGGCTCGCGCAGCAAAGACCGCGCATGACCTGTTTGGCGAACGCCACCCAGAGTGGGTAGGCATGGGCGACGACGCGTTCTATGACGCGTTCATGGCGGCCCTGCCCGAGCACGAAGAGCGGCACTACTGGAGCCGGTCGCGGGTGCTGGGCGAGATCGACACGCTTCCTCCCAAGCAACGCGAGCTGCGGGCCGTTGCCCTGAAGTTGCTGGAGGTCGATCCCGGAACCCACTCGGCCACGGAGTGGGCGGAGTTGATCGGCTGGGACAGAGATCCCAGGGCCCTAGGCAGGCGCCTTGCCGGGCTATCCGAGGTGCTCGACGGCGTGTCGGGTGGGAAGTCGGACGGTGCGCGCCGCTGGACGATCCAACACGACGGCGGCAGGTTCGCGCCCAAGCGCCAGGGCGGTTCGGGGTAGCTCCGCCAGGGACGTTTGGGACGTTTCCAACTCCCCACTTCCACCCCCAGTTAGGGCTGTCTGTATGAACAGTTAGGGCTGTCTGTATGAAGTAGTCGATAGAGACAGACAGGCAGCGCCAGGGGAGCTGAGGTGGGGCTGGCGGAACGTCCCAAACGTCCCTGACCCCGCCCCGGGTCGATCGGGTCCTCCTCCCGCTCAATTGGGAGCGCACTCGCCGAGGGCCGCGAAAGCGGCTGTGAAGCAGAATTTCCCAATATCGGGCGACGCCAGGAAACGTCACCGCTACCTGCGGCGACGCCGACCCATGCCTAGGCGCCGATTGTGGGCGACGGCGGCCTTGTACGTGTAGACGACTTGGCCGACGAAGGCGAAGAAGGCCACGAAGAGCCAGACCAGCATCCCAAGTAGGGCTCCCGCGTCGTCGGCAACTACGATGCCTCCAATGAACAAGAACCAGTACAGGCCGAAGATCACCGCCGGATAGAAGATCACGACCATCAGGCCAAAGAGGACGTTGCCCAGGTAGATCAAGCCAAGGCCAGGAATCAGGACACTCATCACCGCCGCGATGCCTGGCTCCTTCCGGCCCGCTACCGCACCCGCTCCCGAAGGCGCTCGGACTCTTCCGCCACGTCGGCTTGCGCTGGCCCGATGGCGCCCGCTTGCTCGGCTCTTGAACTCGCAGCCGCAGAAGCGGCAGACCTTGGCGGCGGCCTTGATCATCTCGGCGCAGTCAGGACAGGGAACTTCCTCGACGGGCTCAAGCTCCTGGCGCTCGAAGCCCGTATCAGGCTCCTCGGTCTCTCCAACGTCTGAGCCGCTCCGATACAGCTCGGCAGCGTCGCGCATGCGCTGGCGGGCGCTGCGCTTGCCCTTTGACCGCTTCCGTGGAGCGGGTGTCGCTGGGGCGACTGGCTGAGCCTCTGCTCCGCTGGATTCCTTCTCCTTGGCCAGCTTGGCGCGCTCAAACTCAAGCTTCGCCCACGCGAGCTCGACCTTCTGTTGCTCTAGCTTGGCCTTCTCTTCCTCCGCGTTCGGCTCCCAAGCCTTCCCTGCTTCCTCGCCCACCATGGTGTTGAAGACCTCGCCCGATTCGGTCGGGCGGGTGTCTTCCCCGGATTCGGTGACTTCGACTCCTAGGGCGAGGTCCGCGAGCTGCTTCGCGGTCGGAATCTGGAGCGCCTGGCGACACTTCGGGCACCGTCCGGTTCGTCCAGCGTGCTCGCTGCTGATTCGGATTCGCTTAGAGCAGGTGGGGCAGGGGAAGGAGATCGGCATTGCGGCAGACTAAATGTCCCTGTTCGGCTGCGCCATAAAGTTGTCCTGCAGGTGATCGACTGAAACGCCAAACATGTAGCGTCCCGCGACGCGGCGAACTACTCTCCGCTATGCCGATCTCCTTCCCGTGCCCTGCTTGTTCCAAGCGAATCCGAATCAGCCGAGAGCATGCCGGACGGACTGGCCGTTGCCCAAGTTGCCGCCAGGCGTTGCAGATGCCGACCGCGAAGCAACTCACCGACCTGGCGCTAGGGGTCGAGGTCACAGAGTCCAGCGATGACACTCGGCCGACCGAATCAGGCGAGGTCTTCAACACGCTGAGGGCGAAGCCCGGCGAGGCCAAACCCGCGCGCGGACGCCGAGGGTCGATCAGTCAGCGCCACGGGATCCAGAGCGGAGGGAAGGCTCTGCCGCTGGTCATCCTCGGTTTGGTGGTGCTCCTGGGATCGGGAATCGCTCTGGTGATTGGGCAGCGCAGAGAGCAGGAGAAGGTCGAGGAGGTGGTAGCCGCTCAGGAGGTCGAGGCAGTACCGGCCGAGCCCCAGCCGAGAATCACCGCCGCCGCTGAGGAGTCGCCTCCGCGCCCGCAGTCCAAGCCCGAGCCCGAACCGAAGACCGAGCCCGAACCGAAGACCGAGCCAGAGCCAGAGCCAGAGCCACTACACGACGCTGCTCCAGCAGCTCCAGCAGCTCCAACAGCTCCAGCAGCTCCAGCAGCTCCAACAGCTCCAGCAGCTCCAGCAGCTCCGGCAGCTCCAGCAGCTCCAGCAGCTCCGGCAGCTCCAGCAGCTCCGGCAGCTCCAGCAGCTCCGGCTGGCCATTTCGCCGCGCTGACGCCGGCCGAACTCGACGCCAGAGCCTCCGCGTATACCGAGCGCTGGCTCCGCGCGAACGACGCTGGCGCTCTGGGGCGCGATTTCGTCCAGGAAATGCGCGCGAAGGTGCTCCTGCAATCTCGCCAGCGGCTGGTATGCGTCGAGATAATGAAGGCCTACGCCCGGACCTACTGCAAGCCTGGCGAAGAGGACGTGTACCGCCGGGAGATCGCGCGCCTAGTCGAAATCGGCATTCCCGACTGGATCATGCCCGACCTAGTCCGCGCCGCCGGCGACATGACCGAGACAGCTGACTTCATGGCTAGGACTTTCGGCCTAGCCCTTGAGCGCGAGGCGGAGTATCGCTGATCGCAGGTAGCAAGCTCTCCGCCGCCGCGCTGGCGAATCCAATCGCGCCTTGCGCCGGAAGACTTCCTCAGCGAGCGCCACAAGTCGCCTGGCACGTCTGGCGAGCCCGCCCTGACGCCAGAGGAGCCGCTCAGGAGGCTTGGCATGGCTCCACCGACTCACTCTGTCCGAGTTGCGCGTATCCCTGGCCGGAGGGCTAGACCGGGATCGAGGGTGGCGTTTCGGGTGGCGCGCCCAGTAACCCGAAACCCGCCGGAAAGACGAAGGCCCTCGTAAGCCGTGGCTTACGAGGGCCTTCTGCCATTCGGGGTGAAAGGATTCGAACCTTCGATCTCTTGACCCCCAGTCAAGCGCCTTACCAGACTAGGCCACACCCCGGGGCGGCACGGACTATACCCGATGCCCAAGCCATTGCCAGCGGCGAAGTGAGCCGTTGCGAAACTCCGGGCAGGCGGCAGACTGAGCGCCGTGAAACACCCCCTGCCTACCGTCGACCGGCCCGACCCGCGCCAGCTCTACCTGTCCCTGATCATGGGCCTGTTCTTGACCGTGATCAGCTGCGGCATGGGGATCCTGGGCCTGATCCCGATCCTGATCCGCTACTTCACGACCCGCTACCGCTTCGACAACGAGGGGGTGGGGGTCATGTGGGGCTTCCTGTTCCGGCGGGAGTCCTACATCACCTTCGACAAGATCCAGGACATTCACCTCAACCGGGGCTTCCTGGAGCGGCAGTTCGGGCTGGGGACCGTCGACGTGCAGACCGCTTCGGCGAGCGCGGGCGCCGAGATCTCCCTGTTCGGCCTGCGCGACTACGACGAGATCCGCGACTTCCTCTACACCCGCATGCGGGGCAGCGACGACGACGACGACGAGCAGCCTCAGCCAGCCTCGGCGGCGGCCGCCCCTGCGGGGACCGGCGAGGACGAGACCCTCGCGCTGCTCAGCGCGCTCAAGGACGAGGTCGTGCGCCTGCGCGAGCGCCTCGACCCGCCCTCGCGGGAGCAGGTGAGCCTCAGCCCGCCGGAGGCCCCGTGAGCAACAAGGCCTGGCTGGCGTTGCCCCGGCGGCTGCTCAAGCTCCCCGACGGCAACCCGCCGATCCCCCACGGCGACCCGACCAAGGTCGAGACCTACAACCCCGACGAGGCCTACCTCCACTACCGCATGCTGGGCTTCGCGATCGGCGCGGTGCCCGCGCTGGGGGTCGCCGTCGCGGCGCTGGTGGGCGGCCTGTTCTTCGAGGACCTCCTCGGCCCGCGGGCCGTGCCCCCGGACTTCCCCCGGGCGCTGATCCCGGTGATCGGGGTCGCGATCGCGCTGTTCGTGCTGGGCTCCCTGGCCTTCTCCTGGGCGGTGCTGCACCTCGAGCTCGACATGCTGCGCTACACCCTCACCGACCAGGCGCTGCGCCTGCGACGCGGGGTGCTGCAGCTGGAGGAGGTGACCCTCTCCTTCAAGAACATTCAGAACGTGAAGTTCGACCAGGGACCGCTGCAGCGCTACTTCGGGATCGGGGACCTGATCGTGGAGACCGCCGGCGGCGGCGCGGCGATCAACCCCCAGCAGGGCGCGGCGGTCGGCGCGCACCGCGGCCTGATCAAAGGGGTGAGCTACCCCGAGGAGCTGCGGGACACGATCCTCCAGCGCGTGAAGCAGTTCAAGGGCCAGGGCCTGGGGGATCGCCCCGCCAAGCGGCGCAAGGGCCAGCCCACGCCGTCGGCTCCGGCTGGCGCGCTGGCCAGCCCGGCGGCGCAGCAGCTCCTGAAGGAGATCGTGGCCGAGCTGGCGGCGATCCGCCCGCGGGGCTAACTCCAACGGCGATCGCGGGTCGCGGGAGGCAGGCCTCCCGACCCCGGGTTACCCTTGGCGCCCGAGGTGTACATGACCGACCCCGTCTACGGCCCGACCTTCGCCGAAATGCGCGACCCCTCGCGCCTGCCCCAGGCGCTGCGCCACAAGGCGCTGGCTGCGCTCCACGGCGCGCCCCTCGACCCGATCAACCTGTTCAACATCACCTGGAAGACCCCGCAGGACCTGGTCCGGCACCTGGTGCTGCCCCAGGCCCTGACCGGCGTCCGCGCGCCGATCGCGGTGCTCGTGGGCAACGGCTATCCCTCGGGCAGCCACAAGGTCGGGCCGGTCTACAGCTGCCTGATCGAGAAGCAGCTCGACGGCGCGATCGACAAGGCCAAGCACGTGCCGATCTTCCCCTCCACCGGGAACTTCGGGATCGGGGGCGCCTGGGGCGGTCCGCGCATGGGCTACAAGAGCCTGGTCGTGCTCCCCGAGGAGATGAGCCGCGAGCGCTTCGAGAAGATCCGCGCCTTCGGCGCCGACGTGATCGCGACCCCGGGCTGCGAGTCCAACGTCAAGGAGATCTACGACAAGGTCAACGAGCTCAAGCGCGACCCGCAGTACGTCCCGATCAACCAGTTCGAGGAGTTCGGCAACTACCGCTTCCACTACGGGGTCACCGGCGAGGCCGCCCTCGAGCTCGCGACCTGGCTCGCCAGCGAGCGCGGCGTGGGCAGCGGGCGGATCGGCGCCTTCGTGAGCGCCATGGGCTCCTCGGGGACGATCGCGGCGGGCGACCGGATCAAGCAGGCGCACCCCGGCGCGGCCACCGTCGGCCTCGAGCCGATCCAGTGCCCGACCCTCTACAACGTCGGCTTCGGCGGGCACCGGATCGAGGGGATCGGCGACAAGCACGTGACCTGGATCCACAACGTGCACGCCATGGACTACCTGATGTGCATCGACGACCAGGCCTGCCTCGAGGGGCTGAGCCTGATCCAGGAGGGCGCCGAGGTCCTGGCCGCCGAGGCGGGGGTGGACCCGGGCGAGCTCGAGTGCCTGCACGGGACCTTCGGGGTCAGCGGGGTGTGCAACATCCTGGGCGCGATCAAGACCGCGCGGCTGCTCGACCTCGGCCCCGAGGACCTGATCGTGACCGTGGCCACCGACGGCTTCGACCGCTACCCCTCGGTGCTCGAGAAGCTGGCGCAGGAGAGCGGACCGCCGACCCGCGAGCGCTCGCTGCGCCGGCTCGAGGTCTTCCACCGCGCGACCACCGACTGGGTCCTCGAGGGCACCCGCGACGTGCGCACCCGCTGGCACAACCAGAAGTACTTCACCTGGGTCGAGCAGCAGGGCAAGCACGTCGACGAGCTGCGCGCGCTGGCCGACCCCGACACCTGGCTCGGCCACCAGGCCAAGATCGCCGAGGTCGATCGCAAGCTCGTGGCCGCGCGGGGCGAGCTGAGCTAACGCCCGGCCGCGGTCACGGCGGCCTCGGGGGTCACGACCTGCGCGCGCACCAGGGCCTGTAGGGCGCCGAGGAGCGTGCGCTCGGGGGGCTGGCTCAAGGCCTCGGCGACGGGCGTACCTTGGGCCAAGGCTTCGCGCTCGGCGCGGGTCGGCTCCAGGAACGCGGCCGCGGCGGTGCGGCCGCGCGCGCCGCTGTGCTCGCAGCTCGCGCAGCCCGGGGCGCGGACCACCTCCAGGTCCTCGGGCAGCTCGAGCCGCCGCGCGGCGGCGGCGCCCAGGGCCTCGACCCGCGCGCAGGCGGGGCAGGCCTTGGGCACCAAGCGCTGGGAGAGCACCCCCAGGGTCAGCTCGGCGACGAGCCGCGGGGCGACGGCCCCCAGCTCGAGCACCCGCTGCAGCGCCTCGACCCCGGTGGCGGCGTGGAGCGCGCTGAACATGAGGTGCCCGGCCCCGGCCATGGTGTAGAGGAGTTGGATCGCCTCGGGGTCGCGCAGCTCGGCCACCATGCCCACGTCGAGGTCGTTGCGCAGCATGGCGCGCATGGCGTCCGTGAAGGACAGCGCGTCCGAGACCTGCGCCTGGAGCATGCCGTCCAGGTAGAGCTCGACCGGATCCTCCACGGTCATGACCCGCACCCCAGCCTGGCGGTGGTGGTCGAGGAGCGCGTAGAGGGTGGTCGACTTGCCGGAGCCCGCCGGGCCGTTGACCAGGAGCACCCCGTGGGAGCGCCGGGTGGCCTCGCGCAGCGCCTCGAGCACCTGCGGAGTCAGGCCCAGCCGCTCGAGGTCGACGGTCATGCGCCGTGGATCGAGCAGGCGGAGCGTGAGCGCTTCACCCAACCCGGTGGGGAACGAGCTCACCCGCACGTCGACCTGCCGCGCGTCGTGCTCCACGAAGAAGCGCCCGTCTTGCGGGCGGTCCTCCACCTCGGGGCGGAGCCCGCCCCAGCGCTTGAGCGCCCGCACCAGCTCGCGCCGGCTCGCCTCCGGGAGCGGCGCGCCGACGTCGAGCAGCTTGCCGTCGATCCGCTCACGGACTCGCAGCCCGCCGGCCACCGGGGCCAGGTGTACGTCGCTCGCCGTCCGGGTCAGCGCGTGCTCCACCAGGAGCTGCACCGCGCCGTCCACGTCGTCCATGCCGTCGATCATGTCGTCCGCCTTCTCGGGGGAAATGCCGAGCGCCAGCACGCGCTCGCGGAGGTGGTGCAGGGCCTGGTCCAGGCCGGCCCGGCGTTGGGCGTCGCCCGTCGCGTCGGTGCGCAGCGCGTCGATCGCGGCCTGGGTGAACTGCCAGCGGCGACCGACCCGCACGCCACGCAGTCGCCCGTCGCGGACCCAGCGATAGAAGGTCGCGGGTGAGATCCCGAGCTGCTGTTGGGCGTCCTGGGCGCTGAGGGTACCGTCGCTCATGATTCATATTGATAGACTATGATCGTTAAAGATTCAAGCTGGCGCGCTCGTTGGGGTGCATTGGGCCGTTTTGGACCAGCGGAGCGGGAGGCGCTAAGTGGCCTAAATTAGGACACTTGTGGCGGTGGCCGGTGGTTCGTTAAGGTTCCGGTAACCCAGCGCTTCGGGAGGGCGCGCGCGTGCTCCACACCCCTGTGCCTCCGCGGCCACGGCTGCTCGTGGTCGACGACGACTCCAGCAATCGTCACCTGGTGCGGGCTGCCCTCGGCAACGGCTACGACGTGCTCGAGGCGGAGTGCGGGGCTGCGGCGCTGACAGCGCTCGCCGACGACCCTCTGATCGACCTGGTGCTGCTCGACGTCATGATGCCTGGGCTCAGCGGGTTCGACGTGTGCCGCCAGATCAAGCGCCAGCGCGAGGCGGACTTCCTCCCGGTGATCCTGTTGACCGCCCTCGACAGCCGCAACGACCGGATCTCGGGGCTCGCGGCCGGGGCCGACGACTTCCTCTCCAAGCCGATCGACCAGCGAATCCTGCGCCTGCGGGTGGGGACCCTGCTCCGGGTTCGCCAGCAGGAGGCGCGGATCCGCGCGCAGCTCGCCGAGCTGGGGGAGCTGCAGCGGCTCAAGGACTATCTGTTCTCGCTGATCGTGCACGACCTGCGCAACCCGCTCGCGGGGATCATGGGCTACCTCGAGCTGCTGCAGGCGGGGCTCGAGCGCTCTGGCGACCAGCGGCTCCTGGACTACGCGACCACCGGGGTCGAAGCCGCCCTCGAGCTGCGGCGCCTGGTGGAGGGCGTGCTCCAGGTGCGCCGCATGGAGCAAGCGGCGCTGCCCGTGGAGCGAGAGCCGGTCGCGCCGGCAGAGCTCCTGGCTCAGGTCTGCACGGCCCTGGGCGGGGTCTCGCGCTCCCAGGGGGTGCGCCTGACGGCGGCCTCGCCCCAGGACGATCGCGCGGCGAACCTCGACCCGATGCTCGTGCGCCGCGCGCTCGAAAACCTCACCGCCAACGCGCTCAAGGTCTCGGCCCAGGGGGCAGAGGTCGTAGTGGGCGCGCGCTGGGTGGGCGAGCGCGTGCAGTTCGAGGTCGCCGATCGCGGGCCGGGGCTCACCGACGCCGAGAAGGCGGCCATGTTCGAGAAGTTCGCCACCGGCGACCGCAAGAGGGGCTTCGGGCTCGGGCTGCACCTGGTCAAGCTCGTGGTCGAGGCTCACACCGGGGAGCTCGAGATCCTCGACCGCGAGGGCGGGGGGCTCGTGTTTCGCTTCTCGCTGGAGGGCTGAGGGCGTGGTCTCGGCGGGTCCTTCGCTCACCCCCGAGCAGCTCCGCGCGCTGCTCGCCGTCCTCGCCCGCGGGGGCCACGACCTGCGGGACTACCGGGTCGAGACGCTCCGGCGCCGGACCCTCGACCGCCTGCAAGAGGTCGCCCTGGGGCCCGCGGACTACCTCGCGCGGCTGGCCGACGACGAGGCCGAGCAGCGCCGCCTGGCGGCGCACCTGCTCGTGCACACCACTCGCTTCTTTCGCGACCCGGCCACGTTCGCGGCGCTGGGGCGGCGCGTGCTCCCCGAGCTCTTCCTGCGCGCGCGGGAGCGCCGCGCGCCGCTCCGGGCTTGGGTGGTGGGGGCCTCGACCGGGGAGGAGGCCTACAGTCTGGCCATGCTCCTCGCTGAGCAGGGGAGGACGCACCGCCACCCCGCCAGCGTGCTCGCCAGCGATCGGGTGGCGCAGGTGGTGGAGCAGGCACGCCTCGGAACCTACCCCCGCGCCGCCGTGGTCGCGGCGGTCCCGGCTGAGCTGCGCGCGCGCTACTTCGTGCCCCGGGGCGACGGGCTGCAGGTCGTGCAGGCGCTGCGCGAGGCGGTGACCTTCGCGGTCCACGACCTCCTCGGGCTCGAGCTCGCGCCGCGGGAGGCGCTCCTCGCCGAGTTCGACCTCGTGCTCTGCCGCAACGTGCTGATCTACCTCGACGCGCGGAGCCAGGTCCGGGCCTTCGAGCGGCTGCGCGCCGTGCTGAGCGCTGGCGGAGCGCTGCTGCTCGGCTCGAGCGAGGAGCCGCACGCGGGGTCGGGCTTCACGCCCTACCGGGGCGTCGACGAGGCGCACCGACTCTACGGCGCGACGGAGGCGGCGTGAGGGAGGCTCCAGGGGCGGTCCCCTCGGCGGGCTACGCCGCGGCCTCGGCGCTGCTCCTGGCGTTCCCGCTCCTGGTCGCGCTGGGGCTGGGCCTGGGGCTCGTGGCCTGGCAAGAGCGCGCGAGCCTGGAGCAGGACCTGGTCGAGCGGCAGTCCGATCGCGTGGAGCAAGCCGCGCGGCGGTTGGAGGTCGAGCTCCTGCACGTGGCCCGCGACCTGCGCTTCCTGTCCCAGGGCGGGTGCACCGTCGACGCCCTCGCCGGGCGCGGCTCCCGCGCCTCCGCCGAGCGTGAGCTGCTCGCCCTGTGTCAGGTCTCGCAGGGCTACGCCCAGCTCCGGCTGCTCGACCCGAGCGGGCGGGAGCGCGTGCGGGTCGAGCGCGGCCCCGACGGGCCTCAGGTTCGCCCCGAGCCGGCCCTCCAGGACAAGTCCGGGCGCTACTACGTGGAGGCGGGCCTCGAGCTCCCCCCGCGCGGGATCTACGTCTCGCCCCTCGACCTCAACGTCGAGCGCGGTCAGGTCGAGGACCCGCCCAACCCCATGCTGCGCCTGGTGGCGCCGGTCGACGCCGGCGGGGAGCGGCTGGGGCTGGTCGTGCTCAACCTCGCGGTCGGCCCCTTCCTCGAGGCGCTGCGCGGCGGCGACACCGACAGCCCGGGGCTGTGGTTGATCAACGACCGGGGGCATTGGCTGGTCGGGCCCAGCCCGGAGGTGGAGTGGAGCTTCATGCGCCCCGAGGCCGAGGCGCGGGGCCTGTTCGTCGCCCACCCCGAGGCCTTCGCGCAGTTGAGCTGGGAGGACCGCCAGGCTCAGGACTTCGCGACCTGGGACGGTCTCTACTCGACCCGGGTGATCCGCCCTGCGGCGCTCCTGGAGTCGTCCAGCGCCCCGGTCACGGGGTCCGAGGCGTGGGCGGTCGTGAGCCGCACGAGCGGGGCGGCGTTGGACGCGGCCCTCGCGCCGTGGCGCCTGCGCTGGGGAGGAATCGCGCTGACGTTGGCTGCGGCCGTGCTGGGCGGGGCCTGGGTGTCGACCCGGCAGCGGCTCGCTCGGCGCGCGGGCGAGCTGCTCCAGCGCGAGCGCGAGGCGCAGTTCCGGGACCTGCTCCTCGCCGCCCCCGACGCCGTGATCGCGAGTGACTCGCAGGGGCAGATCACCTTCGCCAACGAGCGCGCGCTCGAGCTCACCGGCTACTCCCGGCCCGAGCTGCTCGCGCTGGACGTGGAGGCGCTGGTCCCGCCGGCCCTGCGCGAAGCGCACCGCGCGCACCGGGCTCGGTTCCTCGAGGCGCGCCGCGCGGGCTACATGTCGACCCGAGCCAACCTGCCGCTGCTGCGCAAGGACGGGGTCGAGGTCCCCACCGAGATCGTGCTCTCGCTCCTGGAGACGCCGTGGGGCGCGCGCGTGCTCTCCGCGGTGCGGGACGTCAGCGCGCGCCTGGCAGCGGAGGCCCGGATCCGCGAGCTGCACGAGGAGCTCGAGCAGCGCTACGCCGAGCTGGCCGAAGGGGCCCAGCAGCTCCAGGCGCTCAACGCGCTGCTCGAGCGCGAACAGGAGACCCTCGACCGCTTCTTTCACCTCTCCCCGGACCTGTTCTTGATCGCCAGCGCCGACGGCGAGCTGCAGCGGGTCAGCCGGGGCTGGGGCGCGCTCCTGGGGCGTGACGAGGCCGCGGTCCTCCGCGGGAGGCTGTTGGAGCTCGTGCACCCCGACGACCGGGACGAGGTCCAGCGCGCGCTGATCCGGGCCGACGGCGAGCGGGTGAGCTTCGAGTGCCGGGCGCCGCTCCCCGACCCCCCACCGGTGTGGTTGGCCTGGTCCGCGGTCGCGGTGGAGGACCGCGCGCAGCTCTACGCCGTGGTCCGCGACGTGAGCGCGCGTCGGCAGGACCGGGAGCGCCTGCGGGCCCTGGCCGAGGAGCTCCAGTGCCAGACCGAGGAGCTCAGGAGCCAGGGCGAGGAGCTCCGCGCCCAGCGCGAGCAGCTCGCCGAGCGCAACGTCGAGGTCGAGCGCGCCAGCCGCAGCAAGTCGGAGTTCCTGGCGAACATGTCTCACGAGCTGCGCACGCCGCTGAACTCGATCATTGGCTTCTCCGAGCTGCTCCTCGAGCGGGAGCAGCACGACCGCGAGACCCAGGAGCAGGTCGAGACGATCCGCGCCAGCGGGCAGCACCTGCTCGAGCTGATCAACGACATCCTCGACCTCTCGCGGATCGAGGCCGGGCGCATGCTCTACGAGCTCGAGCCCCTCGTCCCCCGCGACGTGCTGGAGCAGGCCCTGGTCCTGGTGCGTCCCCTGTCCCAGGCCAAGCAGATCTCCTGCCGTCTGGAGGCGCGCGCCTCGGCCCTCCTGCGTGGCGATCGCGCCCGGGTGCGCCAGATCCTGGTGAACCTCTTGAGCAACGCGCTCAAGTTCAGCCCCGAGGGGTCGACGGTCGAGCTCGGCGCCGAGGAGCACCCCGCCGGGGTGCGGCTGTGGGTGGCCGACGAGGGCCCGGGGATCCCCGCGGGCCTGCGTCCCTCGTTGTTCGAGCCCTTCGTGCAGGGGGAGGACCCCCTGGTCAAGCACCACGAAGGCACGGGCCTCGGGCTGGCGATCTCCAAGCGCCTGGCCCAGGGCCAGGGCGGGATCCTGAGCCTCGAGGAGCGCGCGCAGGGCGCGTGCTTCTCGCTGGTGCTCCCGCGCTGGGATCCGACGGAGCGCGAGAGCGGCGCCGGGGCACCGGCGGTCACGCCGCAGCGTCCCCTGATCCTGCTCGTCGCAGAGACCCGCAGCGCGCGCCGCACCCTCCAGGCCTGGCTGCTGGAGGCGGGCTACGACGTGGTCGAGGCGCGCAGCGTCGAGGACGCCGCCGAGCTGCGCCTCAGGCTCGAGCCCCAGGCGCTGGTCGTCGACGGCGCCGCCGCGCTGGCGGAGTGCGAGCACCCCGGCCTGGCGGGGCTCCCGCGGCTGCAGGCGCCGACCCTCGCGAGCGGGGACCCGGCCCTCGTTCCCGAGGACGTGTTCCCCAAGCCCCTCGATCGCGCCGCGCTCTTGCGGCGCCTGAGCGCGGTGGCCGAGCCCGTGGGGTCCCTCGGCAGCTCGGTGGTGCTATTGATCGACGACGACCCTCACGTGAGCCTGCTCCTGCGCCCGATCCTCGAGTCCGCGGGGTACGAGTTGATCACGGGCATGACCGCGGCCGAGGGGCTGCGGGTGGCGCAGGAGCGCGAGGTCGACGTCGCGATCGTGGACCTCAAGCTCCCCGACCGCTCGGGGTTCGAGGTGATCGAGGAGCTCGAGCGAGACCCGCGCACCCGGGGGCTCCCGCTGCTCGTGCTCACCGGGCTCGAGCTCGCGCCCGAGGAGCGCGAGCGCCTCAGACGCCACGTGCGCGCGGTGGCCGAGAAGGGCGACCTCACCCGGGACGCGTTCCTCGCAGCCCTCGAGAGCGCCCTGGCCCCGGCGTCGGCCCCGGTCCCGACCCAGGCCACCGTGCTCGTGGTCGACGACCACGCGCCCAACCGCAAGCTCGTGGCCACGATCCTCCTGCGCAGCGGCTACGGCGTGCTCGAGGCGGAGGACGGCGCCGAGGCCCTCGAGATCGTGGCCCGCGAGCGCCCTGCGCTGATCCTCATGGACCTCGCCATGCCAGGCATGGACGGCTACGCGGCGAACCGCGCGCTCAAGGCCAGCGACGCCGCGGACATCCCCGTGGTCGCCGTCACCGCCCGGGTCCAGCGGGCCGACCAGGAGCGGGTGGAGGCGGAGGGCTTCGCGGACTATGTTCCCAAGCCCTTGGACAAGAAGAGGTTGCTCGACGTCGTGCGCCGCTACACGGACCGAGGGGAAGATAAACCTACCTCCGGGTAGATTTCTTGGTTGCAAACCTACCCGAGGGTAGGTTCTAGTGGGGGCATGGCCCGCCCGCGCAAGGACCCGGCTGTTCCCCCCACCCGCGATCGTGTGTGCGACGCGGCGCGCGGCGTGTTCTCGCGGGCGGGCCATGCGAACGCGACCCTGGGAGAGATCGCGCGCGCCGTGGGGATCACCCGCCCCTCGCTCCTGCACCACTTCCCCACCAAGGACGCGCTCTACCGCGAGGTGGTGGCGACCGCCTTCGCCGAGCTCGGGGCAGCCCTCGCCGCGCCGCTGAGCGCCGAGGGGAGCTACGGCGAGCGCGTGGAGGCCCTCGCCGGCGCCTTCGGCGGGTTCGTGCGCGAGCACCCCGAGGTCGCTCGGATCGTGCTCCGGGAGCTCCTCGCCGAGGCTGGCCCGGGCCAGGCGATCCTGCTCGAGCAGGTCGCGCCGCTCCTCGATCGCGTGCAGGCCTTCGTCGAGCGCGAAGGCCGCGCCTACCTCGCCCCCGGCGTCGGCGCCCGCGCCGCCCTCATGGCCGTCGTCTCCGAGGCGCTCCTGCGCTCGGCCTCCGGGCCGCTGCGCCCCGCGCTGTGGGGCGACGCGCCCGCCGACCTCACCCGCGGCCTGACCCGCGCGCTCCTGTGGAGGACCCCATGAGCCCTTGGCCCTACCTGTTCATGTACACCCTCCCCCTGGCGTGGGCGTTGGGGACCTGGCTCGGCGGGCCCTGGAGCTTCCTCGTGCTGGCCTACGCCTTCGGCCTGGTGCCCTTGCTCGAGCCCCTGTTCGGCCACGACCGCGCTGACCCGGAGCCCGACCCAGGGCGGCGCCCGCTCTACGAGGCGATCCTCCGCGGCTGGCTCCCGGTCGAGCTCGCGGTGCTCGGCGCCGCGCTGTGGACGGCGACCCACGTCGCGCTGACCCCCCTGGAGTGGGCCGGGCTCGTGGCCTCCACCGGGACCGTCGTCGCCGGCGGCGGGTTCACCGTGGCTCACGAGCTCATGCACCGCCGGGGCAAGGCCGAGCGCGCCCTGGCGGAGGTGCTGATGGCGCTGGCGAGCTACACCCACTTCTGCGTCGAGCACGTGCACGGGCACCACAAGCACGTGGCCACCCCCCTCGACCCCGCGAGCGCGCGGCGCGGCGAGTGGGTCTACGCGTTCTTGCCGCGCACGATCCTGGGCGGGCTCGCCAGCGCGTGGCGGATCGAGAGCCGCCGGGTGGCGAAGCGCGGGGTGCGCGGGCTGGCGGACCGTCGGCTGCGCTATCCGTTGGGGATCGCCGCGCTGTGGCTCGCTGTCGGGCTCGGGTTCGGGCTCCCGGGGCTGGCGCTGTTCCTGGCTCAGGGCGCGTTCGCCGTGCTCTTGCTGGAGACGATCAACTACGTAGAGCACTACGGCCTGGCGCGGCCCGAGCTGGCGCCCGGACGCTACGGCCGGGCCCGCCCCGAGCACAGCTGGAACGCGACCCACCGCCTGACCAACGCCATGCTGATCAACCTGCAGCGGCACGCCGACCACCACGCCTACGCCCACCGCAGCTACCCCGAGCTGCGCGCCTGGCCCGACGCGCCCACGCTCCCCTGCGGCTACCCGACCATGGTCCTCGCCGCGCTGGTGCCCCCGCTGTGGTTCGCGGTCATGAACCCCCGGGTCGACGCGGCGGCCCGGGCGGGCGGTGCGGCCGTGAGCGTCGGCGTCGTGATCGGCCCCGTCGCTCCGTCTGCGTGAGCTTGCTGCGGCAGCTGTCGCTGCCGCGCCGCCTGCGGCGGCGAACGGATTCGCCCGGACGGGGGGTCACCCTCGGAGCGGGTCGGATTGGGCCCCGCCCGTCCGAGCGAGTCCAGGGCTCGATCGGGCGCCGCTCGACGCAGGGGAGTATGCTCCCGGCATGCGCGTCGCCCTCCGGGTCCTGCTTCCACTCCTCACGAGCGCGCTCTCTGCCAGCGCAGCTCCTCCCGAGGTTCGGGTCGAGAACGAGTACAAGCTCGCGGTCCCCGAGGCCGTGCGGGGGGCGCTCCAGGAGCACCTCGAGCGCACCTACTCCGACGTGGACGGGTTCTTGTCAGGGCTCGGCGAGGGGTTCGAGGTCACGTTCTCGGACGAGCGCTTCGTCGACCGCTACTACGACACCCCGGGGCTCGATCTGATCGCCACGGAGTGCGGCGTTCGACACCGGCAGCGCTGGAACCTGGTGGACCCGGCGAGCGACCCCAAGCACGGGCGGCAGTTGCTCCAGCTCAAGCTGCGGCCCGCCGACGACACCAACGCCCTGAACCGGACCGAGGTCAAGTTCGCGATCGATCCGCCCGGGCGTCACAAGGAGCCCCTGGACGCGCACCCCCTCCTGGGGCTCGTGCACCGCGACGACCGGGCAGAGGTGATCGCGGCCCTGGCCGAGGCCGGCTTCGACGCCGAGGCCATGCGCCCCACCATCACCCTCGAGCAGCGGCGCTGGCGGGTCTACGTGTCCCGACACGGCGCGGCCTTCGCCACCCTGACCCTCGACCGCGTGAGCTCGCGCTGGGCTGCGTGGAAGGTCGAGCTGGTCGAGCTCGAGATCGAGCTGAACGAGATCGCCTACACCGACGCGGGCGCCGAAGGGCGGGCGCGCATGCAGGCGATCAGCGAGCGCATGACCGCCGACGTGCTCGAGGCGTTTCCCTCGGTGAAGCAGGACCAGACGCCGAAGTACAACAAGGTGTTCCAGGCCTTTCGGGAGCGCGTGCCCCTGTTCGGGACCCTGGCGGTCTATCGCCAGGTGGTGGACATGCTCGCGCTGATCGGGCTCGCGGTCCTGGGGCTGCTCGCGGTGAACGGGCTGCTCTGGCAGCGCCAGCGCCGCGCTCGCCGCGCCGAGGAGGCGGCCGCGGCCTAGCGCTCGCTCGTGCCTTGCTGGCCGATGCGCTCGATCACGCGGGTGGTGGAGACGCCGGGAAGCAGGCGCACGAGCTCGACGCGGCCGCCATAGCCCTCGACGACCTCACGGCCCACGACCTCCTTGTCGGCGTAGTCCTCGCCCTTGCAGAGGATGTCCGGCTGCACGGTCTCGATCAGCCGGATCGGGGTGGCCTCGGAGAAGGGGATCACCAGGTCCACCGCCTCCATGCCGGCCAGCACCGTGGAGCGCTGGTCGAGGCTCAGCACCGGGCGGTCCGGGCCCTTGAGCCCGCGGATCGACTCGTCGGTGTTGAGCCCGACCACGAGGAAGTCGCCCTTCTCGCGGCAGCCCTGGAGGAAGTGCACGTGGCCCGCGTGCAGCAGGTCGAAGCAGCCGTTGGTGAACACCACCCGCGCGCCCTCTTGCCGCGCGGCCTGGACCGGGGGCAGGGCTTGCTCCAGCGACACGATCTTCTTGCGCAGCGCGGGCGGGGCGCCGAGGCCCAGCTCGGCGGTGAGCTCGTCCGGGCGCAGGGGCACGACGCCGACCCGCTCGACCTCCAGCCCCGCGGCGACGTTGGCCAGGCGCACGGCGTCGGGCAGCGGCGCGCCCGCGGCGACGGCCAGGCCGAGCACGCTCAGGACCATGTCGCCTGCGCCGGTCACGTCGTAGACCGCGCGGGACTTGGCCGGGAAGCGTTGGCCTTCGGCCTCGCCCCGACGCAGGAGGTGGATCCCGTCCTTGTCGAGGGTCAGCGCGACCCAGTCCAGGTCGTAGCGCTCGATCAGGGCCGTGGCCGCCGCGTGGATCGAGGCGTCGTCCTGGGGCTGGATCCCCACGGCGTGGGCCGTCTCGGAGCGGTTGGGGGTGAGCGCGGTCACCCCGCGGAACTGCTCGAAGGGCGTGTTGGGGTGGGGGTCGACGATGCACGGGATCCCGCGCGCGCGCGCCGCCTGGGCCAGGCGACTGCAGAGGCCGCTGCCGAGCACGCCGCGGGCGTAGTCGCTGATCAACACCGCGGCGACCTGGTCCACCGCCGCCAGCGCCGCGGCCTCGAGCCGGTCCAGCAGCGCCTGCGGGAGCACCTCGCCGTCGCGGTCGACCCGCAGGAGCTGCTGCGTCCGGGCCAGGAGCCGCGTCTTCTGGGTGGTGTGCACGTCGGGGTCGGTGAGCAGCCCGCTGCGCTCCACGTCGGCGGGGAGCGCGTCCATGAGCTCGGCGACCAGGTGCCCGGGGTGGTCGTCGCCGACCGCGCCCACGAAGTGCACCCTGGCTCCGAGGGTCGCGAGGTTCGCGGCCACGCAGCCCGCGCCGCCCAGGCGCAGCTCCTCGCGGGTGACCTTGAGCACCGGCACCGGCGCCTCGGGGGAGATCCGGTTGACCTCGCCCCAGAGGTAGCGGTCGAGCATGAGGTCGCCCACCAGGAGCACCGGCACGCCGGCCAGCGACTCCACCAGCTCGCTCAGGCGCCGCGCCGCGCGCTCGTAGCCACCCGACTTCCCGGGGTTGGTCATGCCTCGTCCTTTCGCGCCGCTGCCGCGGCCGCCACAATCTGCGCGATCGCGTCCTCGGGCTCAAGCCTGCAGGCGATCGCCCAGGTCGCCCAGGGGAGGGTCGCCGCGTCCAGCAGCGGGCGGAGCTTGACCGCGTCCTTCCCCGACACGACCACCCCTTGCGCTCCGGCGGCGCGGGCCGCGGCCTCGATCCCCGCCACGTCCGCAGCGGCGTAGGGGTGGTGGTCGGCGAAGGCGCGCTCCCCGACGACCTCGAGTCCCCCGGCCCGCAGGCCGCGCACGAACGCGCTGGGGTTCCCCAGGGCGCAGGCCGCGAAGACGGGGCCCGCGGGCGCGCCGCCGCGCAGGGGCACGAGGCCCAGGGGCTCGCTCCTGGCGCGGGCCAGGGGGCCTCGGAAGCCCAGGGCGCGGACCTCGGCCTCGAGGGCCGCCGCCCGCTCGGGGGCCTGCTCGACCCGGGTCAGGATCACCCAGTCCGCGCGGCGAATGCCGCTGCGCGGTTCGCGCAGGAGCCCGCGGGGCAGGACCCCAGCGGGTCCCCAGGGGTCGGTCGCGTCGACCAGGACCACGTCCAGGTCCCGCGCCAGGCGCCGGTGCTGGAAACCGTCGTCGAGCACGATCAGCTCCGCGCCGGCGCGGGCCGCGCGCTCGGCGCCGCGCACCCGGTCGCGCCCAGCGACGAGCAGGGCCTGGGGCACGCGCTCGCCGACCTCGAGCAGCTCGTCGTTGAGCTCGCCGTCCTGGGCGGCGCCGTAGCCCCGCGCGAGCACCGCGACCTTCAGCCCGCGCTCGAGGGCGGTCTGGGCCAGCGCGATCACCAGCGGGGTCTTCCCCGTGCCGCCGGCGGTGAGGTTTCCCACCGACAGCACCGGGAGCGGGGCGCGGCGCGCGCGCTTGAGGCCCCAGTCGTAGGCCGCGTTCCGCAGGCGCAGGACCTGGGCGTAGACCGCCGAGAGGAGCGCCAAGAACCCGCGCAGGACGCTGGGGACCAGCCCGCGGCGTTCGCCGCGCAGGAGCGGCAACCAGGCGCTGGGGTCGCCGCCGCTCACGCGGGGCGGCCCCGACGCCAAACGGCGCGGCCCGACCGAGCGTATCCAGGGAACTCGTGCATGCCGCGGATCTTACGGGCTGGGGCTCCGCGGCGGGGGGGCGAGGACGACCAGCCCCGACCACGGAGGCAGCTTTCCCCGCGCGTCGCGCGAGGTTAGGCTCGCCCACCCCGGAGGCACCCATGCGTCACGCCGCCCGCCTGCTCCTGATCCTGCTCCTCTGCGCCGTTGCGGCGCAGCCGCTGTTCGCCCAGGAGGGCGACGGCGAGAGCGAGCGTCCCCAGCGCCGGGGGAACCCCTTCGGGGGCGACGGCGACATGGTCGAGCGGATCGTGGGCTATTTGACCGAGGAGCTGCAGCTCGACGACGGTCAGATCACCAAGGTCCGCACGATCATGGACGAGGGCATGACCAAGGTCTTCAAGCGCATGGCCGAGGTGTGGCAGCCAGGGCAGGACGCGCCCGACTACCGCAACATGCGCAAGGTCATGGAGGACCTGCGCCTGGAGATGGAGCAGGAGATCGAGGGGGTGCTCACCGACGCGCAAAAGCGCGAGTTCCACGAGCTCTCGGACAACCTCGACCGCCGCAGCCAGGAGTGGGAGCAGCGCGCGCGCGCCTGGGAAGACCCCACCCAAATGTTCGAGCCGGCTCCGCTCTCCAAGCGGATCCTGATGGCCAAGGCCGAGCGCAGCCTGTTCCTGGGCCCCGACGAGACTCGGGTGGTCATGGGCTACGTCGAGGCCGTCCTCGACAAGCGGATCGCGCTGGCCGAGGGCAAGAAGGTCCGCCGCGAGGACCTCGCCAACGCCTTCAGCGGCGGCGCGAGCGAGAACGAGGTCCGTCAGCGCCTGAACGAGCTGCGCTCCGTCGAGACCCTCCAGAGCTTCGAGCTGGTCACGGCCCAGGCCGAGCTGCGCGCGTTGATCACGGTGCAGCAAGAGGTTCGGCTCGTGGCCCTCGGGATCCTGGACTGAAGATCGGGTGGACGGGCGGAGGGCGAGAGGGTCTCACGCACCCTGACGCCCCGCGCGACCGAGCTCAACGCCGCCGGAGGCGGCGCGGCAGCAGCCGTTGCCGCCCAGGAACACGATTGCTTCGGCACCCTAAGGGCATGATTCTCAACGCATTGAACCTCCGACACGCGCTCATCGATTTGGACTGGCCCGCCGCCGAATCGTCCGTATAATCCGCGCTTTCCCATTCCGGATGGTCTCTGGAGTGGGTATCTACACTCGTGTCTCACCCCCCGGTCCAGGACCGCAGTATGCCCACGATCAACCAGCTGATCCGCTCCCCGCGCCAGCAGCAGAAGAAGAAGTCGAACACCCCCCTGCTGCAGTCGTGCCCGCAGAAGCGTGGAGTTTGCCTTCAGGTGAAGACCATGACCCCCAAGAAGCCCAACTCGGCGCTGCGCAAGATCGCGCGCGTGCGGTTGAGCAACGGGCGTGAGGTCACGGCTTACATCCCGGGCGAGGGCCACAACCTGCAGGAGCACTCGATCGTGCTCGTGCGCGGCGGCCGCGTCCGCGACCTCCCGGGTGTGCGTTACCACATCGTCCGCGGCACCCTCGACGCCCTCGGCGTCGACGGTCGCAAGCAAGGTCGCTCGAAGTACGGCGCCAAGAAGCCGAAGGCCTAATCATGCCCAGGAAGTACAACAGCCCGGCCCGCTTCATTCAGGCCGACCCGCGCTACTCGCACCTGCTCGTCTCCAAGTTCGTCAACTGCATGATGATCGACGGCAAGAAGCGCAAGGCGCTGAACGTGTTCTACGACGCCATGGACGAGATCCAGGACCGCGTCAAGGACCGCGACCCGCTTGAGGTGTTCATCACCGCGATCGCCAACGTCAAGCCCATGATCCAGGTCCGCTCCCGCCGCGTCGGCGGCGCGACCTACCAGGTCCCGATGGAGGTCGGCCGCAAGCGCGCCACGACCCTCGCGATCCGCTGGATCCTGGACTCGGCCCGCAAGAAGAAGGGCCGGCCCATGCACAAGCGCCTGGCCGACGAGCTGGTCATGGCCTACCGCCGCGAGGGCGCGGCGATGTCGACCCGCGATCAGGTGCACAAGATGGCCGAGGCCAACAAGGCCTTCGCCCACCTCGCCTGGTAAGCGACACCCGGCAACGAACGGCCCGTCGAGCGCTCGACGGGCCGCTTTCATGTACACGACGCCCGCGCCGGGTAGACTCGGCGCCTCCTAGAGCCCCCCGCCGCAGCGAGGTCCCGTGGCCAAGAAGAAGGCGCAGGCGAGCTATCCGCTCGAGCGCGTGCGCAACATAGGCATCGTCGCCCACGTCGACGCCGGCAAGACGACGACCACCGAGCAGATCCTCTACTACACCGGCGCCATGCACCGCGTGGGCACCGTCGACGACGGCAACACCGTCACCGACTGGGAGCAGCAGGAGCAGGAGCGCGGGATCACCATCGTCGCGGCCAACGTGACCGTGCCCTGGACGCCCCGCGGCGGCGAGGAGCACCGGATCAACATCATCGACACCCCGGGGCACATCGACTTCACCGCCGAGGTGGAGCGCGCGCTGCGCGTGCTCGACGGCGCGGTGGGCGTGTTCTGCGGCGTGGCCGGGGTGCAGGCGCAGTCGGCGACGGTGTGGCGCCAGGCCAACAGCTACAACGTCCCGCGCATCGCCTATATCAACAAGCTCGATCGCACCGGGGCGAACTTCTACGACGTGCTGACCGACCTCAAGGACAGCCTGGAGATGCTCCCGATCCCGGTGCAGATCCCGATCGGCGAGGAGAAGGAGTTCCGCGGGGTGGTGGACCTCGTCACCCAGCGCGCCTGGACCTGGGAGGACGGCGACCCGCCCCCGGCCCCCGTCGAGGGTGACATCCCCGAAGAGGTCGAGACCGAGGTCGCGCTCTACCGCGAGCAAATGATCGAGCGCATCACCGAGCTCGACGACGAGGTCGCCACCGCCTTCCTCGAGGAGCGCGAGCTGACCCCCGAGCTGCTGCGCGCGGGCCTGCGCCGGATCACCCTCGCGCGCAAGGGCTACCCCGTGCTCTGCGGCTCGTCCTTCAAGCACAAGGGCGTGCAGCCGCTCCTGGACGCGATCTGCGAGTACCTCCCCAGCCCCTCGGACCGCCCGCCGATCGAAGGCCGCGCCCCCGCGGGCAAGGGCGGCAAGGGCAAGCGCAAGCGCGAGGCCGAGGACCAGGACGCCTGGGAGCCCGACGAGCGTCCGCCGGACCCCGAGGCGCCGTTCTGCGCGCTGGCGTTCAAGACCATCAGCACCAAGACGAACGACCTGACCTACCTCCGCGTCTACTCGGGGGTCGCCGATCGGAATCGTCAGCTCCTGAACCCGCGCACCGGGAAGAAGGAGCGCCTCGGCGGCGGGATCTACCGCCTGACCGCGAACCGCAAGGAGGCGCTGGAGGAGGCCGGCGTCGGCGACATGGTGGGCGTGGTCGGGCTGCGCTACACCCGCACCGGCGACACCCTCTGCGACGCCAACGAGCCGATCCTGCTCGAGGCCATGAGCTTCCCCTTCCCCGTGGTCAGCCGCGCGGTGGAGCCGGTCTCGACCAAGGACAAGGACGACCTGCGCGCGGCCCTCGAGCGCCTGAGCAAGGACGACCCGACCCTCACCGTGAGCTTCCCCGAGCAGAACGACTCGGGGCAGACCGTGATCAGCGGCATGGGCGAGCTGCACCTCGAGGTGATCGAGCGCCGGCTGAAGGACGACTGGAAGGTCCCGGCCAAGGTCGGCAAGCCCCGGGTGTCCTACAAGCAGACGGTGAAGGGGCCCGGCAAGGGCAGCCACACCTGGGACAAGGAGCTGGGCGACAAGCGCCAGTTCGCGCGGATCGAGCTCGAGGTCTCGCCGACCCCCAAGGCTGGCAAGCTCACGGTGCGCTTCGCTTGCCCCTCGGACGTGGTCCCCGCCGACTACCAGCCCGCGATCGAGGACGCCCTGCGCGCCCGCGCCAGCGGTGTGGGCGACTGGGGCGACCCGCTGATCGACACCGAGATCAGGGTCGTGGGCGGGACCTACGACCCCGAGCTCTCCAACGAGGCGGCGTTCACCGCGGCGGCGAGCTTCGCCCTGGAGAAGGCGCTCGAGAACGCAGGGCTGAGCTCCCTCGAGCCGGTCATGACCCTCACCGTCGAGTCCCCCGAGGACATGCTGGGCAACGTGCAGCAGGACCTGCAAATGCGCCGCGCGCAGATCCTGAGCATGAACCCGGTCAAGGATCGGCTGCGGATCGTGGCCGCGGTGCCCATGGCCGAGACCTTCGGCTACTCGAGCGACATTCGCTCGCGCACCGGCGGGCAGGCGGACTTCACCCTCGAGCCGCGGGAGATGCCGAGGTCCCCGAGGGCAAGCGGCCGAAGCTGTTCTGAGGCGGCTCAGGCCTTGAGCCGCTCGTCCTCGCCCCGACGCTCCTTCTGCGGCTTGGCGCGCGGGGACGCGGGGCGTCGTCGACGGGTTCGCGACCCAGGCCCCACAGCGCGAGCTGGGCGTAGGTCAGCGGCGCGCTCGCCGCGGCGGCCAGCGCCCACACCAGCGGGCCCGAGCCCACGAGCAGCAGGTAGAGCGCGAGGGCAGGAAGAACAGCCCCGCGAAGCGCAGGTGCCTCGCGGCCTGGCGCCGGCTGCGCCAGCGCGCGCGCGCCGCGGGGAGCAGCTCGTGGCCGAGGCCCAGCGCCCGGCACGCGGCGCGCGTGCAGCCGCCCCCGGCCTCCAGGCAGTCGGGGTGGGAGAGCGCGCCGCAGCCTGTGCAGCGCGCGAGCAGCGGGCCCGCGGCCTCGTCGCCGCAGCCCGGGCAGGCGTGGCGCCCGCGCAGGCGCTCGAGCAGCACGCGCCAGCCGGGCCCGTCGCCCGCGCGGCCCGCCGCGGCTCCCGCCGCCCACTGCTCGTGCAGGCTGCGGCTGGCGAGGGGCTCGGCCTCGTGCGCCGCGCGCCGGGACGGGCAGGCGTGCACCGAGCAGCCGCCGTGTTCAGCGAAGCAGCCCGGGTGGTGGGGGGCGCCGCAGGCCTCGCACGCCAAGGCGTCGTCGCTGGCGAGCGCGTCGTGGCAGTAGGGGCAACGGACGTCGAGCACGCCGGAGTCTACGGTGGTTCTCGCGGGATGTCTCGCCGCGATCTGGGCGATCGCGCCCGCCGAGGGTGCACAATGCACGCTGGATGCACCTGGGCCCGGTAAGCGGCTGCTTTCGCGCGCGTTATGGTTTCTAGGAGGCGGGCGCCATCGACCCGTCGGGGGTCGCCGCGAGCGTCTCGACGCGCCCTAAAACGTTTTGGGATTCGCGGTTGACCCCACCTTCGGGAGGGCTTAACCTCTGCGCTTCGTGGTTGGTGATCGCGCGTGGGCACTCGTGTCTACGGACCTTTCGCAAGCCATCAGTGACGAATAACCATTTCGGGCGCTAGACGCCCACAACGGCCCGCAGGGGCCACTCAGGCGTGCTTTGGTGCTCTGCGCCGGGCCGCGTGAAGGTCGACGATCATGGAACGCATCCGCATTCGCATGGAGGCCTACGACCACGAGACCCTCGATCGGTCTGCCGTGGAGTTGGTCAACAAGGCGCGCGCCACCGGTGCCAAGGTCGCGGGCCCGATCCCGCTCCCCACTCGCATCGAGCGCTACACCGTCCTCCGCTCGCCCCACGTGGACAAGAAGTCCCGCGAGCAGTTCGAGATGCGCACCCACAAGCGCCTGATCGACATCACCGACGCGACCGCGAGCACCGTCAACGAGATCACCCTCGTGACCCTGCCCGCCGGCGTGCACATCACCGTCAAGGCGTAAGCGAGGTCACCATGCTCTCCACGCTGTTGGGCAAGAAGATCGGCATGAGCCAGCTCTGGGACGACGACGGGAAGTGCCACCCCGTCACCGTGATCCAGGCCGGGCCGTGCACCGTCGTGCAGGTCAAGAGCAAGGACGGCAAGGACGGCTACGACGCCGTTCAGCTCGGCTTCGACGAGCTCCAGAACCGCAACGGCGGCCAGGGCGACCCCCGCGGGACCAAGCCCCTCGTCGGCCACTACAAGCGCCACGGCGTCCAGCCCCACCGCCGCCTCAAGGAGGTGCGTCTGGGTGATGGCGAGAGCGCGCCCGAGGCCGGGAGCGTCGTCACCGTCGAGGTGTTCTCGGACGTCAAGAAGGTCGACGTCTCGGGCACCTCGAAGGGTCGCGGCTTCCAGGGCGTGATCAAGCGCCACGGCTTCCAGCGCGGTCCCAAGACCCACGGCTCGAAGAACTACCGCGAGCCCGGCTCGACCGGCGCCGGCACCACGCCGGCCCGCGTGATCCCTGGCAAGCGCATGCCGGGTCACATGGGCGCGGTCAAGCGCACCGTGCGCAACCTGAAGGTCGTCAAGGTAGAGAACGAGCACAACCTGATCTACGTCAGCGGCGCGGTCCCCGGGCCCAACGGCGGATACGTGGTCGTGCGCAAGGCAGTCAGGGGCTAGCAATGGCGCTCGAACTCAAGACCAAGGACCTCTCCGGGAACGCTCAGGGCAGCGTCTCGCTGGAGGAGGGCAACTTCGGCGGGAAGGTCAAGAACCGCCTGATCCACGCCGCGGCGGTGATGTACCACGCCAACCAGCGGCAGGGCAGCCACTGCACCAAGACCCGCGCCGAGATCGCCGGCTCGACCAAGAAGCTCTACAAGCAAAAGGGCACCGGTCGCGCCCGCGCGGGCAACCGCAAGAGCGGCACCCGCAAGGGCGGCGGCGTGATCCACGGGCCCAAGCCGCGGGATTACAGCTACCACATGCCGCGCAAGCAGCGCCAAGCCGCGCTGCGCTCGGCGATCCTGGGCAAGGCCAAGGACGGCGAGGTCCACGTGATCAACGGGCTCGACTTCGCCGAGCCCAAGACCAAGCACATGACCGGCCTCCTGGGCGGTCTCGAGCTGGGGGTGGCGACGGCCTGCGTCGCGACCAGCGGCATCAAGCGCAACGTCTACCTCGCTGGGCGCAACGTCCCCGGGGTGACCGTGGTGCCGGCCGAGGAGCTCAACGCGCGGCACGTGGCCGCGCACAAGTACCTGGTGATCGACCAGGCGGCGCTCGAGGCGCTCAACGCCAAGCCCTCCGCGCCGAAGCGCGGGCGCAAGCCGAAGGGCACGCGCAAGGGCACGGGCACCGACGTGAAGGGCGCTGACACCGCCGCGGCGGGGGAGTAGGACGATGGCGATCAACCTGGACGCCTACCAGATCATCAAGCGGCCGCTGATCACCGAGAAGGTGAGCCGCCTCACCGAGCTGTTCAACACCTACGGCTTCGAGGTGGACCGCCGCGCGAACAAGATCCAGATCCGGCAAGCGATCAAGGACCTCTGGCCGGACGTGACGGTGACGAAGATCACCACGCGGACCCGCAAGGGCAAGCCTCGTCGCGTCCGCACCGGGTGGGACCACGGCCCCAGCGTGAAGCTGGCGCTGGTGACACTGGCCGAAGGCCAGACGATCGAGGGCTAAGCCATGGGTGTCAGGAACCTCAATCCGACTTCGCCCGGCCGTCGCGGCATGCAGGTCTCCGACTGGTCGGAGCTGACCTACAAGAACCGCAACAAGCCGACCAAGTCGCTGCTGCAGAAGATCAAGAAGAGCGGTGGGCGTAACCACCACGGCTGCGTGACCGCGCGCCACATCGGCGGCGGGCACAAGTCGAAGTACCGCCTGATCGACTTCAAGCGCAAGAAGGACGGGGTCCCGGCCAAGGTCGTCTCCATCGAGTACGACCCGAACCGCACCGCCCGCATCGCGCTGCTGCACTACAGCGACGGCGAGAAGGCCTACATCCTCGCGCCGCTGGGCCTGAACGCGGGGGACGAGGTGCAGAGCGGCCCCGGCGCCGAGCCCCGCGTGGGCAACGCGCTCCCGCTGCGCAACATCCCCACCGGCCTCGTGATCCACAACGTGGAGCTCCAGCCGGGTCGCGGCGGCCAGCTCGGCCGCGCCGCGGGGACCTTGGTCAAGCTCATGGCCAAGGAGGGGACCTGGGCCACGATCCAGCTGCCCTCGGGCGAGATGCGCAAGGTGCACCTCGACTGCCGCGCGACCCTGGGTCAGCTCGGCAACACCGAGCACAACACGATCGTGATCGGCAAGGCCGGTCGGCACCGCTGGATGGGCTACCGCCCCTACAGCCGCGGCTGCGCCATGAACCCGCACGATCACCCCATGGGCGGTGGTGAGAGCCGGCGCTCGGGTGGCCGTCACCCCATGGGCCCCACGGGCCTGCAGAGCAAGGGCAAGAAGACGCGCAAGCGGAACCAGCCCGGAGACAAGTTCATCGTCCGCCGTCGCAAGAAGCGCGGGAGGAAGTAAGCCATGGGACGCTCGATCAAGAAGGGTCCTTACGTCGACCTCAAGCTGCTCAAGAAGGTCATGGGTCAAAAGGAGAGCGGCGACCGCACTCCGATCAAGACCTGGGCGCGGCGTTCGACCATCGTTCCCGAGTTCGTGGGCCACACCTTCGAGGTCCACAACGGCAAGATCTACCCCAAGGTGTTCGTGGTCGAGGACATGGTCGGCCACAAGCTGGGTGAGTTCTCGCCGACCCGCATCTTCCGCGGTCACACCGGGCGCAAGAAGTAAGGGGTCTAGACGTGGCTAAGACCAAGCTCAAGCGAAACGACGCCGTGGAGGCCCCGGAGTTCCGGGCCAGCCACCGCTTCGCCAAGATCTCGCCGCAGAAGGCGCGGCTGGTCATGGACATGATCCGGGGCATGCCCGTCTCGGAGGCCCTCGACCAGCTCCGCTTCAGCACGAAGCGCGCTGCGTTCCTGATCGACAAGGTGCTCAAGAGCGCCATCGCAAACGCCGACCAGGCGATCGACAACGAGGCGATCCGCAACACCGAGCGAGCCCTGCTGGAGCCCCAGCCGGACCTCGACGTGGACGACCTCTACGTGCACGAGGCTCGCGCCGACGACGGCCCGCGCCACAAGCGCTGGCGTCCCCGCGCTCGCGGCTCGGCGTATCCGTACCGCAAGTATTTCTCCCACCTCACCATTCATCTCCGGCCCAAGCCGGAAGGGAAGTAGCACCGTGGGACAGAAGGTTCGCCCCACCGGCTTCCGCGTCGGCGTCACCGAGGAGTGGCGGTCGCGGTGGTACGCGCGCAAGCGTGACTTCGGCCCCCTGCTCGTCGAGGACCAGCAGATCCGTGAGGCCGTCAAGAAGGAGTATGGCTTCGCGGGGATCCCCCGGGTCGACATCGAGCGCAAGACCGAGGGTGGCGAGGTCACGGTGATCATCCGCACCGCGCGCCCCGGCGTGATCATTGGTCGCAAGGGCGCCAAGGTCGACAAGCTCAAGGACGACCTGGCCCGGATCACCAAGAAGAAGGTCGACCTCAAGATCATCGAGATCGACCGCCCCGAGCTCGACGCGCAGCTCGTGGCCGAGGGCGTGGGCGAGCAGCTCAAGAAGCGCATGAGCTTCCGCCGCGTGATCAAGAAGTCCCTGGAGCTGACCATGGGCGCCGGCGCGAAGGGCTGCCGGATCCAGGTGAGCGGGCGCCTCGGCGGCCACGAAATGGCCCGCACCGAGAGCAGCCAGGAGGGCTCGATCCCCCTGCAGACCCTGCGCGCGGACATCGACTACGGCTTCGCTCTGGCGATCACGACCCACGGGTCGATCGGCGTGAAGTGCTGGGTCTACCGCGGCCTGCGCCCCGAGCGCGTGCGCAAGACCGCTCACCAGTTGACCAAGGCGGCTCCGGCCCCCGCGGCTGCTCCTGCGTCCCAAGACGGCGCGAGCAGCTAGGTAGACAGGAAAGGCAAGACCCATGGCGAACATGCCCAAGCGCGTCAAGCACCGGAAGGTGCACCGCGGTCGGCTCAGCGGCTTCGCGAGCCGCGGCAACCGCGTGACGCTCGGCGAGCACGGGCTGATGGCCCTCGAGGCGGGCTGGGTTTCGGCCCAGGTCATCGAGGCGGCTCGTATCGCGGCCAACCGCTTCCTCGGAGGCGAAGGCAAGCTCTACATTCGGATGTTCCCCCACAAGCCGATCACCTGCATTCCGCAGGAGACGCGCATGGGTAAGGGCAAGGGCGAGCCGGAGTACTGGGCCGCCGAGGTTCGCCCCGGGAAGATCCTCTACGAGATCGGTGGCGTCCCCGAGGCGGTGGCCAAGCAGGCCTTCGCTCGCGTGGCCCACAAGCTCCCGGTCAAGGTGCGCTACGTGCCGCGGAGGGTGATGTGAAGCTGGACGAGATCCGAGGCATGCCCAGCGAGGAGCTGGAGAAGGCCCTCGCCGACGCGCGCGAGCAGCAGTTCCGCATGCGGATGGCTGCCGTGACCGAGTCGGTGGAGAACACCCGTCAGATCCGTGACCTGCGCAAGCGGGTGGCTCGGATCAACACCGTGCTGCGCGAGCGCTCGGTGCAAGCGGCCGCGCCGGCCGCGAAGGAGAGCTAAGCCATGTCCGAGCAGACGCGCGAGCGGCAATACGCCAGCGGCGACCGGGGTAACCGGGCCCGCTTCCGGGGCCTGGTGAAGTCGGCGAACAACACCCAGACCATCGTGGTCGCGGTGGAGCGCCGGGTCATGCACAAGAAGTACAAGAAGTACATCACCCGCCACACCAACCTCCACGCTCACGACGCCAAGGAGACCGCCAAGGTCGGCGACTTCGTCGAGATCGCGGAGTGCCGTCCCTTCAGCAAGACCAAGCGCTTTCGCCTGGTCTCCGTGCTGAAGCAGGCCGGCCAGGAGTAGTTCGCCATGATCCAGATGGAGAGCGAGCTCGACGTCGCCGACAACACCGGCGCCAAGCGAGCCAAGATGATTCGGGTCCTGGGGAAGTCGAACACTCGGTTCGCCGAGCTGGGCGACATCATCGTGGCCCACGTCCGCCAGTCCTCCCCGGGCGCGGACGTGAAGAAGGGCGACGTGGTCAAGGGCGTGATCGTGCGCCAGAAGAAGCGCTATCGCCGCGACGACGGGAGCTGGATCCGCTTCGACCGCAACGCGATGGTGATCATCACGGACCCCGTGTCGAAGAACCCCAAGGGCACGCGCATCTTCGGCGCGGTCGCCCGTGAGCTGCGCGCGCGGAAGTTCACCAAGATCATTTCGCTCGCTCAGGAGGTCGTGTAATGCCTCGGATTGGAACGATCCGCAAGAACTACCTGCGGGCCAAGGTCGGCGCGAAGCCGAAGGGCACGAAGCACCTCGAGAAGCTTCACGTCAAGAAGGACGACACCGTCGAGGTGATCAGCGGCGCCGAGAAGGGCACCCGCGGGCGCGTGCTGCGCGCGATCCCCTCGGAGGGCATGGTCGTGGTCCAGGGTGTGAACCGGAAGTGGAAGCACCTCAAGCGGACCCAACAAAACCCGCAGGGCGGGCGCTTGCAGCGCGAGGAGCCGATCCACGCCTGCAAAGTGCGCAAGGTTGACTAGGCGGAATCATGGCGAAGAAAACTGACGCGGGTCGCGCGTCGATCTCCTTCAAGGCCCAGCCCAAGAAGAAGCTCACCGGTCCGCCGAGCGAGCCGATTCCGGCCCCGCGCCTGAAGAAGCACTACAACGAGGTGGTCGTGCCGAAGCTCAAGGAGCAGTTCGGCTACACCTCCACGATGCAGGTCCCGCGGATCACGAAGATCGTGCTCAGCATGGGGGTGGGCGACGCCCACGAGAACCCCCGCAAGCTGAACACCTTCCTCGACGAGATCGAGATGGTCACCGGACAGCGTCCGCAGGTGACCCGGGCTCGCATGTCGGTGGCGAACTTCAAGCTCCGCGAGGGCATGGCGGTCGGCCTCAGGGTCACGCTGCGCAAGGCGCGGATGTACGAGTTCCTCGATCGCCTGCTCTCGCTGGTGATCCCCCGGCTCCGTGACTTCCGCGGCCTCTCGCCGAAGTCCTTCGATCGCCGCGGGAACTACAACTTCGGGCTCCCCGATCAGCTCGCCTTCCCCGAGCTGCGCGCCGACACGGTCGACTTCCAGAACGGAATGAACCTGGCGGTCGCGACCACGGCCCGGACCGACGACGAAGCGCGTGAGCTGCTGCGGCTCATGGGCTTCCCCTTCAAGAACCACCCCGTTCAGCTCATCGCAGCGGAGGGTTAGGCATGGCTCGGACCTCTCTCAAGGTGAAGGCGAAGCGCGCGCCGAAGTTCAGCACGCGCGCCTACAACCGCTGCGACCTGTGCGGCCGTTCCAAGGCCTATTACCGCAAGTTCAACATCTGCAGGATCTGCTTCCGGACGTTGGCCCTCCAGGGCCGCATTCCGGGCGTCAAGAAGGCGAGCTGGTAAGTCCTATGATGACCGATCCAATTGCCGACATGCTGACCCGTATCCGCAACGCGCTGCACATCCGCGCCGACCGGGTGAAGGTGCCCCAGAGCAAGCTCAAGACTCGCATCGCCGAGGTGCTGGAGCGCGAAGGGTACATCACCGGGTTCCGCCGCATGGACTCGCAGCCGGGTGACGGCATCGGCCCCCAGGGCTGGCTCGAGATCGACCTGAAGTACGGTCCCGAGGGCGAGGACATCATTCAGGTGATCAAGCGCGAGTCCAAGCCCGGACGTCGGCGCTATTCCAAGGCGCAGGAGCTGCGGCCCGTGCTCAACGGCCTGGGTATCGCGATCCTGTCCACCTCCAAGGGGGTCCTCTCCGACCGCGAGGCGCGCGCGCGCAACGTGGGCGGCGAGATCCTGGCCACCGTTTACTAAGGGCGAGGGCGACATGTCTCGTGTAGGAAAGAAACCGATCGAGATCCCCTCGGGGGTCAAGGTCGCCGTCGACCTGCGCACGGTGAACGTCGAGGGGCCCAAGGGCAACCTCAAGCACACGTTCCCCTACGGCGTGAACATCGCGGTCGAGGGCTCGCAGGTGAAGGTCAGCGCGGAGAAGGCGGGCGACCGTCAGCACCGCGCGTTCCAGGGCCTGACCCGCGCGCTGATCGCGAACATGGTCAAGGGGGTCAAGGAGCCCTTCCAAAAGGTGCTCGAGATCCACGGCACCGGCTTCGGCGCCAACCTCAACGGCGATACGCTGACCCTCGACATCGGCTTCAGCAACAAGATCGATGTCAAGGTCCCCGGCGAGATCGAGGTCAAGATCGACAAGGGCCGTCCGGTGGTGCTCACCATCTCCGGCGCCGACAAGCAGGCCGTGGGTCAGCTCGCGGCGACGATTCGCTCCAAGCGGCCCCCCACGCCGTACGGCGACAACACGGGCGTCCGCTACCGCGGCGAGTTCATCCGCAAGAAGGCCGGCAAGGGCTTCGGCGACAAGAAGTAGCGCGAGGACATAATGGCAGTTCAATCGAGGACGCAGCAGCGCAAGAATCGGCACCGCCGGGCGCGCACTCGTCTGCACGGGACGGCGGCCCGTCCCCGGCTCGCGGTGTTCCGCAGCAACAAGTTCATCTACGCCCAGCTGATCGACGACGACGCGCGCAAGACGGTCGCCTCGGCGTCGACTCAGCAAAAGGACCTGCGCGGTCAGCTCCAGGGCACCGCGACGGTGGCGGCGGCCGAGCTCCTGGGCAAGACGATCGCCGAGCGCGCCAAGGCCGCCGGGATCGCCCAGGTGTGCTTCGACCGCGGCGGCTACCGCTACCACGGACGCATCAAAGCGCTGGCGACCGCCGCGCGGGAGGCTGGCCTTGACTTCTGACGACACCAACGCGCCCGAGGGCGCGGACAAGGCCGCCGAGGGCGGCGAGGCCCAAAAGAAGGACGCCCCCGTGCCAAGAGCCCGGCCGGTCCGGCGCCCCGCGGAGCTACGGCGACGGCGGCGGCGGTGGCGGCGGGGGTCGTGGCGGCCGCGGTGGCGGTCGTGACGGCGGCGGCGGCGGACGCGGCGGCGGCCGTGACGGCGGCGGCGGCGGCCGCGGCGGCTCGCCGCGCCAGCGCGGCGGCGGCCGGGGCACCCCCGACGACCGCGGCGAGAAGTTCAGCGAGCACGTCGTCCGGATCAACCGCAGCGCTGCGGTGGTCAAGGGCGGTCGGCGCTTCAGCTTCTCGGCCCTGGTGGTCGTGGGCGACGGTCGCGGGCGCGTGGGCATCGGCTACGGCAAGGCCAACGGCGTCCCCAACGCCGTCGAGAAGGGCGTGAAGGACGCGCGCAAGAACCTGTTCAAGGTTCCGCTCGTCGACGGCACGATCCCCCACCCCGTGCGCGCGATCTTCGGCGCGTCGTCGGTGGTCATGGAGCCGGCCAGCCCCGGCACCGGCTTGATCGCGGGCGCGAGCGTGCGCGCGGTCTGTGAGGCTGCGGGGATCCGCAACATCCTCACCAAGTCCCACGGCTCCGGGAACCCGGTGAACGTGGTCAAGGCGGTCGAGCAGGGCCTGCGCCAAATGCGCACCCGGCAGAGCGTCGAGAAGCTCCGCGGCGTGAAGCTGGACGGCAACGCCGGCAGCTGGCGCCTGGGCGCCAAGGGCGTCAAGGAGTCGGACGACAAGCAAGCTCAGGACAAGGGCGCCACCCCGCAGGAGGCCACCTCGTGAACCTGCACGAAGTCAACGCCAAGGTCGAGGGCAAGCCCGACGAGCACCGCGTCGGTCGCGGCCCGGGTTCGGGCTGGGGCTGCACCTCGGGGCGCGGCGACAAGGGCGCCAAGTCCCGCAGTGGTTGGAAGACCAAGCTGCACTTCGAGGGCGGGCAGATGCCCGTCATTCGCCGGATCGCCAAGCGCGGGTTCAACAACAAGCGCTTCGGCAAGACCTGGGCGTTCGTGAACCTGAGCGATCTGAACGCCTTCGAGGACAACGCCACCGTGACCCCGGAGCTGTGCCTGAAGCTGGGCCTGATCCCCAAGGTCAAGAGCGGGCTCAAGGTCCTGGGCCAGGGCACCCTCGAGCGCAGCGGTCTCACGATCCACGTGCACCGGGTCTCGAAGACCGCCCAGGCTGCCATTGAAGCCAAGGGCGGGTCGATTAAGCTCATGCCTGCTCAGGGCGACGAGGCCAAGACCCAATGGAAGGCCAAGCGCGGTCAGGGCAGGAAGACGGTCCGTCGGAAGGCGGCCCAAAAGAAGGGCTAGTGAGCCGCTTGGCTCATTAGGTCGGACCCAGGGACCCCGTTCGCGGGGTCCAGCCGAGCGAGGCGGGCGCCTCTCCCCGCCTGAGATCCATGCAAGCTATCGCGAACATTTTCCGGATCCCCGAGCTCCGCAAGAAGATGCTGTACACCGCAGCCTTCTTGATCGTCTACCGGCTGGGCAGCATCGTCCCGATCCCGGGGATCGACGTCGAGAAGCTCAACGCGGGCGCCGCGGGCGGCGGGCTGGCCGACATCATGAACATGATGTCCATGCTCACCGGCGGCGCCCTCGCTCAGTGCACGCTGTTCGCGCTGGGGATCATGCCCTATATCTCCGCCTCGATCATTTTCTCCCTGCTGGTGAAGGTGATCCCCGCGCTGGAGGCCCTCCAGAAGGAGGGCGACAGCGGGCGGCAGAAGATCAATCAGTACACCCGCTACTCCACGGTCGGC
This sequence comes from Planctomycetota bacterium, assembly GCA_041402045.1. Lineage (GTDB taxonomy): Bacteria > Planctomycetota > J058 > J058 > J058 > JAGQRJ01. The sequence goes on along the minus strand of JAWKSZ010000009.1, from coordinate 75,468 downwards.
CTGTGCCTCGTGCAGTCGGTGTTCATCATCATCTACATCAGCAACCGCAACCTGGCCCTCGACCCGGGCGCCTGGTTCTGGTTCTCGACGATCCTGACCCTGACCACCGGGACCGTGTTCTTGATGTGGATCGGCGAGCAGATCACCGAGTACGGCATCGGCAACGGTATCTCCCTGATCATCATGGCCGGGATCATCGCGGTCATGCCTGGCGCGATCTACCAGTTCTTCAAGAACGTGCAGGAGGCCGCCAAGCAGGGTGACAACGTCCCGATCGAGGTCATGAAGTTCCTCATGTTCCTCGCGCTGTTCGTCGGCGTGGTCGTGGCCGTCGTGATCATGCAGCAGGGTCAGCGCCGGATCCGGATCCAGCAGCAGAAGCACACCCGCGGGCGCAAGGTCTACGGCGGGCAACGCCACTACCTGCCCCTGCGCGTGAACGCCGCCGGCGTCATGCCCGTGATCTTCGCCGAGTCGCTGATCATGATCCCCTCGGCCCTGCTCTCGCAGGTCTGGCCCGCCTTCAGCGACTACTTCGCCCGCGGCGAGTCGTTCTGGTACGTCGCCGTCTACGTGGCCATGGTCATGTTCTTCACCTACTTCTGGGTGAGCCTGACCTTCAACCCTGTGGAGATGGCCGGCAACATGAAGGAGCAGGGCTCCTTCATTCCTGGGATTCGCCCCGGTCGCCGGACCGCCGAGTACCTCGAAGGGATCATGAACCGGATCACCTTCGTGGGCGCCCTGTTCCTGGCCTTCATCGGGATCTTCCCGACCCTCGTGACCCAGTTCCTCAGCGTCGACTTCCTGCTGGCGAGCTTCCTCGGCGGCACCGGGATCCTGATCGTGGTCGGCGTGGCCCTGGACGTCGTGCAGAAGGTGGAGAGCCACCTGCTCATGCGCCACTACGAGGGCTTCATGAAGACCGGTCGCGTCCGCCACCGCGGCCGGATCTAGTTTCAGGGGGTCTGTCCCAGACCCCCTCGCCTTCGGGGCAAAGCCCCTCAGGCTCACCCCCAAGGGGCTCGCGGCCGGCTGCGCCGGCCGCTGCGCGCTCGCGGCTGACGCCGCTCGCCGGCCGCACCGCGACGCCCTAGGCGGCGGGCCGGCTTCGCCGGCCGCTCGCGGCTGACGCCGCTCGCCGGCCGCACCGCGACGCCCTACGCGGCGGGCCGGCTTCGCCGGCCGCTCGCGGCTGACGCCGCTCGCCGGCCGCACCGCGACGCCCTACGCGGCGGGCCGGCTTCGCCGGCCGCTCGCGGCTGACGCCGCTCGCCGGCCGCACCGCGACGCCCTACGCGGCGGGCCGGCCGCCGGCCGCTCGCGGCTGACGCCGCTCGCCGGCCGCACCGCGACGCCCTACGCGGCGGGCCGGCTTCGCCGGCCGCTCGCGGCTGACGCCGCTCGCCGGCCGCACCGCGACGCCCTAGGTGGGGCGCTGGCATTGCCACCCGGTCCCACCTTACCGGAGCCTACCCTCCTCTGAGCTCCACTCGGAGGAGGATCTGGCGCGAGCGGAGCCTCGGCGGTCTCTGCGGCTCTGCGGTTCAAGAGCATCTGCCCGCCCCACGCCGCGGTGGGGCGCTGGCATTGCCACCCGGTCCCACCTTACCGGAGCTACCCTCCTCTGGGCTCCACTCGGAGGACGATCTGGCGCGAGCGGAGCCTCGGCGTGCCCTCGGCGGTCTCTGCGGCTCTGCGGTTCAAGAGCATCTGCCCGCCCCCGCGCCGCGGGGGTCGCCGCCGGGTCCGCCCCTTGGCGGAGCTACCCTCCTCGTCCTCCCACCCCTCGGACCGGCGCCTGCGCGGAGCGACCCTCGTGACGCTGAGGCATTTCGGGGGGGCGTGAGCTGTGCGAAGCTCCGTGCGTCCTGCTGTCAGAGGGGGTCTCGTGCCCGTCGTCCACCCGGTCCTTCAATCGCTCCCCGACTACCCGATCGTGCGCGTCGCGCGCGCGCGCGCAGCCCTCGAGGCCAAGGGCGTGCGCGTGTTCGACTTCAGCACCGGCGATCCCTTCGAGCCGACGCCGGGGTTCATTCGCGACGCGCTGCAGGTCGAGGCGGTGTGCCGCTACCCCGCGCCCAGCGGGCTGCCGGAGCTGCGGGCCGCGGCCAGCGGATACCTGGCGCGGCGGTTCGGGGTGGAGCTGCCGGCGGAGCAGATCCTGGGGACCCGGGGCTCCAAGGAGGCGGTGTTCCACCTCCCCTTCGCGTTCCTCGAGCCCCGGGGTCAGCGCGACACCGTGGTGTTCCCGACGCCGGGCTACACGGTCTACGCCAGCGGAGCGAGCTTCGCGGGTGGGGTGGCGCATGGGGTGCCTCTGCGCCCGGACAACGGGTTCCTGCTCGAGCCCTGGGCGCTGCCGGAGGCCGTGCAGGAGCGGATCTCGATCCTGTGGGTCAACTACCCGCACAACCCGTCCGGCGCCGAGGCGCCCGATGCCTACTACGAGCGCTTGGCCGCGTACGCCGTCGAGCGCGACGTGGTCCTGGCCTCCGACGAGTGCTACGTCGACGTCTCCTTCGGCGCCTCGCGTCCGCGCTCGCTGCTCGAGTTCGGCACCCAGAACGTCCTCGCGCTGTTTAGTTGCTCCAAGCGCAGCGGCATGACCGGCTACCGCACTGGGTTCGTGGCGGGGGACCCGGAGCTGATCCACCACTTCGGTCGCCTGCGGCCCAACGTGGGGGTCGCGGGGCCGAGCTTCGTCGAGCGCGCGGCGGTCGCGGCCTGGAACGACGACGCCCACGTCGAGGAGCGCTGCGAGATTTTCGCCGCCAAGCGGCAGGTCATGGTGGAGCTGCTCGAGGAGCTGGGGACCCCGCACCTCGGCGGCGACTCGACCTTCTTCCTGTGGTTCACCGCGCCCGGCGGCGACGACGTCGCCTACGCCGAGGCGCTCCTCGAGCTGGGCGTGGTGGTGATCCCGGGCAGCTACTTCGGGCCCGGCGGCGAGGGCTTCTGCCGGGTGGCCCTGGTCCCTGCCCTCGAGGACTGTCGCGAGGCGGCCGCGCTGTGGCGGACCCTGGTCTAGGGCTCCCCGAGGCGGATTGGGAGCGGGCGCTCCCGGAAGCGCTGCCCGCGAGGAGCGAGCTCCAGGCTTGCCTCCAGCGTGAGGAGTTCGCCCTGGCCTATACCCCCCTGGGAGACATGGGCCAGCTCCTGCGCCACCCCACCCCCGACGGGTTCGAGGCTGGCTTCGTCGCCGGCTACCGCGAGGCGGGGGGCAGCTTGCCCGAGGGCTGGCGCACGACGGCGCGGCTCCCGGACCTGGCCAACTTGCTCGGGTTCCTGGACGGGGAGCTCGAGCGGCCCAACGTGGGTCGGACCCGGATCGAGGAGACCGTTCGGGCGGACCCGTAGGGCGACCGTCGACGTGGGACTTAGGTCGGGCTCGAGGCGCCCCCGTCGTGGGTCGCTCGAGGCTGGGGAGACCCTGTGGATTCCACACGTTCTCCCCATGTCGGGCTCCTGGGCTCGCTCCACACCGGCTGCGGCTGGGGGACCACCCCCCACCGGATACCCACAAAATATTGTGGTCTGAGTCAGAGGTACCGCCTATAAGGGGTGCATGCCTGTCAACGGTCTCTCTGGATATGACATAAGTCGTTACGCGAAAAGGGAGCGCGTAGTTCTTGCCCCCCAGGGCGTAGTTTTTCCGAAAACTACTCTAGGTCCTGTGGATTCCCTCCGAAGAGCTACTAGACCTTGAGTTTCATTGCAGGAGGGAATCATGAGCGCGCGTAACGAGCTGACCCCAGCCCTGGAAGCCTTGAGCCGCCGCCTGACCCTGAAGGAGCTGCGCAAGCGGAAGATCCACGCGGTGCGCGTGGTGACCCGCTCCGGCCTGAACCAGGCCCTGGGGCGCGCTCCCGCGCCGGCCCCGACCGTCCCCGCCCCGACCGCGGTGGAGTCGGGGGCCCAGAGCCGGCGGGTGCAGCGGCTGCTGGAGGAGAACGAGAAGCTCGGGCAGACCAAGATCGCCCTGGAGCACGAGAAGGGCCTCGCTGAGAGCGAGCGCAGCCGGCTGCAAGCCGAGCTGCAGGCGGTCCTCGCCGCCTGCGGCAAGGCGACCCAGAAGAAGGTCAGCGAGGAAGACCTCAAGGCCATGGTCGCCGAGCTCGGCGAGCTGCGGCAGAAGTACTCGACCACCACCGAGGCCCTCGACACCGCCCAGAAGCAGCTCGCGCACCGCGAGCGCACCGCGCAGTCCCTGGAGGAGAAGCTCCGCCAGCGCCAGCAGCAGAACCGGGACCTCAGCGAGAACGTCGGCGCCGTCCAGCGCGAGCGCTCGCGCCTGATCACCGAGCGCGACCGCTACCGCGAGGAGCGCGACCAGTATCGCGAGGAGCGCGACCAGTACCGCGACGAGCGGGACCAGTACCGCGCCGAGCGCGACCGCTTCCTCGAGGAGCGCGAGCGCCTGCGCGAGCAGCGCGACCAGCACCGCACCGACGCGGAGACCCTGCGCGCCGAGAACGATCAGCTCTCGGCGATCATGCGCCAGGCCCAGAGCGCGCTGCGCGAGAACGAGGCGCAGCTGGTCCAGGTCCGCCAGGCCTCGGGCGCCGTGGCCAAGGAGCGCGATCGCCTGCTGGTCGAGCTGCAGGACACGCAGCGCAAGCTGCGGGTCGCCCGCGAGGAGCTCGAGACCGCCTTCGTGGAGGTCGAGGCTGCCAAGGCCCAGGTGCAGAAGGTCGAGGAGGCGAAGGTCGAGGAGGCCCAGGTCGAGGAGGCCCAGGTCGAGGCGCCTCAGGTCGAGGCGCCCCAGGCCGAGGAGCCCCAGGCGCCCCAGGTCGAGGAGCCCCAGGCCGAGGAGCCGGTCCCCGCGCCGACCCGCACCCCCACCCGCGGCCGCCGTCCGGCGGCCCCCCGCGGTCCGGTGAGCTTCGGCTTCGGCTTCGGCACCCCGCGCAAGAAGGGCGGCCGCTAGCACGTGGACCTCTCGGGCCAGGTTCTGTTCACCTCCAAGTCGCTCAAGCGCGACGTGCCCGGCAAGGACCTGCCGCAGGCGATCCGGCCTGCGGTGGAGATCATTGCCCGGCTCTCCGCGGAGCGCGCTCGCCTGCGCGACGACGTCGAGCGCCTGCAGGAGGAGCTGCGCCGCGCCCGCGCCGCCGACACCGCCAAGCTGCGGGCCGAGCTGGAGAGCATGCGCCACGAGCGCGACGAGCTGCGCTCGAAGGTGCGCGAGCTGCGCCGGGAGCGCACGGGCCGCGTGGCCCGGCAAGCCGAGGTCGGCGGTGACCCCGCGGCGCTGACCGCGCTGGTCGCCCGGCTCGAGGCCGCCGTCGATCGGCTCGAAGGCGCGAGCCCGACCCTCCCGCCTCCCTCCCGGCACGCCTCGCCGCGCCCGGCGCCGAGCCGGGGTAGCGGCGGCGGCATGCTGGCGGGGCTGGTGCAGGAGAACGCCAAGCTGCGCAGCACCCCGCGCGTCCAGGGCCCGCGGCCCGGCGGCGGCGGCGGCGGCGGCGGCATGCTGGCGGGGCTGGTGCGGGAGAACGCCAAGCTGCGCGAGACCCCGCGCCAGGCGCCGCGTCAGGCGAGCGGCGGCGGCGGCATGCTGGCGGGGCTGGTGCAGGAGAACGCCACGCTGCGCGAGGCCCCGCCCTCGGCGCCGCCCGCCGACGCGCCCGAGCCGGCCGCGGTCGCGCTCGACGCCGAGTCCACCGTCGCCGCGGCCGAGGCCGCGGACGACGCTTCGATCCAGCCGCGCAAGCAGAGCTTTGCGCGCAGCCTCGCGGCGGTTCTCGGCCTTGGGGGCCGGGGGCGTGACGTCGAGGAAGACCTGTCTGGCGAGCGCCAGGCTGGTTAGTCCGATCAGTTTCAGCAGAGGGGGAATCATGACTCAGAAGGACAACACCGTGAATGGAGAGACGCGTTCGCGCTTCCGGGCTGGCGAGGAGGGGATCCTCTACGTGGGGATCGACCTGGGGACCTCGCGCACCTCGATCAGCGCGAGCAACGGCGTGCGCGAGACCATCGCCAGCGTCGTCGGCTATCCCAAGGACGTCGTCTCGCGCAAGTTCCTGCAGAAGGACGTGCTGTTCGGCGAGGAGGCGCTCAAGAACCGCCTCGCGCTGAACCTCTACCGCCCGCTCGAGGACGGCGTGATCAAGTTCTCGGACGGCTCGGGCGCCGGCCAGGAGGAGATCGAGGCCAACCTCGAGGCGGCGCGCGCGCTGATCCAGCACGCGATCGAGCTCGCCGAGCCCGAGCCGGGGCAGCTCGTCTACGGCGTGATCGGGTGCCCGGCCCAGGCGTCGATCCACAACAAGCAGTCGATCATCGAGGCCGCGCGTGACGTGCTGGACTCGGTCGTGATCTGCAGCGAGCCGTTCTCGGTGGCCTACGGCCTCGAGCGCCTGCACGACTGCCTGGTGATCGACATCGGCGCGGGGACCACCGACCTCTGCCGCATGAAGGGCTCCATGCCCGACGAAGAGGACCAGCTGACCCTGACCGTGGCCGGCGACTTCCTCGACGAGCAGCTGTTCGAGCTGTTCAAGTCGCGCTGCCCGGACGCCTCGTTCACCAAGAACATGGTGCGTCAGGTCAAGGAGAAGCACGCCTTCGTGACCGAGAGCTCGGAGCCCGTGGTCGTGACCTTCCCCGTGCGCGGCAAGCCCGTCGAGTTCGACGTGACCGCCGAGGTGCGCAAGGGCTGCCGTCGGATCATCGAGCCGATCGTCGAGGCGATCGACCGCCTGGTCTCGACCTTCGACCCCGAGTTCCAGGAGCGCCTGCGCCAAAACGTGCTGATCGCCGGCGGCGGCAGCCGGATCTACGGCCTGGACAAGGCCGTCGAGGAGGCCCTGCAGGCCTACGGCGGCGGCGGCGTGCGCTGCGTCGAGGAGCCGGTCTACTCGGGCGCCAACGGCGCGCTGAAGATCGCCTACGACATGCCCACCGAGGCGTGGGAATCGTTGCGCTAGGGTGCGCTTCGTAGGCTACGCGCGCACCTCCTGGGAGGAACAGGAGGCTGCGAGCTACCCTACGGTCGAGGCACAAGAGCGGGCGCTCCGCGAGTTCGCGGAGCGCTGCGGCATCCACCTCGAGCGAGTCCTCACCGACACCGGAATCAGCCCCAAGCATGGGACCTGCGCTGGGCTGGTGTCGATCCTCGACGGCATGGACGGGACCTGGGAAGGTGTCCTGGTCACGTCCTACGACCGTCTGCTCCTGGACACGATCCAGATCGACGGCGCGCAAGAGCTGCGCAACCACGGGAAGCAGGTGCTCCTGCCCACCGAGGAGAACGCGCGGCTGCTGCAGCGCACCGTCGAGCGAGCGCCCAAGCCGATCCGGCGACCGGACGTCACCGTGCGCACCAAGCGGCGGCGGGTGGCCGAGCGCCTGCTGCGCGGCCGCGAGGCCGGGGCGCGCGCGGGGAAGCACCAGAGCGGTCCAGCGCCCTACGGGTATCGCCGCGACTACACCCTGCGCAACACCGAGGGGGTCCTGCTCGTCCCGGACGACCAGGAGGCCGACGTGGTGCGCATGATCTTCCGCGAATACCTCCGCCTGCGGAGCATGAAGCGCTTGATCAAGCTGCTCGACGAGCAGGGGCTCAAGACCCGGCGCGGCAAGCAGTGGTCGCGGGCTGGGGTGTCCTGGATCCTCAAGAACGACACCTACGTGGGGCGGGTCCACTTCGGCAAGATCCGCACCAAGGGGCGTCACGACTCGATCGTGCCGCCGATCATGTTCAACAAGGTCCAGAAGCTGATCCGCGAGAACAACAAGCGCAGCGGCTCCGGGATCAAGAAGGACGTGGCGGAGGTCGGCGAGCTGAGCTCGCGCCAGGCCAAGGCCAGCTGAATCCAGAGCGAGCTGCGGCTCGCGCTCGAACCAACACGAAGACGGAGGAGCTCACGCTCCTCCGTCTTCGCGTTGGAGGGGGAGGCGCGCGGCGCCTTGGGAGTCGAGCCGCGCGCTGGGGGTGTTTCGGTGGGTGGGGATTAGCCGCCCGCGGTGATCTCGTCCTGGATCCCCTCGAGCTCCGTGGTCGTCTTGGAGTAGGTGGCGGTGAGGGCGCCCTGGAACTGACGCACGGCAGCGATCAGCACGATCGCGATCAGGCCGACGATGATGATGTACTCGGTCATGCCTTGACCACGACGGCGGCGACGGCGGCGAACGAGCGAGGGGATGAGCTTGAGCATGGGGGTGATCCTTCCATTCCTTCTGAAGGGCCCCTTTGCAAGCCCGAGGCCCGTCATAACCCTATTGGCGACATGGGTTCGTCCCAACGGGCGCCGCCGCTTGGCGCCACGGGGTTCGCGACGGAAACCCCGGGCGTTGCAGAGTGTCCACCGGCGGACGCGGGGGGACCGTCCGCCCCTGGCCCGCCGGGGGCGGTCTGGGGCGTAGCGAGGAGCGGGCTCGGCTCACGGTCCCTTGGGTCCCTTGGCGTCGATCTCGTTCTGGATGCTCGTGAGCTCGTTCGTCGTCTTCTCGTAGGTCTTGTTGAGCGCGCCCTGGAATTTCTTGACCGCGCCGATCAGCACGATCGCGATCAAGCCCACGATCACGATGTACTCGGTCATGCCTTGAGCGCGGCGACGGCGGAGGCGGAGGGTAGGGATACGAATCATGACAGGTCCTTTCTGCTGCACAGGGGAGGGCTGCAGCTGCCCGGGGTGAGGGGGAGGGTCGCTTCGACCCGAAGTGAGGGGGCGGTGATCGCGCCGGCGCGCAGCGCCGCGCCGACGGCGACGCCGCACACGAAGCCAGCCCAGTGCGCTCCGACCGCGGGCGAGCGGAACGCGATCGCCTGCGCGATCAGCGGCAGGGTCAGCCAGTAGGGGTGGAGCCGCGCGCGGACCAGGAGTCGCCCCGCGCGGTGGGGGCAGAGGAAGGCCAGCGGCGTGAGCAGGGCTCCCCAGCTCGCGAGGGACGGGTTCCCGCCGGCCTGAGCGACCAGCACCAGCAGCGCCTGGGGCCACACGAGCCCGACCGGGACCGTCTCGCTGCGGCAGAGCACGACGCAGGCGCCGAGCACGCCGAAGGCGACTCCGGACGCTCCGCCCAGAGCGTCTCCGGAGTCGATCAGCAGCCAGCCGAGGGCCGAGCCGATCGCGGTCCACACCGTCACGGCGAGGAAGTTCAGGGCGCCGACCCGACGCTCGAGGAGCGTGCCCAGGGCGGCGAGCATGAACACGTTGTAGGCGAGGTGGCGCGGCGAGGCGTGAGCCAGGAGCGAGGTCGCCACGGCGCTGGCGCGCGGAGCGTCGCGCCAGAGCAGCCAGTCCACCGGTGTGCCGCCGGCGAGCTGCTCGAGCGCGCCGAAGGCCACCAGGGTGGCGACCACGACTCCCGTCACGCGCGCAGCGCGGGGCTCCATGAGCGGCGCGATCACGCGAGCCTCTCAGGGCGCCTTGGGGCGCCGGGCAGCAGCGGGCGGGGGGGAGTGGACACGTGGAGTGGACCTTCCTTTCGTTGCCTCGGTCGACGAACTCGAGCGCAAGGCCGAGGCCTCGACGGAAGCTCAGGCTCGGCGTGGGAGTCCTGCGCGGGCTGTCTTCGGCGTTGGGGGGAGGGGGCCGTTGCGTTCCCGACGTGTCTCAGCCGCTCTCACCGCGTTTTCAGCGGAGGTGTCCGCCGGCGGATACCCTGGGTGCGTGGACGACGCAGACGGGTCCCCAGACGCCCTTACGCCGCGCGCGCGACGGCGCCAGCGCTGGCGCCGCGGGGCGCTCGTGGTCGCGCTGCTCGCGCTGCCCGTCGCGGAGCTGGGGCTGCGCCTGCTCTGGCCGCAGCCTCCCCGGGGCTTCAGCGCGGGGCTGTTCCAGACGACCCCCGGCGAGCCCACGCGCCTGGCTCCTGGGGCGGCGGGCACCCACTACAGCCGAGAGTTCCACGTCGAGGTCGCCGCCGACTCCGCCGGCTACCGCGCTGACGTCGGCGTGGACCCCGACGCGCGCGACGGCGCGGTGTGGTGCCTGGGCGACTCGTTCCTCTTCGGCTGGGGGGTCGCGGCGCCCGAGGTCGCCACCGCGCGCCTCACGGCGGGGGGGATCCCTTGCGCCAACCTGGGCATGCCCGGGGACGGGCTCGCGAGCTATCGGCAGCGGCTGCAGGCAGCGCTCGCGGGCGACGCGCGACCCCGGGCCGTGGTGCTCGTGCTCTACGACAACGACCTCAGCGAGTTCGGGGACGCGACGCTCGCCGCGAGTGGAGGGCCTGGGTTGCGCGGGCGCGTGCTGGCCCTGCACACCGTCCGGCTGGGCGGGCGGCTGCTCGACGGGCTGGGGCTCTCGACCTGGGCGGCCAACCTGGGGGGCTACCGGGCCCAGCGCCTGGCGATCCTCCGCCGCGACCTCTGGATCCACGACCCGGCGCGGGCCCCCGAGCTCGAGCCCGCCCTCGCGCACCTGCGCCAGACCCTCGAGCTCGTGCCGGCGGGCGTCCCGCGGCACGTGGTGCGGATCGTGCCGGTCTACGCCGCGGGGGGCGAGGCCAGCGCGGCGGCGGCGGCGGCCCTCGAGCAGCCGGGCCTCGAGTTCGGCGCCCTCGGCGCCCGACTCCGCGCGGCCTGCGCCGCGGCCGGGGCGAGCTACGCCGAGCTGCGCCCGTCGACGCCGGAGGAGGAGGCCCGCTGGTACTTCCCCTTCGACCTGCACCTCACCGCCGCGGGGCAGGCGGCCCTGGCGGAGGTCGTGCGGGGGGCCCTCGACGAGCACCCTGAGCCCGCCGGAGGCCCTCGCTAGCTCAGGGCGGCAGCAGCGCCCCGTGGGGATACAGGGGGCCCAGGTCGGCGAACACGGGGACCAGGCTCGCGAAGAACAGCGGCGAGGTCAGGAGGCCGAAGGCCACGGTGCCCACGCGGCCGGCGGCGCGGGCGGCGGGGCCGCGAGGGCGCCAGCGCCAGGTGGCGGCGGCGGCCAGCCCGTGGAGCAGGAAGAACGCGAGCTGGTAGCCGCGCAGGTGCCAGGAGGCGATCGCGGCGATGTACTCGTGGAGGACCCCGCTCGCGACGAAGCAGAGCAGGAGCGCGGCCACGGGGGCGCGGCGCGCCCAGCGGCGGAACAGGATCGCGGCGAAGAGCTGGTTCACCGGGTGGTTCCAGCGCTGCCAGAACGCGGCGGGGCTGTAGGCCAGGATCGGGTCGTCGAGCAGCGGACGGGCGGGGATCCCTGCCAGGTTCCAGCCGGCCGTGAGCAGGCGCTCGAGGCCGCTGAGCGCCAGGTAGAACGCGCAGAACTTGGCCAGGTGGTCGACCCAGAACCCGTAGCGGCCCAGGTCGGCCTGGAAGCTGACGATCACCAGCGGCACCCCCAGGGCCACCAGGGGCACGCCGAGGGCGAGCTTGCGCGCGCAGGTGCCCGGCGGGTAGGGAGCCCCCACGCCGCGGCGGGCGTAGACGTGGTTGTAGGGCCGGACCCAGGCCAGCCAGGTCCACACCGCGATCACCCCCGGCGCGGGGCGCTGGTTGAGCAAGAGCTCGCAGCCCTTGAACACCGCCACCCCGCAGTGGATCGCGAGCAGGATCCGACACAGGCCGGAGCCGGTATGGCCCAGGGGGACCAGGATCGGGAGCGTCAGGTCCGCCAGCGCCCACGGCGCCCACAGGCCCCAGGCGACCCGGCGCGGCGCGCGCAGCGCGCAGGCGAAGGCCAGCGCCAGGGCGGCGTGGGCGGCCAGGCCGACCCCGAACCACGTCAGCGGGATCAGCGGGCGCTCGGGGAGGGGGGGCGCATGGGCGGAGTGTAGTTCGCAGGAGGGGTGGGCGCTTCCCCGACGCCTGCTCAGCGGCGCGAACCAAACAACGCAGCCCCAACGTGAGTTGGGGCTGTGTCGTGGAAGGAAGGAAGGATTGTCGGAGTAAGGACGCGCTGCCGAATCGATAGGAGGAAGGAAGGAAGGAGGAAGGAAGGTAGTGGCGCGCGTCCTCGCTTCTTGTTGAGAAACTCTGTCGCGAGGGGCGTGCCGCAGGGGTGAATCGCTAAGTCCTGAAGTGGACGTTGGGGAGGCGGTCGGGTTCTTCCAATTCACGGAAGCCGGCTCAGCCTGGCACGGCGTGAAACGGTTCGCGCGAGCGCGGCCCTGCGGGGGTTCGAGAACCCTCCGGAAGCGACGCGACCTCGGCCTGATCGGGCCGAGGTCGGTCGTGCAATGGAAGGAAGGAAGGATTGTCGGGCCAGGACGCGTCGAGAAGGAAGGTAGGAAGGAAGGAAGGATTGTTGGGTGACGCGTCCCCGCTCGTGTTGATCAGCCTTATGCGAGGGCAGTGCCGTACGGAAGTCCCCATTCCTTCGTGGAGCGTCTCGCGGGCCCTTTCCAGATCGTGAAAACGGGTTCAGGAGCGATGCAGCCTGAACCCAAGGCCTCAGGCCTGACGCTTCGGTGACCAACGTGGGCTCCCAGAGGCCGTAACACGCCAAACCCCACCGAGGCTCCCATGCTCCCGACCCGCTGCTTCACCCTCCTGGCGTTGGCCCTGTGCCTCGCCCCCCTGAGCCAGGCCCAGGTCGCCGCGCGCAACCCCGCCGGGCTCGAGCGCGAGACCCAGGCGCAGCGCGTGCTCGACGTGCTCGGCCCCGAGCACCTCTTGCACGAGGCCTGGCGGGTCACCACCCAGCGCTTCTACGACAAGAGCAAGCTCCCCGCGGGCTGGGACGGCGCGGTCGGCCGTTACCTGGAGAAGGTCCGCGGCGCCAAGACCCCCGAGGAGGTGCACGCGGTGGCCAACGCCATGCTCGGCGAGGCCCAGGCCTCGCACCTCGTGCTCCTCGAGCGCCGGGTGTTCCTGCGCGAGCTCATGAACGAGTTCCGCGGCACGACCTCGGTGCGCGCGGGCTGCGAGGTGACCGAGCTCGACGGGCGCCTGTTCGTGAGCGGCATGAACGCCGGGAGCGCGGCGGAGCAGGCCGGCCTGCTCGTGGGCGACGAGGTCCTCGCCGTGGACGGCCAGGACCCCCGCGCGGTGCTCGACCCTGCCGGCCACGACCCGGCGCTCCCCGGCCCCCCCGGGTTCTTCTTCAACCTGACCCCCGAGGCGCACACCTTCAGCGTGCGCCGGGTCGAGCGCGGCCCGACCCTCGAGCTGACCCTGACCCCCTCGCCGGACAGCCAGGTCGAGGCCTGCCGCAAGAGCGTGCAGGTCGTCGAGCACGACGGCGCGCGGATCGGCGTGATCCGGCTCTACCACTTCATTCACGGGCGGGTGGTCTCGATCCTGGACGAGGCGCTCAAGGGCCCCTTCGCCGACGTCGACGCCCTGGTCCTCGACGTGCGCGGCCGCGGCGGCCAGCCCCGGGTCGTGACCCAGATCCTCGACCGCTTCAGCGGGCGCCGCGCGAGCTGGAAGAAGCCCGTGGTGTGCCTGATCGACGGCGGCTCGCGCTCGGCCAAGGAGGCCTTCGCCTACGGCTGGCGCAAGCGCCAGATCGGCCCGCTGATCGGTGAGACCACCGCCGGCGCGGTGATCGCCTGCACCTTCCAGCAGCTCTCCGACGGCTCCGTGATCTGCCTCCCGATCCAGGACGCCACCCGCCTCACCGACGGCGTCGTCCTCGAGGGCGTGGGCGTCGACCCCACCGAGCCCGTGGCCCAGCACCCCCTCCCCTTCCGCCAAGGCAAGGACGCGATCCGCGCCGCCGGGATCGCCCGCGCCGCCGAGCTGGCCCAGGGCGCCGCCGGCGTCCGCAGCTTCTGAGGCGGGGGGATCCGTAGCGCCTCGCGGTGCCCCTCCCCAGCGGAGAGTAGAGGGACGCACAGACCGGGAGCAGCAAGCTGCTCCCCTACGAGCGTGGTGCGTGATCGGGGACGGATCGCTTCGCGCAGCGACAGCGCTTCGCGAGTTCACTCACCGAGGAGAGGGCACGCGGCGCGAAAGCTCACAGCGGAGCGGGTCGATCTGGCTCACACTTCAACCATGTAGGGGAGCAGCTTGCTGCTCCCGGTATGTGCGTCCCTCCGTCCTACGGGGTGGAGCCGATGCGCTGGAGAGATCCCCGCCCAGCATTGGGCCTTCCTCGAGCGCTGCGTCGACTACAGAAGACGACGCACCACCTGTTCGTGCACGCGAACGTCTACCCCGACCAGGCCCTTGACACGCCCACCTACATGCTGCGCTGGGAGCACATTTCCTCGGCGTCCTCCAGCCCGCACCAGTCTGGGAAAACGTTGGCTGCGGCCACACCAGCCAGAAGACGGGCGCTCCCCGCTGAACCTCGGCCACGCGGTGTGCATTGACACCTACGCCCACGGCGGCGGGTGGCCACCTGCCTCGACGTATACGCCGGCTTCCTGTGATGGCGAACCAGGCGGGCGAGTCGAGCCGCCTGTTCGACGTTCTGACCGCGGCCCCACGGCTATCATGGACTCACTCTTCCGTAGGGGCGCAGCTTGCCTGCGCCCATCCCACCCGCGTCGGTCGCCTCTTCAGCGGAGCTCGTGCGCAAGCGTGGGGCGGGTGATGGGCGCAGGCAAGCTGCGCCAGGGGGCAGCCGGGCGCGCACCGCCGCGCCCACCTACCCCAGCAGCGGCCGAGGCGGCGGATCCCTCGGTGACCTGGCTCGGCTTGACGGCGGTGAAGCACAGCCGCGCGAAGCGGGCGTAGTCGTCGCCGAAGGCGGCGCCGGGGGCGAGGACACGCCCTCCTCCTTGAGCGCGCGCTGCATGAGCGCCAGGGCGGCGTCGCCGTCGGGGGCCAGGGCCCGCAGGTCGAGGAACACGAACGCGCCGCCCTGGGGGCGGACGTAGGCCAGGCCGGCCTCGTCCAGCGCGGCGCAGGCGGCCTGACCGCGCGGGCCAGGTCGTGCCAGGCCTGGCGCGGGGCGTCCGGATCGTCGCGAAACACGTCCAGGGCCATGTGCTGGCCGGCGTGGCTCGCGTGGTAGGTGGTGTAGGTCACGAGCCGCGCGGCGAGCTCGCCCAGGCCCGGCGGGGTCGCGAGCGCGCCGACCCGGTGCCCGGCCAGGCCGAAGCGCTTGGAGTAGCTGACCGCGACGAAGGTCCGCGCCCGGCGCGCGGCGGTAGGCCGCGAGGGGCTGCGGCTCCCTGAGAACACGAGGTCGGAGTAGACCGCGTCGATCACCACCCACAGCCCGTGGGCCTCGGCCAGGGCGTAGAGCGCGTCGCGGTGCGCGTCCGAGTAGCAGAACCCCACGGGGTTGTTGGGGTCGCTCCAGTAGATCGCGGCCGTGCGCGGCGTGATCGCCGCGGCCACCCGCGCCGCGAGGGTCT
Organism: Planctomycetota bacterium; assembly: GCA_041402045.1. Lineage (GTDB taxonomy): Bacteria > Planctomycetota > J058 > J058 > J058 > JAGQRJ01. The sequence goes on along the minus strand of JAWKSZ010000009.1, from coordinate 60,279 downwards.
CGGGGTCGGGCAGCTCGCCGCCCGGGCTCAGGGGCACCTGGCGCAGCACCCCGCGCCGCGAGGCGATCCCGAAGATCAACGGCCAGGACGGGGTCAGGACCAGGGTCTCCTCCCCCGGGTCCAGCACCATGTCCAGCGCCACGTCGAGGGCGCCGGTCGCCCCGGGGGTGATCGCGACGTCGGCGACGTCGACCGCGAGCCCCGCCCGGGTGAAGTCCTGGGCCACCGCGGCGCGGAGCTCGGGGAACCCGGCCACCGGGCCGTAGCGGTGGAGCGCGCGGTCCTCGAGGTCCAGCGCCCGGGCCGCCGCCGGCGGCAGCAGGCGCGTGTCGCCCAGGTGCAGCGGGATCAAGGTCCCCGCCGCCGCGTGAGCCAGGATCCCGTCGCGGAAGGCGACGAAGGTCGAGGCCGGCAGGCTCGCCGACCCCTGGGACGTGTGGGGCACCTGGGGCATGGCTACACCGAAGCCTCTGGTTCGGGGTCCGGGGCGGGCTCGGGCTCCGGCTCGGGCTCGACCAGGCCCTCGGCCTCCGGAACCGCGGCCAGCTCGGCGCGCAGCGCCTCCGCGCTCTGCGGCCGCGCGGCGGGGTCGGGGCTCAGCGCGCGGCGCAGCGCTGCGTCGAGGGCCTCGGACAGCTCGGGGATCTCCTCGCGCGGCGCGAGGGTCGTGCCCGCGAGCAGCGCCTCCCGGTCGGGGGTCTGCGGGAACGGCGCGCGCCCGCAGAGCAGGAACGCGAGGGTCGCCGCGAGGCCGTAGACGTCGGCCCGCGGGTCGAGGTGCGCGCGGTCGATCGCGGCCTCGGGGGCCACGTAGGCCGAGGGGATCAGGACCTCGTGGTCGTCGGTGACCTCGAGCGCCTTCTGCCCCTCCTTGAACGCCTTCTTGGCCAGGCCCAGCCCCAGGAGCTTGGGGCGGCCGTCGGTGCTCAGGAGCACGTCCCGGGGCGAGACGTGGCTGTGAACGACCCCCTGGGCGTGCAGGTGCGCGAGCCCGTCGAGGAGCTCGAGCCCGAGCTCCAGCGCGCGCCGGGGCTCGAGGCGCCCGCCCGCGGCCTCGCAGGCCTCCGCCAGGCTCTGACCCTCGATCCACTCGCGGAGCACGTAGACGTGGCCGTCGGCGTGACCCGCGCCCAGGACCCGGGCCACCGTGGGGTGCTTGATCCGCCCGCCGAGCTTGGCCCCGCGCAAGAAACGCGCCACCCGCTGGCGGTCGGCGGCGGCCTGGGGGTCGAGCACCTTGAGCGCGACGGTGCGCGCGCGCTTGGCGTCGCGCCCCCGCAGGAGCTGGCCCAAGGCGTCCTCGGCGACCACGGCTTCGATCCGGTAGTCGCCGCAGGTGTCCCCCGCGCGCAGGCGCCGGGGGATCACCGGCTGCGCGGGCTCGGGGTCCTGCTTGGGCGCGCGCCGCGGCGCCGAGTCGGCGGTGGCCAGGAACCCGAGCCAGGTCTCGCCGAGCTGGAACGTGTCGCCGTCGGCCAGCCGCCGCGCGCCCTCGAGCCGCGCCTCGCCCACGAAGGTCCCGCCGACGCTGCCCAGGTCCTGCAGGTAGAACGCGCCGTCGACCGCGAACACCAGGGCGTGCACCGCGTCGAGGGCCGGGTCCGGGAGCGCGTAGCCGGCGCGGGTGCCGAACACGAGCGGCGCGGGCCCGTCGAGCAGGATCGCCTCCCGCGCCAGCGGGCCGCTGAGGATCACCAGCCGCGGGACGTCGGGCACGGGCTCAGCCGTCTCGCTCGAGGAGCACGATCCGCTGGCCCGACTCGCCCACGGCCAGGGAGACCTCGCCCTTGAGCAGGCGCAGGGCCTCGTCGCCCACGAGCTCGCGGCGCCAGCCGCGGGCCAGGGGGCAGTCGTCGACGTCGCGGCCCTCGGCCACGCGCCGGGCCAGGCTCTCGAGCTCGCTGCTCGTGGCCAGGATCTCCTGGGCCACGTCCAGCTCCCGCGAGCGCTGGGCGAGGTAGGTCTTGAGCAGGTCCACCGAGGCGCCCACGTCGACCTTGGGGCGCTTGGTGCGCAGGCTCGGCGGCGGCTCGGCGTCGAGGCCGCGGCGCACCGCGGCGACCAGCTCGTCGCCGTTGCGCTTGAGCAGCGAGCCGTGCAGCCCGCGCACCTGCTCCAGCTCCTTCTTGGAGCGCGGCTGCTTGCGCGCGAGCCCCAGGAGCGCCGGGTCCTTGACCACGAACCCCGGGCGCAGGTCGCGCGAGCGCGCGTTCTGCTCGCGCCAGGCGGCGAGCTCGCGCAGCACAGCCAGCGAGGTGCGATCCAGGGCGCGGGCGCCCTTGACCTTGAGGTAGCGCTCGTCGTCCTGGACCTGGGCGTAGGTCGCCGGGTCCGTGAGCGGGGCCAGCTCCTCGTCCAGCCACGCGCGACGCCCGCTGCGCGCGAGCAAGCCCTCGAGCTGCTCGTAGCACTTCATGAGCGGGACCACGTCGGCCAGGGCGTAGTCGATCTGCGCGTCGCGCAGCGGGCGCTTGGACCAGTCGGAGTACTGCTCGCCCTTCTCGGGCTTCTGCCCCACGAGGTCCTCGACCAGCCGCGCGTAGCCGACCTGGGCGCCGAAGCCCAGGAGCGCCGCCGCCTTCTGGGTGTCGTAGACCGGCGTCAGCAGCCGCCCGAGCTTCTGGTTCAGGATCTCGAGGTCGATCCGCGCGGCGTGGAACACCTTCAGCCGCGAGGGCTCGCCCAGGAACTCGAACAGCGCCTGGAGGTCGGTGGCCAGGGGGTCGAAGGCGAAGCCCGTGAGCTTGCCGTCGGTCCCGCGCGCGCCGACCTGGACCAGGCACAACAGCGGGTCGTAGGTCCGCTCCCAAAAGAATTCGGTGTCGACGGTCAGGACCTGGGCGTGGCGCAGCTCGGCGAGCGCGTCCTCCAGGTCACGGGGGGTCTCGATCAGCTCGGGGGCTTCCACGGTCCTCTACTTCAACTCGTCGCGCACGAAGTCCCGCCAGCGCTCCTGGAGCGCCTCGAGGTCGAGCTTGCCGAAGGCGTCGTCGAAGGCCTCGCGCTGCTCCTTGCCCTTGCGCAGCGCCTTGAAGTAGTCGCGCAGGGGCTTGAAGTAGGCGCGGTCGTCGGCCTCGCACAGGAAATACACCATGGACCAGGCCTGGGCGTAGTGGTTGCCCACTGCCTTCCCGTACATCTCGGCCTGGGTCATGTTCATGAGGGTCTCGAAGGGCACGTCCTGCCCGCGGTTGACCATTTGCCGCACCGTCTTCGTGCGCCAGGGGTTCGGCCGGATCCGCATGCCCTTCTTGGGCTCGGTCACGTACTCCGACGGCCCGAAGTAGTCGGCCAGCCCCTCGTTCAGCCACTGCGGCGGCTTGACCTCGAGCACCCCGTCCAGGAACTGGTGGAAGCCCTCGTGGTTGAGCACGAGCAGGGTGTCCGACTCCTTCTCGTAGCGGAACAGGAACAGCTGCTTGAAGGCGGGGTCGAAGTGCCCGCCCGCGCCCTGAGGCCCGCCGTTCTTGTGGTACTCGGCCTTGTCCTTGAACACCACGATCGGCGACTTGCGCTTGCTCGTGGAGCGCGGGAAGAGCTTGGAGTAGAGCTTGCGGATCAGCTCGGCCTGCTCGGCGATCTGGTCGGCGAACTCCTGGCTGACGTTGGTGCGGACCACGTAGTTCTTGGTCTCCGCGGTGTAGGTCGTCTCCCAGTCGGGGCCCTCGAGCACGAGCTTGAGCTTCTGGTCGAGGAAGGTGAGCTGGAGGTTCTTGGGGTCGACCTTCAACCCGGCCTGGGTGTCCTCGCGGGCGCGCTCGAACTTCTGCTGCGCGGCGAGCAGCGAGGCGCGCATGATCCGCGCGTTGACGTACTCCGGGGCCAGGCGGATCGCCTTGCCGTACTGGGTCAGGGCCTCGTCCTCGTCCTCGGCCCAGCGGCAGGCGTCGCCCAGCTCGACCATGGCCTCGTGGAACTGGCCGTTGCGCTTGATCGCCTCGCGCAGCCGGCGCTGCGCCTCCTGCATGTCGCCCAGGATCTGCTGCGCGATCCCCAGGTAGTAGTCGGCCAGCGCGCAGTTCGCGTCGAGCTCGCGCACCTCCTCGAGCTGCTGCACCGCGGCCTTGACCGCCTCGCGCTCGGGGTCCTGCCCCTTCTGGACCTTGTCGTAGGCGGCCTTCCAGGCGGCGATCGCCTGCGCGTAGCGCTCCTTGGTCTTGCCCCCCAGCCAGGGCGGGAGCTCGAGGTTCGGCCCGTCGGGGGTCTCGGACGGCGCCGGGGCCTCCGCCCGGGCGTCGTGGGGGGCGTGCTCGTGGCCGGCGCCGGGCTCGTCCTGGGCCAGGGCGCCGAGCGCCAGGGCCAGGAGCAACGCGAGGCACGTCGTGCTCTGCGACATGGGGTCCTCCCGAGGAGTGCTGTGCTTCAGAAGTGCAGCCCCCAGCACTATATCGCGCGGGCGCCCTCGACCCCGGCCCAGAAGCGCGTCAGGTCTCCGTAAGGATCGTGGCTGATCAGCTCCCGCGGGCTCTCGCGATACCAGTCCCGGGGGAGCAGGCTCGCGTAGCGCCGGGTGGCGAAGCGCTGGCCCACCAGCGCCACGACCCCCAGGTCCCCGGGGGTGCGGATCACCCGCCCCGCGGCCTGGATCACCTTGTTCATGCCCGGGTAGAGGAACGCGTAGTCGAAGCCGGCGCCGTAGCGCTCCTGGCAGTGGGCGCGGATCAGCTCGCGCTCGAGGTTCACCTGGGGCAGCCCCGGGCCGACCACGATCGCGCCCACGCAGAGCTCGCCCGGGTAGTCGACGCCCTCGGTGAAGATCCCGCCCTGCACGCAGAACAGGACCCCAGGCGGCGCCTGCCCCTGGGTCGAGCGCCGCAGGCGCTCGAGGGTCGCGCGGCGGTCGTCCTCGGACATGCTGCGCTCCTGGCGCAGGACCTCGTGGCCGGGGACCGCCTGCAGCCGCGCGGCCAGGCCCTCGAGGTAGGCGAAGGACGGGCAGCACACCAGGTAGTTCCCTGCGCGGGCGGCGATCACCGCGCGGACCGCGTCCTCCACGATCGGGAGGTCGCGCTCGCGCTCGCGGTAGGTGGTCGACGGCCGGTCGAGGATCAGCACCCGCCGGCGCTCGGGCGGAAACGGGCTGGCGCAGGCCACGAGCTCGGCGTCGGGGCCGAAGCCCAGCACGTCGCGGTAGAAGGGCAGGGGGTCGAGGGTCCCCGAGACCGCGACCGCCCCCGCGCAGGCCTTGACCCGCCGGGCCAGGAGCCGCGAGGGGTCCTTGCACAGGATCTTGAGCGTGCCGCCGGCCCGGGGCAGGTAGAGCTCGGCGAACTCGGGCCCCGCGAGCTCCATGACGCTCACGAACGAGCTCAGGCGCCGGCTGAGCAGGACCAGCGGCTCCTCCCGCGCCGAGCCCTTGGCCCCGCCGCTGGCGAACAGGGCCACGGTGAGCTGCTCGAGCTGATCGCGCAGCCGGCCCAGGAGCGCCCGGTCGAGCTCGATCGGGCGTGGGCCGCCGACCCCGCCCCGGGGCTGGGCCCGGGGCTGCGGCGGCGGCGCGGGGGCGGGGGCCGGGGTCGCCCCGCCGCCGAACAGCTCGTGGTTGCGCGGGGGCGCGGGCTTGGCGGGCTCCGGGGCGGCCAGCGGGGTGAGCTGTCCGCCCTCGACCCGGGCCAGGTAGTCGAGGAGCTCGCCGAGGGTCGCCCGCGCCGCGCGGCTGAGCTTGTCCTGCCGGCGCTCGAGCCCCGCGCCGAGCTCGAGCAGCTCGGCCCCGCTCAAGGACGGCGAGTGGGTGCGCCGCGCGCGCTCGTAGAGGTTGTGGGCCTCGTCGATCAGGAGCACGACGTCGGTGGGCTCCTTGTCCACGAACATGCGGCGCAGGACCGCGGCGGGGTCGAAGGCGTAGTTGTAGTCACCGACGATCACCTCCACGTCCTCGGTAAGGTCCAAGGACGCCTCCACCGGGCAGAAGCGGTGGACCTCGGCCTCGGCCCGCACGCGCTCGGGGTCGATCACCGGCAGCTCGCGCAGGCGCTCCAGCGCCCCGCTGCGGTCGCGCTTCTGCACGTAGTCCCGGGCGAACTCGCAGGCCTCGGGCCGGCAGTCGACCACGTGGTTCAGGCAGCCCTTCTCCCGCGCGCGGAGGATCACGCCCCGCGCGCCCGAGCCCGCCTCGCGCATGAGCTCCAGGGTCCGCGCGTAGATCGCCTGCTGGGTGGTCTTGGCCGAGAGCACGAGCACCCGGCCCCCGATCGCGGCGGCGTGGCGCAGGGCGCCGGTGAGCGCGGCCGCGGTCTTGCCGATCCCGGGCGGGGCCGAGACCAGGATCGGGCGCCCGGCCTCGAGGGCGGCGGCGATCCGCTCGGCGACCTCGGTCTGGTGCGGCCGCGGCTCGGGGTGGGGGAAGGGGACCTTCAGCGCCTGGCGGCGGGTGGTGCGCTTGCGCTCGCGCTCGTGGCGGATCACGAGCTCGGCCACCCGGTCCTGGATCAGGCTCGCGCAGCGCGCGGGGTCGTAGGAGACCTCGACCGTCTTCTGCGCGCGGCTGGGCAGCGCGATCCAGCACAGGTGCAGCGCGATCTCGGGGGCGTCGGGGCCGAACTCGAGCCCCGCGGCGGTCTCCTCCAGCAGGTAGCGGTAGAGCCGGAGCTGGAGCGCGTAGCTCGGGACGCTGTCCTCGCCGATCTGAGCCAGCTCGGCGTCGCTGGCGACGACGGTCTTGACCTCCTCGATCACCGTCGAGCCCTGGGGGTCGGTGTAGATCCCGTCGATCCGTCCGTTGACGATCACGGTCCAGTCGCCGACTCGGGTCTCGTAGCGCAGCGAGCGCTCGCGGCGGTAGGAAGAGACCTCGGCCTCCCGCGCCCCCTGGTGCACCTCGTGCTCGACTCGGCCCACGTGGGCCCGCCGGCGCAGGGTCAGCGGCGCCGGACCGCTGAACCGGTGGTCGTCGTCGCCGGCGAGGTCGCGCACCGAGAGGCTGACCGTGCGCAGAACGTCGTCGAACCGGATCGCCAAGGACACCTCGGGGGGAGCGGACCTCCGAGGAGTGTAGCGCGATCGGCGGAGAGACACCCCCGAGGTCCGGCGGCGCGCGCGGCAGACCTTCCGACTTCGCCAGGAATGGGCGTTCCGTCGCAAGTCGCTTGACAGCAGCGAATTGTCGCTACGTGTCGTCCGGCGGGCGCGTACGTTTGCCGTGGACAAGACCCCGGGTGGATCACCATAATGCGCGCCGTGACCGCCGTGCGCCCCAAGATCCCTGGCTACAAGCTCCTCGAAGTTCGAGGGGTCGGGGCCATGGCCACGGTCTACGTCGCGCTTCAAACCCGTCTGGAGCGGCGAGTTGCGCTCAAGGTGCTGCACGAGCACACCGCCCGGGACCTCGACTACCGCGAGCGCTTCCTGCGCGAGGCCAAGGCCGCCGCCCGGCTCAACCACCAGAACGTGGTCCGGGCCTACGAGGCCGGGGTGTGCGACGGCCGCTACTGGTTCGCCATGGAGCTGGTCGAGGGCGAGGACCTCAGCGACCGGCTCAACCGCGAGGGCTCCCTCTCCGAGGACGAGGCCCTGCACATCGCCGGGGAGATCGCCCGCGCCCTCGAGGCCGCGGAAGAGCACGGCATGGTGCACCGCGACGTGAAGCCCGAGAACGTGCTCCTCGGCGACGACGGGGCGGTCAAGCTCGCGGACCTGGGGCTGGCCAAGGTCGAGGGCGACGCCTCGCTCACCGCCGATGGCTACTCCCTCGGGACCGTGGCCTTCTTCTCCCCCGAGCAGTGCCGGGGGGCGCGGGACCTCGACGTGCGCTCGGACCTGTTCGCCCTCGGCGGCACGCTCTACACCATGCTCACCGGGAGCTTCCCCTTCGGGCGCGGCGACGCCCCGCCGGTGACCATGCAGCGGATCCTCAGCGAGTGGCCCGAGGACATAGACGACCCCACCAAGTTCGCGACCTCGACCCGCGAGGCGATCACCACGCTCATGGCCAAGGAGCGCGAGGAGCGCCCGGCCAGCGCCGCCGACGCGGTCAAGCTCCTGGCCCTGGCCCGAGCCCGGGCCGGGGAGTCGCAGTTCGGCCCCGTCGAGCCCTTGAGCGAGTCCTCCTCGAACCTGAGCTCGAGCAGCTCCGGGCGCACCCCGCCCAAGCGCAAGCGCAAGCGGCGCGGCGGGGTCATGGCGCGCTCCGCCCCCAGCGGCTGCGCGGCGCTGGTCCTCGGCTGGGTCGCCCTCGGCCTCGCGGCCTGGGCCCTGCCCCAGCTCGTGCAGGTCGCTTGGGCCGGGGAGCGCGCGCGGTGAGCAAGAAGACCGAAGAGGCCAAGCGCCAGGAGCAGGCGGCCTGGAAGCGGGTGCTGCGCCTGCGCCGCGCCGCGCTCGCGGTCCTGCTCCTGTTCAGCGGGCTGTGCCTCGTGGGCTCCCAGGGCCCTTGGTATCAGACCCACGTGCGCGACCAGCCCGTGGGCGAGCCGGTGTGGGGCGCGGACTTCCGCTGGGTCACCACGACCACCGACTTCGACCGCAGCCTGGCCGCCCTCGAGGGCGGCGTGGCCGCCGTGGGCACCGAGACCGTGCAGGTCGACCTCGACCTCGACCAGGACCCGCCGACCCCCGGCTTCTGGGAGCGCCCAGGGTTCCTCGCCCACGCCGTGCTCTGGAGCTGCCTCGCGGTCCTGTTCTTCGCCGGGTTCAACCTGGCCAACAGCGCGACCCTCGACTGGCCGCTCTTGATCGCCTGCCTGCTGGTGGCCGCCGCCGTCGGCGCGACCTTCCACGCCCTGAGCGTGGCCCCCTCGACCCTGCGCCGGGTGATCGAAGAGGTGACCCGCGCCGGCGCCCTGGCCCCCGGCGTCGGCGACGACGCCAGCGGGGTGGCCGCCGTCGGCTCCGCCACCCCGGGCGTCGAAGGCTTGCTGAACACCGTCTCCATGCGCTTCGGCTGGGGCGCCGCCCTCATGGGTGCGTCCGCCCCGCTGCTCGTGCCCGTATCCGTTCTCCTCACCTTGTTCCTGAAGAGGAAGCCGTGAGCACCCCCTCGCTTCTGGACCCGTTCGAGATCGAGCAGACCCTGGCCAGCGCGCCGCGCGTCCTCGCCTTCTCCCCCCAGGCCTTCGAGCTGCCCCTCGACGAGCTGCTCCGCCACCTGGCCTTCGACATCGTCGGCGGGATCCCCCGCCCCCTGACCGAGGTCGAGGAGCGCGAGGTGCTCCCCGCGTTCACCTACCGCATGCAGAGCGCGCACCTGGGCCAGGGCGTGCTCGCGCTGACCACCGAGATCACCGAGCCCGGCGGCGAGCACCGCGCCCTCGAGCTGCTGGGGATCGGCAAGGACGCCCGGGTCCGGCTCAACTTCACCCGCCCCACCGACCCCCGCGAGTTCCCGCCCCTGGTCCAGGCGCGGGTGCGCGAGGGCTGGTCGCTGGGTCAGGTGCGGGTGTGGGCCAACGACGCCAAGTCGGAGATCCGCCGCGTGCTCAGCCGCCAGCTCAAGCACGCCGGCGTCGACACCGAGGTCCTGCCCCGCGACGTGGAGGAGCCGGTCTACCGCCCGCCCGCCGCGGACCGGCTGGGGCTGGGGCTCCTGCCCACCGACGACTTCCACGTGGTCGAGGCGCTGCTGCAGCTGATCCGCGAGCTGAACCCGGGCGGGGGTCCCCCGCGCCCGGCGCGCCGCGTCGGCCTGGGCGAGCAGCGCGTGCGCCAGAAGGAGGCGATCGTCTCCTACCGCTGCGAGATCCACCGCGTGCAGAGCGGCGTGGTGCACGTGCGCCGGCGCGAGGTCGAGGCCGGGGTCGAGCGCCCGGGCCTCGTGCGGACCTTCAACGTGGCCGGGCTGGGCGGCGCCGCGCGCCTGCGGATCCGGGACGTGGGCGGGCGGGCCAGCGCCGAGTTCGCCGGCGTCCCCGACAGCGTGCGCCGGATCCGCGCGCACCTGGTGCGGACCCTCGGAGGCCGCTCCTGAGCCAGCCGGAGGGGTTCAGCGGGCACTTCCAGCGGGTCGAGCTGCCCGGCGACGTGCGCCTGCACCTGGCCCCCACCGACAAGTTCAAGACGGTCGCCGTGAAGCTGTTCTGGCGCAGCGACCTCTCGGCGGAGCGGGCCACCGAGACCGCGCTGTTGCCCTACGTCCTGCGCCACGGGACCCGCAGCCTGCCGAGCATGCAGGCGATCAGCGAGACCTGCGAGCAGCTCTTCGGCGCGAGCCTGGGCGTCGACGTGCTCAAGCTCGGCGAGTCCCAGGTGCTGACCGCGCGCCTGGAGACGATCGGCGACGCGTTCCTGCCCGAGGGCGAGGGGGTGTTCGACCGCGGGCTGGGGCTCCTGCTCGACCTGTTCCAGGACCCCCTGCAGGAGGGCGGCGCCCTGACCGCGAGCGCCACCGCCCAGGAGCAGGCCAAGCTCGAGCGCTTCATTCAGAGCCTGATCAACGACAAGGCGACCTACGCCGTCGAGACCTGCGTGCGCCACATGTGCGCCGACGAGCCCTACGGCGTGTTCGAGTACGGGCGGCTCGAGGACCTGCCCGGGATCGACGGGGCGCGGCTCGAGGCGCGCCGGCAGGCGCTCCTGGCCGAGGCGCCGCTCGACGTCTACGTCGTGGGCGCCTTCGACCCCGCGCGGGCCGAGGCCGTGCTCCGCGAGCGCCTGAGCCTGGGCCGCGCGCGCGTGCCCGCCCTGCGCGGGACGACCGGGCACCCGGCGCCGCAGCCGGTGCGCGAGCTGCGCGAGCCCATGGCCGTGAGCCAGGGCAAGCTGTGCATGGGCCTGCGCTCGGAGATCCGGGTCGAGGACCCCGACTACTGGGCGCTGCTCCTGGCCAACGGGATCCTGGGCGCGTTCCCCCACTCCAAGCTGTTCAAGAACGTGCGCGAGAAGGCCGGGCTCTGCTACGACGCGAGCTCGAACCTCGAGCGCTTCAAGGGCCTGGTCCTGATCCACGCCGGGATCGACCGCGACAAGTTCGAGCAGACCCGCGACATGTGCCTGGAGCAGGTCGCGGCCCTGGCCCGGGGCGAGATCAGCGAGGGCGAGCTGATCGCCACCCGGCTCTCCTACCAGCAGGGGCTCGAGTCCCTGCTCGACTCCCCCAGCGGGCTCGTGAACCTCGACTACGCCCTGCGCCTGGGCGGGCGCGAGGGCCAGCCCGGGCTGGTGATCAGCGAGCTGGCGCGGGTCGACCCCGCGGCGATCGCCCAGGCCGCCGAGCAGCTGCGCCTGGACACCGTCTACTTCCTGGAACCCACGGCCGAGCCCGCGGCCGAGGAGGCCGCATGACGACGCCCCTGCGCGAGGTCCGCCACGACCAGCTCGGCGAGACCGTGTTCCACGGCGCGCTCTCGGACGGCCTGCCCCTGGCGGTCGTGCCCAAGCGCGGCTTCCAGAAGCGCTTCGCGGTGCTCACCGTGGGCTACGGCTCCCTCGACAACCGCTTCGTCCCCGCGGGGCAGCAGGCGGCGCGGGACCTCCCCGAGGGGATCGCGCACTTCCTCGAGCACAAGCTGTTCGAGGACGAGGCCGGCGACGTGTTCGACCAGTTCGCCCAGGTCGGCGCCTCGGCCAACGCCTACACCTCGGCCAACGAGACCGCGTATCACTTCACCGCGAACCAGGGCTTCGAGACCTGCCTCAAGCTGCTCCTGGACTTCGTGACCGACCCCTACTTCACCGAGGAGCAGATCGAGAAAGAGCGCAAGGTGATCGCCCAGGAGATCCGGATGTACGAGGACGATCCGGACACCCAGGGGCAGCTCAACCTCATGCGCGCGCTCTACCACCGGCACCCGGTGCGGATCGACACCGCGGGCAGCCTGGAGTCGATCGCCCAGATCCAGAAGGCCGAGCTCGAGCTCTGCCACCGCACCTTCTACCAGCCCGCGAACATGTTCCTCTGCGTGTCCGGCGACCTCGAGCCCGAGGTCGTGCGCGCGCAGCTCGAGCGCGACCTCGCCGAGCGCCACGCCCGGCGCGGCGTGCCTCAGGCCGCGCCGATCCTGCGCGGCGAGCTCGACGAGCCCGAGGAGATCGCCGCCGAGCGGATCGAGGTCCACATGCCCGTGGCCCTGCCCAAGGTGCTCGTGGGCTACAAGGGCGCGCCGCTCGTGGACGGCCCGGGGCGGCTGAAGACGACCCTCGACGTGTTCGTGGCCCTCGAGCTCTTGTTCGGGCGCTCGAGCCCGTTCTACGCGCGGCACTACGCCTCGAACCTGATCGACCCCTCGTTCAGCTACTACTACACCGCCAGCCGCGGGGGCTACGCTTACGCGCTCCTGGGCGGCGAGACCGCGGACCCCGACGCCCTGGTCGCGGCCACCGCCGACGAGGTCGCGCGGGTGCTCGACACCGGCTTCGACCCCCAGGCCGTGCGCCGGATCCGCAACAAGCTCTGGGGGACCTACCTCAAGGGCTTCAACTCGGTGGAGCAGCTCGCGAGCCGCGAGACCGACGCCCACTTCGAGGGCTGGAGCCTCTCGGGCTACCTCGAGCAGCTCGAGGCCCTCGACGCCGAGGCGGTGCTGGCCGCGACCCGCGAGCTGTTCGCCCCCACCCGGCGCGCGATCTCGGTGGTGCGCCCGGTGTGACGCCCGCTTGTCGGGTGCGCAGCGATTCATTAGGCTCTGTCCGCACACAGGGGTAATGCTCTCGCGCAGCAATCGTCGTCGTCCGACAAGGCGGGAGCCGAGCCAAGCTTCGTCGGCTGCGCCGGGGGGCGCGTGGCGGCCGAGCCGCCCAGAAGGAGGCCCACGTGGGACATGAAGCCTGGAGCGACGACGCCCCGCCGCCGGAGCAGGACCCCTACCGCCCGGGCGAGGCCCCGCTGGGTCAGCCGATCCACCCGGGCCCCGGCCCGCAGGCCGCCTACTACGGCCCCGACCCCGCGGCGATCGTCAAAGCGCCCGCGATCTGCCTGATCGTGTTCGGCGCGGTGTTCGGGCTCATGTCGCTGTGCAACACCGGCTACGGCCTGGCCCTGATCGCCGGGGTGATCCCGCAGCAGCAGCAAATGCCGCCGGACGCCCCGCCGGAAATGGTCGAGTTCATGGAGACCTACATGCGCGTGGTGCCCTTCACCACCGTGGCCTTCGGCTTCATTGGGCTCGTGACCTGCGTGCTCGCCGGCGTCTCCGGGGCCAAGCTCATGAACCTCACCGGCGGGGGCATGGCCAAGGTCTCCGCGATCCTGATCATGTCGCCCTTGTGGGGGTGCTGTTGCCTGGGGATCCCGCTGGGGATCTGGGTGCTCGTGACCCTCGCCAAACCCGAGGTCTCCGAGGCGCTCCATTGAGGCGGGCCCTGGTGTGGGGGCTGGCGCTCGGGCTCTGCGCCTGCGAGCCCAGCTCCCCGGTCCCCGCCCCGCCCCCCGAGGTGCCGGTCCCCCAGGTCGAGGTCGCCGCGCAGCCCGACCCGCCGCCGTCCCTCGGCGGCGCCCCCGCCGCCGACCCCGAGGTCCTGACCGAGCTGAAGGTCGCCTCCGACGCCGCCCTCGCCCGCTACCGCGGCTTCCTCGAGGCCCAGGAGGGCAAACAGCTCGCGGACGACGAGCTCGAGGCCCGCTGGCGCGAGACCGTGACCCAGCTCAAGGCCGTGCGCGCGCGCTACGACGAGGCCTTCGTCCCCTACAACGCCTACCTCGACACCCTCGCCGTCGACGCCCAGCCCGCCCCCAGCGCCTGGGACCCCGCCTTCGAGCGCCTGCAAGCGATCGGCGCCGCGGTCGTCCACCTCTACAAGGTCGGCCGCCTCGACTGGGACGACTGATCCGCCTCAGTCGCTCGTCGCGCGGCGATCTGCGACCGGGTCCGAGGTTCCGAGCGCCCAGGCCGTGACCTCCTCTCGGACGCGGCGCACGGCGGCCTCGTCGAAGCTCCTGCGGTCCTTCACCGCGAGCAACGCCCGCTCCTCGGGGTCTCTCTCGTAGGCGTAGATCACGTCAACCAAGGATCGAGTCGCGTCCAGTTCGCCCATGGCTTGGTCGTAGAGGTCGAGGTCGCCCAGGTCTTCCTCCGTGAGCGCCAGGGTCTCTCGGAGGACGTCGTAGGCGTCGCACAGGTGCACGAGCAGCGCGACGCACAGCCTGTGGGCTGCGCTCGTCACGTCCATACGCGTCGCGCTGCCGTCGTCCACGGTGAGCATGATCTCCTCGGGGAGGGCCGCCCGACACGCACGGATCAAGGCCTGGTGAGGGGCGGATACGACCTCCTCGCACAGCGCCAAGAGCCTTCTGGCGTCCTGGCCATGAGGTCCGTAGTGCTCCACGATCGCCCACCCCGCGGCGATCAGGGCTCGGGCAATGGCTTCGTCTTCCTGTCCGTGGAAGCAGCGCAGCAGCTCTGAGAGTCCCCGGAAGCTCACGGGGTCCGGGCCGGTTGGATCTTGCACGGGCCCGCGGCCGCCCCCCGGCGGCGGCGGGTAGGTCTCGCTCGCTCGCTGTGCGGCGTCGGAACCGAGGTACACGGCCAGGTGCAGTCGCCGGAGCGACAGGTCCCCGGTCCGCACGCGCTCGCGGAGGTAGGCCGCCTCGTCCTCCACGGAGCCCGAGGCTTCCCACGCGCGTCGGAGGCGTTGCAGGTGCGAGTCGGTCATAGGGTCGCCCACCGCGCGGAGCGCATGGCGACACACTGTAGGGGCGCAGCTTGCCTGCGCCCAGCGCACCCGCGAGCCGATCCTCACCTCCGCGGAGCAGACTTCGAGCGCGGGTGCGGGGGGGGTGGGTGGCCGACAGGCCACTGAAGCGCGGCGCTGCGCGTACGGCGGAGGGCCCCAATCCCGCGCGTTCACCCACAGAGGGTAAGGCGGGGCTCGTCCCAGGAGTGTTCGGCACGAATTCCTGGGCGTGAGGGTCGCCTTGCTGGGTGCGCTTTGTATGAGGTAGGGGCGGGGGGGGCCCCCGCCCGGGTATGTGCGTCCCTCGCGCCTTCGTGGCGGCGGAGCTCTGAGCAGGCCTGGGTCAACGATCCGTGGCGCCGCGGGTATGCCCTCAGACTACGAAGGGTGGAGGGACGCACATACCGGGCGGGGACAAGCCCCGCCCCTACGCAGTGTGAGAGCAACGCCTCTGCAGAAGAGCTCCGCGCTGGCCAGGCGCGTCGATCCAAGACTCGTGACCTACGGCGCACGCTGCGTGCCGAACACGGTTGGGATATACCCCGCCCCTACCCCTGTGGGTCCCACGCGCAGGATTGGAGAGGCTCTGCCGATTCACACACGTTGGGAAGGCCGTGCCGATCCCCTGCGGCTCGTCCCCGCCCGGTCCGTCGCGCTACTGAGCCCCGCCCCCCGCCAGGAACAGGCGCACGACCTGCTCGGCGACGGCTTCGAGCCGGGTCGCGGCCTGGTCGAGGGCGTCCTCCAGGCTGCTGGGGCCGGGCTGGGCGGAGAACACGGCGGCGAAGCCGTCGGGGCCGCTGAGGGCTTCGACGCCGGGGCCGAGGTCGCCGCCGATCGCGACGACGGGGACGCCGGCGGCGCGGCAGGCCTGGGCGACCGCCCAGGGCGCCTTGCCGCGGGGGGTCTGGCCGTCGAGCTGGCCCTCGCCGGTGAGGCACAGCGCGACGCCCTCCAAGGCCTGGGCGAAGCCGGCGGCCTCGAGCACCCACGCCGCGCCGGGCGCGAGGGTGGCACCCAGGGCCGCGCACAACGCGACGGCCACCCCGCCCGCCGCCCCCGCGCCCGGGGTCTCGGGGGCGAGCGCGCTGGGCTCGCCTGGGCCAGGACCTGCGCCCAGCCGCGGCCCCCCCGCGCTCGAGGCGCGGCACGTCCTCGGGGCGCGCGCCCTTCTGCGGGGCGAACACCGCCGCCGCGCCGGCGGGGCCCAGGAGCGGGGAGTCCACGTCGCAGGCGATCGTGACCCGCCCGCGCCACGCCGCGGGGATCGCCGAGAGGTCGACCGCGGCCACCTGCTCCAACGCGGCGCCGCCAGGAGCAAGGGTCGCGCCCTGCGCGTCGAGGAGCCGAGCGCCGAGGGCCACGAGCAGCCCAGAGCCGCCGTCGACCGTCGCTGAGCCGCCGACGCCCAGGAGCACGTCGTGCCCCGCCTCCAGGGCGTGGCACAGGAGCTGGCCGGTGCCGCGGGTGTGGGCCGCGAGCGGATCGCGCTCGGCGGGGTCCAGCCGGGCCAGGCCGCTGGCGGCGGCGAGCTCGACCACCGCGCGCCCGTCGGGGAGCACGCCGTAGCGCGCGGGGGCCGGGCGCCCCAAGGGATCCTCGACCTCGAGCTCGACCCAGCGCCCGCCCAGGGCGGCGACCAACGCCTCGGCGGTGCCGTCGCCGCCGTCGGCCAGGGGCAGCTCCCGCGCGAGGGCGCCCGCGCGGCGCACGCCCTCGGCCAGGGCCGCGGCGGCCTCGGGGGCGGAGAGGCACCCCTTGAACGCGTTGGGGGCGCAGAGCACGGTGCGCATTACTCGGGGATCACCCGGCGGCGCAGGCGCTCCAGCGCTCGCTCCACGGCGACGCGGGCCTCGCCGGCCACGCTCGGGAGCAAGCCCTCGAGCTGCTCCACGGTGCCCTGGTCCCCGGCCTCGCCCAGGAGCTCGAGCACCCCCAGGCGCAGCGGCCCGCGCTCGGTGCTCGCGAGGAGCTCCAGCGCGTCGAGCACGGCCTCGGGCAGGCGGTGGGCGAGCACGACCTGGTCCTTGAGGGTGGCCAGGCTGGCCTCGCGCACCGAGAGCGGCTCCGTGGGGTCCTGGGCGAGCTGGACCAGGGTCTGGCGCGCGTCCTGGCTGCGCTCGAGGTCGGCCAGCGCCAGGGAGGCGAGGGCGTGGGTGCGCACCGCCACGTCCAGGTCCTCGCGGGCCGTGCGGGCCAGCGCGCTGGCGGCGGCGCCGCCCTCGGCCAGGCTCAGGGAGCGCGCCAGCGCGCGGCAAGCGCCGGCCCGGCGCAGCGGGTCCTGGTCGTCGCGCAGGATCGCGAGCAGCACCTCGTCGGCGGCGGGGTCGTCGGCGCGGGCCAGGGCCTGGGCGGCTTCGTCGAACAGGTCGGGCTGCTCGAGGGCGTCGAGCAAGATCTGGCGCGCGAGGGGGTCCTCGGAGCGCGCCAGGAGCAGCGCGGCGTCGCGGCGCACCCGCCGGTCCTGGGGCCCGAGCTCGGGCGCCAGGAGCAGCTCCTTGAGCCCCTGGGTGATCTGGGCCTGGGTGCGCTCGGAGCGCAGGAGCCGCGTCGCCGGGTTGTCGCGCCGCGCGAGCTCGATCTCGGCGATCCGCTGGCGGTAGCGGTGCTCGAGGGCGGCCAGGGACCCGCTCCCCGCGTCGTCCTGGACCAGGGGTTCGTCTTCAGCCTCGGCGGCGCGCACCCGCAGGGCCTTGGCGACCTCGGCCACGGTGGTCCAGTTGCGGTCGAAGCCCGCGAGGCTCAAGAACTCGGCGAGCTCCTCGTCGCTGGACTCGGGGGCCACGCGGATCCAGGCGTCCGGCTGCTTCTCGGGCTTGGGGGCCGGGGTCACGGCGCCGCTGGTCGGGGACGAGGGCGCCGGCGGCGGCGCCTCGTAGAACGCGACGTGGACCCCGAGCACGAGGCCGCCGCCTACGACACCGCCGAGCAGGAAGGCGAACGCCAGCTTCAGCACACCGGCCTCCTCTCGGAGGCGGCGCCGACCAAGGACCGGAGCTCGCGCGGGTGGGTCAAGGCACCTACTTGATATCGCTGTACTTGCCGCCGGTCTCGCCAGCAAGCGCCTGCATGAGCGCGCGGTCGGCGCCCTCGAAGCAAATGGTGTGGATCGTCACGTGCCGGTCGCCCATGCCCTCGCGCACCGCCTCGAGCACCTGGTCCGTCGGCACCTGGGTGGTGCCGTCGTGGGTCACGAACCCGTCGCTCAGGAGGTAGACGCAGCGCGTGCCCTGCACGTTTAGCGCGGCCTTCAGCGCGTCGTCGGTGGCGGTGACCCCGTTGGACTTTTGGTCCTCGATCCAGGCGATCGCCTCGGCGCGGTTCGCGTCGTCCAGGGGGTGCAGGTGCGCGCCGTCCTCGCCGCGCTTCCACACCCGGATCCCGGTGCTGTAGGTGATCAGGTTGATCTTGAAGTGGGCGGGGAGCTTCTCGAGCACCTTGGTCAGCGCGATCTTGGCCCGCTCGAGGCGCGTGCGGCCCATGGGCTCTTGGGGCCGACCCTGGGAGCCGCCGACGCCGCGGGCCTTGGTGCCCTCGCTCCCGTCCAGAGGGTCCTTCTGGTTGGCGTCGATCGACTCCATGGAGCCCGAGATATCGAGCACGAACACCACGCTCGTGCACTCGATCTCACGCCCGAACAGGCGCACCGAGGTCGCGCCGGCCTCGTGCTCCTCCTCGGCCTCGATCGCGCTCAGCCCGCCCTTGCCCTGGACGGTGATCCACCAGGAGCGGAACTCCCCCGCCGAGCCCAGGCGGCGCTTGAGCATGCGCCCCAGCGCGTTCTTGAACACGTCCCAGGTCTCGCTCGTGGCCTGGAGCTTGTCCATGGCGTCGATCATGGGGGTCACCGCCTCCTCGACCTGGGCGTCCGCCAGGCGCCAGGCCGCGAGGGCGACCACGCTCGTGGCGTCGTCCTCGAGCAGTCCGATCAGGCTCTCCCAGTCGCGGGCGCCGGCGAAGTAGCTGGCCAGCGCGCGGCGCACGTCCTCCGACTTGGACTTCTGCGCGGTCTTCGCGACCTCCTTCTTGGTGCGCTCGTCGGTGAGCTTCTCCGCGCAGTCCGCGAGCCGCGCCGCGACCCCGGAGTCCGCGGGCGCCTTCTCGGCGACCTTCACCAGGAACTTCCAGGTCTTCGTGTCGTCGGCCTCGGCGAGCTGCACCAGGAGGTCGCCCACCTGATCCCAGCGCCCGCCGCCGGCGGCCTCGCCGATCTCCTGCTTGAGGCGCTTCTGGTCGGCCTTGCTCAGGGGCGCGGCCCCGAGGGGCAGCACGCAGAGGGCGAAGCACAGGGCGAGGGCGCGGGTCATGGGGCCTCCTCCGGCCCCGCGATCCTACCCCGTCCGGAGGGCGGGGGCGGGGTCGCGCCCTTGCCCCTCCGTACCCGTGAGGCTGTCGACGATCCGCGCCGGTCGCAGCCTCCGTGCCTCTGAGCCGGAAGCACGAACCGCCAAGGACGCCAAGGACGCCAAGGCTCCGCGTACCCGTTCACGCGCTGGCGAGAGAGAGTGAACCACCGAACTCCGCTCGCGCGCCGTCGCGACGCCCTCCGCTGGCGGGCCCTCAGCGCCCGCGGGCGCGGGCCTCGCGGGCGAGGCGCAGCACGGTCTCCGCGGCGCGGGGGTGCGCGCCCTTGACGTCGACCTCGCGCTTGAGGTTGCGCATGCGGGTCAGGCACTCCTTGCGCGCCTTGCCCGAGCCGAGGAGCCCGAGGGCCGCCTGAGCGATCTCGGCGGAGCGGTCCTTGTGGTCGGCGAACTCGGGGCAGATCTCGCGCTGGGCGAGCACGTTCACCAGCCCGATCCACTTCGTGGTCAGCAGGCGCTTGACGAAGATCGCCTGGGAGCGGGTCGCCTGGTAGATCACGACCATGGGGCACTCGTAGTGCAGGAGCTCCAGCGTCGCGGTGCCGCTGGCGCAGAGCGCGGCGCGCGAGACCCGGGCCACGTCCGAGGCGTAGCCCTCGAGCACCTGGATCGGGAGGTCCGGCGCGTGCTCGGCCACGAGCTGCTCGGTGAGCTCGCGCAAGGACGGCTGCGCCACCGGGATCGCGAAGCGCACGTCGGGGCGCTCCTGGGCCACGAGCTTCGCCGCGCGCAGCTCGAGGGGCAGGTTGCGCTCGACCTCCTGGCGGCGCGAGCCGGGGAGCAGCCCCAGGAGCGGGGTGTCCGGCGCGAGACCCAGGCCGTCGCGGAACGCGGGGGAGCGCTTGCGCGTGCGCAGCTCGTCGAACAGCGGGTGCCCGACGAAGGTGCAGGGCACGCCCACCGCCTGATACAGCGCCTCCTCGAAGGGGAACAGGACCATCATGTGGTCCACCAGCCGCGCGATCCGGTGGATCCGCCCCGGGCGCCAGGCCCACACCTGCGGGCTCACGTAGTAGGCGACCTGGATCCCCGCCTGCCGCGCCTTGCCCGAGAGCCGCAGGTTGAACCCGGGGTAGTCGATCGGGACCAGCACGTCCGGGGGGTCGGCGATCAGGCGCGCCGCGGTGTCCTTGAGCGCCTGGCGGAAGAAGGGCAGCTTCTTCAGCACCTTCACCAGGCCCATGGCCGCGTGCTCGACGAAGTCGAAGGGGATCTCGACCCCCGCCTCCTGCATCCGCGGGCCGCCCATGCCCTGGAGCACGATATCGGGCTCGCGCTCGCGCAGGCGCTTGGCCAACGCGGCGCCGTGGGAGTCACCGGAGTGCTCGCCGGCCGAAATGAACACACGCAACGGACGCTCGGACATAGCAGCAGTAGCATGCGGGCATGAGCACTCGACCACAAGCGGGGGCGTGGATCCTGGTCGCGCTGGCCCTCGCCGGCTGCGTCGACGAGCGCGCCGCCGACGCCCCGAGCGCGCCGCCTGCGCTGAGCGTCGACCGCGGCGCGCGGCGGGTCTCGCTCCCGGCGACGCTCCAGCTCGCGGCCTTCGCCGCCGGCGACCCGCCGGGGCACCACCTCGTGACCTGGCGCGACGGGCGGGCCGGGGGCAAGGCGCTCCTCGCCTGCGCGGCCTCGGACACCGAGGTCCTGGACGCCCTGGAGTCGCTGGGCGCCGTCCCCGGCGACACTCTGACCGAGGCCGCCTGGACCTACCGCGACGACCCCGAGCGCCCCGAGCCCGACATGCACGCGACCGGGGCGCCCCTCGAGGTGCGCGTGACCCTCCCCGACGGGCGCGAGCTCCCGATCGCGGCGCTGCTCGAGGACCTGGACGGCAAGGGCACCGAGTGGGTCCTCGCCGGCAACCGCGCCCTGATCGACGTGTGGCGCTCGGGCTGCGTGGTGTGCCTCCAGAGCTGCCCCGGCTCCAAGGTCGCCAACCGCGCGGCCACGATCCGCGACCTCGCCCAGGGCGCGGCGCGCTTTCGGGCCAGCGCCCTCGCCCGCGAGCTGGGCGAAGGCGCCGAGCTCACCGTGCACCTGCAGCTCGCGGAGTGAGCTCGCCCTACGCCGCCCCCGAGCCGCCGACGGGCGGCGCGTCTGCGCGGCTCCTGCTCCCCGGCTGCGCCGCCGTGGCGCTCCTGGCCCTGATCGGGGGCGTGGCCTTCGTGGTCCAGGGCGGTCCCGCGTATCCCCGGGAGAAGCGCGCGGCCTTCGACCGCTTGCGCGCAGTCGGGGTCGACGCCGTGGTGGCCGAGGCCCGCGGTCTGATCTCGCAGGGGCGCGTGTCGGAGCCGTGGCCCCCGGGGATCGCGTCCCTGGGTCCCCTGGACGTCGCGCTGCACACCACCGAACCCGGCCGCCCCGGGTCGGTGTGGATCAAGCTCGGCGGCAACAGCCTGGTGGGGAGCTGGGGGCTCTACGTCCTGGCCGAGGGGGAGGCCTGGGATCCACGCCACAGCCGGCGGTTCACTCCGATCGCCGACGGCCTCTACCTCTCGGACGCCCCGGACGCGCCCGAGGCCCTGTGCGGCGAGCCCCTCGGCTGGCGGGAGTAAGGTCCGCCAGCTACACGCCGCGCAGGGGCAGCCCCGCGGCCTTGTAGGCGGCGTCGATCAGCTCCAGGGTCGCGATCGCGTCGTCGCCGCCGGTGGGGAGCGGGGTCCCGGACTCGACGGCGTCGAGGAAGGCGCGGAGCTGGTGCTGGTAGGTGGTCTCGTCGTCGTCGACGGTCTCGCGGCGGAGCGCGCCGTCGAGCTCGAGGCGCAGCTCGTGGCCGGTGTGGGGGGCCAGGGGGTTGTCGACCTCGAGGGTCCCGCGCTCGCCCACGACCCGCAGCCAGGCGCGGCGCTCGGTGCCGGCGCTCATGGAGGTGAGGACCTTGGCGGCGGTGCCGTCGGGGTAGGCCAGCTCGACCTCGGTCTCGACGTCGACCCGCGGCGCGCCTTCGCGCATGCGCGCGCGCACGACCCGGGGTTCGCCGGCGGGGTGCACGAAGCGCACCCACTGCAGCGCGTAGCAGCCGAGGTCCATGAGCGCGCCACCCGACAGCGCGTAGGCGTGGCGCACCTCGTCCTCCGTGGGGATCTCGACGGTGAACCCGGCGTCGACCTCCTCCAGGGCCCCGAGCTCGCGCACCGCCTCTTGGATCCGCGCGGCGAGGGGGTGGTAGCGCCAATGGAAGGCCTCGGCGCACACGCGCCCCGCGGCCTGGGCCGCGGCGACCACGCGCTTGGCCTGGCCGGCGTTGCTGGCGAAGGGCTTCTCCACGAGCACGTGCTTGCCCGCGTCGAGGGCGTGGAGCGCGGCGTCGGCGTGGGCGGAGGCGGGGAGCGCCACGTAGATCGCGTCCACCTCCGGGTCGGCGTAGAGCTCGCCGTAGGTGCACACCCGCGGGACGCCGTAGCGGTCGGCCAGCGGGCGCGCGCGCTGGGGGTCGCGGGAGGCGATCGCGACCACCTCGACCCCGGGTAGGTTCTGGGCTGGTTCGAGCAGCGCGGCCGGGGCGATCCGGGCGGCGCCGAGGACTCCGAAGCGCAGCATGAGGCCTCCTTCGCGTGGGGGGCCTGCGTGGCCCCCGCGGCTCACCCGACGGAGGGCTCCCCTCGGTCGGGGTGAAACACAGTATAGAGCACCGGGACGAGGACCAGCGTGATCACGGTCGAGGTCACGAGCCCGCCGACGACCGCGCGGGCCAGGGGCGCCTGGGCGTCGGCGCCCTCGCCGATCCCCAGCGCCAGGGGCAGGAGCCCGAGGATCGTGGTCGAGGTGGTCATGAGGATCGGGCGCAGGCGGCGCCGCCCGGCCTCGGCCACGGCGTCCTTACTGAGCATGCCGCTCTGGCGCAGTTGGCTGGCCTGGTCGACGAGGAGGATCGCGTTGTTGACCACGATCCCGCCCAGCATGATGCACCCAATGAAGGACTGCACGTTGAGCGTGGTCCCGGTGAAGTAGAGGGTGAGCACGACCCCGATCCCGGCCAAGGGCACCGAGGCCATGACGATCACCGGGTCGCGCAGCGACTCGTACTGGCAGGCGAGGACCATGTAGACGAGCAGGAGCGCGAGCACGATGCTCACGCTCAGCTCGCGGAAGGACTCCTGCTGCTCCTCGTAGGTGCCGGACACGGTGAGGTCGTAGCCCACCGGGCGCGGGATCTCGCCCAGCCGCGCCTGCACGTCCCGGGCCACCGAGCCCATGTCGCGCCCGGCGACGTTGGCGGACACGGTCACGATCCGCTGCTGGTCCTTGCGCTCGATCAGGATCGGGCCGCGGCCGCGGGTCGAGCTGACCACGTTGCGCAGGGCCACGTCCTGGCCGCGGGTCGTGCTCAGGGTCAGGTCCAGGATCTCGTCCAGCTCGGTCTGCTGGGCGTCGGCGAGCTGCACCAGGATCCGATACGAGTTGCCGCCGGTGCGGTACTCCCCCACCCGGGACCCAGCCATGGAGGTCTCGAGGACCTTGGCCGCGTCGCGCACGGTCACGCCCAGGTCCGCGGCCTTGCGCCGGTCGATATGGAACAGCTGCTGGGGCACCCCCGCCTTGCGGCTGGTGGTCACGTCGGTGATCCCGGCCACGTCCTCGATCGCGAGCTCGACCTGGCGGCCCAGGGCCTCGAGCACCTCGAGGTCGAACCCGCGGATCTCGACCTTGAGCCCCTCGTCGCCGCCGAGCACGCGGTCGAGGAGGAACTGCCCCTGGGGGGCGCGGGTCTTGACCTTCATGCCCGCGACCTTGCCGTCGAGGAGCTTGCGCAGCTCGCCCGCGATCTCGCTGTTGCTGCGCGCGCGCTCGCTGGCGCGCACGAGGGTCAGGGTCACCTCGCCCTCGGACATGGAGTCCGGGCGCCAGCCCGAGGCGCCCACGCTGGTCACCGTCGAGACCCGCTCGGGGACGGCGTCGTAGATCAGGGCCTCGAGCTCCTTGGTCTGTTGGTCGACCAGGTTCAGCCGGGTTCCGACCTCCATTTCGCCGGTGACCCGCACCTCGCCCTCGTCGCTCGGAGGCAGGAACTCGGTGCCCAGGAGCGGGAGCAGCACCGCGCTGGCGGCGAGGGCGAGCACGGTGAGGGTCACCGTGGCCGCGCGCTGGCCGAGGGCGCCGCGCAGCAGGCGCTGGTAGGCGCCAACCACCCGCCCGTAGCCGCCGTCGGTCGCGTCGCCGCCGCCGTGGGTCTCGGCGAAGAACTTGCTCGCGAGCATGGGGACCACGCTCAAGGACACCAGGAGCGACGCCACCAGCGAGAACACGATCACGTAGGCGAGCTCCTGGAACAGGATTCCGGACACGCCGCGCACGAACACCAGGGGCAGGAAGATCACGAGGGTGGTCAGGGTGCTGGCCACGATCGCCTGGGCCACCTCCCCCGCGCCCTCGACCGCGGCCACGTGAGGGACTTCTTGGTTCTCGGCGCGGCGGCGGAAGATGTTCTCGAGGACCACGATCGAGTTGTCGACCATCATGCCCACGCCCAGCGCCAGCCCGCCGAGGGTCATGAGGTTGATCGTGAACCCGCCGAAGTAGACGAGGGCGAAGGTGGCCACGATCGAGATCGGGATCGAGGTCGCGATCACCGCGGTGCTGCGCAGGTCGCGCAGGAGCAGGAGCAGGACGAGGATCGCGAGCCCGCCGCCGTAGAGCACCGAGCGCGCCACGTTGCTGATCGAGCGCTCGATGAAGTTGCCCTGGTTCACGACCGCCACGACCTGGATCTGGGGGAAGTCGCGGTTGACCGCGTCGATCTCCTCCAGCACGTTGTTCGAGACCTCGACGGTGTTGGCGTCGGCCTGCTTGCGGATCCCGATCCGCAGCCCCTTCTTGCCGTTGACCCGCACGATCCGGGTCAGGCGCTCGTAGGTGTCCTTGACCTCGGCCACCTGGGCCAGGGTCACCGGCGCGCCCTGCTTGACCGCGATCACGGTCTGGCGGATCTCGTCCAGGTTCGAGAACTCGGCGGGCGCGCGCAGGCTCACGTCGTAGCGCCCCTGCTCCACCGAGCCGGTGGGCACGTCGAGGTTCGCGTCGCGGATCGCGTCCAGCACCTCGTCCAGGGGCAGGGACAGCGCGCGGATCCGCTCGGGGTCGAGCTCGATCCGGATCTCCCGGGCGTAGCCGCCGAACAGGTCGGCCTGGGCCACGCCGGGCACCCGCGCGAAGCGGTAGCGCACCTGGTCGTCGATCAGCTCGGTGAGCTCCACGGGGTCGAGGTCGCTCGAGATCCCCAGGATCACCACGGGGAAGCTGGCGATATCGAACTTGCTCACCCGCGGGCGGACCACGTCCTCGGGGAGCTCGCTGACCTCCTCGTCCAGCCGGCCCTGCACGTCCTGGGCGGCGAGGTCGAGGTCGGTGCCCAGGGCGAAGGTGACCCGCACGCTCGAGTTGCCCTCGGACGTGATCGAGGTCATCTCCTCGACCCCCGGGACCGTGGCCACGACCTCCTCCACGATCTGGGTCACCAGGCGCTCCATGACCTCGGGGCTCGCGCCCTCGTAGGCCGTGCGCACGGTGAGGGTCGGGAGCTCGACCTCGGGGAGCAGGTCGATCCGCAGCCGGGTGAGGGAGACCGCGCCCAGCACGAGCACGATCAGCGTGACCATCGTCGTGAAGATCGGGCGGCGGACGCTGAAGCCGGGGAGGCTCACTGCGCGGCCCGATCCGCGCTGGGGATCGTGATCTTGGAGCCGTCGCCCACGAGCTGCTGCCCGAGGGTCACGACCCGACCCTGGACGCCCTCGCCTCTGACCTGCACCTTCTCGCCGTCACGGATCCCGACCTCGACCGGGCGCCAGCGCACCTGCTCGCCGTCGACGACGAACACCCCGCTCGCCTCGCCGCGGCTGACGAGGGCGGTGTAGGGCACGATCGTGGCGTCCTCGGCGCGCCCGAGGGTGACGTCGGCGCGCACGAACATGCCCGGCTTGAGCGCGTGGTCGGCGTTCTCCAGCGAGAGCTCGATCCGCGCCTGGCGCGAGGCCGCGTCGAACACCGGCGAGATCCGCGAGATCTTGCCCTCGAACCGACGCCCGGGGAACGCGTCGGTCTCGAGGGCCGCGACCTGGCCGACCTGCAGCCGCCCGTAGTCGCCCTCGGTCACGTAGAGCACGGCGGTGATCGGCGCGGTCTCGACGATCAGGAACAGCGGCGCGTTGGCGGCGACGGTGTCGCCCTCGTCCACGTAGCGCTGGGCGACCACGCGCTGCGCGTCGCCCTGGGTCCAGGTCGCCTGGACCCGGGTGTAGCCGAGCTGGATCTCGGCGCCGCTGAGCGCGGCCTCCTCGCGCTGAACCCGGGCCTTGGCCACCTCGACCGCCGCCGACTTGGCCAGGGCGTCGGCCTTGTCCACGTCGAGCTGCGACACCGGGAGCACGCCGCGCCCGTGCATGTCGGTGCTGCGGTCGAGAGTGCGCTGCGCGATCTCGAGGGCGCTCTCGGCCTCGGTCAGCGTGGCCCGGGCCACCGCCAGGTCGGCCTTGGCCTGGGCGATCGCCTGCTCGACTTCGGCGTCGTCGAGCTCGGCCACGAGCTGCCCGCGCTCGATCGGGTCCGAGACGTCGACCTTCAGCCGCTCGATCCGCCCGCTGACCTTGGCCGCCACCGTCACCTCGGCGGTGGGTTCCAGCGTCCCGCTGAAGGTCCGCCGCAGCTCGATCGCTCCGGACTCGACCTCCGCGACCGCCACCGGCGCGGGCTTCTCACCCTGCGCCTGCTTCTTGGCCTCGCCCGCGAACTGCCGCGAGACCCCCCACACCACGGCCCCCACGAGGAGACCGGCCACGACGACGAAGAGGTAACGCATGCGGACACTCTATTCCCCCAGCGAAAACGCGGGAAGCAGCGTGTCGCGTCCCCGAACTGCGTGAACGTTCTTTCATGAACGCGTGGGCGCGGGCGCCGGGCGCCTAGCCGCGATAGCCGGTCCCCGGCACGCGGGGCTCGAACTCCCCGCACAGCCACAGCTCATGGGTGGGGAGGCCCCCGCCGAGCGTGAGGTAGTCGTGCTTCGTACGAACCTGGAGGTAGGCCTCCCGGTTGTCTCGGTAACAGGTCATGCCGCCGAACATGTGCCCGCCGGAGGGGGAGTAGTCCGAGTAGGCGCAGGTGAAGCATGAGCGGAGCCGTACCCCTGGAGGCAGCACGCGCATGAGCGACAGCAACTCGTCCTCGAAGCCACCCGTGCGTCCCGACGAGGCGTAGTAGAGGTCGTCCAGTTGCAGCCTCAGGCTGACGACCTCTGACTCCTGCGTGACCTCGACCCGCACGAAGAGCAGGCACAGCTCACTCCCCCCATGCCGGTCGATCGGCATGGGGACCTCGAACTCGAGGGCGAAGTCGACGAGGCAGCCTTGGTGCAAGTTGAAGGCAGCCTCTCCGGCTTCGACGGCGACCGGCCACAGGACGTCGAAGCTCGAACCCTCGAACGCGAACCCGCGCAGCTCGAGCCTCAGCACGGCACCGTCGCTGGTGAGGCGCACGGACTCGCGGCCGAACGCGTCGGAATACTCGGCGGGATAGTCGAACCTCACCGCGAGCCTCGCTCTCGCCCTACCTTGGACGCGTCAGGGGAATCCCGCCAGCGGTTGGGGCGGAGCGTTCCCGCGCCCGCTTCTGTGGGTGCCACGTCGCCGGATAGGTGGAGGGACGCCCATACCGGGAGCAGCAAGCTGCTCCCCTACGAGCGTGTGGGCGTGAGGGAGACCGCCTCGCTCCGCGGGGAGAGGCCGCTGGCGGTGCCCTCACGGCCGGATAGGTGGAGGGACGCCCATACCGGGAGCAGCAAGCTGCTCCCCTACGAGCGTGTGGGCGTGAGGGTGACCGCCTCGCTCCGCGAGAGGCCGCTGGCGGTGCCCTCACGGCCGGATAGGTGGAGGGACGCCCATACCGGGAGCAGCAAGCTGCTCCCTACGGCGTGTGGGCGTGAGGGAGCCGCCCGCTTCGCGGGGAGAGGCCGCTGGCGGTGCCCTCACGGCCGGATAGGTGGAGGGTCGCCCATACCGGGAGCAGCAAGCTGCTCCCCTACGAGCGTGTGGGCGTGAGGGTGACCGCCTCGCTCCGCGGGGAGAGGCCGCTGGCGGTGCCCTCACGGCCGGATAGGTGGAGGGACGCCCATACCGGGAGCAGCAAGCTGCTCCCCTACGAGCGTGTGGGCGTGAGGGTGACCGCCTCGCTCCGCGGGGAGAGGCCGCTGGCGGTGCCCTCACGGCCGGTGAGGTGGAGGGACGCACATACCGGAGCAGCAAGCTGCTCCCCTACCAGCGTGTGGGCGTGAGGGTGACCGCCTCGCTCCGCCTGGGGGGCCGCTACGCGGCGAACCTCCGCAGAGTCGAGGGGACTTTCGCGCAGCGGCAGTCCGAGCGAAGCGATCCGCTCACGACCCCGCACAACGCCTGTGGGAGCAGCTTGCTGCTCCCGGTATGAGCGTCCTCCACCTCACCGAACCCCTAGGGCCTCGCGGAGCGCGGACTTTGGGCGGAGCTCGCTCACCACCAGGCGAAGTAGCAGGGGTAACAGAGTACGACGCGACCCTCGTGGCACACCCGCAGCTCGCCGCTCGCGCCGCAGCGGGGGCAGGCGCCCTGGAGCACGTCGCCGTCGCGCACCTCGAGATCCCCCGTGACCTCCCGGCTGCCGGCGAGGACCTCCTCGGCCCGGGCGGCGCGCTCGGCCTCGCGACGGGAGACGTGCGGACGGGCCGCGCGGTCGAACAGCGCGGTCCGGGCCTCGCCGCTGAGCCGCGCCGCGTCGCGTAGGAGCGCGGCGAAGCGCTCGATCACCTCCCCCAGCTCCGCCGCGAACAAGGGCTCCCCGAAGTCGGCCCACCCCAGGCGGTGCAGGATCCAGGCGGCGTCGCCCGCGGGCTCCACGAGGCGGCAGTTGCCCCGGTTGATCCAGGTGCGAGTGACCTCGCCGGTGAACAGGTTGGTCTCTTCGTCGACCCGCACCGCCGCCGCGGTGTGCAGCGGCATGAGCTCGACCTGGCGCGCGTCGATTTGCCGCACGAGGAGGTGCGCCCGCGCGCGACGGCGCCAGCTCGTGCGCGAGTCCAAGGGCAGCGAGAACCACGCGCCGCCGCCGGTGGACGGCACGGGGGTCACGTCCGGGGCCTCGCCGCTCAGCGCCTCGAGCCCGGCCCGCAGGCCGCGGCGCAGGTCGTCGTCCTGGACCGCGACCTGGGCCGCGACGATCGGGGTGCAGCGCCAGCGCGCGCCGCGCTCGAGGGGGATCCATGCCCGGCTGCGCGGGACCTCGGGTTCGAGCCCGGCCGGGTCCAGGGGCACCACCGGCGAGAGGCGGTCGCCCAGGAGGTGCCCCGCCAGGCGCGCGGCGCACCACCCCGCCTCGCGCAGACCCACCGCGGCGGGAGCCTTGCGCTCGATCGCGTGCAGGAAGCGACTCACGACCTCCTCGGCGGCCTTGGCGCGGAGGTGAGCCGAGGACTCCCAGCAGGCGCTCAGGAGGCTGGCGAGCAGCAGCCGCAGCTCCTCCGACCCCGCGCGGTCGGCATACGCCGCCTGGTTCAGGGAGCCGTAGGCCCAGGGCGGGGGCCGGCGCGACGTCGGGTCCGCAGTGCGCAGGCTCGCGAGCGCCGACTCCACCTCGGGCTCCCAGGGGCGCGCCAGCTCCTGGATTCGCGCGGCGCAGTCCAGACCCCACGCCAGGAGCGTCGGTCGGTCCTCCAGGCGCTCAGTCTCTCCCGGCGCGCCGCTGGGGATCCCCGCGCGCAGCACGCGGCGCAGGCGCCGCGCAGGCAAGAGCTCGGGCACCGACGCTCCGACGACGCGGGCCGCGTCCTCGCGCCCGAGGTAGGCGGCGAAGCGCAGCGCCAGCTCCGAGAGCTCACCGCTGCGCACCCGCGCGCGCAGGAGCGCCTCGGCCTGCTCGCCCGCCAAGACCGCGCGCTCCAGGGATCGCCGCTGCGCGTCCGCCATGGAGCCACGGTGGCTCGGGTCGGGCGCGCGTGCCAGCGCGCGCCTGGCCTTCCGACGGGATCTGGGCTAGCGTCGGGGTGTGAAGACCCTCCGCCTGCTGTTGCTGTGCCCGCTCGCGTGGACCCTGGTCGCTCACGCGGCCCCCGACCCGCAGGCGCCCCCTGGCACCTGGGTGCGCGGCTCGGACGAGGCGCCGCCCTGGGCCGAGGACGAGCTGCGCGGGATCCAGCGCGAGGTCGAGAACCGCCTCGACTTCGACCGCTTCCCCCAGGCGCTGGTCCCGCGGCCCGATCAGCAGGAGCGGCTGGACGCGTTGCGCGCGGACGCCCAGGCCCAGATCCTGGAGCAGGTCCAGGCCGCCCGCGACGAGCTGCTCGAGGTCTGGAAGCAGGCGCTGACCCAGGACCAGTGGACGGGCTTCGAGAAGCTCCCCGCGCTGCACCAGCGCGGGCCGCAGGAGCTGCGCGAGATCCTGCTGCTCAGCGGCGAGCAGGTGCAGGCCATGAAGCAGGCCCAGAACCAGGCGGCCAAGAGGCTCAAGCGCTGGCGCCTCGACCGCTTCCGCCACAAGCTCACCGAGCGCGGGCGCGAGATCTTCGAGCCGGTGCAGCTCGTGCGCCTCGACACCTGGAAGCGCCTCGACCGTGAGGCCACCGCGCGCCAGCGCCGCGTGCAGCAGCTCCTGGGCGACGGCGTGGCCACCGTGATCGCCCCCCACGTGGAGCAGGTCGTGCAGGCCCAGCGCGAGGAGGCCTGGGACCGCTTCGAGCTCCTCGAGCGCCTGCAGGCCGCCGCCGAGGACACCCCGGACGCGCAGCTCCTCGAGCAGTTCCGCGCGCGGCAGGCCGAGCGCGACGCCCGCGTCGCCGAGGCCCAGGCCACGCTGCGCGAGCTCTCCGAGCCCCAGGACGCGGCCCGCCTGGTGGGCCTCGACCTGCTCCCGAACTAGGGCCTGTGTCCGGGGTAGGGCGGGGTCGAGCCTCAGGTGTTCGGCACGAGGCTCGCACCGGTTGTCTCGGCCCATGAATCGCCGGATCGCTCTGAAGTGGGGTAGGGGCGGGGCTTATCCCCGCCCGGGTTCGTCCGTCCGCGTCTCGGCGCAGAGGGAACCTGCAGCCCGCGGATCGCTCCGCCGCTCGGGGGCACACGCCCAGAGTCCTTCTCCTGCGAACACGGCCCGACACCCGCGGGCGGGGCTAAACCCCGCCCCTACCCCTGTGTGGGCACACGCGCAGGATTGGAGAGGCCCTGCCGATTCGCACCCGTGGGTTGATCCCCGGCCGCCCATGCCGTCGATCGCGAGCACGTGCGGGTGCCGCAGCCGGGCCAGGGCGTTGGCCTCGCGCTCGAAGCGCGCGAGCGCCGACGGGCTCGCCGCCAGGCGCAGGAGCTTGATCGCCACGTCGCGACCCAGCTCCGGGTCGTGGGCGCGGAGCCCCGCGCCCAACCCCCCGCGGCCCAGCTCTGCGCGGACCTGGTAGCGCCCGATCGAGACCAGCGGCCGGCTCCCTCCAGCGGAGGGTGGCCCTGGGCGGGGGGAGGCGCCACGGCTCCGCAGGCTGCGAGGTGCGCCTCGATCGCGTCGGCGAGTTCGTCGCAGCGCGGCCAGGGGCGCAGCGTCTGTAGGACTGCAGGACCCCCAGTGTGGGCGTCCGTCAACGGGGACCCAGCGCCCACAGGCGCAGCGCGCGCTGGGCGGTCTCCCAGCCGGCGAAGGGGTCGGCCAGGTGGCGGAAGGCCTGGACGGTCGAGCGCACCCAGCCCTGCCCGATCACGGCGCGGCACACGCAGGTCACGGCGTCGGCGTAGGCCAGGGTCAACGGCGCGGCCTCGGTCACCCCCTCCCAATACTCCTCGTGGAGCGCGCGCCAGCTCTCGAGCACACTGACGGTCGCGCCCGGGGCGTCGTCGAGCCAGGACTCCACGGCCTGCACGGCGCGGGCCTCGAGGGTGTCGGTGCGTTGGGCGCGGAAGCTCTGGGCCAGCGCGGCGTGACCCGCGCGGACCATGACCGCGCGTCCCCAGCGCTCGAGGCCTTCGATCTGCGCGTTGAAGCTCGGAGGGACCGCGACCTTCCCCGCGACACGACGGGCCGCTTCGTGGCCGCAGTAGGCGGCGAGCTCGAGGCGCTCGAACGTGAGGTCGCCCTGGCGCACTCGCTCGTGGAGGTAGCGCGCGGCGTCTCCCTCGGCCCCCGACTCGGCCCAGGCGCGTTCGAGCTGGTGCAGTCGAGCGTCGCTCACGGGTTCGAGCCTAGCCGCGGTGCGCGCGGTTCCCCATGGGCGCGTCGCGAAGAAGGTGCAACACCTTGAACACCGTGCGCGCGAATTCGCCCGTGGTCACGTAGCCTCGCGGCGAAGCGGGGTCGCCCGTTCAGGGCAGCGCGCCGGTGCTTTCTAGGTGCGCGAGTCGAGCGGGTCGTGGCTCGCGCGGCGGGCGCGCTCGAGGGCGCGGAGGCGGAGGTCCAGCACGCTGGCGGGACGCGCCTGGCGCGGGCGAGGTTCAGTCGAGCTCGGCCAGGACGGCGTCGGTGACCTGGGCGCAGGTGAGGCTGCCGCCGAGGTCGGGGGGGGTGCGGTCGGCGGCGAGGACGCGGGTCACGGCGGCGCGCACGCAAGCGGCCTCGGGGGCATGGCCCAGGTGTTCGAGCAGGAACGCGGCGGAGAGGATCGTGGCCAGGGGGTTGGCCACGCCCTGGCCGGCAATGTCCGGGGCGCTGCCGTGGACGGGCTCGAACAGGCCGCCGCGCTCGCCGAGGTTGCCCGAGCAGGCGAGGCCCAGGCCGCCGACGAGCATGCAGGCCTCGTCGCTCAGAATGTCCCCGAACATGTTCGTGGTCACGATCGTGCCCAGGGACTCCGGCGCGCGCAGGAGCTGCATGGCGCAGGCGTCGACCAGGAGCTCCTTCACGGCGAGGCCCTCGGCCTCGATCGCCGCGCGGGCGGCGCGGCGGAACAGGCCGTCACCCTGGCGGATCACGTTCGCCTTGTGGACCACGGTCACGTGGTCTTCCCCCCGGCGGCGGGCCAGGCGCGCGGCGTGGGCGGCGATCCGGCTCGAGGCCGCGCGGGTGATCACGCGCTCGCTGATCACGGTCTCGCCGTCGTCCTCCACCCGCTCCCGGCCCACGTAGAGCCCCTCGGTGTTCTCGCGCACGATCACGAGGTCGATCCCCGGGCGCGAGCTCGCGTGGGGGAACGAGCGGCAGGGGCGCACGTTGGCGTAGAGGTCGAGGGCCCGGCGCAGGCCGAGGATCGGGCTCTTGTAGCCGGGAATGTCGGGGGGGGTGGTCACCGCGCCGAAGAGCACCGCGTCGGCGGCGCGCGCGGCCGCGAGGGTCGCCTCGGGCAGCGGGCTCCCGTGCTCCTGGTAGCAGCCGAAGCCCACCGGGTGCCGGGTGAAGCTCAGCTCCAGGGGCAGCGCCTCGAGCACGCGCACCGCCTGCTCGACCACCTCGGGGCCGATCCCGTCGCCGCCGAGGACGCAGATCGTGGTCATGGGGTGCCTCCTTGGTCGCGCTCGCGGCGGGCGCGGATCTGGGCGATCAGGCCGCCGGCGTGGATCAGCTCGAGCACGAAGGGGGGGAACGGGGCGAAGGGGAAGGTGCGCTCGCCCGAGATCAGGGCGCCGGCTTCGAGGTCGATCGAGACGGGGTCGCCGGTCTGGAGCGCGGCGGAGGCCTCGGGGCACTCGATCACCGGGAGGCCGAGGTTCATGGAGTTGCGGTAGAAGATCCGCGAGAAGCTGACCGCGACCACGGCCTCGATTCCGGCGTATTTCAAGCACTGGGAGGCTTGCTCGCGGGAGCTGCCGCAGCCGAAGTTCTTGCCCACCACGAGCACCGAGTGCTGCTTGGCCTTCTGTGGGAAGTCCGGGTCGAAGGTCTCCATGGCGCGCTCGGCCATGGCCGGGGGGTCGAGCTTCACGTAGGTGTACTTGCCTGGCCAGATCACGTCGGTGTTCACGTCGTCGGCGGCGGCGTATTTCAGGGCGCTGCCCGAGATCGCGGTGCTCACGCGCCCTCCAGGTAGGGGCGGGCGTCGGCGATCTCGCCCGCGAGGCAGGAGGCGGCGACGACCGCCGGGCTCGACAGGTAGACCTCGCTCTGGGCGTGGCCCATGCGGCCCTGGAAGTTGCGGTTGCTCGAGCTAATGCACACCTGCCCCGCGCCGAGGGTCGCGCCCACGGTGCCGAAGCAGGGGCCGCAGCTCGCGGTCATGACCTCGGCGCCCGCGGCGCGGAGCGTCGAGAGCACGCCCTGCGCCTCGGCCTGCTCCAGGACCTCGACCGAGGCCGGGTAGACGTAGAGCGGGACCTGGAGCGTGCGCCCGCGGACGACGTCCGCGGCCAGCGCCAGGTCCTCCAGGCGTCCGTTGGTGCAGGAGCCGAGGTAGCCCTGGTGCACGGCGGTCCCGGCCACCGCGCTGAGGTCGGTCACGTTGTCCACGGTGTGGGGGCAGGCGACCTGGGGCTCGAGGGCGTCGAGGTCGACCCGGTGGGTCTGGGCGTAGCGCGCGTCGGGGTCGGGGACCGCGCGCGCCAGGCCCTGCTCCCAGTCGGCGGGGAAGGCGCGGGCCTCGGGGGTCCCTCGGCGCGCGCGCAGGTAGTCCAGCGTCCGCGCGTCGGCGGGGACGATCCCGGCCTTGGCGCCGAGCTCGACCGCCATGTTGCAGAGGGTCATGCGCTCGGAGATCGAGAGCCCGGCGACGGCGGGGCCGTGGAACTCCAGCGTCTGGTAGGCGGCGCCGTCGGCGCGCAGCTCGCGCAGCAGGCGCAGCACGAGGTCCTTGGCCGAGACCCCCGGGCGCAGGCGGCCGCTGAGCTGGATCCGCAGCGACTCCGGGACCTTGAGCCAGATCTCCCCCGTGGCCCACACCCCGGCCATTTCGGTGCGGTTGATCGGCACGCCGAAGGCGCCCAGGGCGCCGTAGAGCGTGGAGTGGCTGTCGGCGCCGAGGACCAGGGTCCCGGGCAGGGCGAAGCCGCGCTCGCACATGACCTGGTGGCACACCCCGGCGGTGGTCCCGAAGAAGTGGGGCAGGCCTTGTTCGCGGGCGAAGTCGGCGGCGTCCCGGTGGTTCTGGGCGTGGCGCGGGTCGGTCGCCGGGACGCAGTGGTCGAAGATCACGACCAGGCGCTCCGGGTCCCACACGCGCGGGTAGCCGGTCTCGCGGAAGGCGTCGACGATGAACGAGGTGTTGTCGTGGCTCATGACCACGTGGGGCTCGACGGTCACGATCTCGCCGGGGCGCACGGGGCGCCCGGCGAGGTGGCCGAGGACCTTCTCGGAGACGGTGCCGGGCACTAGCGGACGGCGGCGGCGACGGGCGCCTCGGCGTCCTCGTCGGTGTGCTGGCGGCACCAGCGCACGATGTCCCGCAGCTCGGCCTTGCCCACCGTGCGCCCGACCTCGCCCACGCGCTTGACCTCGTCCAGCACGCGGCCTGCGAGCTCGGCGTCGGCCTCCTCGCCCAGCTTGTCCAGGGCGTAGCGCACCGACGACAGCCCGCTCATGTGGTCCAGGCTCACGAGCATTTCGCGGCCGAAGAGCTTGGGGTCGAGGCTCTGGTAGTGCACGGCGTTCTTGGTCGCGGCGTGGGTGTGGACCCCCGCGCAGTGGGTGAACGCGTTCTCGCCCACGACCGGGCGGTTGGCGGGGATCGTGACCTTGGAGTAGGTGCTCACCAGGCGGTAGAGCTCGGGGAGCACGGTCAGGTCCCAGCCCTGGGCCGCGGGCTCGTCGAAGTCGACGGCGAGCACCGCCAGCAGGGTCGCGAGGTCCACGAGGCCCGCGCGCTCGCCGAGGCCGAGCACGGTGGCGTCGATCACGTCGATCCCCGCGCGGTAGGCGTCGAGCGCGTTGGCCAGGGCCAGCCCGCGGTCGTCGTGGCAGTGCACGGCGAGCCGGGGGTGCGCGCCGCGGGCGGCGAGGTCGTCGCGCAGCTTGGAGGCGAAGTCGTAGAGGCTGCGCACGCCGGGGACCATGTGCCCGGTGGTGTCGGCGATCGAGATCACGTCGGCGCCGGCCTCGACCGCCGCCGCCGCCGCCGCGACCACGTTGTCCCAGTGGGAGCGCACGGTGTCTTCCGGCGTGTAGCGGATCGTGAGCTCGGGGTTCGTCTCCCGGGCGTAGCGGATCGTGCTCGCGATCTGGTCGATCGCCGCGCCCAGGCTGCGCTTGAACACGCCGCCCAGCCGGTCGCGGCTGACGCAGTAGAAGATCCCGAGGAAGTCCACGCCGCAGTCGAGGGCGAGGTCCACGTCCTCCTGCACGCTGCGCGCGTGGGCGGCGATCTGGGCGCGGTAGCCGCGCCCGCCGAGCCCGCGCACGGCGCTCTCGATGCTCGGGCTGACCCGCGGGTGCCCGGCCTCGATCACGTCCACCCCCAGGCGCTCGAGCGCGTCGGCGATCGCGAGTTTCGCGTGGGGCGGGAAGCACACTCCGGGCGTTTGCTCGCCCTCGCGGAGGGTCGAGTCGAGGATCGCGATCGGGCGCTCACGGCGCGGGGGTTGGACCATGGGGGTCTCCGGAGGATGGTCGGGCGAAGGTAGCACGCCCCCATGACGCCCCAGCGCAGGATCCGTCCGGGATTCCGGGTGTGCCGGGCCCGCACGGTGGGTGATTTTCGTGACAGGGGGGCTGGCTCCGGAGTGCAGAGACCTCCAACGCTGGAGGCAGCCAGCACCTCGCAGGCAGGCTTCGCCAGGCGCCTGGCCGGCTCGGCGGCTCCCTGAAATCGAGCAGGGTTTGACCTAGGTGCGCAGATCCGTAGGGTGGGATGGTGTTCGAACTCCCCTTCGTGAAAGCGGCGTGCATGCCACAAGACCCTTCGCCCACCTGGATCCAACACCGCGGGAGCCTCTTGGCGTGGCGAGATCCAGGGTGTGTGTCGTGGGCGGCGGCGAACCTCTCGGACCTGCTCGGGGTGGAAGCCGAGCGCGCGCTGGGGCGCCCGTTGAGCGAGCTGCTCAGCCCGCGGAGCGCGGCTCGCGTGCTCTCGGCCTGCGACCCGCACCCCCCATACGGCGAAGAGGTCTTGCTGGCAGCCGAGGGCCTGCGGGGGCGCGTGCAGTGCGCCGACGGGGTGCAGGTGCTCGAGTTGTTTCCCTGCCGCAGGGCCCCAGAGGCCCCTGGGGACAGAACCAGCGCGCTGCTGCTGGAGCTCGCGGGGGCCCAGGACGAGCAGTCGCTGCTGGACGCAGGGGCCGCCGTCGCCGCTCGGCTCACGGGGTTTCGCGACGTGCGCGTGCGTCGCCGGGATCCAGCCTCCTACGGGGAGCACCCCACCGAGGTCGTCGTCGAGTCCCTGGCCGGGCCGCTCGTGCCGGTGCTCGCCCACCGACCCCCGGACCCGCTCGACCTCTCCCGAGCGTGGCTTCGCGCCCAGGGGCCCACGACGCGCGAAGGCGCGCGGTTCAGCTTCCCGCTGGCCGCAGGCGGCCGGGTGTGGGGCGCCCTCGTGGGCGTTCACCCCGCCCCGCGGTCCGTCGAGGCCGCGGCGCTCGAGGACTGCAGGACCTTGGCCCGGGTGCTCGCTGCCCGCCTGCAGCAGCTCGAGGATCACGGCGCGCTCGAAGCGGCGCGGAGCACCTACGCCAGCCTCCTGCACGAAGCGGCCCGCGCGAGCACGCTCCCCGCTGCGATCGAGGCGCTGACGCCGTCCCTCTCGGGTCTGATCTCCTGCACCCAGCTCCTCCTCTGCAGGTCCCAGGGCAACCCCGAGGAGGCAGCCCTCGACCGCCTCGCCGGCTGGCTCCGCGCGCATGGCCACGGGGCCGTGACGGTGCTCGACGACGCCTCGGGCATGGGGTCCGCGCTGGGGCCCTTCGCGGACTCTCGCCTGCTCGCTGCCCCCCTCGGCCCGCACCGCAAGGACTGGGTGGTGTGGCGACGCGAGCGTGGCCCGCAGCACGCATGGACCTCCAGCGAGCTCGCGATCGCCAGGGAGCTCTCGGCGGTGGTGCTCCCGGGGATCGTGTCCCTGCGACGGGGATCGGAGCGACGCAGCGCGGCGCTGGTCCGCAGCAACGAGGACCTGGTCGACTTTGCTCAGGTCGTGGCTCACGACCTCAAGGCGCCGCTGCGCAACGTCGCTGCGCTCGCGAGCTGGGTTCGTGAGGACTACCAGGACTCCCTCGACCAGGAGGGAGCCACGCACCTGAGCATGATCGAAGCGCGGGTGGACGCCTTGTCGCGCATGATCGAGGGGGTCCTCGACTTCTCGCGAGTCGACACCAGCCGCAGCGGCCTGGAGTCCCTCGACACGAGCGCCCTGGTCGAGCGGATCGTCGAGACCCTCGAGGTTCCTCCCGGGATCGAGCTGAGCGTCGCCGACGACCTGCCCCGGGTCGAGTTCCACGAGGTGAACCTGGAACGGGTGTTCACGAACCTGCTGGCCAACGCGTTGCGCTTCGCCGAATCGCGGATCGAGGTCGGCGCTCGGAGGCGCGGTCGGGCCTGGGAGTTCTTCGTCCGCGACGACGGGCCTGGGGTCGCACCCGCGTATCAGGCGCGCGTGTTCGAGCTCTTCGGGCGTGACCCGCAGGCTCCCGGCGCCGAGACCTTCAGGAGCACGGGGGTCGGTTTGGCGGTGGTGCGCAAGATCGTCGACGCCGGCGGCGGCGAGGTGTGGGTGGAGTCCCCGCCGGGAGAGGGCGCGACCTTTCGCTTCACCGTGCTCGAGGCCCCGCTGCCCGAGCGAGCGAAGCAGGTGCTGGTGGTCGAGGACGACCCCGACGAGGCAGAGCTCCTGTGCCAGCTCCTGAGCGGCCAGGGGCACGACTGCGCCTGCGCGCGGAGCGTGGAGCACGCGCTGGAGCACCTGGAGCGCCACCGGGTGGACGTGGCCGTCGTCGACCTGGTGCTCCCCGACGGCTCGGGCTGCGACGTGTTGCGCCACCTCCGCGAGCGCGACGACCGCCCTGTGCTCTCGATCGCGATCACGGGGCGCACGGGGCCTGCGTTCCGGCGCCAGGCACGAGCGGCAGGCTTCGATCACTTCGCCAGCAAGCCCGTCGACATGGACGTCCTGAACGCGCTGATCGCCTGAGGTCCGCCGAAGGATCGGGGGCCGTACTCTCCCGGGGGGCGGCTCACTCGGCGCACTCGTACGCGCCGGGTGCCAGCCCGCGCGTTGGTCCGCGCACCGTGAAGGCGCGACGGCGTCCTGCTACGGTTTGGGCATGGAGCTGCGCTGCGCCTATTGCCACGACGTCGGGGGTCGCCTGTGGGAGTGCGCGGGGTGCCTGTCCGTGCAGCACCCGGCGTGTTGGGACGAGAGCCGGGACTGCGCCACGGTCGGCTGCGACCAGCAGCCGAGCGCGTGGACGCGCTGCGGCTACCTCGGCGAGTTCCTGATCGGGGTGGCCCTCCTCCTGGCGGCGGCGATCGGCGACCCGCGGCCGAGGCCGCGCGACGTTTCGTCGTTCGGCGGCGGGGCGCCCTACCCGGGCTGCTCGTGGGTCGAGCCGACGCCGGCCTACTACGACCTCGACGGGGTCGTGCGCGGGGAGGTGTCCGCGGACCGGGCCGCGGTGCCGTTGCCCGTGTTGCCGCCCCTCGGAGACACCGCGGGGCCGGCCGCGCCGACTCCGCCGCGGAAGACGCCGCTGCGGGTCCCCGAGTCCCGGGTCACCCCCAGGGGCGTGGGCTTCGGGCGGCGGTCGGAGGCCGAGGACGAGCCCCTGGAGCTGGCGTAGTCCGTTCGGCGTGCGCCTCACCTGGGCGGGGCGCCTGAGAGCGCTGTGCTCGGTCGCGACCGCAGCGGGGGTGGGAGGGGCGCAGGCGAGGAGCGCCCCTACATGCGGAGCGGAGGTGCGCCCCTGCGGAGCGAACGGTGTGCAGGACCGACCGAGCAGACGGCGTGGACGCTGCGTCCCTGTGCGGCGCTCAGAGGCCGGCGCGGTCGAGGATCGCCTGCAGGGTGCCGTCCTGGCGGAGCGCCTCCCAGCGGGGGTCCGTGCGCAGGAGCTGGACCTTCTCCTCGTGCTCGCGGAACTGGGCGTCGATCCCGGCCTGGCCGTCGGCGTCGACGGTGGGGCGCAGGTCGGTGAGGCCGCGGCGCTCGGTGGCGTCGACCGCGGCGTAGTTCTCGAGCATGACCACCGCGTCCTCGCGCAGGGTCTCGGGGTCCGCACCGGCGAGGAGCGCGGCGCCGACTCGCTCGAGCTGGCGCCACACCAGGATCCGGATCAGGTGCGTGCCCTCGCCCGCGGCCTGGGTGTAGCGGTAGTAGGTCTCGAAGGCCTCGGTCGCGGTCTCGATCGCCTCGGTGTGGCGGCCGACGGCACCCAGAGCCATGGCCTCCGTCGAGAGATACACGGAGACCGTGCGCTGGGTGCCGAGGTCGTCGGGGGCGGCGGCGAGCACGCCCTCGGCCCAGGCCCGCGCCTCCTCGATCGCGGTCAGCGCCTCGGCGCCTTCCTCGGCGGCGAGGGCGAGCTCGGCGACCACGTAGAGCGAGTTCGCGAGCTGGATCCCGGCGGCCTCGGCCTCGGGGGTCAGCTCGTGGTAGCGCCGCGCCCAGCGCAGGCCCTCGCGGCCGTGGGCCAGCGCCGTCTGGGGATCCGTCGGCAGGCGCTGCTCGAGCTGGTAGATCGTGCGCCAGATCCGCAGTTGCTCGAACACGGCGTCGATCCGCGGCGGGGTGGCCGTGGCCAGGGGCAGGAAGACCTGGCTGGCCTCGAGCCACAGCGCGCGGGCGCCCTCGAGCTCGCCCTGGCGGTCGAGGCACTCGGCCAGGCGCTCGCGGTTCACCCCGTAGTTCCAGCGCACCTCGGGCGAGCCGCCGGCGAGCGCTGCGGCGAGGAGCGCGCCGGAGGCCTCCCAGCGCGCGCGGGCCGTGGGCAGGTCCCCCGAGAGCCAGGCGACGCGCGCGCGCAGGGCGACCGCCTGTCGGCGGCCCTGCTGGGCGCTGGGCAGCTCGGGGTGCGCGTCGCAGATCGCCTCGTAGCGCGCGGCGGCGTCGGCGAAGTTCGCGCGGGCGTCCTCGGGGCGCCCGGCGGCCGCCTGCTGGGTGCCGAGGTCGTGGGTCACCCGCGCCACGTCCCAGGCGGCCTGGGCGCTGTCCGGATTCTGCTCGAGCACGCGGCGCAGCTCGGTGAGCGCCTGCTCCAGGCGCTCGATCGCCCCGGGCCGGTCGCCGGCGAGGCCCGCGAGCTCGGCGCGGGTCTCGAGCGCCCGGGCCAGGAGCTGGCGCGCCTCCGGGTCCCCCGGGCGCTGGGCGAGGTGCGCGCGGAGGGTCGCCTCCGCCGGCTGCAGGAGCTGGCGGCAGGTCTCGAGCTGGCCGACCTGGCGCGCGAGGGTCGCCTGCTCGACCTCGGCGGTGCAGCGCTCGATCCGCGGCTTGCCGGCGCTGGGGTCCTGGGCCTCGACCCGGCGGGTGAGCGCGGTGCGCTCGGCGAAGAAGCGCAGCGCCTCCTGGAGTCGCCCCTGTGCCTGGCGCAGGAGCCCCATGGCGCGCAGGGAGTAGCCCAGCGAGCGCAGCATGTCGGGGGGCTCGGCGCTCGTCAGCCGCGCGCGGCGCAGCTCGAGGACCTCGGTGAAGTAGCGCTCGGCGCCCGCGAGGTCGCCGGCGTTGAAGCGGTCGTCGCCCACGCTGTCGAGGCAGCGGAACAGGAGCAGGTCGTAGGCGCCGGGCTCGGTGCCCGGGGGCGGCGAGGCGACGAGCTCGCGCGCGCGCTCGAGGGCGGCGAGGCGCGCGGCGTTCCCGGCCTCGCCCTCGGGCGCCTCGTGGCTGAGCAGGACCTCGAGCTGGGTCAGCACGTCGTTGCGCGCGCCGAGGCTGCGCAGCTCGTCGAGGTCGTCCCGGATCAGCTCCACGATCCGCGCCTCGAGGGCGCGGGCGCCGGGACCCGGGATCCGGTCGAGCTCTTCGCGCAGCTCGAAGGCGAGCTTGCTCAGGGTCTCGAGGGAGACCCGCGCGCTCTCGTTGGCGGCGAAGGCGCGCAGCGTGGCCTTGTGCTCGGCCTCCTGCGCGCGCTCGGCCTGGGCGTTGGCGCGCTCGGCCTCGGCGTTGGCGCGGGTGGCCTCGGCCTCGGCGCGGGCGGCCTGGCCCTCGGCGTCGGTGAGCGCCGCCTGCAGGCGCACGCTGAACCACACCGCGCCGGTCACGAGCACCGCGCCGGCCAGGGCGAGCAAGCTCGCGCTGACCGTGGCCAGGGTCCGGTTGCGGCGCAGCCACTTGCGCCCGCGGTCGGCGAGGCTCGGCGGGCGCGCGAGGATCGGGCGGTCCTCGAGGTAGCGGGTCAGGTCGTCGGCGACCTCGGCCGCGGTGGGGTAGCGCTCGGCGGGGTCCTTCTCCAGGCAGCGCAGGCAGATCGTCTCCAGGTCGCGCTCGAGCTCGGGGCGCCGCGCGCGGGGGGCGACCGGGTCCTGGGTCTTCACCCGCTCGAGGGTCTGGAGCACGCTCGCGCCGCCGAAGGGCGCGCTCCCGGTGAGCGCGGCGTAGAGGGTCGCGCCCAGGCCGTAGACGTCGGCGCGGCGGTCGATCCGCGCCAGGTCGCCCTCGGCCTGCTCCGGCGCCATGTAGGCCGGGGTGCCCACGACCTCGCCGGTGATCGTGACCCCGCGCTCGCCCTCCACTTCCTTGTCTCCAGGGGGCCTCTCCGAGGCCCCCTCGCGTTCGCGGCGAAGCCGCTCACGCTCACCCCCAAGGGGCTGAAGGCTCTTCGCCAGGCCGAAGTCGGTGAGGCAGGCGTCGCCGCGCTCGTCGACGAGCACGTTCGCCGGCTTCACGTCGCGGTGGAGGATCGCGTGCTCGTGGGCGTGTTGCAGCGCCTGGGCCAGTTGCCGCGCCAGGCGCGCCGCGGCCCGGGGCTCGAGGGGGCCGTCCTGCTGGATCGCCTCGAGCAGCGAGCGCCCGGGGACGAGGTCCATGACCAGGTAGGGGCGGCCCTGGTCCTCGCCGACCTCGTGCACGGCGACGAGGTGCGGGTGCCGCAGGCGCGACGCCGCGCGCGCCTCGCGCTCGAAGCGCTCGAGCTGCGCGGGGCTCGCCCCGTCGCCCGCGCGCAGGAGCTTGATCGCGACCCGGCGGTCGAGGCGCGGGTCGCGGGCGACGTAGACCACCCCCATGCCGCCGCGGGCGAGCTCGCCCTCGAGCTCGTAGCCGGCCAGGCGCTCGAGGGTGGGCAGGGCGCCGGGGGCGCCCGGGGTCGAGGCGTGGGGCGGGGCGGTGGGGAGCGTCGGCGCGCTCGGGCGCGCGACCCCGCGCGCGACGGTCTCGGAGTCGTTGGCTGCGGCGCGGGGGGTGGGGCGCGCGGGCCCACGCACGGCGGTGTCGTCGGCGGGCGTGTCGGTGCGAGCCGCGACGCCGCGCGGCGGTGTCGTCGTCGGGCGCGGTCGCCGGGCCTGCGCAGCGGTGTCGTCGTCGGAGCGCGGGCGGGTAGGTTGCCCACGGTGGGGCACGGTGTCGTCGTCGGGCGCGTGGCCGGGCCGGGCGCCTGGGCTCGCGCGCCTCGGTGTCGTCGGCGGGCGCGGGCGGGCGGGCCGTTCGGCCGGTCTCGTCGTCGAGGGCGTGGCGGGCGGGCGCCTGGGATCGCGCGCCGCGGCGTCCTCGGCGGAGCGCGGGCGGGTGGGCCGCGGTCGGCGGTGTCGTCGTCGGGCGCGTGGCGGTCAGGCGCCTGGGATCGCGCGCCGCGGCGTCCAGCCCGGAGCGCGGGCGGGTAGGCCCGCGGTGGGCGGTCTCGCTGTCGAGGGTGCGTGGCGGGCGGGGGCGGCCCGGCTCGCGCGCCTCGGTGTCCCCGGCGGAGTGAGGGCGTGCGGGGCCGCGGTGAGCGGTCTCGTCGTCGGGGGCGTGGCGGGCCGGGCGCCCCCGGATCACGCGCCTCGGTGTCGTCA
Organism: Planctomycetota bacterium; assembly: GCA_041402045.1. Lineage (GTDB taxonomy): Bacteria > Planctomycetota > J058 > J058 > J058 > JAGQRJ01. The sequence continues at coordinate 16,606 of JAWKSZ010000009.1, read as the reverse complement.
GCGGGCGAGGGCGGTGGAGGCCGCGGTCGGCGGTGTCGTCGTCGGGGGCGTCGTTGGCGGGGCGCCTGGGATCACGCGCCGCGGTGTCGAGGCAGGGCGCGGACGGGCGGGCCGCGGTCGGCGGGCCCGTGGCGGGGGGGCGCCCCGGCTCGCGCCTCGGCGTCCCCGGCGGAGCGAGGGACGGGCGGGGCCGCGGTCGGCGGTGTCGTCGTCGGGCGGGGCCGTGGCCCCGGCGTGGGGCGCGGGGTCGGCGGTGTCGGGGTCGCTCGCGCGTGGGGGGCGACCAAGCTCCGCGGTGTCGTCGTCCGGCTGCGCGCCGCCAGGGTCCACCGCGTCGGCGGTGTCCTCGGCGGCGCGGCGCGGCGTCGTCCTTAGGAGCTCGGCATGCCCGTGCGATCGGGCTCGCCGCGGCTCATTGCAAGCGCAGACCCACCCACCAGCCGCGCTGGCTGCGGTGGAGACCCACTCCCCGCCCGAGAACCCGCCGTCGAAGCGGCCGGTGGCCCGATCGCCGGCAGCGGTGGTCAGACCACGGCGCCGTTGGCGTCGCGCGCGCCCTTCCCGCCGTCGCCCAGGGCGAGGAGCGAGGGTAGGCGGTGAGGCCGGTCGTTACCCTGGCCGTCGTCGACCGCGATCCAGGTGCCCGGCAGCGGAGGCCGCTGTCAATGAACAGCCCCGAGTGCAGGCGGTCGCCGGTGGCCGGGGGCGAGGTCGAAGGTCCCCGCGTGGTCCCCGGCGTCGTAGGTCCCGCCGCGGAGCAGGCTCCCGCCGGTGACCGTCGAGCCGGCCCAGGTGAGCGCGCCGACGGGGACCCCGTCGGGTCCGACCAGGCCCACGCCCACGTCCTTGCGCTGGGGGTCGAGGGTGCTGATCGCGACCGCGAGGAAGCTCAGGTCGGGGTAGATCACCACCCCGAGCACGCCGGCCTCGGTCACCCCGGAGGTCGACTGGTAGCGCCCGACGTAGGCGCCGCTGATCCCCCCGGTGCGCGGCGCGGGCTGGCCGGTGGGCGCCATGCTCCCGTGCCAGGTGCCGACCTGGCTCCCGTCGCGGGCGCTCCAGCGCCCGGCGGCGAGGAAGTTCTCGAAGCGGCCCTGGCCCACGTCGCGGGGGCCCGAGAAGGACACGCTCCCGTTGGGGTCGATCTGGCCGCCGAGGACCTCGGACACGAAGCCCAGGGAGGGGTAGGTGAAGATCGCGGTGACCGCGCCGCCCGGGTCGACGACCCCCGACCACAGCCCGCCCACGAGCAGGGTCTCGTTCTCGGTGGTGCCGGAGTAGGCGCGGGTCGCGCTCTGGGGCCCGAGCTTCTCGAGCTGGAGGGCGCTGCCCAGCTGCCGTTGAGCGCGGCCAGGTCGCCCTGGAGGTCGAGCCGAGGCGGCGACCGCGAGCCCGCCCGGGGGTCGGGGTCCCGAGGAACACGTCGCGCTGGGCGGGGTCCTGGGTCGAGGCCACCCAGGCCGAGACCGCGCCGTTGGGGTAGACGAACAGGAGCGCGCGGCCCTGGTCGCTGGCCGTGGCGTAACTCCCGACGTAGGTGCCGGCGACCGAGGTCGGGGTGCTGCCGCCGCCGCCCGGGAGGCTCGAGACCCCCGCCACGGTTCCGCTGGGGACGCCACCCCCGCTCGACCCGCTCCCGCACCCGATCGTGGCGCACGCGATCGCGAACACCGTCAGCTTGATTCCTGCTTGCTGCATGGGACTTCCTCTCCGTTGCGTGAGGCTCCTTCGCAGGTCCCGTGCCATAACGTTCGTGCTTCGAGTGGGTTGTGAACGGTGTTGGGGTGTCACCCCCGTGACGGCAGCGAAGGCGTGCCCCCAGCGAGGGATCGGCGGCGAGCGTCTCCTCCGGAGACACCCGCCCTGGGGTGTCTCCGGAGGTGACGTCTCCGGACGGGACATAACCCCTGTAGTCACAAGATTCGGGAAACGAGGGGAGGGGCCAGGCCGGCGGTCGTACGCCGGCTCGGCAGTCCCGGAACACGTAACGCGGAGATCGACCTCCAGCTCGGCAGTTCCGGGACACGTAACGCGGAGATCGACCTCCAGCTCGGCAGTTCCGGGACACGTAACGCGGCGTTCGACCTCCAGCTCGGCAGTCCCGGGACACGTAACGTGGCGTTCGACCTCCAGCTCGGCAGTCCCGGGACCGGTGAGCTGGCGTTCGACCTCCAGCTCGGCAGTCCCGGGACAGGTGACGTGGCGTTTGACCTCCAGCGCGCCTGTTGACGCACTGCGTGGAGCCCCCAGGGTCATGGTGCGCGTAAGTCGAATGGCGGCGGGGGAGACCCAGGGACATGGTGCGCGTAAAGTCGACTGGCGGGGATGTCCCAGGTGCAGGTGCGGAGGTAGTCGACTAACGGCGGGGCTGTCCCAGGTGCAGGTGCGAAGGCAGTCTCGGTGAGGATGTCCCAGGTGGAGGTGCGGAGTTAGTCGACTAGCAGCGGGGATGTCCCAGGTGGAGGTACGGAGTTAGTCGACTAGCAGCGCGTATGTCCCGAGTGCAGGTAGGGAGTTAGTCGTCTGGCACCGGGGATGTCCCCAGTGCAGGTAACGCGTAAGTCGACTAGCAGCGGGGATGTCCCTGGTGCAGGTACGGAGGGAGTCGAGTAGCAGCGCGGAGGGCGCGGGAGTGTCCGGTTTTCTGTGGCTGGCCCGGGTTCACGGGGCGTCGCGCACTCGGGGGCCGCGTTCGGCGACGGGTCTCGCGTGAATTCGGAGCGGTCACCCAACCACCGGTAGGGGAGCAGCTTGCTGCTCCCGGTATGTGCGTCCCTCCACAGATCGGCCGTGAGGGATTCCGCGCCGCGGCCACGAGCGAGCGGAGCTCCAGCGGTCAACCCGTCCCGGCATGCCCTCCCCTCCGGAGGGTGGAGGGACGCGCACACATACCGGAGCAGCAAGCTGCTCCCGAGGTTTCTTAGGCGTGTGAGATCGGATCGCTCCGCAGCGTCGCCCACGAGTTTGCGTAGGCGTGTGAGATCGGATCGCTCCGCAGCGTCGCCCACGAGTTGCGTAGGCGTGTGAGATCGGACCGCTCCGCAGCGTCGCCCACGAGGTTGCGTAGGCGTGTGAGATCGGATCGCTCCGCAGTCGCCCACGAGGTTGCGTAGGCGTGTGAGATCGGATCGCTCCGCAGTGTCCGCCACGAGGTTTCGTAGGCGTGCGAGATCGGATCGCTCCGCAGTGTCCGCCACGAGGTTTCGTAGGCGTGTGAGGTCGGATCGCTCCGCAGTGTCCGCCACGAGGTTTCGTAGGCGTGCGAGGTCGGACGCTCCGCAGGTCCGGCACGAGGTCCTACCCCGGTGCGCGGGCGTAGGTGCGGAACGCGAAGGGGTAGGCGTGCTTGGCGTCGGCGGGGCGGCGCTCCTCGGCGACGAGGGTCCAGCCCTCGAGCAGCTCGAGGGGAAAGCGCGTGTCGCCCTCGACGTCGGCGTCGACCCAGGTCAGCTCGACGCGGTCGGCGAGGGGGAAGGCCTCGCGGTAGATCCGGGCGCCGCCCGCGACGATCGCCTGATCCAGGCCGTGGGCGCGGGCGGCCTCGATCGCGGCGGGGAGGCTGGACACGACCTCGGCCCGGCCTTCGCCGCAGGCGGCGTCGCGGCTGACCACGATCGTGGGGCGCTCGGGCAGCGGCTTGCGGCCGATCGAGTCCCAGGTCTTGCGGCCCATGATCATGGGGTAGCCGCGGGTCACGCGCTTGAAGTGTTTGAGGTCGGCGGGCAGGCGCCAGGGCAGGTCGCCGTCGCGGCCGATCACGCCGTTGCGCGCCACGGCGACGACGAGGACCAGCTTCACACCGCGACCTCGCCCCGGATCTTGGGGTGCGGGTCGTAGTCGAGGATCTGCACGTCCTCGTAGCGGAACGCGAACAGGTCGGTGACCTCGGGGTTGAGCTGCAGCCGCGGCAGCGGGCGCGGGTCGCGGGCGAGCTGCAGGCGCGCCTGCTCGACGTGGTTCTGGTAGAGGTGCACGTCGCCGAAGGTGTGCACGAAGTCGCCGGGCTCGTAGCCGGTCACCTGCGCCACCATGCAGGTCAGGAGCGCGTAGCTCGCGATGTTGAACGGCACGCCGAGGAACACGTCGGCGCTGCGCTGGTAGAGCTGGCAGGAGAGCTTGCCCTGGGCCACGTAGAACTGGAACAGGGTGTGGCAGGGCTGGAGCGCCATGTGGGGCAGGTCCGCCACGTTCCAGGCCGAGACCACCAGCCGCCGCGAGTCGGGGTTTTGGCGCAGCTCGCTGAGGATCTGGCCGAGCTGGTCGATCGTCTCGCCGTTGGGGGCGCTCCAGGCGCGCCACTGCTTGCCGTAGACCGGGCCCAGCTCGCCTTGCTCGTCGGCCCAGGCGTCCCAGATCTTGACCTTGTGCTGCTTGAGGTAGGCCACGTTGGTGTCGCCCTGCAGGAACCACAGCAGCTCGTGCACGATCGACTTCAGGTGCAGCTTCTTGGTGGTCAGGAGCGGGAAGCCCTGGGAGAGGTCGCAGCGCAGTTGGTGCCCGAACACCGAGAGCGTGCCCGTGCCGGTGCGGTCGTCCTTGGGCACACCCTCGTCGAGGATCCGCTGGAGCAGCTCCAGATACTGGCGCACGGGGTCCCTCCCTCTGGAAGGCCGTTATACCGCGGGATTCCGACGCTCACTCAGCGCGGGTCGTCCTCGGGGCGGGGGCGGAGCAGGAACCCGCTGGGGCCGGCCTCGCCGCCGAGGAGTCCGCTCTTGCGCGCGGCGAGGGCGCGCTCGACGAAGATCTCGACCGAGCGGAAGCCGACGGGGCCGTAGCGCGCGCGGGCCTCGTCCAGGAGCGGGGCCAGGGCCTCCCCCGAGGGGGCGACGTTGGGCGGGAACTCGCGCAGCAGGCGGTGGTGCAGGAGCTGGGTCCCCATGGGGCGCAGCCGCGCCTCGTGGCCGTTCAGGTCCCGGGAGAAGCGCCGCGCGAGGCGCTCGTCGTTGCCCGAGAGCAGGTCCGAGGGCGCGAGCCCGGTGAGGTGGTCGTAGAGCGCGAAGTTGGTCAGCTCGAGCTCGAAGGGCAAGACCTGCGCGGCCAGGGTGCGGTCGACCGCGGCGACCAGCGCGTCGAGGTCCACGTCGTCCGCGGGCCAGGCCAGGCCGTAGGTGCGGGCGAAGGCGACCTTGCCTGGACCGCAGGCGAACAGCCGGCTCACCCGCTCGAGGAACGCGTGGCTGAAGTAGCTCAGCCGCGCGTCGTAGCCCGCGAGGAACCCCACGAAGATCCCGCTCTCGTACATCGGGCCGTGGGCGCCGAACAGGCGCGTGCCCACGGACTCCGCGGCGTCGTCGACGACCGCCGGCCGCGCGCGGGCGCGCACGTAGGGGTCGGGGTCGTCCGCGGCGACCGGCGCCAGCCGCGCGACCAGACCGCGGGCCAGCGGATCCGGGTGGTGGGCCAAGGTCGCGAGCCCGGGCGGCGGGGTCTCCCGGGCCTGGGCCGCGATCCAGGCCAGCTCGTCCAGCCCGAGCTCGGGGAAGCCCCAGGCGTGGGCCAGCTCGGGGGCGGTGAACCCGCTCGAGGCGAGGAACTCCTCGCGCGCGTGGACCAACGCGGGCTCGTCGCGTCCGGCGACCAGCGCCAGCGCCGCCCCCGGGTTGCCCGTGCGCAGGTGATCGCGGGCGTGGGCCACGAGGGTCTCCGGGTCGGCCTGCGCCAACGCCTCCCGCTCGCTCTTCCGCACCCGGTGATCCATTAGCGCTCCGCTCGGAGAGGGCGGTCGGCGGAGGCCCTCCTCTCCGGAAGGTGGAGGGACGCACAGACCGGGCGGGGACGAGCCCCGCCCCTACCCCTGTGGGGGTGAACGGGCAGAGAGGTCCCGAGTGCGTGAGCGCGCCGAGCAGCGCGCGGGCGGGGATAAACCCCGCCCCTACCCCGGGGAGGGTGAACGGGCCGTTGAAGGGACATGCAGACAGAGCGGGATCGAGCCCACACGCGCGTGCCGCCTGCGGGGTGACGTCGCGCAGAGCCCCACCCCAGGGCGTGCGTCCCCGCCCGGGTAGGTGAGGGCGTGCCCCGGCCGGAGGGGCGGGACACCGCCTTCGGTCGGCGGGCGGGGTGACGTCGCGCAGAGCCCCAACCCAGGGCGTGCGTCCCTACAGGGGTAGGGGCGTGGTTGATCCCCGCCCCGGTAGGTGCGGCCGTCCACCCTCCGGAGGGGAGGGACACCGCGAGCGCCTGCGGTCGGTGGGCGCGTCGAGATTGCGCAGAGCCCCAATCCAGGGCGTGCGTCCCCACAGGGGTAGGGGCGGGGTTCATCCCCGCCCGGGTAGGTGAGGCCGTCCACCCGCCGGAGGGGAGGGACACCGCGAACGCCTGCGGTCGGCGGGTGCGTCGAGGGTGGAGGTCTGCTCGCTCCGCGGCGGACGGCGCCGGCGTTGCTGTGGCCGGGGTTCGCATTCAGCTCTGGGTGGAGACGGCCTCGGGCCCGCTGCCGGTCTGCTCGCGGCGCTCTTCGGTGGCGTCGCTGCCGCGCTTGACCTGCACGTCGCCGACCTCGTCCTCGCGCAGGACGCCCTTGCCGACCAGGGTCTCGACGATCCGACGGTGCTCGCGCTCGTGCTCGTGGCGCATGGCGTCCTCGTCGCCGTCGTACTCGATCAGGATGTCCTTCTTGCCGGTCTCCATGTTCATGCGGAACCGGATCTGAATCTCGCCCACGTCGACCTCGCAGCACGGAGTATAGCCCGCTCGCGCAGACCGAGGTCCCAGGCGAGCGGCGAAGCCGCGAACGAGCCCGTTGGGGTGAGCCCGAGCAGCTTTGCTGCGAGGGGCGAGGCTCGGAGGCCCCCTGGAATCGAGCGGCGGAGCCGCGAGCGCAGGAGGCGGCGAAGCCGCGAACGAGCCCGTTGGGGTGAGCCCGAGCAGCTTTGCTGCGAGGGCGAAGGCCTCGGAGGCCCCTGGAATCGAGCGGCGGAGCCGCGAGCGCGCAGGAGCGGCGAAGCCGCGAACGAGCCCGTTGGGGGTGAGCCCGAGCAGCTTTGCTGCGAGGGCGAGGGCCTCGGGAGGCCCTGGAATCGAGCAGCGGAGCCGCGAGCGCGCAGGGAGCGGCGAAGCCGCGAACGAGCCCGTTGGGGTGAGCCCGAGCAGCTTTGCTGCGAGGGCGAGGGGGCCTCGGAGAGGCCCCCTGGAAATCAGCTAGCGGTCCTTCCAGTGCTTGATCTTCTGGAGTGCTTGCTCGAAGTCGAAGTCGGGGCTGTTGGACGGGTCGTGGCAGCTCACGCAGCGTTCGCGCCAGCTCTCGGGGAAGCCCGCGCGCACGCCGTAGCCGCGCTTGTCCCGCGGGCCGGCGCTCACGTGCAGCTCGCCCACGCCGTGGCAGCTCTCGCAGCCGACCTCCGCCAGGTGCGGAGTGAGCTTCATGGACTCGAAGCCGCTCTCGTAGCCGTAGCCGGTCACGTGGCAGCGAATGCACTCCCCCAGGTCGCTGACCTCGGGGCGCGCCGCGATCACCCGCGCCTGGGCGCCGTGGTGCTTGGTGCCCTTGAACACCTCGTACTGCGCCTGGTGGCAGCCCTGGCAGCTGCGCGCGCTCATGAACGAGCCCCCGGCCTTGACCGGCTTGCGCGGCTCCTCGGGCAGGGCGCGCACGGCGTCGTAGTAGCGGTCGACCCGCTCCCGGGCCCAGGGGTCGTCGGGGACCTGCGCCCCGAGCTCGAGGCGGGTGAGGGTCGGCTCGCCCTCGGGCGGGAACGCGAGCCGCGCCAGGGAGCGCGCGTCGCGCACGGTCTCGACCAGCCAGGCGCCGCCGTGGCGGGCCAGGGGCCCGGGCTCCTGCTGCCCGTCGCCGCACACGATCGCGTCGACGCCGAGATCCTCGGGGAGCTGGGCCTCGGCGTGGGCCCGGGTCCCGCGGTAGAGCACGACCTTGAGCGCGGCCGCCGGGGCCTCGGTCAGGAGCGCGCGCAGCGCGGGGGCGGGGTCCGTGAAGCTGAGCTGACCCGTGGGGTCGTCGAGCTCGGGGTCGATCACCCCCGCGAGCCACACCGACACGCCGCCGACCTCGGTCAGCCGCGCGCCCTCGAAGGGCGCGCCCTCGGCGTTGGCCAGGAGCAGGGGCACCCCCGCGTCCTGGGCCAGGCGCGCGAGCGCGCTCGCGCCCAGGCGCAGGTCCTGCTCGCCCACGACCACCCCCGCGGTCTCGGCCCGCGCCAGGAGCTCGAGGGCGGCCTGGGTCTTGAGGGTCAGGAGCCGCGGGTGGAGCACGTTCGGCGCGGTGAGGTTCCCGGTGTCCACGTGCAGCACCGGCGCCTCGTCCTTGCGCTCGCGGGCGACCGTGGCCAGCCGGCGAGGGAAGCCGCCGGACATGCCGCTCACGCACTCGCAGGGCTCGAGGTGCCCCAGGGTCTCGCCGGCGGCGAGGAGCACCAGCCGCGGCGGCGGGCCTTCGGGGTCGCGGCGGGCGAAGGCCAGGCCCGCGGCCAACGCGAGCACGAGCGGGAGTCCCTTGAGCAGCCTACGCATGTGCACCTCGACGCAGCGGCGCCCGCGGATACTCGACGGGTCTCGAGGGCGCGCGCTGGCGTCGAGTCTACGGCGGGGGCGCGGGATCCGGGCTAAGTCTTTGCCCGACAGGCGCGAAGAAGTTCCTCAAGGTATCGGCGCCGGGGGTCGAAGAGATCTGTCCAGGAGGCACCGCTCATGATCGTTCCGTTCCACTTCGTCGTCGCTGGGAACTCGTCCGCTGCCTGGGACCCGCAGACGTCGTGGGATCGGGTCGAGGCCCCCGAGGCCGTCGCGCGCCTCCGCGAGCGTCAGGCCGTCCGCGCGGCGTAGTTTCAGGGGGCCTTTCCAAGGCCCCTCGGGCTCGGGGCAAAGCCCCTCGCCCTCACCCCCCAGGGGCTCGCGCGCGCTTCGCGCGCGCGGCTTCGCCGCTCGCCGGGCGCGGCGCGAAGCCGAAGGCGGGCTCGCCGGCGGCTCGGGGCAGCTCGGCGAGTCCCCTCCCTCCGGAAGGCGGCAGTACGGCCCTACGCGGGCGGGGGCAAGCCCCGCCCCTACCCCTGTGAGGGCGTGCGGGCGGAGGGGCAGCGGCCTTCCAGAGCGTGCGGGCGCAGAGTTCGCGAGGTGTGACTGCTCGGTGAGTCCCCTCCCTCCGGAAGGCGGCAGTGCGGCCCTACGCGGGCGGGGGCAAGCCCCGCCCCTGCCCCTGTGAGGGCGTGCGGGCGGAGGGGCAGCGGCCTTCAGAGCGTGCGGTCGCCAGGTTCGCGAGGTGTGACTGCTCGGTGAGTCCCCTCCTCCGGAAGGCGGCAGTAGGGCATGCCCTACGCGGGCGCGGCAAGCCCCGCCCCTACCCCCCTGTGAGGGCGTGCGGGCGGAGGGGCAGCGGCCTTCCAGAGCGTGCGGGCGCAGGAGCTTTCGCGAGGTGTGACCGCTCGGCGAGTCCCCTCCTCCGGGAAGCGCGGCAGCATGGCCCTACGCGGGCGGGGCAAGCCCCGCCCCCGGCCCCCTGTGAGGGCGTGCGGGCGGAGGGCGGCGGCTTCCGGAGCGTGTGCGGGCGCAGAGCCCGCGAGGTGCCCGCTGGGCGAGTCCCTCCCCTCCGGATATGGCAGGACGGCCCTACGCAAGCCCCGCGCCCTACCCTGTGAGGGCACACAGCGCTGGATCTGCCGAGGAAGGCAGCGGCCGCCGTCCTCCCTCCCTCGCTCCCCAGCACGCTCTGAACGGTGTAGGGGCGGGGCTTGCCCCAATGCCAGATGATGAACGCCCCAAGTCCATTCCTCATGCGGCGTTCCGGTGTTTCTTGGCTGGATATCGAGCGCCACCTGGTCTTACTGCACGCGGGTATGAGCGAGGAGGCCGTCGGGTGATCTGATAGCCGCTGAACGAGGGGACCACTTGGCTCCAGGGTTCCCGACCCCAATGAGCTCTCTTGAGCCTTTGTAGCGATTTCGCGTACCCCAACCTCGTGGGTTCTTGCTTCAGTTCGCGTGCGACCGCGCTGATCCGGTCTCTGATCAGGTTGTATGCCGTGAGTGTCGCGTAGACCTCCTGCAATACGCGGCGCGGCTTCTTGCTGCGAAAATGGACCTTCCTGCGAGTGAGCGTGCTCTTGATCTCTCGGAACACGAACTCGATCTCCCAGCGCTTGAGGTAGAGCTCGGCGATTTGATCGGCAGGAAACTCCTTCGGGTCGACGAGGTTCGTTAGGAGGAAGAGGTGCCGTGGCGTTCGGCGCCTCTTGCCGCTGCCTTGTGGCTTCACGTTCGTGGTCCGTTGGCGCTTCCGCTTGGCCTTCGTCTTGGACCTCTTGCAGCGCTTCTTGGGGAACGTGTATCGAATCTCGCGGAGGGACGAGAGCGGCTTTGCGCCCTTCTTTGGCTTGAACGACTTTGGCACCGGGTAGGTGACGAGATAGTCGCCGTCCGGTTGAAGCACCTTGGTGCGAACCAGCTTGATCGTGCAGCCTCCCTTGGGCATTCGCACGACGAACTTACGGTCCGCCTGCACGAAGGTGCGGAGCAAGTCGAACCCGCAGAAGCCGCGATCCATAAGCGTGAGCACGTCTTGATCCAGCTCCCCGACCAGTCCCTTCAACAGGGAGACCTCGCCGTTGCCAGCGCCGGCGTACGGCGCCAGCGTTGCGGCCACGATCTTGTGGGTGTTCACGTCAGCGATCGCGAGACAGCGCAGCACCGGAAAGGTCCCCTGTTTCGACCCGTTCGGTTTGCCAAATGCGGCCTCATTGGCTGCCGTATCGGGAGCCCGAAAGGTAGTGCCGTCCGCGGCAACCACGCGAAACCCCTTCCAGCGGGGATCCCCCGGCGACTGAACCTGCTTGGCGTGGCTTCGGAAGAGTTCACGACTGACTTCCCAGGACAAGCGATCTCTTGCAGCCGTGATAGACGACGCCTGAGGAGGCTTCCCACGCCAGAACGTGGGTACGCCGACGAGCGCGACGAGAGCCTCCAGAACACTCTCGACGCTCTCCTCAGGCGACAAGGCCATGGTGACGGTCAATTGCGCGGTCAGCTTGAACGGCAGCTTCCCGCCGAAGCGATCACGTTTCCCGAAGGCGGTAAGAACGTGATCTAGCAACTCCTCAGGGGGCAGCAGGCAAAGGATCTGGGCAGCCACGAGCGCTCCTGCCTGACAGACACGAGCGCTAAACTTCTCGCGGTCCGATACCTCAGGCGTTCTTGGTTGTTGTGGTGACTCCAGATTGCCTAAGGGGTCGGACCGTCCTCCTTCCGGACCGCAACTCTCATCCGCTCAGCGACTTCCGTGGCTCGTCGCCTGGCATTGGGGCTTGCCCCCGCCCGGTCGCGCACGTCCCTCCACCTTTCGGGACAGAGGGCTCCACCGACGCGTTGCCCCGTTCGGGGCATGCAATCGCCTTGTTCACCTACCCCGTTCGGGTAGGCGGCTAGCAGTCGAGGACGCGGAGCAGGGTCGAGACCGCGTCGCGGATCCGCTCTTGGCTCGAGGGGAGCCGGCTGAGCAGCGCGATCCCGTAGACGCTCGCGACCAGGAGGCCGGCCAGGCGCTCGGGGACGGCGTCGGGGCCGAGCTCGCCTTGCTCCTTGGCGCGGGTCAGCGCGTCGACCAGGCTCTGCTCGAGCAGCTCGACCAGGCCCGAGGTCAGCTCGACCAGGCTCTCGTCCGAGGTGTCCAGGTCGGCGATCGCGCGGACCACCATGCAGCCGCGGCCGCCGCAGGTGCTGGCGTGGTGCGCCCAACTGCGGACCACCGTGCGCACGTTCTCCAGCGGCGAGCCTTGGCTCGAGAGCAGGCGCAGGAAGGGCTGGGTCCGCTCCTGGCCGTAGCGCTCCAAGGCGGCAATGAACAGCGCTCGCTTGTCGCCGAAGGTCTTGTAGAGGCTCTGGCGGCAGATCCCCAGCTCCCGTACCAAATCGGGAACTCGGGTGCCGTCGTAGCCGCGGCTCCAGAAGAGCTCGACGGCTCCCTCGACGACCTGCTCGGGTTCGAACCCTCTCGGACGGCCTGCCATGGGCCCTAGCCTAGCCGGCCATTCGGGGGAATGCGATCCGCACGGCGCAATCGCTGGACTTGAGATCCGGTCTCAGTCCACGGGGGTGGTGTGATTCCCCTCTGAGGCCCGTCCTCCCGATTCTCGAAAATCGCATCGCACCTGCTTCGCTTGGGTTCCAAGCGTCCGGACGTCGACACCCATCACCGGCGCAAGTCGAGCTGGCTCCGTCGGGGCGCATGGTCATCGGTTTGCAAACTCGTGACACGTCTTGGAGGCCGACCCTTGAGCTCACGTCCCGCCCAGTCCGTCGTCTGCCCCGAGTGCTTGAAGTGTTTCCTGCCCCAAGCTCGGATCCTGGGGCGCATGGGGCGCTGCCCCCAGTGCACCCACCGCTTCCGCTTCGAGCCCTCCGACGTCCAATCCCACCGCCGCGGCCTGGACCTCCCCCGCGGACCCCTGGCCTGCGCGATCAGCGGCCTGATCGGCGTGTGCATTGCCACCGGGCTCCTGGCCACGGGCCACGGCTCCCACGGCGCGCTGACCTACCTCGTGGCCTGCTGGGCCCTGGCCTCCTACGGCGTCCTGACCCTCGTGCTCCAACGCCAGGAGCGCGCCCTCCGCGAGCGCCACACCACCCCGACCCCCTCGCCAGCCCTCGTGTCCGGCGTCGTGAGCGGGGTGGGCGAGCTGTAGCGGGCGGAGCTCGCCAGTTCTCGGCGCCTCAACCCTCCGCCGTGCGCAGGGCGACCTGTAACGCGCGGAGCTACCTCGCTCCTCTCTCTTACGTCTTCGGTCCGCCGCCTCTGCGTACCCTCTGCGCTCTCGGCGCCTCTGCGGTGAACGAGCATCTGCCCGCCCTGGCCTCGCCGCGACAGCGCGCGCCCCCTCAACTCTCAACCCTCAACCCTCAACCCTCTGCCGTGCGCAGGGCCTCGAGCGCCTTGTGGACCTTGCGCGCGTTGGGGATCTCGCGGAACGGGACCACGCACGGACGCTTCGCCACGTCGGCGCGGTCGACCTTGAGCCCCTTTTCCAGCGCCAGCACCAACGGCGCCTCGTGGTCGGCGATCGCCTCCAGGCGGCGGTTGACCGAGCCCCGGCGCCAGTAACCGAGGACCTCCAGGTAGCCCGTCCACCCGCTCTCGCGGTGCACGAAGCGGTAGTCGGGGACGACCAGCGTCTCCCCCAGGGTCAGGGGCTCGACCTCGGTGTCCAGCGCGTAGCCGTCCTGGACCTCGGCGAAGCGCGCGGCGAAGGCCCGCAGGTGCTCCGGCTGCCAGGCCCCCACGTCGCGGCGGTGGGTCTTGAGCTCGGCGCTGGGGTCGAGCTCGAACGGGCGCTTGCGCCGCCCCTTGCCGAACTGGACCGTGGCCTCGAGCCGCCAGTCGTGGCAGAGCAGCAGCGCCGGGAGGAAGCCCGCCATGCGCACGCCGTAGCGCGGCGTGGCCTCGAACAGGCTCAAGGGGCCGTCGAGCTCGAGGCGCACCGTGTCGCCGTCCCGCGAGCAGCGGGTCAGGAGCCCGTGGAACTTCACGTGGCGCACGAGCTGGCGCAGGCGCTCCGGCGGCGCGCCGCGGACCTCGACCTTGAGCGTCTGCGCGCGCAGCAGCGTGGCCTGGGCCAAGGCCAGGTTGTAGCGGTCGACCAGCTCCGCCGGGCTCAACGAGTCGTGGGCCTCGAGCAGCTCGTTGGCCTTGAGGTCGCCGTAGAGCCCAGCCTCGAGCGCCGTGACCGAGAGCTCGAGGCTCGCCGCGGCCTCGGCCAGGGCCTGGGCGCGGTCGAAGCGCCCCGCCTGGCGCAGGCGCGCGGCCGCGGTGAACAAGGCCTCGCGCCGCTCGGCGGCCAGCGCCGGCGCGACGCCGGTCCAGGTCGAGCGGTCGTCGAGCAGCTTCTTGAAGCCCTTCGAGACCTTGAAGTCCGGGCGCCCCGCGGTGATCGCCTCCAGCGCGTCGTCCAGCTCGTGCCGCGGGCGGCCCACGTGCTCGGCGTAGACCTCGAGCAGGGACTGGGCCAGGGCGCGCCAGCCGTCGGAGCGCGGGCCGTCGGTGGGCAAGTAGCTGGGCTGGACCCGGCCGTCCTTGACCCGCGCGCGCAGCAGGTCAGCGGTAAGCATCGTGGTCCCTCCGCCGGTCGCTCGTGGCCTCCTCCGCCGTGCTCGCCGCGACCACCTCGTAGAGGATCGCGTGCTTGCCCTCCCCCGGGCGCAGGATCCGACCCAGGCGCTGCACGTGCTCGCGCACCGTGGCCGAGCCCGAGAGCACGACCCCCACGCTGACCTCGGGCACGTCGACCCCCTCGTTCAACACCCGGCTCGTGGCCACCACCGGCAGCGTGCCCTCGCGCAGCCCGGCCAGGATCCGCCGGCGCTCGGGCCCCCGCGTCTGGTGCGTGATCACCGGGACCAGGAACCGCCGCGAGACCGCGTAGGCGGTGTCGTTGTCGTGGGTGAACACGACCACCCGCTCTTCTCGGTGCCGGGCGAGGATCGTCTCGAGCTGCGCGAACTTGGCCTCGGCCCCCATGGAGAGCCGGCGCTGCTCGCGCCAGGCCAGGAACGCCTGGCGCCCCTCGCGGCTGCGGCTCGTGGCCTCGAGGAAGCGCGCCCAGCCGAAGCGCCCGCCCAGGCGGATCCCCTGCTCGTCCACGAAGCGCCGGTAGGTGCCGCGGGCCTCCTCGTAGGCCGCGCGCTCCTCCGGGCTCAGGGGCACGCGCAGGGTCACCGTCTCGTAGCTGCTGAGGAACTCGCCCGCGAGGTCGCCGATCTCGCGGCGGAAGACCACCGGGCCCACGAGCTCGGCGATCCGCCCCGCGTGCTCCTCGTTCGGGGTGGCGGTCAGCCCCAGCCGATACGGCGCGAGGGCGAGCACCGCCGCCTGCTGGTAGCTCGGCCCCGAGAGGTGGTGCGCCTCGTCGAACACCACCAGCCCGAAGCGGTCGCCCAGGCGCTCGAGGTGCAGGTACGCGCTGTCGTAGGTGATCACCGTGAGGTCCTGGACGTCGAACTCGCCCCCGCCGATCGCGCCCACCGGGGCCTGGAAGTGCTTCGAGAGCACCCCGTGCCACTGGTGCAGGAGGTCGATCGTGGGCACGACCACGAGGGTGGCGCGGGCGGCGTCGCGGATCGCCAGCGCGGCGACCACCGTCTTCCCGGAGCCCGTGGGCAAGACCACGAGCCCGCGCCGCGAGCCCGCGCGCCAGGCGTCGACCGCGGCGAGCTGATAGACCCGCGGGGTCAGCGCGAGCTCCGGCAGCTCGAGGGTGGCGTACTGCTTGGCCTCGTCCTGGAACGCGATCCCCTGGGCCACGAGGCTGCGCACGGCGAGGTGGTAGTGGTAGGCGTAGGTGCGGAGCGCCCCACCGACCCGCGCGTCCGTGCGCAAGTCGGGCACGCACAAGCGTTGGTCGGGCTCGAGACCCTCCACCAGGAGGGTCCCCCGGTCGTAGCGCAGGACCACCATGGGCTGAACCTAACCACCGGTCCCGACAGGTTCGTCCCGTGTCATTTGAGTCCCGTCTCCCAGGTCTGGTGTCCGCCACGAACGCTAAGCCAAGGGACCGTAGTGGCGGACTCGATGGCATGGGACCTGCACTAACCCCCTTCGTGCAGAGAGAATCGTCCCGTATCGAGCGCACGGACCGTGCGTTCCTCCGCCTGGCCGTCGAACGAGGCTACCTCGATCCCGGCGTCGCCAAGGCGTTGTCCAGCGAAGCCACGCAGACCGGCGTCTCCGCCGAGCGCCTGGCGGTCGCGCGGGGGCACCTGAGTACGCGTCGCCTGCGGCGCTTGCAGGCCCACCTCCGCTTCCAGAGCCTCCGGCGCTCCGACAAGCAATACGCCCGCCTCGTGCTCGAGCTGGGCTGGGTGCGGAAGTCGCTGCTCCACGAGGCGCTCACCGAGCAGCGCCGCCGCTTCAGCGCGACCCGCGAGCGGGTGCGCCTGGGCACGCTCCTGGTCGAGCGCGGCGCGCTCACCGTGGACCAGGACCGCACCCTCTGCGCCCAGCGCTGCGAGGAGCACGACAGCCAGCAGGGCCGCGCCCCGACCGTGGGGTCGTCGACGTTGACCCACACCTTCTCGGCCCACGGGCCGAGCGTGCCCCAGCTCGAGGCCGCCGTGCACCGCGTGGAGTGGCTGCGCAAGCTCAGCGAACAAATGGGCCAGAGCGAGCACCCGCCCGGGGCCGGCGACTGGACCCGCGACAGCGCCGCCGCCGTGGAGGAGATCTGCCTGCGCCGCGCCGAGGCCCGGCGCAACGCCGCCGGGGACTCCGACTGGCAGCACGCGGCCACCCAGGCCGAGTCCCAGGCAGAGCCCCTCGCCGGGCTCGAGGCCACCGCCCGCGACCCCAACGCGCACCCGCCCTCGATCGCCGGCCGCTGGAAGCGCTGGTTCAGCCGCGCGGGCTGAGCCCCTCGTGAGCCAGCTCCCGCTGTTCGCAGGCGTCGACCCCGAGCCGCGGCGGCTGGGGCCCGCCTCCGTGGCGCCCGAGCTGCGCGCCCTCGCCGCGCGCCTCCCGCCGACCGTTCACCTCGGCACCTCGTCCTGGTCCTTCCCCGGCTGGCGGGGCGTGGTCTACGACCGCGAGGCGAACCAGCGTGAGCTCGCCCGCGAGGGGCTGCGCGCCTACGCCCAGCACCCGCTGCTGCGCGCGGTCGGCGTCGACCGCACCT
>JAWKSZ010000008.1:0-158110 GCA_041402045.1 Planctomycetota bacterium | reverse complement strand
CGAGAGCGCCAGCGGCTTCGGCCGCTCGAGCATTTCGGTCACCACCCAGCGCGCCTACGTGCGCGGCTACACCCTGCAGGCGGGCGGCACCGGCCAGACCGTGGCCGAGGTCGCCGACCCCGAGGTCGCCGTCCAGCAGGAGGGCACCGTGCTGGACGTGAAGGTGATCAAGTGGGAGCGCGAGCGGATCGTCGAGGTCCTGACGAGCCTCACCGGTCGCGACTTCGGCACCGCCCCCGAGCCCTGGGAGGACTGGTGGCGGGAGCACCGCCAGGGCTTCGAGCTCAGGTAGGACTCGGGCGCGCTACGGCGCGCCAGCCCACGGCCAGGATCAGCGCCGCCGCGCCGCAGGCGACGAGGTAGACCGGCGCCACGGTCTGGATCGCGGCGTGGTCGAGCTCGCGCCCTTCCGGGAGCTGGAACGCGACCGCGAGCAAGCTCGCCGAGAACACCAGCCGGCCCAGCAGGTTCATGAGCGAGAGGAACGTGGCCCGGTAGCCGCGCTCGAGCCGTGGCTGGACCGCCGCGCTCAAGAGCGGGTCGCGCAGCCCGCGGGGGACCATCCGCAGCACGAGCAGCCCCACCACCGCCACGTGCAGCGAGACCGCCATGCCCAGCACCAGGAGCAGCTGGAGCCCGAGGGTCGCGAGCAGGCTCCCCCCCAGCCCCAGCCGCGCCCGCAGCCCGGGCGCCCAGGCGCTGGTCAGCGCCGAGGTGGCCATCATCACCGCGATCACCCCGCCCGCGACCACGGGCGTCAGCTCGGGCCGGCCCCACACGCTTAGGAGCTCCCGGAGATACGGCTGGAGCAGGACGTAGGGCACGTCCTCGAGCACGAAGGCCACCACCGAGAACAGTGTGAGCCAGGCCAAGGCCGGGTCCCGGAGCCGCCCGACCACGGCCAGGAGCTGGCCGAGGGGCGGCGCCGCCGGGGGCGCGTCCGAGGGCAGCGGCGGCTCGCGCAGGGCCAGGGCCAGGACCACGCTCACCGCCGCCGCGAGGGCCGTGGCGTAGTAGGTCCCCCGGGGCCAGACCAGCGCCAGGGCGCCGCCGAGGAGCGCGGAGCAGGCCAGGGCGCTGAAGCTGTAGCGGTGCGCGCGCACCTCGTGGGCGGTCAGCTCCTCCCCCCGGTCGAGGGCGAGCAGGCTCTCGTAGAGCAGCGCGCTCCCGGTCCCCGAGGCGAAGGCGCCGGACAGCCCCTGGAGCGCCTGAGCCCCGGCGAACAGCCAGAACCCGTGGCCGAGCCCCAGGAGCGCGCAGCCGACGCAGGAGGCCAGACAGGCGAGCACGAAGGTCACCCGCCGCCCGATCAGGTCGCAGAGGTAGCCCGAGGGCACCTCCAGGAGCACGGTCCCCAGGTCGTAGATCGCGGCCAGGAGCGCCGCCTGCTCGGCCCCCAGCTCGCCCTCGAGGTAGAGGAACCACACCGCCTGCCAGAGGTAGAGGTTCCGCGCGAAGAGCAGCCAGGGGTAGAGCCTCAGGTTCCGCGCGAGGGGCGCCGGGTCGGACACGCGGCGGCGCGTCGGGCCTCAGCCCTGGACGTCGAAGGCCATGACCCGCTGGATCCAGGCGTGGGTCTTGGCGAAGCGCTCGGGGAGCTGCAGGTGGCTGGCGAAGAAGTGCTGGACGGTGCCCTCGCTCTGGGCGGCCGGGTCCAGGGTCCCGTAGTAGACGAAGGGCGCAGGTCAGGTCCGCGGCGGTGGGCGCGTCGCCCCCGAGGAACTGCCGCCCGTCGGCGAGGGCCTGCTCCAGGCGCTCGGCGCGCTGGGCGAGCAGGGCGTTGGCGCGCTCGATCTCGCTCGGCGTGACCTCGGGGCTGAACAGCTGGTTGAACACGATCCCCACGACTTCGCCCAGCTCGACCTTGGCGAACACCTCCCCAGCGCTCGATCTCCTGGTGCACGGCGCGCTCGGGCGAGTAGAGCCGGGGCCCAGTGGTTGGGCTGGTTGGCGTCGAGGTAACGCAGGATCGCGTAGGAGTCGTAGATCACCTGGATCGCCGTCGGTGAGCACCGGGGTCAAGGACTGCCCCGAGAGCTGGACCAGCGCGGTGCGGTCGGCGGGGTTTGTGTCCTGGAGCTCGCAGGGGGATCTTCTTCGCCCCAGGGCGAGCCGCACCTTGATCGAGTTGGGCGAGGGGCTGAGTTGATACAGCGTAGCTCATGGGGTCCCCCGGCGAGCGCCGGACGTTAGATTGAAGGGAGTCAGCCCGCTGGTGTCCCCGGGCGAGGAACGAGTATAGCGCTGAGGCGATCGGCGGTCAGGCGGTGACGCGTGGCGACGCTGAGCCCGGGGCTCGGCGCGAGCCGCGTCCTCGCCGCGGAGGTCGAGGTCACCCGGCCAGGCCCTGCCCCCCAGTCCGAGGTCTACGCCCAGTCCCTGGCCCACGAGCTCGGGCTCGAGCTGAAGCAGGTCGAAGGCGTGGTTCACAAGGGCCAGCTCGCCTCGGGTGAGCGCCTCGAGGGGCGCGGGGTCAGCGTGCGCTTCGCTCAGCTCCGGGTCACCCGCCTGCGCTTCCGCCGAGCCCCCGACGCCCTGGGCCACGCGGTCTACCTCACCCGCGCCGAGCGCACCTGGTCCCTGGCCTCGGTGCGCGCGCTCCAGACCGTGCTGCTCCAGGGCCCGGCGCTGGAGAACCCCCAGTTCGCGAGCCGGGTGCTCGCCGCGGCCTGGAGCGTGGGCAACCTCCGCGCCCCAAGAGCGAGGCCGAGGACGCGCTCAAGCTCGCCTACCCCGGGACCAAGGACGCGGACAGTCCCCTGGCCTTCGCCTCGATCACGCTCCTCGGCCGGGGCAAGACCTTCGCCCACGACGAGGCCCTCGAGCTGTTCAAGACGGCCAAGGAGTAGCGTCATTGAGGGCGAGCTCGAGCCTGGGACAACGATCGCGTTCCCCTCGCGGCGAACCATCTCGTCTACCACCAGCATGTCGACGGCCAGAGCGCGTTCTCCGAGGTGGTGGTCGAGGACCACGGCGCGGTGACCGCGGTCAGCGAGACCGCCGAGCGCACGGAGGTCGGCGCGCGCTACCTGCGCGACGTCCTCGAGCGCTCGCCCCCGGCCTCCCCGCCGCCAGCGCGCGGCGCCGACGCATGCTCGGGCTCCTGCACGTCGCGCTCAACCGCGGCGAGTAACTACGCCTCGGAGCGAAGCTGGCCCCGGAGGTAGGTCGCGAGCCCACGGTCTCGGCGGCGCTCCGCGCGGGCGAGCTGGCGCCGCGCTGGTGCAGCAGACCAGGTCGACGTCGTCCTCTCGACGCAGCTGCTGAGGTTGTTCCGGCGCGCCCTTGCATCGGAGGGTCAGGCGTCGCCGCACCGCCAGCAGCTGGTGCTCCTCGGCGTAGCCCAGCTCCAGCGGCGGGCTACGGCCGCTCGCCGCGTGAGGAGCGCCCGCGGCTCGCGCACGACCCCAGCCGGCGGCCGAGGAAGCAGGGGTCGTGGTAGGCGATCCGGGGGCCGTCGCGGCGGGCCCGGGCGCGCAGCGCGGGGGCCAACGGCTCCAGGGCCTCGGGCACCGTGCGCACCCGCGGGCCGAGAGGGACCCCGACCTCGGCGTAGCGCCGGGCGAGGGTGTAGGCGCAGGCCGGACCCGCGACCACGAGCTCGGCGAAGCCGCTGAGGGCGACCGCCACCCGCCCGGCCTGGGCGCGGAACGCGTCCTTCAGACCCAGGGCGTCGAGGGGGTAGCCGCAGCAGCCCGCCGCGGGGGCCGCGACGTGGCAGGGGCCGCACTCGGCGAGGAGCTCCTGGGTGGCGCGGGCCTCCTCGGGGTCGTGGACCAGGGTCGCGCAGCCGGCGAACAGGCCCCGCGCGCCGCCGGCGCCCGAGCGCCCGAGGACCTCCTCGGACCGCGCGCGCAGGTCGAGGGCGTAGGGCGAGCCGTGCTCGGCGAAGCGCGCCTCGAGCCAAGCGACCTCTGGCGGGGCCACGCCTCGGGCCACGGCGTCCTGTTTCGCCGCGCGCAGGCTCTCGGCGACGGGGACCCGGTGTCGGCAGGCCGAGGTCGCGCCGCCGCAGTCGGTGCACTTGAACAGGACCCGCGCGCGCTCGGCGTCGAGGGGCTCACCCCGGGCGACCCGCAGCGCGAGCTGCTGCTTGTGGGTCGGGGTCGCCTCCTCGCTGCGCTCCGCCTCCGCGGCCGGGCACGCGTGCCGGCAGAGCTTGGGGCAGTAGCTGCACACCTCGCGCCCGGCGAGCGGATCGCTCACGTGCATGAAAGCCTCGACTCGTTCATGCGCCCCCTCAGGACAGCTAGCCTAGCGCAGTCTTGGAGGCCATGGCCATCGCGTGAGCTCCGCGAACTCCGGGATCGTCGCCCCGGATGGGATGGGCGCAGGCAAGCTGCGCCCCTACGCCAGTACCGCCGAAGGCCCCCGCGGATCTCGCGCAGCGACGCCGGGAACCCCTAGGGTGTCGAGCCCAGCGCCGGCGAAGCGACGGCGCGCAGCTGCCGGCGAGCGCCCAGCGAAGCACCAAAGGCGGCCGGCGAAGCTGGCCGAAAGCCTCCACGGGTGTCGAGGCAACGCCAGCGGCCGGCGGAGCACCAAGCGCGCAGCGGCCGGCGAAGTCCCGAGCGCGCAGCGACCACCGACGTCCCTGGCGCACGGCGACCGCGCAGCGGCCGGCGAAGCCGCCCACGCGGCGGCCGGCGAAGCCGGCCGAAGCCCCCTAGGGTGTCGTGCGCGACGCCCAGCGAGCGGCGAAGCCGCGAGCGCGCAGCACGCGCGAAGCGCGCGCAGCCCTGGGGGTGAGCCCGAGGGCTTTGCCCCGAGGGCGAGGGGCCTCGGAGAGGCCCCTGAATGCTAGACGCTGAAGGAGGTGCCGCAGCCGCAGCTCTGGGAGGCCTGGGGGTTCTCGAAGGAGAACCCGGCGTGGTCCACCGTGTCCTGATAGTCGACGACGGTCCCGTTGAGGAAGGTCAGGGACACGGGGTCGGTCACCACGGTCAGCCCGCCGGGGTAGACGTAGCGGTGGTCCTTCTCCTTGGGGACGTCGATCGAGATCGAGTAGCTGAAGCCCGAGCAACCGCCGGACTTGACCCCGATCCGCAGCACCTTGCTCGAGGGGTCGTCCTCCTCGGCGAGGAACACCAGCGCCTGCTTCTGGGCGTTGGGGGTCAGCTTGACGAACTCTTGCCCCTGGGTCGGGGTCTCGGTGGGCGCGTGGGTCTCGGCCATGGCTACCTCCGCCTCGAGTATACCCAGCCGGTTCGCCACGCCGAAGCCCAAGTCTCGTAGAGCGCGCGGGCGAGCATGGGGTGCCCCGGGCGGCGCCGAGCGATAGGATCTGCCCCCTGGAAGGGCACGAGGCGTGGCGAGACCGCTCCATCACCAAGGCACGGCGGGCTCGATCTTTCGCCTGCGCCTCTCGGTCGCCGGACTGGCCATCCTCCACCTCTCGGGGACCATCGCCCTCAAGCTGGTGGCGGACGACTACACCTGGTTCGACGCCTTCTACATGTGCCTGATCACGATCAGCACCGTGGGCTTCCACGAGATCGGCGAGCTGTCCGTGGCTGGGCGCCTGGTGACCAGCTTCCTGATCATGGGCGGGCTGTTCCTGGTCGCCGCGGCCACCGGTAGTTTCATCGAGTCGATCGTGGAAGGTAACCTTGCCCAACACTTCGGGAGGCGCCGCTTGGACCGCCAGATCGCTCAGCTCAAGGACCACTGGATCATCTGCGGCTACGGCCGCCTGGGGCAGTTCGTGGTCCGCGAGCTGCTCCTGGGCTCCAAGGCGCCCTCCTTCGTGGTGATCGACAACAGCGAGGACCGGGTGCGCCTGCTCGAGGACGAGGGGCTGCTCTATATCCTGGGCGACGCGACCCAGGACGAGGTCCTGGCGGCGGCCGGGATCGACCGCGCCCGCGGGATCCTGGTCCTCGTCGACACCGACGCCGAGAACGTGTTCATTTGCCTCAGCGCGCGCTCCACGAACCCCAGCCTGCGGATCGTGGCCGGCGCCCACGACGAGCACAGCGAGGCCAAGCTCAAGCGCGCGGGCGCGAACAAGGTGATCTCGCCCTACAAGCTCGGCGGCTCGCGGCTCTCGCTCGCGATCACCCGGCCCTCGGTCCAGGACTTCCTCGACTTCGCCCAGGGCCAGGAGCTGGAGGTCATGCTCGAGGAGCTGCAGCTCGAGGAGACGTCGTCCCTGGCCGGGGTCAAGCTGCGCGATAGCCCGCTGCGCACCAACCTCAACCTGATCGTGCTCGCGGTGAAGCGCCGCGACGGCCCCATGCTGTTCAACCCAGGGGGCGACACGACCCTCGAGGGCGGCGACACCCTGGTCGTCCTCGGCAGCCAGCCCAACCTCCAGACCCTGGCGAAGTCCTGCTGATCCCGTGAGCGTCCTCGTCGTCGTCCGCACCCACGAGGAAGCGGCGCCCCTCGTGCACTGGGCCGCCCGCTTCGCCCGCGCCCGCGAGCAGGACCTGCTCGTGGTCCTCCCCGCCCGCGCCGCCGCGGCCCAGCCCACGAAGGAGCTCCCGCTCAACGACACCGAGGACACGAACCCGCTGCGGGTCGCCGTGCGCGACGCCCTGCGCAGCGCGACCTCGATCCTGCTCCCGGGCAGCGGCGACTCCGAGCTCGAGCTGGACCTCGAGCAAGCCGCCAACGAACCCGCCCCCAGCGAGGCCGCGCCCGCCGCGCCGGACGGCGCCGCCCCCGCCGCCGACGAGGCCGTGCGCCCGACCCAAGGCAAGCTCTCGAAGAAGCTCGCCGAGCGGGTCACGCTCCTGGCGGTGGCCGACCCGGACCTGGTCCAGGGCACCCTCGCGGAGCTCCGCGAGCGCAAGGCGGAGCTCACGGTGATCGGGCACCAGGAGCGCGTGCGCGGCGAAGAGGTCGGCTCGACCCTGGCCGGCCTGGCGCTCGAGGAGCTCCCCGGCGAGGTGTTGATCCTTCGCGCGAGCGGGGACAGCGGCCAGCGCTGCAACTCGATCCTGCTCCCGACGTCCGGGGGCCCCCACGCCGACGTGGCGCTGCGCTTGGCCTACGCCGTGGCCGAGAAGAGCGGCGGGCGCCTGGTGCCGCTGTTCGTCGAGCCCCAGTTCGGGGAGCTCTCGGAGGACATGGGCAAGGCCGCCCTCGAGCGCGCGCTCAAGCACGCCAAGATCCCCACCGACGGCGACCACGTGACCCCGCAGGTGATCGTGGCCGACAAGCCCCAGGCGGGGATCACCAAGGCCGCGAGCGAAGGCCACGACCTCCTGATCGTGGGCGCCAGCGACGTGAACAAGCTGCGCCGGGCGCTGTTCGGCACCGTCCCCGAGCGGGTGCTGGCCGAGCACCAGCAGCTCGCGGTCGGCGTGTTCCGCAGCGCGCGGCCCCTGGCCTCGCGCACCTGGAGCGCGCTCGTGCGCCTGGTCACCCAGCCCTTCCCCGCGCTGACCCGCGAGGAGCGCCTGGTGCTGTTCGACCGGCTGGGTGAGGGCTCCTCGGGCAACGTGGACTTCATGGTCCTGATCTCGTTGTCCACGGCCATCGCCTGCCTGGGCCTCCTGCAGAACAGCACCGCGGTGGTGATCGGGGCCATGCTCGTGGCCCCGCTCATGACCCCCATGATCGGCTCGGGGTTCGCGCTGGTGCAGGGGAACCTGGTGCTCATGCGCCGCGCGGCGCTGACCATCGTGATCGGGTTCCTGATCGCGCTGGGGATCGGGACCGGCTTCGGCCTGGTCTACTTCTGGATCGCCCCCGACGTGGGCCTGACCCCCGAGATCCTGGCCCGCGGCAAGCCCAACGTGCTGGACCTGGTCGTGGCCTTCCTCTCCGGGCTCGCCGCCGCCTACGCCCTGGCCCGGCCCAAGCTCATGGGCGCCATGGCCGGCGTGGCCATCGCCGCCGCGCTGGTCCCGCCCATCGGCAGCGCCGGGCTCTCCTTCGCCGCCGGGGAATACGCCAACGGCCGCGGCGCGGCCATGCTGTTCGGGGTCAACCTCCTGGCCATCGTGTTCGGGGCCGCGGTGACCTTCGGCGGGCTCGGGATCCGCGCCCAGCGCACCCAGACCCACGCGATCTCGCGCTGGGGCCGGATCGTGCTCCTGTTCGTCACGGCCCTGGTCGCGATCCCGCTCAGCGGCGTGCTGATCGCCGGCTTCTCACGCAAGCGCCTCGAGCGCACCGTGCGCGTGACCCCGAGCCTGACCCTGGCCCTCGAGCGCGAGCTGATCGTGCTCGAGCGCGAGAGCTACACCCCGCTGCACCTGAGCCTGATCGAGGCCCGGAACCTGCGGGTCGACGCCGACGCCGACCTCAAGGTCGTGATCGCCAGCGCGGGCACCGTCCCGCCCTCGCTCCTCGAGCGCCTGGCCGCCGCCGCCTCCCGCGAGCTGGGGCACACCGTGCGCCTGCGCCTGGTGCTCTTGCGCGCCGAGTGGCACGCCACCGCCCAGGGCCAGAAGACGAAGTAGCGCCCGCTACATCGAGAGCCCGAACAGCACGCCGATCACGCCCAACACCAGCCCCGCCAGCCCGAACAGCACCGCCACGGCCCCGATCCACAGCGCTCCGCTGGCGGAGCCCGGCGGGCTCAAGGCGTGGGGGGCGCCCAGGCTCCGGGCGCGCAGCCCGAGCCCTGCGGCCACCACCCCCAGGAAGCCCCCCGCGAGGGTGCCCGCGAGCACGATCAGCCCTCCCAGGAGCGCCCCCCCGCCGAAGCCGAGCACGAACCCGGCCACCAGCGCCGCCGGAGAGGCGAGGAGCCCCGAGACCCCCGCCAGGAGCGCCGCCGACCCCAGGCGGTCCATGGCCTCGAGGGCCTGGTCCTCGCCGTCGAGCTCGGGGCGCGCCTCAGGGTCGTGGGCCTCGGTCCCGTGGCCGTAGGGATCGCTCACCGAGCCTCCTCGCGGGCGGGCCCAGCGCCGGACCCGGGAGGACTATACTCTGCCTCCATGCGCCCTCGCTTCCAGCTCCCCCCGCTCCTCGCCCGCCTGCACCAGAAGATCGAGTTCCACGACGAGTACGAGCGCCCGCAGCGCGGGTTCTTCATCGCCGAGCTCGACCGCCGCGAGGGCGGCGACGCCCCGGCCCAGCCGATCCTGCTCTACGTGACCCCCGAGAGCGTGCACGGCCCCCCGGTCCCCGGCCCCCGCCCCCCGGACTGGGTCGCCGACGCCGCCGGAGACGAGGCCCACGACGAGGCCCGGATCACGGCCTTCGCCGCCCGCGGGGTCAAGGAGCACTGGCGCGTCTCCAGCGCCCCCGACGGGGGTACCCGGATCGAGTGCCGCTTCGGCGTAGACCCCGGCCTCGGCCGCTACACGAAGCTCGAGGTGTTCCAAGGCTCCCAGCCCGTCCGCAGCCCGACCTTCCCCGACCTCCGGCTCCTGCCCCAGGACCTCGACGGCTAGGCAATCGCCGCCAGCCCGAAGATCAGGCAGAAGAACGCGGCGGAGAGGATCATGATCCCGGTCGAGATCCAGCCCAGGATCAGGCCGGCGTTGGCGCTGCCCGGGACAGGCAGGCCCGCCTCCACGGCGAGGGACTTCGCCTGGTTCCCCTTGGCGATCGCGATCGGCCCCAGGAGCTGACAGAGCACCAGGCCCAGGATCCCGAACAGGAGCGCCGTGTTGCCCGCGTCGTTGACCGCGGTGGCCTCGAAGGCGGGGACCGGCCCGCCGCCGCGCGCTTGCGGCGGGCGATAGACCTCCGGGCCGCGGGCGGGGACGTCGGCCTGCACGCCGCAGTGAGGGCAGGTCACCCGCCCTCCGGGCTGGGTCCCGGCCAGCGGGATCGGACCGTCGCAGTAGTGGCAGCTGAAGCTCTGGCTCATGGCCCCTCCGGCAGGGTCGAGGCTACCAAAGCCCGCGCCGGCTGCCCCGAGGATCCGCCCAGGACTCGAGTGCTGCGTCCCCCGATCCAGCTTGGTAGAACAACCGCCCAAGGAGGGCGCGTGGCCCAGGACCTCAAGCACGCGCAGCTGCTCGAGCTGCGAGAGCGAGCCCAGCTCGGCGGCGGCAAGGCCCGCCAGGACGCCCAGCACGAGCGCGGGAAGCTCACCGCCCGCGAGCGCGTGGACCTGTTCCTCGACCCGGGCTCGTTCCAGGAGCTCGACGCCTTCGTCGAGCACCGCTGCGCCGAGTTCGGGATGAAGGACAAGACCGTCCTCGGGGACGGCGTGATCACCGGCCACGGGACCGTGGACGGGCGGCGCGTGTTCGTGTTCTCCCAGGACTTCACCGTGTTCGGCGGCTCGCTGTCCGGGGCCTACGCCCAGAAGATCTGCAAGATCATGGACATGGCGCTCAAGGTCGGGGCGCCGGTGATCGGGCTCAACGACTCCGGCGGCGCGCGGATCCAGGAGGGCGTGGAGAGCCTCGGGGGCTACGCGGACATCTTCCTGCGCAACACCCTGGCCTCGGGGGTCGTACCCCAGATCTCGGCGATCCTCGGGCCCTGCGCCGGCGGCGCGGTCTACTCGCCGGCGATCACCGACTTCACCGCCATGGTCGACGAGACGAGCTACCTCTACGTGACTGGGCCGAACGTGGTCAAGACCGTCACCAACGAGGAGGTCACCCACACCGAGCTCGGCGGCGCCGAGGTCCACACCGAGGTCAGCGGCGTGGCCCACTTCGTGCGCCCCGACGACGCGTCCTGCCTGCGCCTCGTGCGCGACATGCTCGGCTACATGCCCTCCAACAACCAGGAGGACCCGCCGCGCCGCCCCTGCGACGACCCCGCGGACCGCGCCGACCTGGAGCTCGACACCCTGCTCCCCCCAAGCTCGGACAGGCCCTACGACATGCTGGAGGTGGTCCGGCGCGTGGTGGACCAGGACAGCTTCCTCGAAGTCCACGCGGACCACGCCAAGAACATCGTGATCGGCTTCGCCCGGCTCGACGGCCGGCCCGTGGGCGTGATCGGCAACCAGCCGAACCACCTCTCGGGGGTCCTGGACATCAAGGCCTCGATCAAGGCCGCCCGCTTCGTGCGCTTCTGCGACTGCTTCAACCTCCCGCTGGTGACCTTCGTGGACGTGCCGGGCTTCCTCCCCGGCCGGGACCAGGAGTACGGCGGGATCATCAAGCACGGCGCGAAGCTGCTCTACGCCTACTGCGAGGCCACCGTGCCCAAGCTCACGGTGATCACGCGCAAGGCCTACGGCGGCGCCTACGATGTCATGAGCTCCAAGCACATCCGCGGCGACTTCAACGTAGCCTGGCCCACCGCCGAGATCGCGGTCATGGGCGCCAAGGGCGCGGTGGAGATCATCTTCCGCCGCGAGATCGCCGAGTCCCAGGACCCGGCCGCCGAGGCCGAGCGCCTGACCCAGGACTACGAGCGCACGTTCTGTAACCCCTACGCGGCGGCCAAGCTGGGCTACGTGGACGCGGTGATCCTGCCCCACGAGACCCGGGCCCAGCTCAACCGCGCGCTGGACTGCCTGAGCACCAAGCGCGAGCAGAACCCGCCCAAGAAGCACGGCAACATTCCCCTCTGAAGGGCGGCCCATGGCTCGACGGATTGACAGCGTATTGATCGCGAACCGGGGCGAGATCGCCGTGCGGGTGCTCCGCGCCTGCCGCGAGACCGGCCGCCGGGCGGTGGTCGTCTACAGCGAGGCCGACGCCGACGGGCTCGCCGTGCAGCTCGCCGACGAGGCGGTGTGCGTGGGCCCCGCCGCAGGCAGCCAGAGCTACCTGCGCGTGGACAAGATCGTGGAGGCGGCCAAGGCCACGGGCTGCCAGGCCGTGCACCCGGGCTACGGCTTCCTCTCCGAGCGCGAGGAGGCCGCTGCGGCGGTCGAGGAGGCCGGCCTGATCTGGCTCGGCCCCCGCGCCGAGACGATCGCCGCGGTAGGCGACAAGGTCCGCGCGCGCGAGCTCGCCCGCGAGGCGGGGGTCCCGGTGATCCCGGGCAGCGACGGCGCGGTCAGCCCCCAGGAGGCGGTCAAGGTCGCCGAGAGCGTGGGGTACCCCCTGCTGCTCAAGGCCCAGGGCGGCGGCGGCGGCAAGGGGATCCGCGTGGTCCAGGACGCCCAGAGCCTGCTCCAGGACCTGGAGCGCGCCGCGGGCGAGGCCCAGTCGGCCTTCGGCAACGCTGGGGTCTACCTCGAGCGCTGCGTGCGCCCCGCGCGGCACATCGAGGTCCAGATCCTCGGCGACGGCCAGGGCAACGCGCTGCACCTGGGCGAGCGCGAGTGCTCGCTGCAGCGCCGCCAGCAGAAGGTCCTCGAGGAGAGCCCCTCGCCCTTCGTGAGCCCCGAGCTCCGTCAGCGCCTGGGCCAGGCGGCGGTGGCCCTGGCCGAGAAGGTGCGCTACCGCGGCGCCGGGACCGTCGAGTTCCTCGTCGACGAGGCCGGCGAGTTCTACTTCCTGGAGGTCAACGCGCGCCTGCAGGTCGAGCACCCGGTGACCGAGTGGGTCACCGGCCTCGACCTCGTGCGCGCCCAGTTCGAGGTCGCCGAGCGCGACGCGCTGCCCTTCACCCAGGACGCCTGGCAGCCCCGGGGCCACTCGATCGAGCTGCGGGTCAACGCGGAGGACCCCGAGCGCGGCTTCGCGCCGAGCATTGGCACGATCCGCGGCCTGCGGCTGCCGTCGGGGCCCTTCGTGCGCGTGGACACCGCCCTGGTCGAGGGCGCCGAGGTCACGCCCTACTACGACTCGCTCCTGGCCAAGCTCACGGTGTGGGGGGCCACGCGCCAAGAGGCGATCGAGCGCCTGGCCGCGGCCAGCGCCGCGTTCCGTCTGGGCGGGGTCAAGACCACGCTCTCGCTGATCCCGAGCCTGGTCAAGGACCCCGAGTTCCAGAGCGGCGCGTTCCACACCGCCTGGCTCGTGCCCTGGGTCGAGGCCCAGGCGACGCCTGAGCTCAGCGCGGCCGAGCTCGAGACCGCAGCGGTCTCCGCCGCGCTGTGGGCGCACACCGCGCGCTCGCAAGCGCACCCCCAGGCCGCGCCCCGCGGCGGGCTCTCCCCCTGGGTCCTCGCCGGTCGCCGGCTGCAGGGGCGCTAGCCGTGCCGAGTTCGAAGGTCGCAGGAGGTCAGCCGTGAGCGTGCGCTACAAGGTCGAGGTCGCGGGCCAGACCCTCGAGGTCGAGATCCAGGAGACGGTGGACGGGCCGCAGGCCCGCGTGGGCGACGGGCCCCTGCGCCCGGCGAGTCTCACCGCGCGCCCCGCACCGCTGCACACCCTGACCTGGGGGGCGGCGCGCTGCGAAGTCGGCCTCGAGCCCGACGCCGACGACCCCGAGCGGGTCGAGGTCACGCTCCCCGGGCGCAGCGCCCAGGTCGCGACGGTCCAGGACGCGCGCTTCGCCGGGCTGGTGCGCCGCGGCGGCGCCGGCGGCAAGAAGCTCAAGCGGGTCAAGTCGCCCATGCCCGGCGTCGTGGTCGAGGTCCGGGTCGAAGCCGGGCAGACCGTCGAGCAGGGCCAGGTGCTCCTGATCCTCGAGGCCATGAAGATGCAGAACGAGATCCGCGCCGAGGGCCAGGGCGAGGTCAAGCAGGTGGCCGTGGCCGCCGGGGACAGCGTCGCCGCCGGCGCGCTCCTGGTGCAGTTCTAGCGCGCCGCGAGGGGTGGCTGAGGGGGTGCGTGAAACTGAACCTTGGCCCCCCGCGGCTCCGGCGCCAGCCTAGTGGGCATGCGGGGTGCGAGCGTTTGCGCTCACCTGCACCCCAGAACGGGCTCACGGGGCCCTTGCTCGCTCCGAACCGGCGGAATACACCAGGGGAGACGAGGCTACTGTGGAACTCAGCGAGTTCATCTCGCGATACGGACGCCTGAGCGAAGAGACCTTCCTGGCGAGCTTCGAGCACCCCTTCCTGGTCGAAGAGGGCAAGCTGGTGCTCGAGGGCAGCCAGGACGATCGCCACGTGTTCCCGATCCGCACCTCCGCGGATTCGATCACGCTGGGGCGCAGCAAGCGCGCCGCGATCCGCGTCAAGCACGAGCAGATCTCCAACCGCCACGCCGTGCTCTGGCCGCCCTCGGCCGAGGACTCGACGTGGTACCTCATGGACATGAACTCCACCAACGGGACCTACGTCGACGGCGTCCGCGTCGAGGCCGGCGACCGGATCCCGCTGCGCAGCGGCATGGTCCTGCGCTTCGGACTGGAGAAGCGCCTGGCCTTCCTCGACGCCCGCGAGTTCTACCGCCTGGTGTGCAAGATGCAGCGGGTCAAGGACCTCCAGGAGGCGGATCGCCAGGAGGAGGGCGAGGGCTTCGACCCCAACGCCTCCACACCCTCCGGCGGGACCCGGACCTACGACCCTACCGAGGACAAGGCCGTGGAGGAGGAGCGCACGGCCGCGGCGGTGCTCCTGTGCTGCGACCCCCACGACCCGATCCCCCTCGACATGGACCAGCCGGTGACGGTCGGCCGCTCACCCCGTACCGCGACGATGGTCCTCCCCCACGACGAGGTCTCGCGCAAGCACTGCGAGGTCGTGCGGCGGCCCGACGCCGTCTACGTGCGCGACCTGGGGAGCGCCAACGGGACCTTCAACTGCGAGAAGAAGGTCGGCAGCGGCTGGGAGGAGGTCCTCCCGGGCAAGCCGCTCACGGTGGGCCCCTTCAAGCTCTACGTGGAGATGCCGGGCGTGACCCACTCGGACTTCGGCATGACCGCCGTGGTCCAGGCCTCGGACATTACGCTCACCGGTCGCCTGGAGGACGTGTCCCTCGAGGACCTGCTGCAGGACGTCGAATCCAACACCAAGACCGGCGTGCTGCGCCTGCGCGGGAGCACGGTGGACGGGGCCGTGACCTTCCGCAACGGCCAGCCCTGGACCGCGAGCGTGTCCACCGGCGAGCGCGGGGTGGACGCGCTGCGCCGCCTGCTGCACCTGCGCGCGGGCTCCTTCCGCCTGGAGCTCGACGAGGGGATCACCGCCGACCGCGAGATCCTGCTCGGCTTCGGGGAGCTGCTCCTCGACGAGCTGTTCTCCGAAGACGACGATTAGCGCACGAAGCGGGCGAAGGCCGGCTGATCGCGGAGGGGCTCGAGGTAGGGGTCCTGCCCGTAGCCCTTGGGCGGTTGGAAGCCCCCGTCCCAGGCCGCGCTCAGCGCCTCGAGGGCCGCCTGCTCGCGGCCTGGGAGCGTCAGCAGCCGGGCGTGGAGGTAGTGCGCGTAGGGGGGGGAGTCGGGTTGGGCGAGCACGTCAGCGAGCTCGGCGCGCGCCCGCGCCGGGTAGCCCAGCGCCAGGTGCAGCCCGCACAGGGCGAGCGCGGCGCTGGAGCAGTCCTCGCCGCCCAACTGGTAGCTCCACAGCGCCGCCGCCGCGGCCTTGCCCTCCAGCCGGGCGAACTCGGCCAGGAGCCAGCCGCTGAGCCCGATCCGGAAGCCCGGCACGAGCTGGGACACCTCCGGGGCCTCGCGCAAGACCCGCAGGATCGCGCTGCGCTCCTGCGCGCCGCTGAAGCGCTCGACCTCGAGGTCGTAGAAGACCTCGAGCCCCCGCGGGTCGTACTGGCACAGAGCGGCGAGGTCGTCGTAGGCGGCCCCCGGGCCCTCGAAGCGCAGCAGGGCCTCGCCGCGCGCGCGGCAGACCTGGGCGAAGAGCTCCCCGTGCTCGTGGGGCCGCAGGGCGTCGCGCAGCTCGCGCAGGATCCCGAGCCACTGCGCCGCGCTGGCCGCGTCGGTGGCTCGGGCCAAGCCCTCCAGCGCCGCCGCGACCTCCTCCGTCGGCCCCGCTCGGAGCTCGGCCAGGGCCTGGGCGTCGGCCTGGGCGCCCGCGGCGTCGCCCAGGTCCTCCCGCAGTTGTTGGCGCCGGGCGCGCGCTTCCTCGCTGCCCGCCTCGAGCTCGAGGGCCTGGTCGAGGTCGCTGAGCGCGGCCTCGCGCTGACCGGTCGCCTCGTAGGCCTCGGCGCGCTCCACCAGGATCCGCGCGCGCCGCGAGCGCCGGCCGAACTCGGCCGGCGCAGAGTAGTCGAGGGCTCGGGAGTAAGCCGCGGCGGCCTCGGCCGGCGATCCTGAGCGCAGGAGCTGGCGTCCGCGGAGCTCCTCGAGCTGCTGCGGCGCCGGCGGGAACTCGGGCATGCCGACCAGCAGGATCTCGGGCGCTTCGAGGCGCTCGAGCGCCGCGAGCACCTCCTGGGGCGGCGCGCCTTCCTCTGCCGCGACCACCGCCGCCAGGAGCCCGGCGCAGGCCAGCTCGGGCACCAACCGATACGCCGCGCGGAAGTGGCGTCCGGCGCGGGCGAGCTGCTCCGACGACCCGCGCGCCCGCGCGCGGCGCAGGATCACGCAGCCGCGCTGCACCCGCTCCAGGGCCGCGGTGAACAGCGAGCGGAACGAGATCGAGGGCAGGACGCGCGCGCCAAACACCCGCGGGAAGCGCTTGCGCGAGCGCTCGAGGAGCACCCCGAACTGGTCGCTGCGGCCCAGGGCGGCCAGGTGTCGGGCTTCGAGCATGAGCACGTAGGGGTGCTCGGCGAGCTCGCTCAGCGTCCGGCGTCGAGCGCGCTCCGCCCCCTCGAGGTCGCCGCGAGCGAGGGCGATCCGCCACTCGAACACCCCGCGGTCGTCCTCGGGGATCGAGGTCAAGTCCGCTATGAGCTCCGCCGCGCGCTCGACGTCCTGGGCGCCGTCCCGAGCCAGGAGCAGGCTCGCGAGTTCGTAGTTCAGGGACTGGAGGATCAGCCCTTCCCCCGCGACCTGCTCCAGGAGTTCGATCCCTTCGTCCAGTCGGCCCTCCAGCCAGAAGAGCCGCGCGCGGTCGAACACCAGCCGCTCGTAGAGCGGCTCGCCGGGGGGCACCGCCTCGACGGCCTGGGCAAACAGCGCCTCCGCCGCCTCCCACTCCTCGAGGAGTTGGTGCAGGCCCCCGCGCAGGATCAGCAGGCGAGGGTTCGGGTCGCGCGCCAGGCGGGCGTCCAGCCACCCCGCGGCCCCTGCCCAGTCCTCGGCTTGCACGAGGTACTGCACGACCGCCTGCCACCCCAGGGGGTCGGTCGTCTCGGTGGCGACGAGGCCCTCGAGCAGGCGACAGGCCAGGGGCTCGTCGCCCTTGGCGCGCAGCGCGAGGTCCGCCTCGAGGACCGTGAGCACGCTGCTCTCTCCGCCCGACTGGCGGGCGTCGCGCGCCGCAGCGCGCGCTGCGGCCAGGTCGTCGCGGGCGAGGTGCGCCATGCCCAGGAGCGCGAACACGTCGACCCGGCTCACGCCGTCGAGGGTCCCCGCCAGCGCGCGCTCGAGGGCGGCGATCCCCGGACCCGGCTCGCCCAAGGAGACGAGCGCGCGCCCCAGGAGGTACTGCCCCAGGCCGTGTTTGGGCTCGCGCTTGGTGACCTCATGCGCCGCGGCGCGCACCCGACTCAGCCGCCCGTCGATCAGCTCCAGCTGGGCCAGGGTCGTCCAGGCCGCGAGCTGCTCGGGGTCCGCCTCCAGGCTCGCGTGGAGCAGGGCCCGAGCCTCTTCGCGCTCCCCGTAGGGACCGAGGGCGAGCGTCTCCGTGAGCGCGGCGATCGCCTGGCTCTCGAGGGCGCGGGCCTCGTCGGTAAGCGCCGCCGCGTCGGCGTCGTCCAGCCCCGCCAGGCGCTCGGGGTCCAACACCCCGCTGGCCAGGCCGCGCGCTTCCCGGGCGAGGGCCACGGCGGCGGCGTGCTCCGCTTGGCCCTCGACGCCGGCGAGCGCGCCGCGGCCGCGCTCGAGCTCGGCGCGCGCGGCGTCCCGCGCCTGGGCCCGCTCCGCGCTCGCCGCGCGCCGCTTGAGGAACAGCGCCCCCGCCAGGGAGAGCGAGAGCACCCCGAACAGGCCCACGATCAGGGCGATCCAGCGCAGGCGGCCCGGGGCACGGCGCGGCGACGGGGCGTCCTGGGGCCGGCGCAGCGCGCGGCGCAGCTCGAGGGACAGGGTCAGCGCGGTGTCTTGCCGCTGGCTCGGGTCCTGGGAGAGGGCGCGCATGACGACGGCCTCGAGGGCCGGGGAGATCGAGGGTTCGAGGCTCGAGGGCGGGAGGATCTCGCCGCGCTCGATCAGCTCCTTGAGCTCGACCAGGGTCGCGGCGGCGAACGGAAGTCGCCCGCAGAGGCCCTCGTAGAGCAGGGCGCCCAGGGAGTAGACGTCGGCGCGGCGGTCGACCTTGTCGTGCTCGCCGCGCATTTGCTCGGGCGCCATGTAGAGCGGAGTCCCCAGCAAGTCCCCCTCCTGGGTCAGGGGGTTGGCGGTGACGTCGTGGGCCAGGCCGAAGTCGACGACCTTCGGCTCCCCGCCGCGGGCGACGACGATGTTGTGCGGCTTCACGTCGCGGTGCACGAGGCCGTGCTCGTGGGCGTGGTGCAGGCCCTCGGCGGCCTTGGCCACGATGTTCACGAACACGTCGGGTTCGAGGCGCCCCTTGAGCTGCTGGAGCGTCGAGCCCTCCACCAGCTCCATGGTGAAGTAGGGCCGCCCCTGCTCGTCGACGTTGAGGTCGAAGACCTTGACCACGTGGGGGTGGCTCAGGCGGTGCAGGATCTCGGCTTCGCGCCGGAAGCGCTCCCGCGCGCTGCGCGAGGCGCGGGAGTGGAGGCGCTTGAGCGCCAGGGCTTGGCCTTCGGCGTCGACCACGCGAAAGATCGAGCCCATGCCGCCGTCGCCCAGCCGACTGACGACGCGGTAGCGCCCGACGTAGCGCGCGCTCGGCGGCGACTCCTCGGGCTGGATCGGCTGGGGGGGAGGCTCGTCGTCGCGGAGCGTGATCGCGGGCACGCGGTTCACGCGACCGCACACGCAGCGCCGCGTGCGGGGGATCTGGCCAGGGAGCGCGACGAAGTCGCGCTTGCAGCCGCGGCACGTGCGCCGCGCCTCCTCGACGCGGACGCGGAGGGTGACGTAGCCCAGGGGATCGAGCAGCTTGGCGCGGATCAGGGCCTGACCGACCGCGTCCAGGTGACGCGCCTTGTCCCCTAGCTCGCGCAGGACCTCCTTGATCTGCGGGCGCTCGGCGGGGTTCGCGCGGGCGACGAGGTGCGCGAGGAGCAGCCCGTCGGGACGCAGCCCCGCGGTTCGGCCGTCCTCCCGCTCCTGCTCCCCCGCGGGCAGGGCGCTACTCCTCCAGCTTCCGCTCGCGCTGGAGCACCTGCCGCACCCGCGGGTCGACGAGGTCCAGCCAGGGCTCGAGCAGGCTGCCCTCGGCGCGCT
Organism: Planctomycetota bacterium; assembly: GCA_041402045.1. Lineage (GTDB taxonomy): Bacteria > Planctomycetota > J058 > J058 > J058 > JAGQRJ01. Next base: position 139,036 of record JAWKSZ010000008.1, on the reverse strand, counting down.
TGAGGCGGGTCAACGCCATGCGATAGGCGACGCGGGTCTGGATCTCGCGCGTCTCGGCCTGGGACAGGGCGGCGAGGTCCTCGACCACGTCGCGCTGCACGGCGCCGGCCCCCGAGTCCACCTTGAGCTTGGTGCCCGCGAGCTGACGCTCGGCCAGGATCCGGGCGGCGCGGCTGGTGCCCAGGCGCGCCCGCGCCGAGAGCACGTCGCGCATGACGTTCCGCAGCTCGAGCACCATGTTGGCCTCGAGCACGGTGAGCGAGGCCTGGGCCTGCTCGAGCTGGAGCTTCGCCGCGCGCTCGCGGGCGCGCTCGGCGCGGAGGAACAGGGGCAGGTTCAGCCGGACCCCGGCGCTCCAGGTGTAGAAGCGGCCCGTCCCCAGCGAACTCCAGGCGTTGTGGTGTTGCCCGCCGAGGCCTTCTTCACGCAGGCTCCCCACGAAGTCGAGGGAGGGCAGCGACTCGTTCTCGCGCAGGGCCAGGGTGCGCTGGGCGTTCTCGACCGCGAGCTGCGCGGAGTAGTACTCCGGCCGCGAGCTGCGGGCCTGGGCCAGCGAGCGCCCGAGGTCCAGAGGCGGCTCCACCACCTCCATGGGCCGGTCCAGGGGCACGAGGAACACGTCCCACTTGTCGGGGTCGCCGCTCGGCCGCACCAGGCGCAGCAGCCCGTCCCGCGCCGCCTCCAGCGCGTTCTCCGAGATGATCAACGCCTCGCGGCTCTGAGCCACGGAGGACTGGGCGATCACGATGTCCAGGTCCGCCGCGGCGCCGGCCTGAATCCGCTTGCGGGTGTCCTCGAGCAGCGAGCTCGAGGCGTCGAGCTGACGCTTGCTGCTGCGCAGGTTCGCCTCGGCGGCCACCAGGTCCCAGTAGGCTTGCTCTACCGCGACCACGCCGTCGAGGAGCGTGATCGTGAGGTTCGCCTCCTCCTGGCGCACGTTGGCCTCGGCGATCTCGATCGCCAGCGAGTTGTAGGTCAGGCCGAAGCCGCGCAGGAGCGGCTGCACGACCTCCACGGTCAAGCTGGGGCTGTAGGACGGGTTCAGCGAAAACTGGTTCTCGGTCTTGCGCCGGGCCTCTTGCCAGGTCACCGAGACGTTCGTGCCCAGGAGGAAGCGCTTGCTGAGGGTCGTCGTCAGGGCGAGCTGGTCGGAGGACGCGACCACCAGACCCGGCGCGAAGCCCGAGAAGGGGTTGGCGCTGAAGAACGGCGAGCGGGCCTCGGTGTAGCTCGCGTCGACCGAGAGCACGGGGTCGAACACGGCCTGGGCCTCGTCGATCGCCGCGCTGGCGGCGCGGGCGCGCACGAGGGCCACGAGGAAGTCGGGGTTGTTGGCCAGCGCCAGGCGCACGGCGTCGTCCACCGAGAGGTAGAGCATGTCCTCGCGCGGAGCGAGCTTGGTCCGACTCTCAGCCCCGTCGATCTCGCGCAGGCGATCGCGGATCCGGTCCATGCGCTCGTCCGGGATCGGGTGCCCTTCGTCGATCCGCTGCAGCTCGGCCTCGATCCGCTGGGCTTCGTCCGGGCGCTCGACCCGCAGCTCCTCGCGCTCGGGGTCGCGCGGGGCCATGGGGGCCTCGGGGTCCTGGGCCCAGGCCACGGAGGTGGCGGCGAGCAGGAGGAGGGAGGGGGTCGGCCAGCGACGCGAACTGGGCATTGCGGCTCCTTCGGCGCGGAGATTCTACCGGCAGATGGGACGTCGGCGGCGCTCGGGGGAGATGCAACCCCGGCGGGGGCGGAGCGTTGTAAACCGCGGCGCGGTGGTGCACCCTCGGCGGCTCTTGGAGGCCCTATGCACCGCGCCCTCACCTCTCTGTGCCTGATCCTGCTCCCCTGGACCGGGTGCGCCGCCCCCGCTCCCGGCCCGACGACCGCCTTGCCGGTGGTCGGCGCCACCGACGCCGCCAGTCAGCGGGCGCTCCTCGCCAGCGAGGACCCCACGTTGGAGGCCAACAAGACCCTGGTGTTCGACATGTGGCGCACCCTCGTGGACGCCCGCCAGCTCGACCAGGCGGAGCGCTTCCTCGCGGAGGACTACATTCAGCACAACCCCTTGGCCGACACGGGCCGCGCAGCCCTCGTCGCCTACTTCTCCAGCGAACCGCCGCGCCCGATCCAGGACGCGATCGCGTGGCCGGTGGTCGCGGTCCTCGCCGAAGGCGACTTCGTCACGATCGTGTTCGCGCGGGAGCGCACGGACTCCACGGGGAACGCCTACACCACGACGTGGTTCGATCTCTACCGGGTGGTGGACGGGGTGATCGTGGAGCACTGGGACCCCGCCCAGCGCCCCTGAGGTCACGCCGCGTCGAGCACCTTGCGGATCACCTCGCGCCCCAGCTCGACGAAGCTGCGGGCGACCCGGCTCGTGGGCGCATACTCGAACACCGGCAGCCCGCGCTCGGTGGCCTCGAGCAGCGTCTCCGCGTCGTAGGCGATCGAGCAGTCGAGGGTGCCCGAGCTCCCAGGGACGGCGACGCCCACGTCCTCGGCGCCGTCGCGGATCCCCAGCCGCACCCCCAGGATCTTCAGCGAGCGCTGACAGAGCTCTCGCGCCATGCCGATCGTCTCTTCGAGGGCGGCGACGGAGAACGCCGACCCCGAGAGCGGAATCAGGAGCACGTTGGCGGCGGCCAGGGCGTTGCAGCCCAAGGGGTCCAGGGCGGGCGGCGCGTCGACGACGATCACCTGATAGCGCAGCCGCGCCCCGTGCAGGCCGTGCTCGAGCAGGTGCACCCGCGGGTCGGTCTCGCGCCAGAGCTCGGCCTGGAGCTCCTCCAGCGCCGGCCCGCCGGTCCACACGTCCAGGTTGTCGGTCGAGGGAGCCGCCACGCAGGACGCGAGGAAGGTCTCGGCGTGCTCGATGCTCTCGATCCCGCGCCAGGATCCGTCACGGGCCAGACCCAGCGCCGCGGTAGCGTCGCCCTTGGGGTCGAGGTCCACGAGCAAGGTGCGGCGTCCCGAGAGGGCCAGGGTCGCCGCGAGGTTCACGGCGGTCACCGTGCGGCCGATCCCGCCCTTGTTGTTCCCCACCACGATCACGGGTGCGTACGTCGCGGCCTCGCTCGCCTGGCGCATCGTGTCATTCCCCTCCCGGGTCCGTGGGCGTTGCCGGAACCTTCCGACCCAGGTAGGCTCAGCGTAGCGCACGCAGGCTGCAAAGGTAGGTCCCCTTGACGAAGTACGCCCTGGTCTCGGACATCCACGCAAACCTGGAAGCCTTCACCGCCTGCCTCGAAGAGATCGAACGGCAAGGCGTAGACAAGATCGTGTGCCTGGGCGACATCGTGGGCTACGGGGCCAACCCCCGCGAGTGCATCAAGCTCGTGCGCGAATACGAGATGGCCACGATCGCCGGCAACCACGACTTCGCGTGCATCGGCAAGACGGACATCAACTTCTTCAATCAATACGCGAAGGAGTCGACGCTCTGGACGCGCAAGGTGACCACCGAAGAGGACAAGGAGTTCCTCAACGGTCTGCCGCTCGTGGATTACCACGACGACTTCACCGTGGTCCACGGCACGCTCTACAGCCCCGAGCTGTTCGACTACATTCAGACGACCTACGATGCCTACCTCTCGCTCCAGCTCCTGGAGAACCAGGTCTGCTTCCTCGGCCACAGCCACGTGCCGATCACGTTCTTCCAGGGCGAGATGATCAGCTACACCCTGCACCCCGAGATCACCCTCGAGGAGGGCGTGCGCGCCCTGGTGAACATTGGCTCGATCGGGCAGCCGCGCGACGACAACCCCAAGGCGTCCTTCGCGACCTACGACACCGAGACGCGCAAGATCCACATCAACCGGATCGACTACGACGTGGACACGGCCGCCGACAAGATCCGCAAGGCCGGCTTGCCCGAGCCCCTCGCCGAGCGCCTGAAGCTGGGCCGCTAGGGCCCCTGGCCGACACCGACCTCCTCCTCGACCACGTCGCCTGGGACGCCGCTCCGCCGGCTGCCCAGGACGCCGCGCTCGCGGCCTGCGCGGCCAGCCTGCGCGAGCTCGAGCCTCGACCCACCCGCAGCTTCACGTGCGCGGGGCGCACGAAGCGCGTCGGAGCCTTCCTGCACCGCGCAACCGGAATCCTGCTGCACGCGGTCCCGGGCGGCCGCTACACGGTGGGCTGCTCCGAGCCGCTCCCTCGGGAGCTCCCGACCCAGACGTGCACCCTCGCCCCCTTCCTCGTGGGCCGCTTCCCCGTGCTCCAGCGCGAGTGGGATCGCCTCCCAGGCGACGACCGCCGCGCGCACGTGGGCGCCTCGCTGCCGATCGGCGGGGTCTCGTGGGACGCCGCCCAGCGCTGGCTCGAGTCGGCGGGGCTGCGCCTCCCCCGCGAGGTCGAGTGGGAGGTGGCCTGCCGCGGAGGGGCCGAGACCGCCTACCCCTGGGGCGAGGGCATGGACGGCCGGGCCGCGTGGTTCCTCGACAACGCAGGGGGCCGTCCGCGCGACTGCACGCTCCACGTCCACCAAGGAAACGCCCTGGGCCTGGTCGACACCGCGGGCAACGTGAGCGAGTGGTGCGTGGACGCCCTCGACCTGCCGGGCGAGGGGAGCAGTTGGCAGGAGGACGACCCGGGGCAGGTCCACCGCGGCGGCAGCTACGACACGCCGTCGCAGCACCTGCGCTGCAGCTATCGCGGGGGCACCCAGTCCACCAAGACCTACCCCGACCTCGGACTCCGGGCCTTCGCGGACCTGCTTCCGTCGTAACCCCTGCGTCCCCAACGCGCGCCCGGGTCTTTATCGGTGGTTTACCTAGAGGATCTAGACGCTACGACGTGAGCGGGGTGACCCTGGAGGCGGTTGTCTGCGCAAGTGCCGGTCGCGCAACGCTTGCCTCCCGACCCGGGGGTGGGGGCAGCGCCGGGGAGCGTGCGCCCGCCGAGTCGGCGACGCTGCTCGCCAAACTTTTCTGGGGGAGCTGTTCTTTTGTTCCTCCCCAGACTCTCCACGCGTCGTCGATTGCGAGCGCGTCGGTAAGGGCGTTTGTCCAGAGAGCTGAAACTCGCCCTCCACAGGCGCGAGGCGGGGTGCGGGCTGGAGCGCGTTGATCGGGTCGGGGTGGATCCGTATTCTCTCCCTCAGTCGAGCGCGGAACGGTTCCCGCCGACAGGCCGAAACGAGGACGACGCGACGCTCCGGTAGGAGCCGACCCAGGTCCGCAGAGGCAGCCCAGGCACCCGGAGACGGGGGCACGCTGGCTCGGCGAAACCATGAGCTAGGGCTCTGGGTGGCTTCGAGGTCGCGAGGGACTCGAGGAGGCACGAGACCTCAGAAGAGCAGGCGGCTCTGCGGAGCAAACGCCGCTGCGCCAGTACTCAGAGACTCCGTAGGCCACGCGCGCTGGGTGCGCTCAGCGGGCCAAGGTCATGGGAGGAGGAGCGCTACCGAGAGGTGGCGCGGTCCGGTCTCGAAGGAGGCCGGGGACTGCCGACGACACCGACCCAGGTGGATTCATTCGTTTGGGGGAGTGTCACCCGGCTCGTAGGGCTGCGAGGTCCTGTGAGTCGCCGGTTGGAGTCGAGAGGCTCCGACGGGTGTTCCGGCGCACGCCGGGGCGGGTCCGAGGATCCGAGGCTGGGGTGGAGAAGGCTCTAGAGGGGACGAACGTCCAAGAGAGGATCGGCCGCTGGTCGGGGGCAACTCCGGCTGGTGCGAACGGACTCGGAGGGGGAAGAACGCTGCGAAGCGGGTGAGGCTTGCGGAACGCTGTGGTTCCGCTCTGCCAGGCGCCGGGTGTCCGGGATCGCGACTTCGGTCGGGTGAATGGGCTTCCTCAGCGTCCGTAGGGATCCAGGCAATCGCGTCGAAAGCGCGGGCGTCGGTGAAATCGGGCGTGAAGACGTCGGGCGGGGTGCACAGGGCACGCGAGCGGATAACCGAGGCAGCTAGCGGATCCGAGAGGACACCGCGATCCCTGCGAGGGGAAGACTCTGAAGGAGGACAGCCCGCAGACGGCTGTGGCATGAAACAAGGCCACGAAACGTGGGCCTGCAGAAACCGCTGAGAGGTTGAGAAAACCTGAGAGCGGATCCGCGGGGGGAAGGAGACAGCCCCTCGCACTGTGGAGCTAGCCCAGGGGGTGCCGCCAAGGGGCGTCGAAACCTCAGGCAAGGCGAATCCGGCCGACGGGCCGGAAGGGTGGACGAGGCGCGAACGGACTCTGAAGGGGCTCCGACCGCAGGCAGAATGAACCCGAGACTCCACGTTTCGGGGGACGGCGACGACAGGAACGGCGACGGACGGCAAGGATCCGTTGGCCCCGCACGCGACGCTCAGGAGCGTGCTACTTCGTCGCAGACAAGGCTGCGCACGGTTGGACGACGCCAGGAGAGGCACGACGGCTCGCGGTGACGCGGGTCGCCTAGCGACTCGAGACTACGTCTTGGAAGAGGGCACGGCGGAACCGGCTCGATCGCGGCCGGGTGAGGGCAACCTCACCCGGCCGTGTTCCTATGTACGCGGCTCGGCTCGGGGCCAACCTACACTGGCGTCCTCGGTGTCGGCCTGCCGCAGCGTGCGCACGGTCCGACCCCGAATCTCGGCCGCTGGCGTGCGGTCTGTGGGCCCCCCGAGGACCCTGGGACCCCGGAGATCCAACCCACGGCGGTCCATTCGCAGGGGAAACTCGACGTGAGGCGCCCCCAGCCAGCCACGCGTGGGGTCTCGAGCGAAAGCCGCGGCGAGCGCCGCTCGAGCCACGTGGTTCGTGACGGTGACGGCTGCGCGTCCAGGCGTCGGGGAAACCTCAAGGCCAACGTGCTCCTTAGGCGCACGACGACATCGTCGGTCCCCGCTCCCGACGGAGGTCGTAGCGGCGAGGTGGCCCAGGCAGGGAGCTGCTCGCGGAGCAGGTCGCGAATCCCCTGGAGCGGTGGAACACAGAGGTCAGGGCTCGCGGCTCGCACGTCGGCCCTGGACGTCCCTCGCTGCTGCGAGTAACGCCTCGCTGGGTCCAGACAGGCCCTTCAGGCCAGTCGCCTCCAGAGCCGCACCGTTTGGCTCTCTGCGACGGGTCACGAGACCAGCCGCCATGCGTCGGATCTACGCGTCTTCGGCGACCAGGACCTCGACCAGCTCGCGCAGCCGAGCCTCGATGTGCTCAGCGCACGCCCGGTAGACCTCCAGGCTGCCCCCGATCGGGTCCGGAACACCGCGGGGGTCGAGGAGGCGCACGGGAGCGTCCGGCGCGGTGTGCTGCAGAGCCCGCTCATGGCTCCCGCTGAGCGCGACGACCACGTCGGCTTCACCCACCAGCTCGGGACTCGCGTAGCGACTGCGGTGACCGCCCAGGTCGAGGCCGCGCTCCGCCACGATCGTCTGAGCGTGCTGAGCAGCGGGATCCCCCTCCGCCGCTCCGACCCCTGCAGACCCCACGATCCAGCCGCGGCCCTCGAGCTCCTCGGGCTCACAGCCGAGCCGCTCGGCGAGCGCGAGCTTGAACAGGGCTTCCGCCATCGGGCTGCGGCAGGTGTTCCCCGTGCAGACGAACAGGATCGTGCGATTCATGGTTCGTCGAACCTCGCTCCAAGTGAGGAAGCCCTCGCGTAGAAGGGTCACCTTCCCGCGGGCGGTCACGCGCACCACAGAGGACGCTTCGCCGAGAGGCGCCGGCCGGTCGCGAACCGCTACCTTAACGTCAGGACCGACCTGATCCACCGCGTCTTCGAAGCGGACGGGGGCAGGTGCCCCGCTGCGGTTGGCGCTGGTGGCAAGGACCGGGAAATCGAGAGCTGAGACCACCTCGCGGATGAACGCATGCCCTGGAACCCGGTACCCCACGGTCTCCGCGCCTTGATCCAGGACCAGGGTCAGCGGACCCGGCCAGTACCGAGCGGCGAGCCTGCGCGCACGGTCGGGGACGAAGGCTCCCGCGGCTCGGGCGGTCTCCAGAGAGCCGATCAACCGTGAGAAGGGAGCGTCCCCGCGCTGACCCTTGACCTCGCGCACACGCTCCACGACGGCTGGGCGGTCCGCACGGGCCAAGAGTCCATAGACGGTCTCGGTCGGTGCGATGGCCAGCTCGCCGGCTTCGAGGGCCTCCGCGAGCGCCGCACCAGCACCAGCCTGCTCCACGTCGATGATCTGCACGGGTCCGATGCTACGCGATCAGGCGCCGAGACAAAATCCGCGGTTGAGCACTGATTCCACGGAGTACAGCGGATACGATCCTGCCCGATCGGGAGGCTGGACTCACGTCCGCGCTGGCCGCTCCAGCCCTCCCGCACCTGTTCAAGACACTCTCGCAGGCCTCGAGCGCGGCGTGCTACCCGGAGACTGATCCATGGAGATGACGGCGGTCATTGGCGGAAGTGGCCTCTATGAGCTCGACGGCTTCGAGCTCGAAGAAGAGAAGATCGTGGAGACGCCCTTTGGGCGGCCCTCCGCTCCAATCGTGATCGGATCTCTGCAAGGGCGGCCGTTGGCCTTCCTACCGCGACATGGCCGAAACCACGAGTTCAGCCCGTCCACGCTGCCCTACCGCGCTAACATTTTTGCGCTCAAGACCTTGGGAGTGACTCGGGTGATCTCCGTGTCCGCCGTGGGGTCCATGCGAGAGGAGATCAAGCCAGGACACGTGGTCCTCGTAGATCAGTTCTTCGACCGCACCCTCAACCGCAAGCGAACCTTCTTCGACGACGGGATCGCGGCGCACGTCGGCTTCGCCGATCCGGTCTGTGAGACCCTGCGCCAAACCCTCCTGGGAGCGGTGAAGACCGTCGGAGTGCCCTTCCACGACCGCGGCACCTACGTCTGTATCGAAGGTCCCCAGTTTTCCACCCGAGCCGAGTCCAACGTGTTCCGCAGTTGGGGTGTCTCGGTGATCGGGATGACCAACCTCCCGGAAGCCCGCCTGGCCCGCGAGGCGGAGATGGCCTACGCCACCCTTGCCCTCGCGACGGACTACGACTGCTGGAAGGAAGACGAGGCCGACGTCTCGGTGGAGTCCGTGATCGCCGTCCTGCATCAGAACGTCGAGAACGCGCGCAAGATCGTGCGTCAGGCGATCCTCGACCTGCCCCCGACCTCCGAGAGTCCCGCCCACACGGCGTTGACCCACGCGATCATGACCTCCCCCGACGCCATTGGCGAAGACCTCCGCCAAAAGCTCGCGCCCCTGATCGGTCGCGCTCTCAGCTAAGGGGCTCCCTAGCTCGGCTGAAGTTGGACGCCTCGGCTCAGCCGAGGCGTCTTCATGTACGACCGGCCCGCCGCAAGGGCTACGACGCCCTCGAGCCGCATGTCGCAGCTGGCCTGCCGCAGCCGCGACCTCTCGGGTGTCGCTGCCCCCGCGGCAGCTCGAGGGGAGGCGTACGGGACCGGGCAACAAAAATGGAAGGTATGGGCTGGGTTAGAGTCCTGGGATCTCGGCTGCAGCCCGAGTCTCGTTGGGCAGACTCAGCTGTCCGTGAGAGGCGTAGGTGCCAGATCACGCGCCCAGGCAGGAATGGCCGGTATGCGGCATGCGGGCGGGCTCGGACCCAAGCAGTCCGAGTGCCCGGCCCCCTACCCGCGCAGGAGCGGCCGGCATGGGGGCTCCCAGCCGAGCGGCGCGCCGTCGGCCAATACTCCGGAAAAGGAAGAGGGGCTCGCAGTTTCCTGCGAGCCCCTCATGAACCGGGCAACAACCTACTCTCCCGCTTGCAACAGTACCATCGGCGCGGCGGGCTTAACTTCTGTGTTCGGAATGGATACAGGTGTGGCCCCGACGCTATGGTCACCCGGAATGTTTTGAGCGTAATACTTCACGCGACTCACGAAGAATCGCTATCGAGAGCTCTCGAGAGCGCCGCGACATGAAATTCGAAAATAATAAGTCCTGAGCCTAAGCCTCACGAGTCATTAGTACGGGTAAGCTCAACACATCACTGCGCTTACACATCCCGCCTATCAACGTGGTAGTCTTCCACGACTCTTTAGGGACCGAAGTCCAGGGAGATCTCGTTTTGGAAATGGCTTCGCGCTTATATGCTTTCAGCGCTTATCCTAACCGGACTTAGCTACCCTGCGCTGCCGCTGGCACGACAACAGGAACACCAGAGGTCCGTCCCTCCCAATCCTCTCGTACTAGGGAGAGAACTCCTCAAATCTCCTACACCCGCGGAAGGTAGGGACCGACCTGACTCACGTCGGTCTGAACCCAGCTCGCGTGCCGCTTTAATTGGCGAACAGCCAAACCCTTGGGACCTTCTTCAGCCCCAGGATGCGACGGGCCGACATCGAGGTGCCAAACCTCCCCGTCGATATGGACTCTTGGGGGAGATAAGCCTGTTATCCCTAGAGTACCTTTTATCCGTTGAGCGATGGCGCTTCCACACGCAACCACCGGATCACTAAGACCTGCTTTCGCATCTGCTCGTCATGTACGACTCGCAGTCAAGCACACTTGTACCTTTGCGCTCTACGCACGATTGCCAACCGTGCTGAGTGTACCTTTGCACTCCTCCGTTACTCTTTAGGAGGAAACCGCCCCAGTTAAACTGCCCACATACCACGGTCCCAAGCCCAGATTCATGGCACTCGGTTAGAGTTCAAATATGCAGAGAGTGGTATCTCACTAACGGCTCTGGACGAGCTGGCGCTCGCCCTTCGACGCCTCCCACCTATTCTGCACAGAGCATACCTAAACCCAATAATATGCTACAGTAAAGGTTCATAGGGTCTTTCCGCCTACCCGCGGGAACGAGGCATCTTCACCTCGAATTCAGTTTCGCCGAGTCCTTCGTCGAGACAGTGCCCATCTCATTACGCTATTCATGCGGGTCGGAACTTACCCGACAAGGAATTTCGCTACCTTAGGACCGTCATAGTTACGGCCGCCCTTCACTGGGGCTTCGGTTATGAGCTTCGGGGCGAACCCCTAACCCTTCCCCTTAACCTACCAGCAGCGGGCAAGCGTCACTCTGTATACGTAGGCTTTAGGCCTTAGCACAGAGTTGTGTTTTTGATAAACAGTTGGACGGGCCGATTTGCTGTGGCTCAGTGCATAGCTCCGGGGGCGAACCCCATCACCGCGCTGAGCACCCCTTATCCCGAAGTTACGGGGCCATTTTGCCGAGTTCCTTGACGAAGGTTCTCTCGAGCGCCTTAGGATACTCTCCTCGCCTACCTGTGTCGGTTTTAGTACGGATACCCCTGATCTCAAACGCTTAGAGGCTTTTCTTGAAGGCCCATCCAGTTACTTCGGGTCACAACGCCCTCGACGTCACCCCTGGGATTGCGAGCACGGATTTACCTATGCTCCTCCCTCAGGCTTGTCCCCACATGTCCAGCAGTGGGTAAACTTTCAGAACCCTGTCCCCCCATCACTCAATCAGAGGCAGCTCAGGAATATTAACCTGATGTCCATCGACTACGCCTTTCGGCCTCGCCTTAGGGTCCGGCTAACCCTGGGCGGAATTACCTACCCCAGGAAACCTTAGGCTTACGGCGAATCAGCTTCTCACTGATTTTCTCGCTACTCGTTCCGGCATAATCACTTGCACAAAGTCCACCCGTCCTTTCGGTCAGGCTTCCACCCATGTGCAACGCTCCCCTACCGCTCGCAGGCACCCATGTCCTGCGAACACGTGGCTTCGGTTCTATGCTTGAGTCCCGTTCATTTTCGGCGCAGAATTGCTCGACCAGTAAGCTATTACGCACTTTTTAAATGGTGGCTGCTTCTAAGCCAACATCCTGGCTGTCTCAGCAATCCCACTTCCTTAAGCACTTAGCATAGATTAGGGACCTTAGCCGACGTTCTGGGCTGTTTCCCTCTCGACCGTGAAGCTTATCCCCCACGGTCTGACTCCCGGGGTAAGAACAGACGGTATTCGGAGTTTGGTTGGGCAGGGTAGGCTGGTGGCCCCCCAAACCCATTCAGTCTCTCTACCCCGTCCGAACAATTTACCCGAGGCTAGTCCTAAAACTATTTCGGGGAGAACGAGATATCTACGAGTTTGATTAGACTTTCACTCCTAACCACAAGTCATCACCTGATTTTTCGACACCAGTGTGTTCGGGCCTCCACGCAGTGTTACCCACGCTTCACCCTGCCCATGGTTAGATCACTCGTTTTCGCGTCTACGGCCGCTTACCTGCCCGAAGGCTGCGCGCATTTCGCACTCGCTTTCGCTCTGGCTCCGCCCCGAAGGGCTTAACCTAGCAAACGACCGTAACTCGCCGGATCATTATGCAAAAGGCACGTGGTCAGGCCGGGTCCTGCCGAAGCAGAACTAGATGCCCTCCCACTGCTTGTAACTTCTTGGTTTCAGATTCTATTTCACTCCCCTCGCAGGGGTTCTTTTCACCTTTCACTCACGCTACTCGTGCACTATCGGTCATGAAGTAGTATTTAGCCTTGGGGGGTGGTCCCCCCGGATTCACGCCAGGTTTCACGTGCCTGGCGCTACTCGGGAAAGGCTCAGGAGGCAGATCGACTTTCGCTTACTGGGCTATCACCATCTATGGCAGCATTTTCCAAAAACTTTCAGCTAGCCGTCTACTTTGTAACTCCTTGCCAGCCTGTGCACTGACTGAGCCATCCCACAACCCCGGATACACATAGGCCGCACAGACCGTTAGGTGCACCCGGTTTGGGCTACTCCCCGTTCGCTCGCCGCTACTGAGGGAATTGCGGTTGCTTTCTTTTCCTCCAGGTACTTAGATGTTTCAGTTCCCTGGGTTAGCTTCACTGCCCTATGCATTCAGGCAGTGATAGTGGAGTATAACCTCCACTGGGTTGCCCCATTCGGAGATCCCCGGATCAAAGCTTGCTAACAGCTCCCCGAGGCTTATCGCAGCTACGCCACGTCCTTCGTCGCCTCTTCATGCCAAGGCATCCGCCAAGAAGCCTTAGTAGCTTAGGCATGTTTCTATACATGCCACGACGCTCTCGAGAATTCTCGATTCCACTATTCGTGGTGCGATCCTCGTAAATCGCTATGTAGTATTACGCTCAATTGTAAAAGAACGCGTGGCCTCGCTGTGCGAGGCCACCCATTGTATGGAAGTAGCTTGGTGCGCGGGCGTATGTCCGAGTGATCACTCGAGTGACTTAGCCGACCGAGGTCGTTTTCGTCAAACGAGCGCCTAAGACTTTCCTCTTAGAAAGGAGGTGATCCAGCCGCAGGTTCTCCTACGGCTACCTTGTTACGACTTAGTCCCAATCACCGAGCTTGCCGTCGACGCCTCCCTCCGATAACGGTTGGGTGAGCGGCTTCGGGCACTCCCGGCTCTCGTGGCTTGACGGGCGGTGTGTACAAGGCTCAGGAACATATTCACCGGAGCGTGGCTGATCTCCGATTACTAGCGATTCCAGCTTCATGAGGGCGAGTTGCAGCCCTCAATCCGAACTGAGACCGGCTTTTTTGGGATTTGCGTGTCCTTGCGGAGTAGCGTCTACTTTGTACGGCCATTGTGGCACGTTTGCCCTGGGCGTAAGGGCCGCGGAGCTTGACGTCATCCCCACCTTCCTCCGGTTTAACACCGGCAGTCTCCCCAGAGTCCCCGGCTTTACCCGCTGGCAACTGAGGATAAGGGTTTCGCTCGTTATGGGACTTAACCCACGATATCTCACGACACGAGCTGACGACAGCCATGCAACACCTGTGCTAGCTCCCTCAAAAGGGAGGTCCTCTCCCTTTCAGGTTCGTCTTACCTACCTAGCATCTGTCAAGCCGGGTAAGTTCTGCGATTGCTTCGAATTAAACAACATGCTCCACCGCTTGTGAGCCCCGTCAATTCCTTTGATTTCAGCTGCTTGCAATGTCTACTCCCCCAGGCCCGGGGGCACTTAACGAATTATCTCGGCGCAGGGAAGAATCGGACATCTACACAGTGCCCATCGTTTACGGCTACAGGACTACCGGGGGTATCTAATCCCGTTTGCTACTAGCTTTCGCACCTCAGCGTCAGAAGCAGGCCAGGCGTCGCCTTCGCCGCCGGTGTTGCTCGATATCAACGCATTTCACCGCTCCGCCAGGAATTCCACGCTCCCCTCCTGCCCTCAAACGCTTTGAGTATCAAGCGCAGTTCTCGTTGGGCCAGAGGGATTTCTACCTGACTATCGGTACGCGCACCTACGCCGCGCTTTATGCCCAGTAATTCCGAACAACGGTTGCCACCTTCGTCTTACCGCGGCTGCTGGCGCAGGATTCAGCCCATTAGCGGCAACTTCAGGCCTTTATTAAAGGCTGGAATGCTATTATTGACACCTAGCCGTTTCTTAACTAGGACAACAGTTTAACCCGAAGGCCTTCTCCTGCACGCGGCGTCGCCCGTCGGCACTTCAACCGTGCCCGGAAGATTCTCGACTGCAGCGAAGCCTCCGTAGGAGTCTGGGCGGTGTCTCAGTCCCAGTGTGGCCGGTCACCCTCTCCAGGTCGGCTACCCGTCTAAGCCTTGTTAGGCCGTTACCCCACCAACAAGCTGATAGGACATAAGCCCGTCCCCAGCCGGAGCTATCGTTGAGGCTCTTTATAGAGAATGCTCCTCCGCGAGCCTATCTGTATTAGCTGAGATTTCTCTCAAGTTATCCGAGGAAGTTGGGGTTTGATTGTCTATGCATTACTCACCCTTTCGCCACTCTCCATCATCCAGAAAATGGAGCGTTCGACTTGCATGCCTAATCCACACCGCTACCGTTCGTTCTGAGCAGGATCAAACCCTTAAGTTGAAGTTCAATACTGACGTAATAATTACTGGAACGCAAACGATCGAAGACACCAGCTTGCTGAGGCGCACCGCTAGTGTGAGTTGCTTCTACGACCCGATATGCGTTCAGGGTTGCCTGACATTGGCGCGATGCCAGCCCCTGAGTGGGTTGACCAGGTTGAGATCCGTGAGTGGATCTCATACACCCAAAACGCAAGCTACTAATTTTCAAAGAGCGCTGCGTCCGTCAGCGAATCGCCGGGATTGAGACGCTCGTTGAGGCGCATGTGATCTCAATTCGTCGAGATCGAAGCAAAGCCACCAACGCGCGCTTTATTTTTTAAAGACCGTCGCGCCCTCGAGAGAGGACGCCGCGCGCTGCGCGAGCTGTCACTCAGAGAAACGTGGTTCGAGGTGACGGCTGCCGTCGGGTCGCATGTGATCTCAAGTTGGTGCTTGCGAGATCGAAGCAAGCCCACGAATGCGCATTTATTTTTTAAGATCGCTCACCGCCCGCCCCGAGGGGTGTTCGAGCATGCGTCTCTAGGCCGCACGTGAACTGACCGCAAGGGATCAAGGAAGCCAATCGGCCGCGTTGCTACAGTTTGTTAAGGAACGGGAGGTGCTCCCCCCAGAGCGCCCAAAAGATACTCACGACCCCCGAGGATCAACCCCGAAACTCCAAAAATTTTCGTCCTCTTGGATCACTGCGCGGAAGCCCAGTCGTAGCAAGGGAGATCCGCCCAATCGGCCAACCACCACCGCGATCGGAGAATGCGGCCGATGTCAAAGACCAACGAAACCGGCTCCCCCAGGGCGTAGTGGTCCTGGGGTCGACGGGATCCATTGGCACTAGCACCCTCGACGTGTGCAGCAACCTCGGGCCAGCGCGGGTCCGCGTCGTGGGCTTGGCCGCGGGGTCCCAGTGGGAGCTCCTCGCCCAACAGGCCCGAGAGTTCGAGGTGCCCCGGGTCTCGATCGCCGACCCCGAGGCGCTGCCGCACCTGGAGCGGGCCTTGGCGGGGACCGGGATCGAGGTCCTCCTGGGGGACGAGGGCGCGACGGGGTTGGTCGAACACACGGACTGCGACACCGTGCTGGCGGCGATCTCTGGCGCGGCAGGGTTGCCTCCCGTCCTCGCCGCCGCGCGAAACGGGCGCCGAATCTGCCTTAGCAACAAGGAGAGCCTGGTCCTGACTGGCCCCCTGCTCGGAGCGCTCGCCGCAGAACACGGCGCCGAGCTGCTCCCCGTGGACAGCGAACACTCCGCGATCTTCCAGTGCTTGCGCTCGGGCACGGCCCGCGAGGCCAAGCGGCTGGTGCTCACGGCCTCTGGCGGCCCTTTCCGCACCTGGACGGCCGACCAGATGGCCCAGGCCACCCGCGAGCAGGCGCTCAAACACCCGACCTGGTCCATGGGGCCGTTCATCACGATCGACTCTGCGACCCTCATGAACAAGGCCTTGGAGCTGATCGAGGCCCGCTGGCTGTTCGGGCTCCCCGCCGACCAGATCGAGATCGTGGTGCATCCCCAGTCCATCGTGCACTCCTTCGTGGAGTTCGTGGATGGCTCGGTCCTGGCGCAGATGGGCGTGCCCGACATGCGCGTCCCGATCCAGTATGCGATCACCTTCCCTGAGCGCTGCCCGCTGGCCACGGACACGTTCGACCTGGCAAAGATCGGCTCGCTGACCTTCGAAGAGGTGGACCGGGAGCGCTTCCCGGCGGTCGATCTGGCGTACGAGGTCCTCCGTCGCGGCGGAGTGTCCGGCGCCGTGTTCAACGCCTCCAACGAGGTCGCCCGCACCGCCTTCTACGAGGGGGCTATCGACTTCCCGAGCATCGTGCGCACCACCGCCCAGGTCATGCAGCGCCACGCAGCCAGCGGTCCGGGGCTGGGCGTCCCGACCCCCAGCTTGGAGGAGGTCCTCGCTGCGGACGCGTGGGCTCGCGAGGAGGCGCGCGCATGCCTGAGCTCTTGAGCGCCAGCCTCCAGCTGGCGGAGGTCGGGACGCTGCGCGGGATCGTCGGCGTGCTCTTCGGCGTCGGCGCGTTGATCTTCTTCCACGAGCTCGGCCACTTCCTGGCCGCCAAGTGGGCAGGCGTGAGGGTCGAGGTGTTCTCCCTCGGCTTCGGCCAGCGGATGGTCGGGTTCCGCAGAGGGGACACCGACTACCGCATCTCCTGGCTGCCCCTCGGGGGCTACGTGCGCATGCTCGGGCAGGCGGACGACGATCCCAATCAGCCTCGCACGGACCTCGCCTGCGACTTCCGCAACCAGCCCGCCTTCAAGCGCTTCGTCATCCTGATCGCGGGAGTCGTGATGAACCTCGTGCTCGCCGCGGTGGGGTTCATGGCCGCGTTCGGGCTTGGGATCGACTTCACCGCGCCGGAGATCGGCCGGGTGGACCCTGGCTACCCCGCCAGCAGGGCGGACGTGCAACCCGGGGACATCGTCGTGGCCGTCGACGGCGAAGAGGTGCTCGGCTGGCAGGACCTGACCCACCTCGTGGCGATCTCCACCGGCGAGCTCGAGCTCGAGCTGCGGCGGGGGGACGAGCGGATCAAGACCCGGGTGAACCCCGTCCGCGGAAAGGGCGACTCCTTCGCTCAGATCGGTGTGCAGCCAGTCTATGTGCTCGCCGGGTTCGCCCCGGACTCCCCGCTCCCTGCCGCGGGGGCCCAGGCCGCGACCGTCGAGGTCAGCGACAGGATCGTGGACGTGAGCCCTGTGGGCTCGCACTCCGCCAGCGACGCTCCCCTCACCGACGGCGCCCTGGCTCAGCGGATCGAGAGCCTCAGCGGGCGCGCGACGGTGACGCTGGAGCGCACGCGCTACGGGACCGACGGGCTCCCCACCTCCCGCAAGCGGATCCCTCTCGAGGTCGAGATCCCCCGCAAGCCGGAGTACGGGATCGGCCTGCACCTCTCCGACTCCCCCTACGTGCGCAGCCTGACCGAAGACGGCGCTGCACAGGCCGCGGGAGTCCTGGTCGGTGACCGCCTGCTCCGCCTCGGCGGACAGGACCTCACCTACGAGAATCTGCGGGACGTGGTCGCCGACGTGGGCGCCACCTCACAGGGGGCCGACGTGCCCCTGGTCGTCGAGCGCCCAGGCGCCGAGGGCCCGAGCGAGATCGAGCTGCAGGTCGCGGTGCCGCTGCAGAACGAGGCCCAACTGCAGGCCGCCCTCGAAGGGGTCGAGGACCCTGAGGCGCAGCGGGTGGTGCGGCGAGAGGTCGGGCGCTACCTCCTGGGTCTCACCTACAAGGCCGACACCGTAGCCGCCCCCTCCCCCCTCAGCGCCGCCGACCCCGAGCACGCGGTGACCCTCGAGCCTGGCGCGCGGATCACCCGGCTCTGGACCTCAGGCGGCCTGTGGTGGAGCGCCGAAGAGGAGTTCCAGAGCGCACACCGGCTGCGGCAGATCCTACGCGCGCGCGGAGAGGAGCCGCTGCTCCTGGGCTACATTCCGGCCGGGAAGGACAAGGGCGACGAGGAGACCCTGGTCGTCCAGGCCGCTCCGATCCCCGGACAGACGTACGGCGACCTCGGCTACGAGGTGGAATACCGCCGGGTGAACATCCAGCGCGGCCCGGTGGCCGCCGTGGGCCTGGGGCTGCACCAAACCGCGGTGCAGACCCAGCGGATCGCGCTCATGCTGCGCTCCTTCGCCACGGGCTCCGTGTCCCCGAAAGAGCTGGGCGGCCCGATCCAGATCGTGAACGTGGCCTACAAGGTCGCGCGCCACGACAGCCTGGCCCGGCTGTTCCACCTCTTGGCGATCCTCTCGGTCAACCTCGCGGTGATCAACGTGCTGCCGATCCCGGTGCTCGACGGCGGGCACATCCTGTTCCTGCTGCTGGAGAAGCTGAAGGGCAAGCCCGTCTCGGGCGAGGTCTTGAGCGCCGCACAGTGGCTCGGCCTGATTATGATCCTGGGCCTCATGGCCCTCGTCTTCTTCAACGACATTCGCCGGATCGTGGCTCAATGACCGACCCCCAGACGGAGCGCGAAGAGCTCGCCGACTTCCTCGACCAGCCCGTGGTCCTCGACACCCGCGGCGACCTGATCTACATAGGCACGCTGCAGAAGGTCGGAGACTGGTTCCTGGTGCTCGCCGAGGCCGACGTGCACGACCTGCAGAGCACGCGGACCTCCAAGGAGCTCTACGTCATGGACTCCGCCAAACACGGCGTGAAGAAGAACCGCGAGTTGGTGCACGTGCGTAAGAGCGAGGTCGTGAGCATCAGCAAGCTCGAGGACGTGACGATCTACGGCTAACCGCGCCTAAATGGAAGGGCACGATTCCGCGACGTCGCCTGCACGGTGTCAGAGGTTCACGAACTGAGTCGGTCGCGACGTCGCGAACTCCTGCCTTCCATTTACACCTTCAATGGCTCCGCCTCGTGCGCAGCCGTCCTCTCCAGCCCGCCTGAGATCTCGGGTCCCGAGCAGCTCGTGCCCGCACTCGTGGGACGGAGCGTCTGAGTAGTAAATGAAGAGCGCGAGTTCGAGTGCGCGCGATGCTGAGATCCGTAGCGTGAACGCGGAGCGCGAGCACTCGGAATCGTGCCCTTCCATTTAGTGGTCCGTCAGGGTTGATTTCAGCGGTGATCGCGCCGCAATCGTCGTTCCTGGCTAGGCGCGAGGAGCGAGCAATGCGTGCCATTGGGACCGACGAGCAACAACGCCAGGGGCGACGAGGCAAGCGAGCGCCGCTGAAATCAGCCCTGTCGGGCCACTAGTGCTGTGCGTCAGAAGTTTCGGTACAGGTCGCGCAGCAATCGTCGTCCCTGGCAAGGCGTGAGGAGGGAGCAATGCGGGCCATTGTGACCGACGAACAACACAGCCAGGGGCGGCGAGGGCAAGCGAGATGTACCGAAACTTCTGACGTGCAGCACTAGGGCTGCGGGTCGTCTTCGTAGAGGTCGTCGTCGCTGTCCGACTCCTCGAGGTAGTCCTCGCCGTCCTCTTCGTCGTCGTCGAAGTCCTCGTCGAGCAGGTCGTCGTGAACGTCCAGGGGATCGAGGGGCGCAGGGTCGAGGTCGTCGAGCAGCGGCGACTCGTCGTCCTCGTCCTCGTCCTCCTCTTCGGCCTCCTGGCTGATCGTGTCGATGCTCTCGCGGTCCAGCCCGAGCTGGTCCAGCATGCGCTCCGTCGTCGTCGCCGCGGGGCTGCCCAGGCGAATGAACTCCCGGTGCGCGGCCACGGCGAACGGTGTGGCCTCGTCGTCGCGGCCGAGGTCCTGGAGCATGCCGGCGCGGTTCACGTAGGCGATCGCCAGGGGCAGCGGGTCTCCGTGCGCTTCGAACAACTGGCAGGCCTGTTCGCTGTAATCGAGGGCCTCCGAGAGCTTGCCCTGCTTCTTGAGCACGATCCCTATGTGATCCTTCACCCGGGCCAGGTGCGCGGGGTCGTCCCCGGCGTCGAGGTGCTCCTCCGCCCGGCGAAACTGCTGCAGGGCGCGGTCGAGCTGACCCATGTCGTCGTAGATCGTCCCCAGCGCGTTGTAGACCCCCGAGATCAGCTCGTCGTCGCGGAGCTGGACCCCGAGTTGGCGCGCCTCCTCGAGCTGGGTGATCGCCGACTCGTACTCCTTGGCCTCGCGTAACGCCAGACCGAGGTTGAACATGTGCTTCGCTCGGTCCTTCGGGTGGTCCCGGATCCGCTCCAGCCCGGCGCGATACTCGGCGATGGCCTGCTGATGGTCGCCCCGCCGTAGGAGCACGTTGGCCACGTTCATGCTGGCGTGGGCGACGCCGCGGCGATCGCCCAGGGCGTCGAACAAGGCCTTGGCTTGCTCGTAGGCCTCGACCCCCTCGTCCCAGGCGCCGGACTCGACCAGCGCGTGCCCCACGTAGAGCAGGGCGCTCGCCTCCTGCTGCTCGTGGCCCGCCTCGCGGTGCACCCGCGCGACCTCGCGCAAGGAGTCGATCGCCCGGTCCGTGTCTCCGAGGGCGCGGGCGGCCTGGGCCACCACGTGGTAGGGCTCGGCGTAGCCAGGGTCGAGGCGGAGCGAGGTCACGACCTCGTCTTCGAACTGCTCGACGTCGCCGGTCGACCACGCGTAGCGGGCGCGGGTCAACGCCAAGAAGGCCTCCCAGCTCCGCGTGCCGTGGACCGCGTCCATTTGCCGCCGGGCCTCGAGCCCGCTCGGCCCCCCCGGCAGCTTGAGGCACAGGCGCTCGCAGGCCTCGAACGCGACGTCGCGGAACGCCGACTCCGGCCCCTCCACGTCGACCTCGGTCTCCTTGCCCGCGGCGTCGACCAGGGTCAGCTCGAGCCCCAACGTGTCGCCGCGCTCGAAGCGACCGAACACGACGTGGCTCGCCCCGGTCTGCCCCAGCAGCATGTCGCGGGCGAAGTCGTCGAGGGTCCCGTCGGGGAGCGAGAGCCCGAGGGCCCGGCACACCCGGTCGGCCTCGCGCGGGGCGACCGAGGGACGACCCGTGCCGCCCAGGAGCTCGCCCACCAAGCGGGAGAGCGCGCTCCCTAGCCACTCGTCGAACGCGGAGCCGTCGCCGCGAGAGAGCGGCAGGATCAGGAGCAAGGGGGACTCCGAGGGATTCACGCGAACTCCTGGTCGCCGACTCTAACCCGCTTGGGTGGCGGGGCCAACACCAGTAGCTATCCTCGGGGCAAGATCGCGCTCTCGCCAGTCGGCGCTGCGCAGGAGGCCCCATGTCCAACCCCACCCCGATCGACGACCTCGCGACCCTGTCCGACGCCGACCGCGACCAGCTGTTCCTGGCCCTGCCCAAGACGGACCTGCACTGCCACCTCGATGGCTCGCTGCGCCCCGAGACCGTGAGCGAGCTCGCCCAGCGCCCGGAGATCCGCGAGCTCGCCCAGCGCCTGGGCTACAGCCTGCCCGAGGACACCTCGGTCGAGACCCTGCGCAAGGTCCTGTGCCCGGGGCTCGAGTGCGGGAGCCTGGAGGAATACCTCCTGCCCTTCGACATCATTTGCGGAGTGCTCCAGACCAAGGAAACCCTCGAGCGCGCGGCCTACGAGCTGGCCATGGACGCCGCGGCCGAGAACGTGTGGTACCTCGAGGTGCGCTTCGCCCCGCAGCGGCACATTCACAAGGACCTGTCCGGGATCGACGTGATCCGCGCGGTCAGCGACGGGCTCGCCCGCGCCGAGGAAGAGACCGGCGGCCGCGTCCTGACCGGGATCCTGATCTGCGCCATGCGCAACTACCACGAGAGCATTAGCAACCTGCACCGCGCGGTGCGAGAGGCCTTCCCCTACGCCACCCAGCGCGAGCTCGGGAGCAGCCTGTCCCTGGCCGCAGCCCGGCTGGCGGTCGAGGCCAAGCGCCAGGGCCTGCATCGCGTCGTGGGCTTCGACCTGGCGGGAGCCGAGGCGGACTTCCCGCCTTCCCACCACCGCGAGGCGTTCTCCTTCTGCATCGACAACTTCCTGAACATCACGGTCCACGCCGGCGAGGGCTACGGCCCCGCCTCGATCCAGGAAGCGGTGACCTACCTCAACGCCCAGCGCATCGGCCACGGCACCCGGATCCTCGAGGAGGGCGACGGGCTGCTGGAATACCTGCGCGATCGACGGGTCACGGTCGAGGTGTGCCTGACCTCGAACCTCCAGACGAAGGCGATCCAGAGCCTCGACGACCACCCGTTCCGCCGCTTCCTGGAGGAGGAGGTGCGCGCCCCCCTGTGCACCGACAACCGCATGGTCTCGGACGTGAAGGTCACCGACGAGTACCGCCTGGCCTACCAGCACTTCAAGCTCTCCCCCAAGGAGATCCGCAAGACGGTGCTCTACGGGTTCAAGGCCGCCTTCGTGCCCTACTCCCGCCGGCGCCAGCTCCTGCTCGCGGCCAAGGCGCGCCTGCGCGAGCTCGGCCTCGGCGGACAGTGGAGCCGCAGCGAGGAGGAGGCCTTCGCCGGCTGGCAGGGCGGCGACTTCGCTCGGCCTTAGGGACGGCCTGCGCTTCGCCTGAACCCCCGTCCGGGCGAAGTCTCACGCCGCCGAAGGCGGCGCGGCAGCCCAAGCTGCCGCCCCTCGCTGACGCCGGAATGATTTACAGTATCAGCCGGATTCTCCCGTAAGTAATTGACCGACGGTCATTTCGCCGTTAACCTTGCTTGACGCTACGGGGGACCTTGGCTTTATGGCGCGTTTGATCGTGTGCGGGAAGGACGGTCGCCCGGCGCGGGTGTTCGAGGCAGAGCAGAGCGTGATCACGCTGGGTCGCTCGTCCGACAACCACCTGCAGATCGACGACCTCAACAGCTCGCGCCACCACTGCGAGATCCACGAGAACGACGGGGTCTACGAGGTCGTCGACAAGGACTCTCGCAACGGGATCTTCGTCAACGGACACCGGGTCGAGCGCCAGATCCTGCAGCCCGGGGACAAGATCGAGATCGGGACCACGATCATCTACCTCGACCGCATGGGCAGCGAGACCCTCGAGGACCCCCGCGGCAAGCAGACCATCGACATTCAGACCGGCTTCTTCAGCGCCCCCGGAGACCCGACCGGTGTCAAGGAGCGCCTGCAGTCCTTCCAGGAGACCGGGCGCATCACCCGCGCCCCCGAGGAGGAGACGAGCGCTGGCGGCCCGCTGGGCGAGGTCCAGGACCTGCGCAAGCTCCTGGGGCTGAACAAGACCTTCAACTCCGAGCTCAACCTGCGGCGGCTGCTGGAGCGGGTCATGGACACCGTGATCCACGTCTCCGGCGCGGAGCGCGGGTTCCTCGTGCTCAAGCTCGCCAAGGACCGCGACTTCCAGGTCAAGGTCTCGCGGAACATCGACCGCGAGTCGATCAAGGACGCGCGGGAGAAGGTCTCGAGCACGCTGGTGAGCGAGGTCCTCGAGCACGGGCGCTCGGTGCTCCTGAGCGACGCCCGCCAGGACGAGCGCTACAGCGGGCGCGAGAGCATCCTCAGCATGAAGCTGCGCTCGGTGCTCGTCGTCCCCCTCAAGCACCGCGACGACGTGCAGGGCGCGATCTACCTGGACAACCGCTTCGCCTCGAACCGCTTCGACGAGGACTGCCGCGAGCGCCTCGAGCTCGTGGCTGGCCAGGCCGCGGTGGCGATCGAGAACGCGCGGCTGTTCGAGGAGAACTGCCGCCAGCGCGAGGAGCTGCAGCACGCCAAGGAGGAGCTCGAGCGGCTGAACCAGGCCCTGCGCGAGCGGGTCGAGGTCCAGGACCGCGAGCTGGTCCGGGCCCGCGAGGCCCTGGCCCGCCACCGCGAAGACATGGAGCTGCGCTACAGCTACGACGAGATCATCACCCAGAGCCCGAAGATGCTCGAGGTGTTCATGATCCTGGACAAGGTCGTGGACTCGAAGGTCTCGGTCCTGATCCAGGGCGAGAGCGGCACCGGCAAGGAGCTGATCGCGCGCGCGCTGCACTTCAACGGCCTGCGCAAGAAGCAGCGCTTCGTCTCCGAGAACTGCGCCGCGATCCCGGCGCACCTCATGGAGAGCGAGTTCTTCGGCTACGTGCGCGGCGCGTTCACCGGCGCCAACGCCGACAAGATCGGCCTGTTCGAGATGGCCGATGGGGGCACGCTGTTCCTCGACGAGATCGGCGACATGGACCTCGACATGCAGACCAAGCTCCTGCGCGTGCTGCAGGACGGGGTCCTGCGCCGGGTCGGCTCCAAGGAGTTCAAGCGCGTCGACGTGCGCGTGGTCTCGGCCACGAACCGCGACCTGGTGAGCGTGCTCAAGTCCGGCGGGTTCCGCGAGGACCTCTACTACCGCCTGAACGTGATCAACATTCAGCTGCCCCCGCTGCGCGAGCGCAAGGAGGACGTGCCGCTCCTGAGCCAGCACTTCCTCGAGCGCGACGCCCAGAAGGCCAAGGCCAAGCTCGCCGAGATCAGCAACGACGCCATGGACCTGCTGATGCGCTACGAGTGGCCGGGGAACGTGCGCGAGCTCGAGAACGAGATCATGCGCGCCTCCGCCCTCTCCCAGGGGCAGACGATCCGCCCCGAGCACCTGAGCAAGAACGTGGTCGCCGGCGCCCAGGCACCGGCCCGCCAGGCGGCCGCGACCGGGAGCCACGTGCGCAGCCTGACCCTCGCGGGTCGCACGCTCAAGGAGCTGGTCTCCCAGGAGGTCGACCAGGTCGAGCGCGAGGTGATCACCGAGGTCCTGCGCCGCACCGGCTACAAGAAGAGCAAGTCCTCCTCGATCCTGGGGATCAGCCGCCCGACCCTCGACGCCAAGATCGAGAAGTACGGCCTGACCAAGGAGTCGGTGCTCGAGGACGCCGAGGACCCGGCCCGGGCCTGAGGTCCGCGCTTCGGTTCGTTCCGCGCTGATTTTCAGGATGTGGGGAGGCCGCCGCCCCTAACCTCCGCGCGCGCCGTCGGCGGCGTCGGTCAGCGGTTTGCTCCAGACGTCGCTGCCTCGTTCGGGCGACGGAGGCTCGTCCGCCGCGGGGTGCCCAGGTCTCAGGGGGCGTGCGCCCCCGCAGGGAAGCCGGTGAGATTCCGGCGCGGTCCCGCCGCTGTGAGCGAGGACGACGGCAGCACGAGCGCGAGCTCACCCACTGGCTTCGGCTGGGAAGGGGCTGCCCGAGGACGACTCGCGAGCCAGAACACCTGTGAGACCTGGTGGACGTTGCCCGCGCGGACGGGCGGCAACCTTGGCCGGGCACCTCGTGTGCGCCTCCTGCGCGGCCACCGTCTACGGACACCTCGACCCTATGAACCGTCTCTCCTGGGCGACCCTCGCCCTCGCCCTCGCGTTCGCGGGCTGCTCCGGCAGCTCCTCGCGTCGCTCCACCTCCACCGCCGCTCCGGTCTCGAGCAACTCCACCGGGACCCCCGGCTCCCAGACCGGGGGCACGACGACGCCCCAGACCCCCCACGACCCCGGCGGCCAGGTGGCTGCCTTGGGCTCGGCCAGCCCTGCAGTCCTGGCAACCCTGACCCGGGGCGCCTTCGTCGCCTTCCGCGAGCTGGCCTCGACCGGCGGCATGGAGCTCCCGGCGCACCCCGCGCTGGCGGGTCAGGCCTTCGTGGTCCAGGACAACGGCTACGTGCGCGTCCTGGCGCTGGACCCCACCCCGCGCTCCCTGCGCGAGGTCCCGCTGCCCGGCGCGCCCTTCAGCCCGGGGATCGCCGCGGGGGCGATCGACCTCAGCCAGCCCGAGGCCGCCTACGTGACCGCCTCGGGCGCCGGCGGCGAGGCGGTGTATCGCTTCGACCCGCGCAGCGCCGCGAGCGCGGCGGACGTGACCACCTATCCCTTGGATGGGATGACCGTGACCTGGCCCGCCGGGACCCTGGACCAGGCCGGGACCGACGTCGGCGGCCAGGCCCTCCCCCTGACCTACACTTCGGACGCCCTGGGCTTCGGGGCCACGCTGTTCGTGACCAGCGCCAACTTCGACGCGCAGTTCAACCTGAACCCGGGCACGCTGTGGGCCTTCCAGCAGGACCTCCAGAGCGGGACCCTCGGCGCGGCGCAGGTGCTCCAGACCCGAGGCTTCAACCCCACCGGGATTCAGCGCCTCGAGACCTCCGCCGGTCCGCTGCTCCTGATTACCGACACCGGCCCCTACGCCGGCGGCATGGGCGCGATCGACATCGTCGACCCCCAGACCTTCCGCACCGTGGGCTGGATCGACCTCCCAGGCGAGGACCCGGTGGGCCGGGTGGAGCTCTCGCCCAACGGCCGCTGGGGCTACGTCGGCTCCCAGAGCGAAGCCCAGGTGTTCGCCCTCGACCTCTCGGGCCTCGAGGCGCTGGTCGGCGCGCAGGCCCCGCGGAACCTGGGCAACCGCTTCCGCGGGGGCTACGCCCTGCCCACGTCCCCCGGCGGCACGAACCTGATCAGCGACGTCGCGGTCTCCCACAGCGGGAACACGCTCTACGCCTGCAACTTCAACACGAGCGAGCTCTACGTGATCGACCTCGTGCAGCCGGGGCTGGCGGCCACGGTCACGGGCTTCGCCCGCAGCGGCGACCCCCAGGCCTACGAGGGCCAGCTCAACGGGATCGCGCTGCGCCCCGGGGAGCCTGGGCTCGACTTCCAGGGCCCGTCTCTGTTCACGCTCACGATCAACCTCGCGGCCCAGGACCGCACGGTCACCGACGTGAACGTGGTCCTCGACGCGGTGAGCTTCGACCGGCAGTAGCCCGATAGAGTGTGGGGGTGAGCCAGGACTGGTACGACCTCGCCCGCTACTACGACGTGCTGTTCGGCTGGGACCCCGAGCGGGAGGTGCGCTTCCTGCTTGGGGCCAGCGAGCGCTACGGGCGCGGGCGGCCCGAGCGCAGCTTCGAGCCGTTCTGCGGGAGCGGACGGCTCCTGCCCCACGTGCCCGGGGCGATCGGCTCGGACCTCAGCCCGGCCATGCTCGAGATCGCCCGCACCCGGGCCCCGGTGTTCCGCGCCGACGCAGCGCGCCTGGGCCTGGCGCCTGGCTCCCTCGACTTCGCCTACTGCCTGATCGACAGCTTCCGCCACCTCCAGTGCGAGGCGGAGGGCCGCGCGCACCTCGCGGCGGTCGCCCGAGCCCTACGCCCAGGCGGGGTCTACGTGCTGGGATTCGACGTCGAGACCGGGCGCGACCCCGACGACACCTGGGAGACGTGGAGCATGCGCCGGGGGGGGATCGAGGTCGCGGCAAAGCTCTACGTGTCCTCCCACGGTCCGGAGTTCGAGGCCATGCACGTGAACCTCGAGATCGACGACAACGGGCGCCGGCGGGAGCTGGGGCACGTCTCGCTCCTGCGCCGCTGGACCCCGAGCGCGGTGGAGGACGCGGTGGCCGCGGCAGGGTTCGAGCTCGTGGCCTGCTTCGACCGGCGCTACGACCTGGACACCCCCCGCCCCCTCGCGACCGTGCCCGGCAGCGCCGTGCTGGTCCTGCGTGCTACCGTCCGGGGGTGATGAGTCCCTGGATGACGTGCGTGGCTGCGCTGGGCCTGGTGCTCCTCGCTGGGTGCAGCGCCCCCGACCGCACCTACCTCGAGCTCGTGCCCGACGCGCGCCGCGAATCGCCCCCTGAGCCCTTGTGCGACGTGCTGCTCCTGACCTGGCAGCCGGCGCCTGGGGAGGGCGCCCTGGAGGTGGCGCTGCCGTTGCCGGGAGACGCCGAGGGCGTCACGGTGCGCAGCCTCGCGATCGAGGTCGAGTCGGGAACCTTCGAGGTCGAGGGCGAGGATCCGCGGGTGCTCTCCCTCCGCGCGCAGACGGGCGCCCCCGCGATCCGCGTGCGGCTGCAGCTCGAGCGCCGCGACCCGCTGACCCCGCCTGAGCTGCCGCCGGAGCTCGCCGGCCTCTCCCGCGCCCAGGCGCCGGAGCGCTGGGTCGAGGCTGCCCTGGCCGAGGGGGCCCAAGCGCGCCTGGTCCACGGGGTCGACCTCGAAGGCGCCGGACGCGCCTGCGCCTGGCCCGAGGTCCGCGTCGAGGGAGGCTGGCGAGCCGTGGAGCTCGAAGCGACCCTCGCCGACCGGCTGCGCCCCGGGCCCGAGGCGCCGCGCGCGACCCGCGGCGAGGCCGCCGTCGCGCTGACCGTGCGCGTCGCGCGCCCGTAGCCCCCCGGTGGCCGCGTCCCCGGCTGGGTAGGGCGCTTCGCCCCACGCGCGTCGTGGACGTGGCCCTTGCGCGCGGCCCTCCTCCTGCGAGAGCAGGAGGAGGAACCTCATGTCGACTCCCGCCTCACGGCGCGAACCCGTCCGAGCGCAGCAGCCGCGCCTGCAGCGCGACGAGCGCCTCGACGCCCTCGGGCGAGACCCCAGCCCCGGCGCGGGGCGGGCTCCGCCGCGCGCCCTGCACGCTGAGGGTCCCCCGCGCCAGACGCACCCGGACCTCGCCCCGCACCTGGGCGCACACCTCGCGGGCCGCGGCCTCGATCGCGCGCAGCGCGGGCTCGCTGCGCCGCCCGGCGCAGAACTCGCGGGCGTAGAGCTCGCGTAGCCCGCCGAGCAGCTCGCGCTCCGCCGCGGAGAGCGCGATCGCGTCCAGGGCCTCGCGGGCCGCGCTCACGATCGCGAGCCCCGGCGCCTCCCACACCGCGCGCTCGAGGGCGCCCAGCGCCGTGCGCCGCACGTGGACCCCGCGCCCGTAGCCGTGGCGCTCGCCCAGGCGGTTCAGCCGCACGAACAGGTTGGGCGGGTCGGCCTTCTGCCTCGCCCACGGCATAGGGCAAGCCGTCCTTGAACTCGAGGGTCAACTCCTCGGGGAGGTCGTGGACCTCGGTCGGGTCCGGGACCCGGGGGAACGCGTCCTCCTCGGCCTCCTCCCAGGGGTCCTGGAGCTCGAGGAGCGCGGCGCGGGTCCCCCACACCGCCTCGACCTCCTCCTCCGCCTCGCCCAGCTCGTTGGCGTTGCGCCCGCGCGCGGGGGCCGCGCGCTCGAGGCCTGCGGCGCGGGCGGCCCACACCAGCTCGGTGGGACCCCCAGGTCGCCCAGGCGGCTGCCGTGGACGAGGGCGCGCGTCCCACTCCCGGGCCAGGGTCACGACCGCCTCGGCCCGGGCGTATTCCTCCGCCAGGCACCAGGGCACTGACCCGCCCTGCTGCACGCCGAGCTGGAGCAGGGGCGAGAGCAGCTCGCGATAGAACACCCCCTGAGCCCCAAGCACCCGGTGCTCGGCCGCCCCCAGCTCGAGGGCTTGCTCGCGCATGGCGCCGAGGGCGGGGGCGTTGAGCCCGTCGGTGTCGACGGTCACCGCCCACACGGGCCCGCGCTCCTGGGCGCACGCCCAGCGCAGGGCGAAGCTCGAGCCGGGGCCGCCGGACCAGAGCACGAGGGTCGGGCGCTCACTCACCGGCAGACTCCTGGGTGGTCCCCTGGGGCAAGGGCAGCGCCGGGAGCACGGGCACCAGCCCGGCGCGGTCGGCGGGAACGGGCTGCTCGCAACGCCGGAGGAACCAGCGCGCAGAGACGTCGAGGATGTAGGGCAGGTAGATCGCGCCGGAGTAGTGCCCGGTGAACACGTCGTAGCGCAGCGGGCGCCCGAGGTCCTCCCAGAGCTGGACCTGGAAGTCGTGGGGCATGACCGTGTCCAGGCGCGCGGTGACCACGAGCATGCGCCGCGGATCGATGCTCGGGGCGAACGCCCGCGGGTCCGAGAGGAACACCTCCCGCAGCCGCTCGCTGACCTCGGCCTCGCTCAGCCCCAGCTCCTGAGCCTTGGTCTCGCGGAACTTGATCAGGCGCTCCTCGCTCGAGATCCGGATCACCTCCGGCAGGTCCCCGCCGGCGAGCGCGATCACCCCCGAGTGCAGCCGGGGCTCGACGCCCATGAGCAGGGTGGTCACGATCCCGCCCAGGGAGATCCCCAGGGCCCCGATCCGCCCCGGGTCGATCTCGGGCTGCTGGCGCATCCACTCGAACACCGCCAGCCGCGCCGCGACCGAGCGCCGCGCCCAGAGCTCCACCTCCTCGATCGACCAGGTCTCGCGCAGGATCCGGGTCCCGCGGTTCACGAGCACGACGTGGATCCCGGCGGCGGCCAGGGCCCGGCACTGGCTGCGCGCCAGCGAGCGCCCCCCTCCGAGGATCGGCGTCATGAGGATCGCCGGGGACGGACCCTGGGTGCGCAGGCAGCGCCAGTATTCGAAGGTGATCGGCGTGGGCGCTGCGTCCCCGGCGAGCTGGACCACGACCCGGCCCGCGTGCACCACCGCGTCCTCGTCCACGTCCTCGACCCGAATGTCCACCGGCTGGGCCAGGGCGTAGGCGAAGCGGGCGGCGACCTCCGCGGGCAGCGGCGCCGGAGCCCGGGCCGCGGGCGGCGGATACTCGAGGACCGGGCAGCCGCAGCAGGGGAGCACCAGGGCCAGGAAGAGCCAGCGCATGCCGCGAGTCTACCGCTTCCGCGGCGCGGGCCGGAGCCCGGGATCCCCCCTAAGCGCTGACGGCGCGGAGGGCGCGACTCGGGGGGTGGGCGCTGGTCCCGGTCCGCGATATAAGTCAGGCCAGCGAGAGACGTTCCATGTCTGCGGTCCTCCGCTTCTCCGGTCCCCTCGAAGCCACCTTCGAGCTCAGCCCCGGGCAGTCGATCACCATCGGCCGCTCGCTGAGCAACGAGGTGAGCATCGACGAGCTGCGCCTCTCGCGCCGGCACTGCCGGATCCAGCTCGGCGAGCGCGGGCTGACCGTGGAGGACCTCAACTCCGCCAACGGGACCTTCGTGAACGGCGCGCGGATCCGACAGTCGCCGCTGCAAGACGGAGACAAACTCCAGGTCGGCAACCGCGCCCTCGACGTGCACGTGGAGTACTCGACGACCCCGGTCGCCGACCCGACCCCGACCCAGGCGGAGCCCGAGCCGCTGCAGCCCGAGGTCGAGGTCATGCAGCAGCTCCTCAAGGAGGGCTTCGAGGTCAAGGAGCGGATCAACGCCAGCGGCAAGGTCCCGATCTACCGCGCGATCAAGCGCTCCCTGGGCCAGGAGGTCGCGCTCAAGGTGCTCCCGCTCACCGGGCCGAGCTCGGAGAAGACCGTCTCGCGCTTCGTGCAGGAGGCCAAGGCCCAGGCGCGCCTGCGCCATAAGAACATCGTCGCGATCTACGACGTGCGGCAGTGCCGCGACATGCTCTACATCGTCATGGAGCTCGTCGAAGGCGAGACGCTCCTGCAGACGATCCGCCGCTCGGGGAACCGGCTCTCGCTGCGCGCGGCGCTGGGCTGCACCTACCAGTTGGCCAAGGCCCTCGAGCACGCCCACGGCCGCGGGATCGTGCACCGCGACCTCAAGCCCGGCAACATCATGCTCACCCGCGACGGCGACGCGAAGCTGATCGACTTCGGCGTAGCCAAGAACCTCCACGAGCTAGGCCTGGGGATCACGTCCGACGGCGAGAGCCTGGGCACCGCGGGCTACATGGCCCCCGAGCAGCTCCGCGACGCGCGCCAGGCCGACCACCGCACCGACGTGTTCGGGCTCGGGGCCTGCCTGTATCACGCCCTGGCCGGGCGCCCGCCCTTCGCGGCCAAGAGCGAGCTCGAGCTGCTGCAGCAGCTCGAGCGCGGCGCGCCCCTCGAGCACCTCGTGGGCGTGCCCCTGAGCGTGGTGTCCCTGGTCGTGCAAATGCTGCACATGAACCCGGCCAAGCGCTTCGAGTCCGCCACCGCGCTGCGGCGCGCCCTCGAGGACGTCGTCACCGAGCTCACCGGGATCAAGGCCGACGCCAAGAACCTGGAGCTGCTCCTGGGCATGGTCACCGAAGAGGCCGAGCTCATGCAGACGATCCGCATCGACACCCGCGGGCTCAAGGCTGGGAGCGGGCGGGTCACCGCCGGGACCTTCGAGGACGAGGAGCTGGTCGAGTATCTGGGGATGCTCGAGTTCAACCGCAAGTCCGGCGTGCTCCGGATCCGCTCCAGTGGACGCCAGGGCGCGCTCAGGATCCGCGAGGGCAGGATCGTGAACGCCGAGTGCTCCGAGCTCGCCGGAGCCCCCGCGGTGGGGACGGTGCTGGGCCTGCGCTCGGGCGCCTTCGAGTTCTCCCCGGGCGACGCCGCCCCTGGCAACTGCGACGTGAGCATCTCCTCCGCCGTCCTTGACGCTATGCGTCAGCGGGACGAGTCGGAGACCGGCGAGCTGTAGCCCGGCTAAGCCTCGGAGTCCACGGCAGTTGACGCGCACTCTCGTCGCAAACCACTGCAAAACGAACAGTTACGAGCAAGCGCCACGCCCACGCGGGACTTACATCGGCCACGAGTGCGGGCGCTTGCGCTGTCAGGCGAGCTGCGTATGATCCGCCGCTCGCAGTGCGGGGTCGGTCCACGGGCCGACCCAGGAGGACGCGTGAGTTCACTGGACGAGGATCAGATCGTCGGACAAGACCCCTTCGCCTGGGCGACCCGCATGGACGTCGCCGAGCTGGCGGAGGGCTGGCGCCCCACGGCGCGCCGCCGCCCGACGAACCGCCTCAGCGGCGACTCGGCCCGCCTGCGCGTGCAGCCCGCGCGCCCGCGCTCCCAGCGCCTGTCCCGCGCCGAGGGCTAGCCTCGCGCAGGCTCAGCGCAGCCTGCGCCGCTTCGACAAGTCGTGCACGAGCTGACCCCAGCGCTGGAGGTCCATCTCGTAGCCCTCATACTCCGCGCGGAGATATTCCGGGTCGTTGGGATCCACGTAGGGCCCCCGTGGGTCGTAGAGCAGCTCGGTCAGGCGCCCGACGGCGCCCCGGAGCTTGGACACCGCCTCCTCGTAGGCCGCGTCGTCGGTCTCGTCCTGGTTCCAGCGCCTGAACGCCGCCTCCCCCTCCAGGGCGTTGCGCCGGATCGCCTCCAGCGCCTGCCCGTCGTCGCGCCGCGGGCGGCCCTGCCAGGCCACGAGGCCCACGATCAGCGGGATCGCGAGGGCGCAGGCGGCCAGGACCCACGACGTGAGCGCCGCGCCCCGGCGACGCGCGGTCGCCTGGGCCAGCACGCGCGCGCGCAGGCCGGGGGACAACGGGGGGACCGGATCGGGCATGAGCGCCTCCTGCGCGTAGAGCGCGCCGAAGGCGGCCTCTTCGCCTCGGCGCGCGCGCTCGAGCAGCGCGCGCTCGTCCATGCTCGAGGTCTCCTTCAGCCTTGTCACACCCCGTATTGCGGGTCGGCGTGCCCAGGGAAAAGGAAAATTCGTGAGCCGCCCCCCGCGCGGCCCTGCCCCTGCTTCAGGGCGGTTCGGCGCCGGGGTCTGGTATAGAATCCCGCCCGTGAGTGACGCGCCCCTGAACGTGCTGGTGATCACCAGCCAGCTGCCCCCCGACATTGGCGGGACCTCCGTCCACGCGGCGGAGATCTCCAAGGGCCTGGCCGCCCTCGGGCACCGGGTGACCGTGGTGATCCGCGACCGCGACCCCGCCGAGTTCGCGGAGCTCGGCCTGGACGTGATCTCGATCGACACCAAGACCGGGCTGCTCAAGCCCCTGCGCCAGCGGCGCGCGCAGCGGGACGTCATGGACCTGATCCGCGAGCGCGAGGTCCAGGTCGTGTTCTTCGCCTACACCGTGGTCGGCTTCGGCGACCTCTACGGGCGCCTGGCCTCCGCCGGGATCCCCTACGCCGTGGGCATTCACGGCTTCAACAAGAGCGACCTGGAGAGCGACGCCGCGATCCAGAAGAAGCGCAAGAAGTGGGGCCTGACCCACGCGGCCAAGGTGATCACCTGCACCCGCTGGCTGGGGAAGACGATCCAGCCCCTGGTCGGGCGCCCGGTGGTCGAGACCGTGCACTACGGGATCGACCGCACCATCGACGACTGGGCGACCCCCGAGCGGGTGGCCGAGGTCCGCGCGCGCTACGCCCTGGACGGCAAGCGCGTGCTGCTCTGCCTGGGGCGCTACGTCCCGCGCAAGAACTTCGACAGCGTGTTCCGCGTGGTGCCTCGCCTGCTCGAGCGCTTCCACGACCTCTACGTGCTCATGGTCGGCGGCGGCCAGGAGGAGCAGACCCTCAAGGACCTGGCCCAGGAGCTGGGGATCGCCGAGCGCGTGATCTGGGGGCCGCAGGTCGCGCCCCACGAGGTCGGGGTGTTCTACAAGGCCGCGGACCTGTTCGTGACCGTGAGCTACACCCGCCCCGAGGACGACACCTACGAGACCTTCGGCCTGGTCTACGCCGAGGCCAACCTCTGCGGCACGGCGGTGGTCGGCGGCAAGGAGGGCGGCGTCCCCGAGGCGGTCCTCGACGGCGAGACCGGGCTCCTGGTCCACGCCGGCGACCTGGACGCCATGCACGACGCCCTGGCCGAGCTCCTCGCCGACGACGCCCGGCGCGAGGCCATGGCCCAGGCCGGGCGCGCGCGGGTCCTCGACTACGTCACCTGGGAGCGAGCCGCGCGAGAGACCGCCGAGGTGCTCCGGGCCGCGGCCCAGTCCCGGTGAGTAAGCCGTTGGAGCAGCGCGTCACGGCCCCGGAAGGGCGGACCCTCATGCGAACCTCGATCCTCTTCCTGGGGCTGATCTTTGCCGGCGCGCTCGCGGGCGCGGCCCAGGACGTCGACGACTACTTCCCCGCCCAGGTCGGCACGACCTGGGAGTACGAGCTGACCCTCAAGCGCGGCGAGCAAGCCCACGCGATCCGCTACGCCACCAAGGCCGTGCGCAGCGAGACCCTGGAAGGGGTCGAGTGCGTGGTGTTCGAGACCACCAGCGGCTCCAAGCTCCTGCGCACCGCGTGGTACGAAGTCGCGGGGTCCGCCGTCCGCGAGTGGCAGACCAGCGCTCGGGACGGAGCGGTGGTCCAGAAGCTGCGCGAGGTCCCGCCGCCCCCCGAGGGCGAGGAGCAGGCAGCCCCGCCCAGCCGTGGGCGCCTGCTGTTCGACAGCGCCCAGCGCCAGCCCGGCACGACCTGGAGCTGGACCAGCGCCGCCGGCGACGCCGAGGGCACGATCACCTTCCTCGGCCCCACCGAGCTGGAGAACCCGGCCCTCGGTCGCGTGCGCTGCCTGCAGATCGAAGAGCGCGGCGAGTTCCGTCGAGGCGGCAAGACCGCGCGCCAGGTGCGCACGCTGTGGTTCGCCCCCAAGCTCGGCCTCGTGCGCGAGGTCTCGACGATCACCCTCCCCGACGGCCGCGAGACGACCTCCGAGGCCACGCTCCTGAGCAAGCCCAAGGTGGACCAATGACCCGCACCGCCCTCCGCCTCGCCCCGCTGGCCCTCTGCTGCGCGCTGGTCGCCCAGGCCCAGGACGCCGAAGAGTCGCCCACCGAGGTCCTGGCCAACGCCCCGCTCCCGGGGCTCGAGTACTTCCCCCTCGACCGCGGCCGCAGCTGGACCTACCAGACCAAGCTCACGGTCAAGGAGCTGAACGCCGCCGAGGAGCCCACCCCCCAGACCCACCGGGTCGAGGTCGTCGTCGCCGAGCCGCAGCGGATCGACGAGAAGGCGGTCTCGGTGGTCGAGTGGAAGTTCGACGGGGCCCTGGCCCAGCGCAGCTTCTTCTGGTGCACCCCCGACGAGGTCCAGTGCCTGCGCCGGATCCAGGGCTTCGGCCTCGAAATGCGCGACTTCGTGCTCACCGACGGCCAGCCCGTGTGCCGCCAGCCCCTGGCCGTCGGCCAGAGCTGGACCTGGAGCGGGCGGGTCAACGCGATCAAGGGCGAGCAGAAGGTGCAGGTCTCCCGCGAGGAGACCCTCGAGACCCCCGCCGGGAGCTTCGACTGCCTCGTGGTCGAGATCGAGTTCACCGGCGAGGACGACAGCAAGGGCACGATCACCCGCTGGCTCGCCAAGGGCGTGGGGATCGTCAAGGACGTGAGCACCCTCAAGACCGCCGCGGTCGAGGTGCGCAGCGAAGGCGTCCTGGTCCGCCACGGCAAGTAGCCCGGCCCGCCCTCCCACCCCACGACGGGCGGAGCCACCCGGCTCCGCCCGCGCGTCGTGTGTGCGGTGCCAATCGGGGGGGCGCGTGGCGCGCTGGCCAGCGCGGAGCTCTTCTGCGGTGGCATTGCCGTCACAGGGGTAGGGGCGGGGCTCGTCCCACAGGTGTTCGGCACGCAGCGTGCGCCAGACGCGTGGCGCGCTGGCCAGCGTGGAGCTCTTCTGCGGTGGCGTTGCTCTCACACACCGTAGGGGCGGGGCTCGTCCCCGCCCGGTATGTGCGTCCCTCCACCCTTCGGAGTGGAGGGCCTACCCGCGGCGCCTGCTCGGCGCTCCGCCGCCACGGAGGCTCGAGGGACGCACATACCCGGGCGGGGACAAGCCGGATTGCCCCCGCCCCTACCCCTGAATGGGCACACGCGCGGGATTGGAGAGCCCAGGAGTGCAGCGTCTCGCTCCAGCGGCGCGCCGGGGCGCCCTCCCAGCCGCGGAGCTTCCGTGTCTTCCGTGTTCCTCTCCCAGGAGCGCCGCCGAGCGAGCGCGCCCGCGGAGCCCTCTCGAGCTCCGCTGCTGAGGGACCGCGCCGGCGACGACGGTTTTCAACCACCGAGCTCCGCTGCTGAGGAGCCGTCCTGCGGACGCGCTATCAAGAACCACCGAACGCACCGAGCTCCGCTCGGTCGCTCCCTTCGCGGCGCTCCATGGCAAGAGACACCGAGCTCCGCGTGGACCTCGCGCGCCGACGTGCCGGCTGAGGAGTCCGGTGCGTCCTGCTCGATACAGGAGCCCAGGCGCGGAGCTCGGTGTCTCTTCCTCGCGGAGGCGAGCGACGCCCTGTCTCAGCGGGACTCGGTGTCTTCGGTGTCTCTTTCGCCCGCGGAGTGCGACTCCGGCGTGTCCGAGCGGAGCTCGGTGGTTAAATCTCTTCCTCTCCCACTCGACACGGTCAGGGGCGGGGTTTATCGGGTTTATCCGGCTTGTCCCCGCCCGGTATGTGCGTCCCTCCACCCTTCGGAGTGGAGGGCCTACCCGCGGCGCCTGCTCGGAGCTCCGCCGCCACGGAGGCTCAAGGGACGCACATACCCGGGCGGGGACGAGCCGAACAGCGCCGCCCCTAGAGCGATCCGGCAATTCAGGAGCGCGAGCCTCGTGCCGCACACCTGAGGTCTTTGCCCCGAGTCTGGGACGTGGGTCCGCCACGCCCCACATGCCCGCGCGTCGTGTGGGCTGTGCTGCCCAAGCGCCCAGCGAGCGGCGTCAGCCGCGAGCCACGGTTCTCCTCCCACACGCACGACGGGCGGAGCCGAGAGGCTCCGCCCGCGCGTCGTGTGTGCTGTGCTGTCCACGCGCCCGGCGAGCGGCGTCAGCCGCGAGGCGCAGCGGCCGGCGAAGCCGGCCGCGAGCCCCTTGGGGGTGAGCCCGAGGGCTTTGCCCCGAGGGCGAGGGGGTCTGGGACAGACCCCCTGAAACCAGACCCCCTTGGAACCTAGTAGGCCCAGGTCGGCTTGTTGTTCCCAGGATCACGTTGCTGCGGGTCCGGTAGAACAGGTGCGAGTCGGTGCCGTTGCGCCCGAGCTGGAGCACCGCCACCAGGTTCTTGGCCCAGGAGGGGCTGACCAGGTAGGGGTTGTAGTAGTGCGTCGAGCCCTGGGTGGGGTCGACCCCGGCCAGCGCGGTGCGGGCGGCGGTGTAGGCCCAGGCGGGCACGCTCCCGTAGTAGTGGCTGGCGCGCTTGTCCGGGTTGTAGCAGGAGAACTGCTTGCTGCGGTGCGCGGCCCGGGTGATCGAGCGATCCAGGGAGAAGGTCCCGTCGGTGCGCCGCACGCGGTTGAGCAGCACGGCGGCCACGGCCACCTTGCCCTCGAAGCTCATGTGCGGAGGGCACTCGCCCTTCACGATCCGCGCCAGGACCGTGACCTCGTCCGCGGTGGCCTGCATGGGCGCGTGGTAGGTGATCGAGAGCCGGCGCGGGTGACCCGCGCGGTTTATGTGCAGCCGCTGCCCGATCC
The DNA here is from genome assembly GCA_041402045.1 of Planctomycetota bacterium. Classification (GTDB taxonomy): domain Bacteria; phylum Planctomycetota; class J058; order J058; family J058; genus JAGQRJ01. The sequence goes on along the minus strand of JAWKSZ010000008.1, from coordinate 101,118 downwards.
GGATCATGCTCGAGCTGGAGGGGATCCCGTTCATGCTGCGCAGGGTGCTGAGGCTCACCCCGAAGCGCGAGGAGATCGCGCCGAGGGTGTCTCCCGAGCGCACGACGTAGGTCTGGGAGGTCTGGGCGGGGGGCGCAGGGTTCGCCGTCCGCTCCTGGATCAAGAGCGAGAGCCCGGTGCGCAGGTCGTTCTTGGCCTGGGCCAGGTTCGAGATCGCGCTCCCGCCGCTGCTGCTCGCAGAGCTGGGCGGCGGCGCGCTGGGCACCCCCGTGGAGCTCGACGACGACCCACCGGCCCCCGGGATCCGCAGCCGCTGGCCCACGTGGATCACGGTTCCGTTCAGCCCGTTGGCCTGTTGGATCCGCTTCCAAGGGACGTTGTAGCGTTGTTGCAGCTCCCACAAGGAGTCGCCCGATCGGACGACGTGGATTCCGCTCGACTGAGCCCAACACGGAACGGCGATCAGCAGCCCCGCGACGAAGGTTCTCAAAGGCAGCACACGACTCTCAGCTTTCGCACTCTCACGGAAGTGCAGCGAGCGAGCCACGTGCCTCGGTGTGAGTCGCCCTAACTGTAGGAAAGTCGCACCGTACGTCCCTACTCTTGGGACGAATCCCCAGAGTCGGTCGGGGTCGAGTGAATCGCAAGGATCTCTCGTCCCAACGTCTGAGCTACATGACACGCTGCGACTTGCGGCGCCCCGAGGCCTCGGGCGTCGGAGCGGGTCCGCTTCAGGAGCGTCCCGTCGCGGTCGAGGAGTTCCGCCTGGACCTCGACCCGCTCGGCCCCCCGGCGCACCCGCGCCCGGACCAGGTAGCGCGCCCGCAGGCGCCGGGCGACCTCGGCCAGCTTGTCGGCGTCGACCTCGACCCCGGGGGTCCCGCCACCCGCGTCCTCGAGCGCGCGGTCGATCGCCGGCCCCGGCACGAGGAAGAAGTCGGTCCCGAGCTGGGCCAGCGCCACCGCGAGCCGGGCCCGCTGGTCGACCGCCGCGCGGGGGTCCTCGGCCTCGACCTCGAGCACCGCGATCGAGACCGGCCCCTCGCCCGGGGGGAGCAGGACCTCGGGGAGCTCGTCCAGCGCGGCCCGGCCGCGGCGGTCCGCGGCGAGCCGCAGGTTCCGCGAGAGCTTGGTCGCGGCGTCGGAGACCGCCGCCAGGTCCACGTCGCGCCGGGCCTCGTCGTCGAAGTCGTCGTCGTCGCTGACCGAGTCGGCGCCGATCCCGCTTATGTGCCCGCTCAGCACCTGGTTCCGCTGGGGGTCGACCAGCTCGACCTCGAGCTCGTAGCGCACGACGTAGGCGTCGGTGAACTCCCACAGGTCGAACAGCTCGTCCTCCTCGCGCTCGACCAGCGAGATCGAGAGCGTGGCGTCGGCGGTCGTCTTGCCCTGGCCCAGGCGCACGCGGTCGAACAGGTCGCGGCCCTCGAACTCGGTGCGCAGCGCGGCGAGGAACACGTCGCGGGTCGCGGCGTCGGCCCCCTCGAGCTCGACCCGCAGCTCGCGCCCGAGCTGCTGCGGGATCTGCCCGGCGAGCACCGTCGCGTCGCGGGTCGCCCGCTCGAGGGTCCCCGCGCAGCCCGCGAGGCCCAGGGCCCCCACCCACCACCAGCGTCGCGCGTTCACGGCTGGAGTCTACCCCAGGGCCCGCCGAACAGCGGCACCGAGCGCGCCGCGCGGAACCCGATCATGGCGCCCGAGTCCCGGGCGTCGGCGCCGTTGCGCGCGGACGAGCGGCAGTGGTGGGGCGAGTGGAAGCTGTCGCCGCCGCGGATCACGCGCATGCCGCCCCGCGCCTGCACCGGGCTCCCGTCCCGGGGCATGTGCGCCCCGTAGGGTCCGTAGACGTCCTCGCACCACTCGGCGACGTTGCCGCACACGTCGACCAGCCCGAAGGCGTTGCAGGCCTCGGCGTGCAGCCGGGTGCTGTGGGTCGTGCAGGCCGAGCCCTCGCCGTACCAGGCGTAGGTCGGGTCCGGGGTCGGCCCCCAGAAGTAGTCGGACGTCGTGCCAGCGCGGCAGGCATACTCCCACTCGGCCTCCGAGAGCAGGCGCAGCCCGACCGCGGTCAGCCAGGCGCGAGCGGCGTGCCAGGTCACCCCCTCGATCGGGAGCTCGGCCCCCACGAAGCTGCGCTCGTCCTCCCCCGGCCGGAGGTCCCACTCGGCCTGGCGCACCGGGAAGCGCCCCACGAGCAGCGGCGGGAGCGTGACCTCCCGGTGCGCCTCGAGGTTGCGCCCGTCGCGCCCCGGCCCCAGCCGAGCCCGCCCCCCCGGGATCAGGTGCAGCTGCACGCCGGAGGCCTCGTGGTGGAAGCGCCCGATCCGGTGCGCGACGCCGGCCACGGCGTAGGTCTCGGCCCCCAGCGAGCGGCAGCCCTCGAGCAGCGCGCCCAGGGACTCGAGCACCTGGTCCTGCGCCCCGGGGTCGGCCCGACTCCAGGCCTCGCGGTCGCTGAGGTCGGCGACCCGCGCGAGGGCGCTGCGCAGCGCGGCCGCCGCCCCCGGGTCCTCGGGGTGCGCCAGCGCCGCGCGCTCGAGCTCACGCAGGCGGCGATCCACCCGATCCTTCGCGGGCGAAGACCTGCTCGCGGCGCTTGAACGCCTTGAACTCGAGATGGTTCCCGCTGGGATCGCGGAGGAAGAAGGTGCCCTGCTCGCCGGCGCCGCCCTGGAAGCGCACCCGCGGCTCGATCACGAAGCCCTCGCCGTGGGCGCGCACCCGGGCCGCGAGGGCCTCCCAGGCCTCCCAGGCGAGGATCAGCCCGAAGTGCGGGATCGGGACGTCGTCGCCGTCGACGGGGTTCGTGGGGGCGGCGCCCACCCCCGGGACCACGTGGGCGCTGAGCTGGTGTCCGGCGAGGTCGAAGTCGACCCAGCGCTCGGCGCTGCGGCCCTCGGCGCAGCCCAGGACCTCGCCGTAGAAGCGACGGGTGCTCGCCAGGTCGGTGACGCCGAAGGCGAGGTGGAACAGGGGGAGGTCGGCCATGGACCTACCCTCCCCCGCCCCCGCGCGGGGCGCAAGGGCCTGGCCCGCGCTCAAGGGACGCGCTTGGTGGCGGAGTAGCCGGGCCCCGCGGGCCGCTCGGGGAACAGCACCCGCGCGCTGTGGGCGGGGACCGCGAGCTCGAGCACCCCGGCGATCACCCGCCCCTGGGCGCCCGAGAGCGCGCAGCGCAGGGTCGAGGTGTGCATGAGCCACGAGTCCCGCAGCCAAAGCGTCTCCCGGACCTCCCTCGCCCCCGGGTTCACCACCACGATCGCGGTGTCCTGGGCCCGCTCGGTCTGGCGCGCGAAGGCCAGGCAGGCCTCGGCGTCGAGGGGCAGGTAGTCGCCCACGCGCAGCCCGCGCCGCGCGCGGCGCAGCGCGCTCAGCGCGCGCACGCGGTCGAACTCGGGGTTGCCGGCGACGGCGCGCTCCCAGCGCATGGGGCCGCGGGAGGCGGGCTCCACCCCGCCCTCGAGCCCGGCCTCGACGCCGTAGTAGAGCTGGGGCGCGCCGGGGAGCGTGAACTGCAGGGTCTGGGCCAGCGCCCGCTGCCAGGCCTCGGGGAGCTGGGTCGCCAGGCGCGCGGTGTCGTGGTTGTCGAGCACGAGCCACGAGCGCAGGAGTCCCTCGAACGGCGCGTCGCCGACCAGGCGCTCGAGGTGCCGGGCGCAGAGCGCGGGCGCGAGCTGCCCGCGCACCAGGCGCAGGATCAGCTCGCGGGCGCTCATGTTCATGACCGCGTCCAGGGGACCGAGCCAGCGGGTGGGGACGTTGTAGACCTCGCCCACGGTCAGCGCGTCGGGCTTCGCCCGGTGCGCGGCCGCGGTCAGCTCGGCGAGGAACTCGGGGCCGAGGTCGTAGGCCACGTCCAGGCGCCAGCCGTCGACCCCCTCGCGCAGGGTGCGCTGGACGACGCTCTGGGGGTCGCCCCACAGCGCCGCCCGCAGGTCCGGCGCCTCGAGCCTGAGCTCGGGGAGGTTCCGCGCGTTGGCCCAGCAGCGGTAGCCGTCCGGATACTCCGGCCCGAGCACGAACCAGTCGCGCCAGGGCGCCTCCCCCGCCTGGGCGCGGGCGAACCACGGGCAGCGCCAGCCGACGTGGTTGAACACGCCGTCGAGCACGAGGCGCATGCCGCGCCGGTGGAGGTCCGCCGCCAGCGCGGCGACGTCGGCCCGGGTCCCCAGCTCCGGGGCGACCTCGGCGTAGTCCCGGGCGTCGTACTTGTGGTTGGTGAACGCGTCGTGGATCGGGTTCAGGTAGACCACGTCCACCCCCAGGGCCTGGAGCGCGTCGAGCCGGTCGCGCGCGCTCGCGAGGTCGCCGCCCCAGAACTCGAGCTCGTGGCTCCACACCCGGTGCTCGGCGAGGTAGCGCCCCTTCTTCGGCTCCTCGTCCCAGCCGCGCAGCCGCCGCGGGGCGGCGTAGAGCGCGCGCTTCTCCTCCAGCCGCGCCGAGGGGGCGAAGCGATCGACCAGGACCTGATACACCAGCGGCCCGCAGCGCCAGTCGCGCTCACGCTCGGCGTAGACGTTCACATCCACCTCGCCCTGGGAGTGTAGGACCGCGTGCGCCTCGCGCACGCCCCCCGGGAAATGCTCGAAGCGGGTCCGGTCCACGTGTTAGAAACGTGCGCGAGAGAGGTCGTGGGGTTGAAGTCGTCCTGGCTCGCCGTCGGCGCGGTGGCGGCCTGCGCGGGCAGCGCGTTGACGCTGCTCCTGCTGGGCCCGGCCCCCGGTGCGTCCCCCCTGCGGGGCAGCACCGCCGGCGCGGTCCGCGTCGCCCCGGCCCCGACCGTGGCCCCCGCCGCCGAGCCCCGCGCGCTCGGTCCCCAGGGGCTGAGCGGCGTCTACCAAGCGCGCTACCGCCACCGCCTGAGCTTCGGCGACGAGGCGCTGCTCGAGGTCGCGGGCGAGGGACGCCTCGACGTCACGGTCGAGCCGACCCCCGCCGGCTTCCGCGCGCGCCAGCGCTACCGCTTCGCCCAGCGCCAGGTCGAGCCCACGGACGCCCCCGCGCTCCCGGCCGAGCTGGCCCTCGCCGCCGAGCTCGGCCCCGACGGCGCGCTGGCGTCCTCGCGCTCCCCGCGGCCGACGTGCAAGCGCGCAACCATGCCCGCGCGCTGTGGGACGCCGCCGCCGCGCGCTTCGTCTCCAGCGCCGGCCCGGCGACCTTCCCCAGCGCCCGCGGCGAGGAGCGCACCGAGGTCGCCCCCGCCCGGGTCACGCGCCGCCGCAGGTTGACCGCGAGCGCCCAGGGCCCGCTCGAGGGCGAGGGCGAGCTGACCCTGCGCTTTGCCGACGGGGTCCTGGTCGAGCTCGTCGGCCGCGAGACCCAGCGCGTGCCCAGCCCCCAGGGCACGCTCCTGGCGACGAGCGAGCTGCGCTGGACCCGGGTCGCCGGCGAGCCCGAGCCGGGCGCCGCTGCGCTGACCCCGGGCGAGCTGGCCTACGAGGCCGCCGCCGCGGTCGAGCTCGAGGGCGCGCCGACCCGCGACCTCCCGACGCTGCTCCAGGAGCTCGAGCGCGTCGCGCGCCTGGGCCCGCCCCGCGCGCTGCTCCCGGTGTTCGACGCCCTGAGCCGGCGCCTGGCGGCGTTCCCCGCCGAGGCGAGCCTGGCCCTGGACGCGATCCGCCACGGCGGGCTCCCGCTCCAGAGCCAGCGCGCCCTGGTCGACGCCCTCGCCACCAGCGCGACCCCCGAGGCCCAGCGCGCGCTGCTCGCGCTCCTCGACGACGGGCGCCCCGAGCTCGCGGCCAACCTCTACCTGGGCCTCGGCGACCAGGCCGCCCCGCTCTCGGCCACCGTCGAGCGCCTGGCCGCGGACCTGGACGCCCCCGGCACCGCGGGGCTCCTGGCCACCGGCGCCGCGGGGATCCTGCTCGCCCGCGCCAGCGCGCCGCCGCCGGCCCTGCGCGAGGCGCTGTTGCGCCAGCTCGAGCGCGGCCAGGACCCGGACGCGGTGATCGACGCCCTGGCCCAGAGCGGCGACGCCGCGCTGCTCGAGCTGCTCGCCGAGCGCGGGCGCAGCGCGGACCCGCGCCAGCGCGCCCAGGCCGCCGAGGCCCTGCGCCTGGTCCCCGGGCCCGAGGCCGAGGCCCGGCTCCTGGCCCTCGTCGCCGACGCGAGCCCTGGCGTGCGCGCAGCGGCCCTCGACGCCTGCGCCCTGCGCCCGGCCAGCCCGGGCGCCCTCGCCGCGGTGGCCCCGGCGCTCGAGGACCCCGAGGTCCACGCCCTGGCCCACGCCGCGCTCCGCGCCTGGTCTCAGGACCCGCGCTCGAACGACCAGCGCGCGGCGGTCGCCGCCGCCCTCGCCGCCGCCCCGACCTGCGGCTGCGCCCCGCTCACGGACTCGCTCCCCCCTGGCCCCCAAGGAGATCGCCCATGAACGCCCTGCGCCTCGCCGCCCTGACCTGCCTCACGGCCGCCGTCGCCAGCGCCCAGACCTTCTCCGACAGCAAGTCCGAGGACGTCGGCCCGAGCTTCCTCGGCGCCACCTGGGAGCGCGCCGTCTCGGGCGAGCGCACCGCCAGCGCCGCCGACGCTCAGGCCCGGACCGTGGTCCACCTGCGGGTCGCCGGCCGCACCTTCCGTCTCTTGGGCGTGCGCCAGGAGGCGAGCTGGCCCCAGGAGAGCCGCCAGCGCCTGGAGCTCCCCGGCGGGATCCGCATGACCCTCCCCGCCCCGGACCTGAGCCTCAGCCGCCAGCTGTTCGAGACCCCGACCCTGACCGTGCCGGTGGGCCCGGTCCCGGTCTCGTTCAAGGCCCGGGTCAACGGGCATATCGAGCTCGACCGCGACGCGGTCACCCAGCGCGGGGGGAGCTCCACCCACGGCTTCCAGGGCAAGCTCCAGCTCTCGGGGACCGTGGACGCGGGCGTGGGCGTGGCCGTCGCCGGCACCGGCGTCGAGGGCACCCTCGACCTCCTCGACTCCGAGACCCCCGCCGACTTCACCCTCAGCGTGGGCCGGATCGACTACGACGTGCTCATGCGCCGCAGCGCCAACCTGCGCCTGGGGGTCTACGCCCAGGTCGGCCTCGGCTTCCTCAGCCGCCGCCTGACCCACGAGCTGTTCCGCTTCGCGCTGAGCGAGACCGACTTCCGCCTGCAGGGCAGCCGCTAGCCTTCCGACACGCTGGCTGGGGGGGTGCGCCCTCCGATACGCTGACCGCGCCGGAAGGTCCGGTTCAACGCTGAGGCGCAGAGGCGCTGAGGAACGCAGAGTCCGGGGGTGCGCCCCCGCTCCCCTCGGCCCAGGAGTCGAGTGAGCTCCGCTGGGTCACGCCGCGGGCTGTAGGCGGCCTCGCCGGCCAGGCTCCGACCTCCCCACCTCTCTCTCCCCCTTCGCCGGGAACGCTCACGCCCCCCGGAGCCTCCGCGTTCCTCTGCGCCTCCGCGCCTCTGCGTTGAACTCTCGGCGCCTCCCGCCCGCGCCCGCGCGCCGCCCCGCCGCCCGCGGGGCGTATACTGCGGGCCCCATGCAAGTCACCGTCAACGACGCCCCCCACGAGGTCCCCGACGGGACCACCGTCGCCCAGCTCCTCGAGCGCCTCGACGCGCCGCGGGCCGGGGTGGCCGTGGAGGTCAACCGGCGGATCGTGCGCAAGGCCGACCACGCCGGGACCGCCCTCGCCGCGGGGGATCGGGTGGAGATCGTGACGCTGGTGGGAGGAGGCTAGCCGTGAGCGCAGAGACCGACCCGCTGAAGATCGGGCCCTACACCTTCACCAGCCGGATCATGCTCGGCACCGGGAAATACAGCACCCTGGACCTCATGGACGAGGCCCTCGCCGCCAGCGGGACCGAGGTCGTGACCGTCGCCGTGCGCCGGGTCAAGCTCGGCGCCCAGGACGGGCCGGACATCCTCTCCCGGCTCCAGGGCAAATACACCGTGCTGCCCAACACCGCGGGCTGCTTCACCGCCGAGGAGGCCGTGCGCACCGCGCGCCTGGCCCGCGAGATCCTCGACACCCCGCTGGTGAAGCTCGAGGTGATCGGCTGCACCAAGACCCTGTTCCCCGACGTGCCCGGGACGCTCCAGGCCGCGAAGGAGCTGGTCCAAGACGGCTTCGTCGTCCTGCCCTACATCACCGACGACCCCGTGACCTGCCAGCGCCTGCAAGACCTGGGCTGCCCCGCGGTCATGCCCCTGGCCGCGCCGATCGGCTCGGGCCTCGGGATCCAGAACCCGGCCAACCTGCGGATCCTGGTCGAGCTCATGGAGGTCCCGGTGATCGTGGACGCCGGCGTGGGGACCGCGTCCGACGTGACCCGCGTGTTCGAGCTCGGCGCCGACGCGGTGCTGCTCAACACCGGCGTCGCCGCGGCCACGGACCCCGTGGCCATGGCCACCGCGGTCAAGCACGGCGCGCTCGCCGGGCGCCTGGCCCGCCAGGCGGGGCGCATGCCCCGCAAGCTCTACGCCACCGCCTCGAGTCCCCTCGAGGGGCTGATCCAGCCCTGAGCGAGCCGGCCCCCGCAGCGGAGCCCGCGCCGCGCCCGGGGGAAGGCGCCCTCGCCTTCGCCGTCGTGGCCGGGGTGTGCCTGATCGCGACCTACGGGCTCGTGCAGAACGCCCGCAGCCTCGCGGGACAGGCCGCCGCGCCGGCCGACCCCGGGCCCCAGGGCACCGCGGCCTGGGCCCTGCTCGCGACCCTCTTCGCGGGGGCGCTGTTGACGCTGTGCCTGCGCGGCTCCCCCGGGCTGGCCCGCCTCGCCGCGGCGCTGCGCGCCCCGCGCCAGCGCGTGCCCTGGACGACGGGGCTGTTCCTCGTGGGCTTCGGGGTGTTCACCCTGGGCGAGCTCTTGGGCCTCGACGCCCCGCGGCTCGTGCCCCCGACCGGCGACGCCGTGGCGCTGACCGGCCCGCGCACCGTCGTCGACGGCGCCGACCCGGTGGGCGAGGGCCACCCCCTAGCCCGGGTGACCCACGCCCGGCTCGAGGTGCGGGTCGAGGCCGTGGGCCCCGGCGTGACCCTCGACGGCGAACCCCTGCCCCCGGGCGAGCGCCGCGTGGCGCCCAGCGGGAGCGTGCTCGCGGCCGGCCCGCACGAGCTCCGGGTCGTGACCCCCAGCCTGACCCGGGTCCTCGGCGGCTCGATCCTCGGGCGCCTGGCCGGGCTGCTCGCGTTCGTGCTCGGGCTGCGCGCCTTCGCGCCGACCTTCCTGGCCCGCCTCGGGCTGCGCCTGCCCCGGGGCCGCGAGCTCCTGCGCGGCGCCCTGGCCTGGCTCGCGACCCTCCCGCTCTACGCCGGCGCGGTGGCCCTCGGGATCCTCGGCTCCCAGGCCCTGGGGGTCCCCGGCCGCAGCCACGAGCTCGTGCTCCTGATCCAGGGCGAGGCGGACGCCGCGGCGATCGCCAGCGCCCTGGCGCTGGCCTTCGTGCTCGCGGCGATCCTCGCCCCGCTCAAGGAGGAGCTGCTCCTGCGCGGGATCCTGCTCCCGGCCCTGGGCGCGGTGTGGGGCCCGCGAGCCGCGCTCCTGGCCAGCGCGACGCTGTTCGCGGTGATCCACCTCTCCCTGGCCGCGCTGCTCCCCATGTTCGTGCTGGGGCTGCTCTTCGGCGGGCTGCGCCTGACCGCCCCCGAGGACGACCCGCTGAGCGCGGCGATCTGCGCCCACGTCCTGCACAACGGCACGACCCTGGCCCTCGTCGCCCTGGGCCTCCTGGCGCGCTGAGCGTGCTGCCTCAGGTCGCCGGGTTCGAGCTCCTGCACTCCTTGGGCAGCGGCTCCTTCGCCGAGGTCTACGCGGCCCGCGACCTGAACCTGGGGCGCCCGGTCGCGCTCAAGATCTTGCGCGAGCAGAGCCCCTCCAGCGCTCAGGTCGAGCGCTTCCGCCGCGAGCGCGAGGTCCTCGCCCAGCTCGACCACCCGCACCTCGTGCGAGTCCACGGCACCGGCAGCGCCGGCGGACGGCTCTACGTCGTGCTCGAGCTGCTCCCGGGCGGCTCGCTGGTCGAGCGCCTGCGCCCGGGGCTCGACCCGCAGGCGGCCGCCGAGTGGGTCCGCCAGGCCGCGCTGGGGGTGGGCGCGCTCCACGCGCAGGGGATCGTGCACCGGGACCTCAAGCCCGGGAACCTGCTCCTCGACGAGGACGGACGGGTCAAGGTCGCGGACCTGGGGCTCGTGAGCGGCGACGCCCTGGAGGACCTGACCCTCACCGGGCGCCTGGTGGGGACCCCGGCCTACCTCGCCCCGGAGCAACTGAAGGGCGAGCGGGTGCGCGACCCCCGGGTGGACGTCTACTCGCTGGGGGTCGTGCTCTACGAGGCGTTCACCGGCGAGCAGCCCCACACCGCGCCCAACGTGGTGCAGCTCCTCGCGCGCAAGGCCCAGAGCCCGGCCCCGGACCCCCGGAGCAAGAACGCCGCCGTCCCCGCCGCCCTGGCCGCGGTGTGCAACCGCGCGCTGGCCCTGCGCCCCGAGGACCGCTACCCCGACGGCGCGGCGCTGGCAGAGGCCCTGCACGACGCCCTCCGTCCCGCCCGTCCGGGGGTCGGTCGAGGCGTCGTCCTCGGGCTAGGCGCGGGCGCCCTCGTGGCCCTGGGGGTGATCGTGGCCCTCGCCGCGCGCCGACCGGATCCGGAGACCCCCTCCCCCGTCGTCGACCCCGCGCCAGCGCCGGCTCCGGCCGTCGTCGAGCCAGCCCCCGACGCCCGGGTCGCGCCCCCCGCCCTGACCCTCGAGGAGCTGCGCACGTCGCTCCCGGGCCCCGGCTCGCTCCCCGCCTACGGGCGCCAGCTCGTGCGGGCGGGAGGCGGCCTGGTGAGCCTGGCCTACCCCCACCTGGAGGGCCAGTCCGAGTTCGGGGTCGAGCTCTACGCCGAGCCGCGCTCGACCCTCGACGTGTGGAACCTCGCCAGCGGCGCGCGCCTGCGCACCCTGGAGGTCCCGCGAAGGACCCTGCGGATCGCGGCCAGCGCCGACGGCGCGCGGCTCGTCGCCGCGAGCGGCGAGGAGCTGGTGCTCTACGACGCCGCCACCTGGACCGCCCTCGCCTCCGCGCGGCGCGCCGAGGCCACGGACCAGGTCAGCGACCTCGCGCTCTCCCCCGACGGACGCGCCCTCGTGGTGTGCCTGCCCAAGCTCCAGCGGGTCGAGGTGTGGGACCTGCCCGAGCTGCGCCTGCGCCGGACGCTCGAGGTCCTGGCTCACGTCGCGGCGTTCCGCGGCTCCGGGGAGCTGGTGCTGGGCTCGCGCTCGGGCTGGATCGACGTCCGCGACCTCGACGGCGAGCAGCCTCCGCGCCGGCTCGAGACCCCCCACGGCGTGTTCGCCCTGGCGCTGCTCGACGACGGCACCGTCGCGGCCAACGCCTGGACCGAAGTCGGGGTGCGGCTCTACGACCTCGACGCGGGCGAGGCCCTGGACCTGGTGAGCCTGCCCCAGGAGGCGCTGCGCCTGAGCCACGCCCCAGGCTCCCCCTACCTCTACGTCGCCGCGCAAGGCCAGCTCTGTCGGATCGACGTCGCCCGGCGCCAGCGCGACGCCCTCGCCCGCTCCACGGACCGGCTGTTCCTCGCGCTGCTCGCCGACGCGCACGAGGTGTTCGCCGCGGGGACCGACCAGCGGATCCAGCGCCTGTCCCTGGAGCTGACCCCGAGCCTGGCCTGGAGCCAGACCCACGCCGGGCCGCCGCGCACCCTGGTCTACAGCGAGCAGGGCACGCTCTTCCTCGGAGAGACCTCCCGGCTGTGGAGCGTGTTCAGCCCAGGCGGCGTCCCCGTCCCCACGATCCACAGCGAGCCCGGGCGTCCGGGACTCCGGCTGCAGGCGGCAGACGCCCGGGGCCGACGCGTCGTCGTCGGCGACGGCAGCGCGCGGCTCTACACCGTCGACCTCGACGACCCCAGCGTGGCGACGAACCTCCCCGCGCACCCGGTCCCCGGGAGCACCGTCGCCCTCGGCCCCGACGGCGTGGCGCTCCTCGCCTCCTGGGACACCACGCAAGGCGCCGAGCTGTGGCGGATCGACGCCGACGAGGCCGCGCCCTGGTCCCTGCCCCGCGCCCTGCGCGGCGCGCGGATCGCCGCCCTCGAGCTGACCCCCGACGGGCGGATCGCGGTCAGCGGCGACGAGGAGGGGTCGCTCCGCGCCTGGAGCACCCGCGACCGCTCGCCCCTCGAGGACGAGCTCGACCGCGACCCCCTGCGCTCGCCGGTGACCTGCCTCGCCCTCGACGGCGACCGCGTGCTCGCGGGCACCGCCGACGGTCGCCTGCGGCTGTGGACCCGCTTCTCGTCGTCCCCCGCGGTGGGCTTCGCCGCCCACGACGCCCCGGTCTACGACGTGCTCCTGCTCCCCGCGGGCCGCGCGGCCAGCGCGTCCCAGGACGGGCGCCTCGTGCTCTGGGAGCTCGAGCCCCGGCGCGCGCTCGCGACCTGGTCCGTCCCCGACGACGCGCCGCGCTGCCTGGCCCTGAGCCCGGACGGCCAGCGCCTGGCCGTGGCCACCCTGCGCGGGGCGGTCCACGAGTTGGCGCTCCCGCCCCCCTGAGCGCGCGCGGAGCTTTGCCCAGCCCCTGCCAGGGTTTACCCTTGGGCTCCCTCGGAGAGGCGCCATGGACGGATTTCCCTGCCCCCGCTACCTGATCCCCTTCAACACCCGCGAGCTGCCCCTGCGCTGGGCGGACGTGCTGGTCCTGGGCAGCGGCGTGGCGGGGCTCTCGGCCGCGCTCTACGCCGCCGAGAAGAGCTCGGTGATCGTGGTCACCAAGTCCGAGGCCCAGGAGTCGAACACGTTCTGGGCCCAGGGCGGCGTCGCGGCGGTGCTCGACACCGAGGCTGACAGCTACGCGCTCCACGCCCAGGACACCCTGGTCGCGGGCGCCGGGCTCTGCGACGAGGGGGTCGTCGAGCTGATCGTGCGCGAGGGCGCCGAGTGCGTGCGCGAGCTGATCGAGAAGGGCGCGCAGTTCGACCGCGACGACGACGGCGAGCTGAGCCTGACCCGCGAGGGCGGGCACTCGGCGTCCAGGATCCTGCACGCCACCGGCGACGCCACCGGCAAGGAGATCTCGCGCACCTTGCTCGAGCGCGCCAAGGCGCACCCCCGGATCCGCTTCCTCGAGCACGCCTTCGCCGTGGACCTCGTGACCACCGACGGCCGCTGCCAGGGCGCGCTGGTGTGGGACCACGGCCAGGGGCTCCAGTTCGTGGCCGCCCGGGCCACGATCCTCGCGTCCGGGGGCGCGGGCCGCGTGTTCCGCGAGACCACGAACCCCCGGGTCGCCACCGGCGACGGGCTGGCCATGGCCTACCGCGCCGGGGTCGAGCTCCTGGACATGGAGTTCATGCAGTTCCACCCGACCACGCTCTACGTGGCCGGCGCGGCGCGCGTGCTCCTGAGCGAGGCCCTGCGCGGCGAGGGCGCGCACCTGAAGGACGCCGACGGGGTGCGCTTCATGCTGGGCGAGCACGAGCTGGCCGAGCTCGGCCCCCGGGACGTCGTCGCCCGCGCGATCGTGCGCCGCCTGCGCGAGACCAACGGGCGCCAGGTGAGCCTGGACCTGACCCACCTCGACGAGGACCACCTGCGCAAGCGCTTCCCGGGGATCGACCGCACCTGCCGCTCCTACGGCCTGGACTTCACCAAGGACCCGCTCCCGGTGCACCCGAGCGCGCACTACACGATCGGCGGGGTCAAGATCGACGAGCACGGCCAGACCTCCATGGGCGGCCTGTTCGCGATCGGCGAGGTGAGCTGCTCGGGGCTCCACGGCGCCAACCGCCTGGCGAGCAACTCCCTGCTCGAGGGCCTGGTCCACGGCCGCCGCGCGGGGCGCCTGGCCGCGCAGCAGGCCGCCGACTCCCTGGGCGGCGTGGCGCACCTCGCCCTCGAGTCGAGCGAGGAGCACGCCACCTCGCGGGCCGAGATCGATATCAGCGACATGCTCGCCGCGCTGCGCACCAGCGCCTGGCGCGAGCTGGGGATCGAGCGCACGGCCGACGGCATGCGCCGGCTCGAGGAGAAGCTGCACTTCTGGGCGGGCTACGTCCTGCCCCACGCCTTCGCCGGCCCCCGGGGCTGGGAGCTGCAGAACCAGCTCACGGTGGCCGCGCTCATGGCCCGCGCCGCGCTCTGGCGCGAGGAGAGCCGCGGCGCCCACTACCGCACCGACTACCCCGAGCCCTCGGACGGCTTCCTCACCCACAGCTCCCAGCGCCGCCCCCAGGAGGTCAGCTCGTGAAGCCCCGCGTCCTCGTCCTGCGCGCCGCCGGCTCGAACTGCGACCACGAGACGGCGTATGCCTTCGAGCTCGCCGGGGCCCAGGTCACGCTCCTGCACGTGAACCGCGCGCTCGAGGCCGAGGGCGACCCGCTCGCCGACTACGACGCCCTCGCCGTCCCCGGCGGGTTCACCTACGGCGACGACCTCGGCGCGGGGAACATCCTCGGGCTCGTGCTCGAGCGCCGGCTCAAGCCCGCGATCGAGGCCCTCGTCGCCCGCGGCGGGCTGGTGCTCGGGATCTGCAACGGGTTCCAGGCCCTGGTGCGCGCGGGGCTGCTCCCCGGCGCCCGCGCCGTCCCCGCGAGCCTGGCCCCCAACGCCTCCGGACGCTTCGAGTGCCACTGGACCCGGCTCGAGGTCACCGCCCCCGGCTCGCCCTGGCTCGCGGGGATCGAGACCCTGGACCTCCCGATCGCCCACGCCGAAGGCCGCCTGGTCCTGGGCGAGGGGGTCGACCCCCACACCCTGTTCGACCAGGGCCTGGCCGCGCTGCGCTACCTCCAGCCCACCGACGGCGACCCCGGCGTCCAGGGCAGCGCCGGGAGCTCCCCCGCGCGCTACCCCCACAGCCCGGCGGGGTCGGTCGCCGACGTCGCCGGCCTCGTCGACCCCACCGGCCGAATTCTGGGGCTCATGCCCCACCCCGAGCGCAACGTCGAGCCCTTCCACACCCCGGGCTGGACCCGCCGCCAAGGCGCCGGCGCCTCGAAGCCTGGCGCGGGGCTCCAGCTGTTCGAGAACGCGGTCACCGCGCTCCAAGGCTGAGGGAGCGCGCCCAGAGCGGCGCGGCTGCACGCCCGGGTAGGTGCCACCGCGGCTCGCAATGGCTGTGCCTCTCCAATCCGGCGCGTGTGCCCTCACAGGGGGCTTACCCCCGCCCGCGGGCGTCGGCCCGCTTCCGCACTGCGTAGGGGCGGGGCTCGTCCCACAGGTGTTCGGCACGGTCTTCGCCACCGAGGCTCGAATCGGCTGTGCCTTCTCCAATCCGGCGCGTGTGCCCTCACAGGGGTAGGGGCGGGGTTTACCCCCGCCCGCGGGCGTCGGCCCGCTTCCGCACTGCGTAGGGGCGGGGCTTGTTCCACAGGTGTTCGGCACGGTCTTCGCCACCGAGGCTCGAATCGGCTGTGCCTTCTCCAATCCGGCGCCATGCCCCTCACAGGGGTAGGGGGCGGGGTTTACCCCCGCCCGCGGGCGTCGGCCCGCTTCCGCAAAGGGTAGGGGCGGGGCTTGTCCCCGCCCGGGTATGTGCGTCCCTCGAGCCTCCGTCGCGGCGGAGCTCCGAGCAGGCGCCGCGAGAACTCCGCGCTGGCCCCGCGCGTCGATCCAGGACTCGTGACCTGCGGTGTACGCTGCGTGCCGCACACCGCCTCCGCGTCCCGAGTACACCGCGCGGCCCCGCTCACGCGGGGCCTGCTGCGACGCGGGGTGAGTCCGACTCAGTGCGTGTAGGCGAACTCGCTCGAGTTCAAGAGCGCCCAGATCACGTCGGCGTAGATCTGCGCCTGGTCGCGCGCCTTCTTGTTGTCCTGCAGGAGCTGCTGGACCGTCTTGCGCTCGTGCTTGCTCGGGAGGCGCGAGAGCACGCGCAGGTAGATCGTGTCGATCCGCTCGTCGACGTCGGTCATGGCGAACAGGCGGCTGTAGAGCGGGTGGTCCGGGCGGGCGCGCACGGCGTCGTTGCTGAGCGGGCCGTTCAGGAGCATCAGCGCCTGGGGGATCGTCCCCTGGTCCACGACCTCCTCGGCCTCGTCGTCGCCGAAGGTCTGAATGAACTGGCGCAGGAGCTGGAAGCGCTGGCGGGTCAGGTTGCGCTGCTTGCGCACGTCGGTGGTCTGAATGTCCTCGATCCCGGTCGCCTCCATGACCGAGAAGAACAGCTGCTCGGCGCTCAGGCCGCGCAGGGGCGCGCGGGCGAAGACCGCCACCGCCTGGGCGCGACCCTCCTCGTCGCCGGCGGAGCCGAGCTGGTAGGCCTCGGTGCTGAGCACGATCTCGGTCAGGCGCTTCATGTCGTAGCCGCTGGCCTTGAAGTCCGCGGCCAGGAGCTCGAGGACCTCGGGGCTCACGCACTCGGTGCTCTCGAGGTCGTCCACCGGCGCGGTGATCCCGCTGCCGAAGTAGTAGCTCCACACCCGGTTGACGGTGGCCTTGGCGAACCAGGGGTTGTCGTCCTGGGTGATCAGGTCCGCCAGCGCCTTGCGCCGGTCGGTGCCGTTGCCCGGGGGGATCACGGTGTCGTCCAGGTAGCGCGGCAGGGCCATGCGCCCGCGCTCACCCTCGGGGGCGGGCATGCGGATCTGACCCGCGGCGCGCTCGAAGATCCCGAACCGGCGCGGCTTCGCGTCCTTGTCGCCCACCCGGCGCACGTTCATGCGCCCGAAGAAGGCGGCCACGCCCCAGAAGTCCTCCTGGGACCACTCGGTGTAGGGGTGGTCGTGGCACTGGGCGCACTGGATCTGGATCCCCTGGAACACCCGGACCACGCTCCCGGCCGCCTCGGGCGCCTTGCCCTCGCGGAACGAGAACATGTACTGCCCCTGGGGGTTCTCGAGGATCTCGCCCTCGACGGCGATCAGCTCGCGGGCGACCTGGGACCAGGGGGTGCCCTGGATCCACTGGTCCTCGAGCCACTCCACCAGCGGCGGCACCGGACGATCGCTGTCGAGCTCGTCGTCCATGCCGGCCTCGTCCGTGTCGCCCATCTCGCCCATGGCCTGGCCGCGCATGGCGCCCTTCATCTGGGTCGCGCGCTTCATGAGCTGGTTCACGCCCAGGCTGCGGAACAGCGCCTCGCGGCTGACCAGCACGTAGGCCCAGCGCAGGGCGGTGAACCGGGCGGTCGTCCGCTCCTGGAGCAGGTCCTGGAGCAGGCGCGCGCGCTTGTCCGGGCTGCGGTCGGCGAGGAACAGGCGCACCCGGTCCTCGCGGGGGATCGCCCCGGTCAGGTCCAGGCTCAGGCGGCGCAGGAACTCGGCGTCGCTCGAGCGCTTGGCGGGCTGGATCCCCTCGGCCTTCCAGCGCTCCCGGAGCTGCTGATCGACCTGCTTGGCCACCTCGGCCGGGGCGGGGAGGACGTCGGCGACGGTCTCGGCAAGGACGCCGCCCGTGGCCGCCAGGGCCAGGACTGCCAAACACTTAGCTCGCATGAGTTCCCTCTCGGTCCCAGGATAACGCAAAGCCTGGGCACAGGTTTCGCGGGGACTTCACTCCACCCGAGCCTCGACCTCCACGTAACCCCTTTCCCCAGGGAACGTCTGCGGGTCGACCTCCGTGTAACCCGGGCACCCTCCGGCTGACACGCGGGTCGACCTCCGTGTCGGCCAGGCACCCTCCGGATTCCACGCGGGTCGACCCCCGTGTCGGCCAGGCGCCCTCCGTCCTGCGCGCCCCTCGACACCCCGTCGGTGTCCGGCTCCTGGATCTCTCCCAGGCGGAGCTGCGCCCGAGCCTGTTCAAGGACGACGACCTGCACGAGCGCCGGGCAGACTTCCTGTTCAAGGTCCCGCTCGCGGGTGAGGACGCCTACCTGCTCACCCTGCTGGAACACCAGAGCCGCCAAGACTCGACCCTCGCGGCGCGGCTGCTCGTGTATGCAGGTCGGGCCCTGGACCGACACATGCGGGAGCATCCGGGCGCTAAGCGGCTGCCCGCCGTGATCCCGGTCGTGCTCTACCACGGTGAGCGCGCCTGGACCGCGCCCCGCGAGCTGCTCGAGCTCTACGCCCCCATGGCCTGGGTGTGCGTGCTGAACCGAGCGAGGCGACCCTCGAGGGGCTAGCGCCCCTCGTCCGCGAGGCTTGCGCCCGCGCGGCGGGCCCCGCCCGGGCGCGGCTGGCCAAGGCCGCCCGCGAGGGCTGAGCTACTCCGCGCCGTCCTGGACCTTCACGTCGTCGATCCAGGCGCCCGGCGCGTTCACGCTGGCGTCGCTGACGAGCACGAACCGGATCCGCACCCCCGCGCAGCGCTCCAGCGGGAGCTGCAGCGGGGTGTAGGGCTGGGTCCCGGTGAAGCGGTGCAGCTCGACGTAGGGCCCCTCGTCGTAGGACGCGAGGACCACCACGAAGTCCGCGCCGTCCTCGAGCTGGTAGCGCGCGCGGTAGCTGAGGATCGGCGACTCCATGCCCTCGATCGGGAGCACGGGGCTCGTCGCCGAGACCGCCGCGTTGTCGGCGTAGTTGCCGCCGTTGGCCCCGCCCACGTGCAGGCAGCCGCCCTCGCCCTCGGCCACGCGGGTCCAGCTCGTGCTCCCGTCGTTCAGGCCCTCCCAGCCCTCGAGGTCCCCGCCGTCGAAGGTGAACTCGAGGTCGCTGCCGCCGACCCCCGCCGTCGCGCGCGGGAGGATCTGGTCCACCCGGGCCAGGTGCACCCGCAGGCGCTGGAGCGACCCGTCCTGCGCCGGGAGGTCCAGCTCGGCCTCCACGACCTCGCGGTCCAGGCGCCCGCGCAGCGAGCTCCCGTCGACCCCGTTCAGGCGCACCTCGTCGGCGGAGAGCACCTCGATCCCCTGCAGGGTGTCGAGGTTCACCTGGCGCCGCGCGAAGCCCAGGTCGACCCCCCAGCGCTCGGCGCCCTCGCCGTCGACGCCGTCCAGGGCGCACGAGAAGCCGTCGCCGTTCTCGAGCACGAGCATGCGCCGCGAGCGCAGCCCCGCGCACTCCTCGCCCCGGCGCCCGAACAGCACCCGCCGCACCCGGGCCAGGGGCACCTCGAGCGGCTCGCCCTCGAGCTTCACCGTGAGCGTGTCCTCGCGCAGGAACCCGCTGAAGCGGCTCCCGTCCACCGCGCCCAGGCGCTGCGGCTCCCGCGAGGGGGTCCCCAGGTCGATCCCCGCCACGTGGGCCCGGCCCAGGCTCAGCTCGCCGTAGGCCGTGGTGATCCGAAACCCGGGGGTCAGCACCTCCCCGTGGATCACGTCGCCGTTCTGCAGCTCGACCGCGTCGTTCCCCGCGCCCTCGGGCCGCGCCTGGCCCAGGACCCGGCTCAGGTCCTCGGGCACCGGGCGCCCGACCTCGACGGTCAGCGCCAGCTCGACCCCCGCCGCCCCGCGCACCTGGGCCAGGACCCGCCGCGCGCCGCCGTCGCCGAAGCTGGCCTCGGAGCGCGCCCCGACCTCCCCCGCGGCCAGCTCGTTGCCGTCCTGGTCGCGGAGCACGACCTCGAGGGGCTGCTCGTTCCCGGACGTCGCCGCGCAGCGCAGGGCCTCGCCCGCCGGCACCTCGCGCACGACCCAGTCGTTGCCCGCCGAGCGGTAGCGCCAGCCCGTGGCCGGCATGGAGCCGAGGTTCGCCGCCTGCAGGCTGAGCTCGTAGCGGTTGGCCTCGCCGTAGACCCGCACGAACACGGGCCCCTCCCGCTCGGGGATCAAGCTCACGACCTCGCGCTCGGCGGTGCTCCGCGCCAGCGCGCACAGCCGCCCGCGCGCGTCGTAGCAGGCCAGGTCCAGGTCCCCGCTGGCGTGCACGAAGGCGATCCCCGCGACCAGCCGCTGCCCCGGCCCGAGCTCGAGCACGTACCAGTCCTCGCCGTCGCACACCAGGTCGCCGTAGGTCCCGGGCTGGATCCGCGCGGCCTGCCGCCGCGACTGGTTGGGCTCGAAGTCCTGCCCCACGGCCGCGCCCGCGATCAACGCCAGCGCCGCCACTCCGCAGCTCCCTGCCTTCATTTGCCCTCCAGGATCGGGCCCAGCTCGCCCAGGAGCGCCCGCCGCGCCCGCTCGGGCGTGACGGCCAGCTCCGGCACGCCGGGCTCCGCGTTGAGCAGCTCGAGCAGCGCGCGCTCGAGCGGTGTCTGGTCGGGCCGCCGAGGGCCACCCCGCGCGCGCTCTGGGCGGCCAGCGCCAGCCCCGCGCCCGGGGGTCCCCGGCGCAGGCCCGCCGCAGGAGCGCGGCGTCCTGGCTGCGCTCGGCGTAGACCGCGAGCAGCTGCGCGCAGCCCTGGCGCAGGGCCAGGCCCTGCTTGGGGTCGAGCAGCCGCGCCAACAGCCGCTCGCGCAGGTGCCCGTCCACGAGCACCAGGAGCTCGACGTAGGCCTGCTGCAGCAGCGGGTCCGGAGTCGCCAGGGTCAAGCGCACCAAGCGCCGCGAGCCGCCGCTGCGCGGGGTCACGTGGGGGAGCATGGCCTCGAGCGCGTCGACCATGTCGACCCCGTCCAGCACCTGGCGCAGGAGCGCCTCCTGCCCGCTGGGGATCAGCTCGCGGAACGCGGCCTCGAGCTCGAGCCGGCGCAGCGCGAGGCGCGCCTGGTCGCGCACGTCCGGCGTCCGCCCCACGTGCACCAGCTCCTCGAGCACCTCGCGCCCCTCCTCGCCCAGGGCCTCGACCGCCTCCTGCGCGCGCAGGCGCACGTGCCAGTCCTCGGCCCCGAGCTGGGCCACGAGCCCCGCGAGGTCGTCGGCCAGCCGCGGCGGGTCCTCGGACCCGGGCTCGCCCTGGGCGAAGCGCGCGACCACCGTCGGCCCGCTGAACAGCGTGGCCCCGCCGCCCAGGACCTGGGTGGCCCCGGCCTGCCCCGGCCAGGGGACCAGCGAGAGCTCGCCCCCCGCCCCCAGGTCGAAGCCCACGAGCCCCTCGCCGTCGGGCACCAGGAGCTCGCCGCCGCGGACCGCCCCCGGGCCCAGGGGCCCCAGGGCCAAGCGAGTCAGGAGCTCGCCCTCGACCCCCACCCGCACCTCGTAGCCCAGCGACTGCTCGTAGAGCAGGCACAGGGGGGCGAGGGTCAGGACGTAGGGCCGCGCGGCCTCGGGGGTCGAGAGGTCGAACACCGTGCCCGCGAGCGAGGTCCCCTCCGGCGGGCGCGGGAGCGCGAGCTGCCGGCCGTCCAGGGGGTCGAGGCGCACGAGCATGCCGGTCGCGGTGACCGCGTTCAGCGCGTAGGGCCCGACCCCGAGCCCGACCCGCACGCGGTCGCCCTTGACCTCTCGCCCCAGGTAGCGCTCCTGCTGCCAGAGCAGCTCGCCGGAGTAGAGGTCGAAGGCGGCCAGGACCCCGTCCCAGGTCAGGAACAGGCGATCGCCCAGGGCCGCGAGCTGGCCGTCCTCGACCACCTGCCGCGGCGGGCCCGGGACCGGGAGCACCGAGAACGCCTCGGGGTGCCCGCGCAGCGGGCCCTCGTCCGCCGGCCCCTGGCCCAGGGGCACCACCGCCGGCGCGAGCCACGCGACCCAGGCTCCGCCCACCGGCGTCGCCCACAGCCGGGTGCTCCACACCAGGCCGCCGGCCTGGTTGTAGGCGCGGAGCAGGCGCCGCCCCTCGCTCTCGACGAGGACCGCGTAGCCCTGGGGGATCGCCTGGGCGCGCACGAAGCGCTCCTCGCGGCTGGCGGCGGCTTCGACCGTCCACTGGGTCGCGCCGTCCGCCGCCCGCAGCCCGATCAGCCGATCCGCCTGGCGCAGGAGCACCACGTGATCGCCGGCGATCAGCTCGCCCCGCGGGTCGCCCTGGAACTGCGAGCGCCACACCAGGAGCCCGTCCTCGAGGCGCACCGCGACCACGCCCTGGCTGTCGACGTAGTAGACGCGCCCGCCGTGGGCGGCCATGGCCCGAGGCTCGTGCACGTCGCCCCCGGGCGCGCGCCGCGCCCAGGCCACCCGCCGCGGCCGCGGCGCGAGGGGCGCCGGCCCCTGGCTCGAGCCCGCGAGCCGGCTGGGGAGCAGCGCGCGCAGATAGGCCACCCGCCGGGCCAGGCCCCCGGCGCCTTCGGCCAGGGCCGCGCGCCACACGAGCAGCGCGCCGCTCACGTCGCCGCGCTCGAACAGGACCTCCCCCAGGACCTCGCCGCGCTGGCGCCGCTCGTCGGGGCGCTTGGCGTCGGACCAGGCGCGCAGGGCCTGGACCTCGGAGCCCACGGACGGCCGCGGCGCCGGCCCCAGCCGGGCGCTGACCCCCTCGACCCAGGCCGCCGGGAGCCGACCCAGCCAGCGCCGGGCCTGGGACCGGGCGCCCACGCGGCTGACCCCCGGCCGGAGCGGGAGCACGCTCGCGCCCCGCGGCGACTCCAGGACCTGGACCACCGCGTCGGCGAAGGCCTGGGCCTCGGCGGGGGTCCCCGCGCGCCAGGGCGCGAAGGGGTCCTCGAAGGGCAGCTCGGTGGCCAAGGGTGTGGGGAGCTCGGCGGAGCTCAGGTCCGGGGCGGGGCCGCGGCGGGCCCAGGCGCTCAAGGGCTCGGGGGGCTCCTGGGCGGCCGAGGGCCCCCCCGCGAGCGCCAGCGCCGCGAGCGCGAGCGTCACGGGCGCGCCCCCGCGCCCCCCCCACCGTTGCGAACCTACCACGCGCGCATCGTAGCCCACGGGCGCGCCGCTGTCCCTCCGGCCAGCTCGCGGCGCTCGGCCGCGGGTCTCCCCTTCGGGGCGCCCGGTCGGGGGATTCCGCGATAGAATCCGCGCCGAGTCGAGGACCATGCCCAACGTGATTCAAGGACGCCCTCACGGAGAGGGCCGGCGCGTCGCCATCGTCTGCGCGCGCTTCAACGAGCTGATCACCCGCGAGCTGCTGCGCGGCTGCGTGGACGAGCTCGAGCGCCACGGGGTCGACCCCGAGGCGATCCTCGTGGCCTGGGTGCCCGGGGCCTGGGAGATCCCCCTCGTCGCCAGCCGCATCGCGCGCCGCGACGACGTGGACGCGGTGGTGTGCCTGGGCGCCGTGATCCGCGGCGCGACCGCCCACTTCGACTACGTCGCCGGCGGCGCCGCCAAGGGCCTGGCCCAGGCGTCCCACGACGCCGACAAGCCCGTCGTGTTAGGGATCCTGACCACGGACACCATCGAGCAAGCCATCGAGCGCGCCGGCACCAAGGCCGGCAACAAGGGCCGCGAGGCCGCCACCGTCGCCCTGGAAATGGTCGACCTGCTCCACACCCTGTCCTCGTGAGCCACTCGCGCACCCAGGCCCGCGAGCGCGTCCTGCGCGTGCTCTACCAGCTCGACCTGCGCCCGGACCTCAGCCCCGACGACGCCGACGACCTGCTCGACGGCGCGAGCGAGGGGAGCTGGCGCGGCGAGGCCAAGGCCTACGCGCGGACCCTGCTCCTGGGGATCCTCCGCGAGCGCCCCGCCGTCGACCGGGAGCTCTCCCAGGTCGCCAAGAACTGGGAGCTCAAGCGCATGGCCGCGGTCGACCGCAACGTGCTGCGCCTGGGCGCCTACGAGCTCATGTTCCAGGGGGCCGAGGTCCCCGCGCCGGTGGCGATCGACGAGGCGGTGAACCTCGCCAAGCGCTACAGCGGCAAGGAGTCGGGGGGCTTCGTCAACGGGATCCTCGACAAGGTCTTCCGCCGCGCGCAGGCCCGCCAGGCCGAGCCCTCGCAGCCCGGCAGCCAGGCCAACCCCGGCGGGTAGGAGGCCACGGTGACCAGGGATCAATACCTCATGCTGGCGGTGGGCGGGCTGGTCCTGCTCGTCGTGATCGTGCTCCTCTGGCGCCGGCGCAAGCGCCCCGACGGCGGGATCCTGATCGTCGACCCCCAGAAGCGGCTCGAGGCCGCGCTGGCCAAGACCCGCGGCGGGCTGCTCGACTCCCTGCGCCGGGCGCTGGGCGGCGGGATCGACGAGTCGGTGCTCGACGCGCTGGAGGAGATCCTCGTCGCCGCGGACATCGGCCTGGGCACCGCCCAGAAGCTGCTCGAGGGGCTCAAGGCCTCCTACCGCGCGGGCAAGATCAAGCAGACCTCCGAGGTCATGGAGTTCCTCAAGTCGGAGCTCAAGCAGCGCCTCGGCGGCGAGCACCCCAAGCTGTTCAAGGCCGAGAGCGGACCCACCGTGATCCTCGTGGCCGGCGTCAACGGCGCGGGCAAGACGACCTCGATCGCCAAGCTCACGCATCACCTCGCGAGCCAGGGCCACTCGGTCCTGCTCTGCGCCTCGGACACCTTCCGCGCCGCCGCCGTCGAGCAGCTGCGCACCTGGTCCGAGCGCCTGGGGGTCGAGATCGTGCTCGGGCAGCAGGGCCAGGACCCGGCGGCGGTCGCCTTCGACGCCCACGCCAAGGCCGTGGCCAAGGGCTTCGACTACCTGATCGTGGACACCGCCGGGCGCCTGCACACCGACAAGAACCTCATGGCCGAGCTGGAGAAGATCGCCCGGGTCGGCAAGAAGCACATCCCCGAGTCGCCCCACGAGGTGCTGCTCGTGCTCGACGCGACCACCGGGCAAAACGCGGTGCGTCAGGCCAAGAGCTTCACCGAGGCGCTCCAGGTCACCGGGATCGTGCTCGCCAAGCTCGACGGCACCGCCAAGGGCGGCATGGTCGTGGTGATCCGCGAAGAGCTGGGGATCCCGGTCAAGTTCGTGGGCCTGGGCGAGCAGCAGACCGACCTCGCCGTGTTCGACGCCGAGCAGTTCGTCGAGGCCCTGTTCAAGTAATCCCTGCCCTTTGAGCTTTTGCTCCGGCTGAGCTACCCCTTACCTCAGAGGGCGGTCGTTCCGCGTGGGCAAGCTCAAACTGATCCTCAGCGACCTGCACCTCGGCGACGGCCAGGAGGAGGGGGAGCTCAACCCCTGGGAGGGCTTCCACCACGACGAGAAGTTCGCCGAGCTCGTGCGCCACTACTCGACGGACTACTACGAGGACGAGGAGGTCGAGCTGATCCTGGGCGGGGACGTGTTCGACCTGCTCATGGTGCGCTACGACGGCGACTTCCCCCTCGAGATCACCGAGCAGATCGGCATGGCCAAGCTCAAGGCCTGCCTCGACGGGCACCCGGTGTTCGTGCAGGCGCTGCGCGAGTTCGTGAACCGCGACCACAAGCTCCTGACCTTCCTCCCGGGCAACCACGATCCGGAGCTGGTCTACCCCGGCTGCCAGCAGCTGATCCGCGAATACGTGTGCGGCGACCCCGAGGACACGCGGGTCCAGTTCATAGCCGACACCCACGTCTACGAGTTCGACGGGGTCCAGGTGCACCACGGGCACTTCTTCGAGCCCATGAACCACGTCCCGCTCAAGCGCACGTTCATAGACCGCGGCGAGGAGCGGATCCTGAACCTGCCCTGGGGCAGCGTGTTCGTGCTCTCGGTGCTCACGCACCTCAAGCAGCGCCGCCCGTACATCGACCGCGTGCAGCCCTTCAGCCGCTACCTGTTCGGCGCGCTGTTCTTCGACACCCAGGTCGCGTTCCTCCTGATCTTCAAGGCGATCTGGGTGTTCCTGACCCTGCGCCTGCTGCCCCTGTTCCGCCGGCCCAAGACCCTCTCGGTGTGGGACGTGCTCTCGGGCTTCACCGACTACGAGGCCTTCCCCAACTTCGAGCACAAGGTCCGGCGCCTGTTCAAGCGCAACCCCCACGTGCACACCGTGATCATGGGCCACACCCACCTGGCCAAGGTCCGGCGCCTGGGCCACAACAAGACCTACATAAACACCGGGACCTGGACCGAGCTGATCTCGCTGGACATGAGCGCCCTGGGCGTCAGCCGCGACCTGACCTTCGCCGTGATCGAGTACCCGCCCGACCAGCTCCCCCGCGCCCGGCTGCGGATCTGGGAGGGCTACAAGGACCTCTGGCGCGAGATCCACTACTGAAGGCTGGGGCGGCGGGGGTCTGGCGCCCGCGACGCCGGGCACGCTGGGCGAGCACGAAGGGGCGCCAGACCCCCGCCGCCCCTGCCTTCAGCAGCTAGGGCTCCGCTGGGCCAACCCGCTCCTCCCCCTTAAAGCAATTGCGCGGGCGTGCGAGGATCGCGACGGAGGCCGTCCCATGACCCTGCTCAAGATCATCCTCGCGATCCTGCTCCCGCCGCTGGCGGCGTTCCTGCAGGTCGGGCTGAGCATGCACTTCCTGCTGAACATCATCCTCACGCTCCTGGGCGGACTCCCGGGCATGGTCCACGCGCTGTGGCTGATCGCGAGCCAGAAGTGATCCGCGCGCTGTGCCTGGCGGCGCTCCTCTGCGCCCCGCTCCTGGCCGAGGAGGTCGCCTTCAGCGCCGAGGACGGCACGAAGCTCTCGGGGACGCTCACGGTCAGCGACAAGGCCGCCCCCACCGTGCTCTGCCTGCCCATGTATCGCAGCGAGCGCTCGGCCTACGCGCCCCTGGTCAAGGCCCTGACCCACAAGGGCCTGAACGTGTTCGCGATCGACCTCCGCGGCCACGGCAAGAGCAGCCCCGAGCTCGCGGACAAGGTCAAGGGCCGGGACCCCGCCCTGTTCAACGCCATGCACCAGGACGTCGCCGCGGCGCTGGCGGTCCTCAAGGACAAGGGCCTCGACACCTCCCGCGTGGCCCTCGTCGGCGCCAGCGTCGGCTGCTCGGTGGCGATCGACGCCACGACCCGCCACCCCGACGCCTTCCGCGCGCTGGTGCTCCTGACCCCGGGCGCCAACTACCTGGGCGTCGACAGCCTGGCCCACGCCAAACGCTGGAAGGGCCTCCCGACCCTGGTCGTCACGAGCGAGGAAGAGGCCGACGGTGTGCGCCCGGTCTACGAGGCGCTCCAGGCCGCGTCCGACGAGGTCGAGCTCTGGGAGTTCGAGCCCAAGGGGATCCACGGGACCCACATGTTCGGCAAGGTCGACGGCGTCGAGCAGGACCTCGCCGCGTTCCTGGCCGAACACCTCGAGTAGCGCGGGGGAGCTCCGCTGACGCGGAGACGCGCCGAACCCGCCCAGCGGGCAGAGGCAGGGGCAAGGGCAGGGGCAGGGGACGGAGCTCCGCTCGCCCGCACCGCGCCTCCGTGGGGCTCCGCCAGGTCCGGATCGCTTCGTGGATGGGATGGGCGCAGGCAAGCTGCGCCCCTACGAACGGGTGGGCACGTACGCGAACCGGCGTCCTCCTGCGGGAACGCGCCACCGGTCGCGTACCCGAACCCGGCGTCCTCCTGCGGCAACGCTCCACCGGTCGCGGGCCCGAACCCGGCGTCCTCCTGCGGCAACGCTCCACCGGTCGCGTACGCGGACCGGCGTCCTCCTGCGGGCTCCACCGGTCGCGTACGCGAACCGCGTCCTCGTGAGGGAACGCTCTACCGTTTCGCGTACGCGCGCCGGCCTCCTCGTGCGGGAACGCTCCGCCGTTCTCGTACGCGAACCCGGCGTTCTCGTGCGGGAACGCTCCACCGGTCGCGTACGTAGGGGCGCAGCTTGCCTGCGCCCATCCCACCCGCGCCACGTGATCGCGCGAGCGGAGCTTGCAGCGCCGGGCACGTCTGAGCTGACGTCTGGCGCGCACGCGACAGGGGCTGGGCGTCAGAGGTCGCCTAGGCGCGCGCCTCCCCGAGGGCGAAGCCCGCGTTCCCTAGTGCGCGGGGCCGTCGCCGTGGGTGTGGGGGCGGAGCACGAACTGGGGCGACTGGTAGTCCTTGCCGTCGGCGGAGTAGCTGACCTTGACCGTGGAGAGGAAGTCGGCGCCCTTGAGCCAGGTGGCGTCCTCGCCGGTGTCGCCGGGGAAGATGAAGTAGTTCGTCTTGCCCTCGCGGACGGTGGGCTGACCGTCCTCGTCCTCGTTCTGCTCGCGGTTGCGCACGCGAAGGGTCACCGCGCGGTTCTCCTTGTCGGTGAAGGTGACCGTGAGCGTGGCGTCGAGCGGCAGGTCCAGGGGCTGGGTGAAGTCCGCGTCGCGCACCAACCAGGCCTCGAGGTCGCCCTTGTCGTCGTGGAGCTTCAGGCGCAGGTAGCCCACCGGGCCGGAGCCCACCTCGGCGATCCGGGCCACGACCCCGTCGTCGCCTTCGCCCGCGTCGTGGGCGTGGCCGTGGTCCTCCTCGCCGTGGCTGTGGTCGGCGTCGGGACCGTGCTCGTGGCCGTGGTCGTCGGCGGCCGGGCACCCGGCCACGGTCAAGGACAGAGCCAGGCCCAGAGCGGCGATCAGCGTACGGTGCATGAGAGGAGCCTTTCGTCGGTGGAGCGAGGCATTTTGCCACGTCGATCGGCGAGGAGGGGTGACCCCCTCTCACCCCCGTGCTAGCCTCGGCCCCTCATGAGCTCGCGCAGTGTGCGTACGGCCGACCTTCAGCTCTGGCGCGCGGTGACCCCGCTCGTCCTCGCGCTGGCCGTGGCCCTGCACAGCCTGTGGCTTCCCGCCCACACCGCCTTCGAGGACCACCTCGGCGACGGGCACGCCCACCCACGCGCGATCGCAGCCCACGGACACGGACACGGACACGGACACGGACACGGACACGGGCACGGGCACGGACACGGACACGGACACGGGCACGGGCACGGACACGGACACGGACACGGACACGGGCACGGGCACGGACACGCTGACGTTGCCCCGTCCGCCCTCGCCGCCGCCGCGGACCACGAGCACGGACCCCACGCGCCCCACCACCCGCTCACCGACCACCAACCGCCGGTCGCCGCGGGACCCGTGGCCCCCTCCCTCACCCTGGCGTTGCCGGACGACCCCGCGTCACCCCCCGCGCTACGCATGCTCGCGCGCCTCGCAGCGCGCCCTCCCCCGCTCCGTCCGGGGGAACCACCGCCCGACTCCTTTAGATCTCGAGCTCCTCCCCGCGCTTGATCGCGCCGAGCGCCGAACCGCGACCGGTTCGGCGTCGGCCGCGCCGTGTACACGGCGCGGCCTCCTGTCGATCAACCCGCATCCAAGGAGGACCTCGTGTCCCGCACTCTGTTCCTGCACCCCCTCTCCCTGACCCTCCTCACCGGCTCGATCCTGCTCACGAGCGGCTGCCCCGCCGCCAAGGGCGGGGGCGGCCACGACCACGGCGCTGGCGGCGACCACGCCGACCACGACGACCACGGCGACTCGCCGAAGACCGAGGCGATCACCGAGTTCTCCGCGCGCCACGAGGCGTTCATCGAGCACCCGTTCCTGGTGCGCGGCGTGCCCGCCCGCTTCGTGACCCACGTCACCGACACCGAGGCCCTCGCCCCGCGCACGGAAGGCCCCGTGACCTACGTGCTCCAGCTCGGCGACGCCGAGCCGCTGCGGGTCGAGGCGCTGAAGCCCGCCCGCGCCGGGATCTACCTCCCCGAGCTCGTGTTCACCCAGGCCGGGACCTGGCACCTGAGCCTCGAGGTCCCGGGCCCCGACGGCACCGACGTGGTCCAGCTCCCGGACCGCACGGTCTACGCCACCCAGGAGGAGGCCGACGCGGTCCCCGAGACCCCGCTGCCCGAGGACGGGGTCGCGTTCCTCAAGGAGCAGCAGTGGAAGCTCGAGTTCCACACGCTCCCGGTCGAGCGACGCACCCTGGTCGAGCGGCTCCAGCTCCCCGGCCGCGTGCTGGCGCCGCCCGCCGGGCGCGCCGTGGTCGCGCCGCCGGTCGCCGGTCGGCTGCTGCCCCCCGAGGGCGGTGCCCTGCCCGAGATCGGCCAGCGCGTCGAGGCCGGGCAAGTCCTGGCCCAGATCCAGCCGCCCCTCGCCGGCTCGGACCACCTGACGGTGCTCAGCAGCCGCCAGCAGCTCACCGCGCTCCGGCTCGAGCTGCGGACCAAGGCCGCCGAGGCGCGCACCGAGGCCACGGTGGCCGAGGTCGCCCTCGCCCGCGCGGCACAGCAGCTCACCCGTGTGCGCGGGCTGGCCGAGCGCCAGGCCAAGTCGCCGCGGGAGGTGGAGCAAGCGGTCTACGAGCACGCCCGGGCCGAGGCCGAGCTCCAGGCAGCCCAGACCCGCCAGCGGCTCTACGCCGACGTCGAGGCCCAGCTCCAGGCGCTCCCCGCGGACCTCTCCCAGGGGCTCCCGGTGCTCGAGCTCGTGGCGCCGATCGCGGGCGTGATCGTCCAGGCCACGGGCGCTCTGGGTGAGCTGCTCCCAGCCCAGGAGCCCGTGTTCACGCTCCTGGATCGCTCGCGCCTGCAGCTCGAGGTCAAGGTCCCGGAGTCCGCCCTCGGCCGCGTCCCCGCCGAGCCGGGGGTCGTGTTCAGCACGCCTGGCGACCGCACCGCCTACCGCGACGCGGGCCGCCTGCTCCTCCCGGCGATCGAGGTCGACCCTGAGCAGCGCGCCGCGCGCCTGGTCTACGCCCTGCCCAGCTCCGAGGGGCTGGCCGCCGGCCTGGCGGTGGAGGCGTTCGTAGCCACGACCACGAGCCAGGACGCCCTGGCGATCCCCGAGTCGGCCCTGGTCGAAGAGGACGGGCGCTACGTCGCCTTCGTGCTCCTGGGCGGCGAAGCCTTCGCCAAGCGCGAGCTGACCCTCGGCGTGCGCGACGGCGGCTGGGTCGAGGTCCGGAGCGGGGTCGCCGAGGGCGAGCGCGTCGTCGACCGCGGGGCCTATGCGGTCAAGCTGGCCTCGGTCGCGACCACGATCCCGGCCCACGGCCACAGCCACTAAGGGGGACGGCATGATCGACCTCCTGATCCGCTGGTCGTTGAGCCAGCGCGCCGCGGTCCTCGCCGTGGCCACCATCTTCCTCGCCTGGGGCGTGCGCACCGCCGTGCTCTCCCCGGTCGACGTGTTCCCCGACCTCACCGCGCCCACGGTGACCGTGATCACCGAGGCCCACGGCATGGCCCCGCTCGAGGTCGAGAGCCAGGTCACCTTCCCGATCGAAGCCGCGCTCAACGGCGCCGCCGGCGTGCGCCGCGTGCGCTCCTCCACCGCCGTGGGGATCTCGGTGGTGTGGGTCGAGTTCGAGTGGGGGGCCGACGTCTACACCGCGCGCCAGGTCGTGAGCGAGAAGCTCTCCCTCGTCGCCAACGGCCTGCCCCCGGAGGTCGAGCTCCCGGTCCTGGCCCCGATCTCCTCGATCATGGGCGAGGTCCTGTTCCTGTCGTTGACCTCCGACCGGCACTCGCCCCTCGACCTGCGGACCACCGCGGACACCGTCGTGCGCCGGCGGCTGCTCTCGGTCCCCGGCGTCTCCCAGGTCACCCCGATCGGCGGCGACCCCAAGCAGTACCAGGTCGTGCTCGACCCGGCGCTGCTCCGGGAGCAGGAGATCTCCCTCGAGGAGGTGACCGAGGCCCTGCGCCGCGGCAACGAGAACGTCTCCGCCGGGTTCATGACCGAGGGCGGCGCCGAGCTCCTGGTCATGGGCCAGGGCCGCGTGCGCTCGCTGGAGGACCTGCGCGCGACCGTGGTCGCCACCCGGGACGAGGTCCCGGTCAAGGTCGGCGAGCTGGGCGAAGTCCGCCTGGGCGCCGCCCCCAAGCGCGGCGACGGCTCGGCCAACGCGCGCCCCGCGGTCCTGTTCGGGGTGCAGAAGCAGCCCAACGCCAACACCCTGGCCCTCACCGCCGAGCTGGACCGCGTGCTCGAGGACCTCCAGGGCAAGCTGCCCGAAGGCATGCGCCTCGACGGCACGATCTTCCGCCAGGCGACGTTCATCGAGGTCGCCGTGCGCAACGTGGTCCACGCCCTGCGCGACGGCGGGATCCTGGTCGTGCTGGTCGTGCTCCTGTTCCTCGCCAACCTGCGCGCGAGCCTGATCACGCTCACCGCGATCCCGCTCTCCCTGGTGGCCGCCGTGCTCGTGCTGAGCGGCATGGGGGCCACGATCAACACCATGACCCTGGGCGGCATGGCGATCGCGATCGGGGCGATCGTGGACGACGCGATCATCGACGTGGAGAACGTCGTGCGCCGCCTGCGCGAGAACGCCGCGAAGCCCGAGGCCGAGCGACGCCCGCTGCTCGAGGTGGTCTACCAGGCGAGCTGCGAGATCCGGGGCTCGATCGTGTTCGCGACCCTGATCATCGTGCTCGTGTTCCTCCCGGTGTTCTTCCTCCCCGGCGTCGAGGGCCGCCTGCTCCAGCCCCTGGGCGTGGCCTACGTGGTCAGCCTCGGCGCCTCGCTGGTCGTCGCGCTCACGGTGACCCCGGTGCTCTGCTACCTGCTGCTCCCCGGGAGCAAGTCGGTGCGTGAAGCCCACGAACCGCGGCTGGCGATCTGGCTCAAGCAGCGCTACGGCCGCTTCCTGAGCGCGCTCCTCGCCCGCCCCTGGGGGGTCGTGGCCGGGCCGAGCCTGGTGCTCCTGGTCCTGGCGCTCCTCGGGATCGCGGGGGCCGGGCGCGCGTTCCTCCCCGAGTTCAACGAGGGCGCGTTCACGATCTCGGCGGTGACCCTCCCCGGGACCTCCCTCGCCGAGTCCAACGCCCTGGGGCGGATCGTGGAGGAGGTGATCCTCGAGCAGCCGGAGGTCCGCTCCGTCGCGCGCCGCACCGGCCGCGCCGAGCTCGACGAGCACGCGCAAGGGGTCGAGGCCGCCGAGCTCGACGTGTCCTACACCCTGGGCGAGCGCAGCAAGGACGCCTTCCTCGCCGCGCTGCGCGCCGACCTGACCGCGGTCCCCGGCATGAACATTACGATCGGCCAGCCGATCTCCCACCGGATCGACCACATGCTCTCGGGCACCCGGGCCAACGTGGCGGTCAAGCTCTTCGGCCCCAACCTCTACGAGCTGCGCACCCTCGCCGAGCAGGTGAAGGCGGAAATGGAGCAGGTCGCGGGGGTGGTGGACCTCTCCGTCGAGCAGCAGACCGACATTCCGGTGCTCGCCGTGCACTTCCGCCGCGACGCCATGGCCCGCTACGGGCTGAGCATCGAGGCCCTGGCCCACACCCTCGAGGCCGCGCTCCAGGGGCTCACGGTCTCCCAGGTCCTCGAAGGCCGCTACGCCTTCGACCTGGTGGTGCGCCTGAGCGCCGCCGACGGCCAGAGCGCGGAGGTCCTGCGCGCGCTGCCGGTGGACGTCCCCGCCGGGGGGAAGGTGCCCTTGGGCGCCGTGGCCGACGTGATCCGCGACACCGGCCCCAACCGGGTCAGCCGCGAGGACGTGGAGCGCAAGATCGTGGTCATGTGCAACGTCGCCGGGCGCGACGTGGCCTCGGTCGTCGAGGACACGAAGCTCCGCGTCGACCCGCTCCTGGCCCCCAAGACCGGCTACCGCGTGGAGTACGGCGGGCAGTTCGAGGCCGCCGAGGCCGCGAACCGCATGCTGCTCTGGCTGGGCCTGGGGGTCGTGCTCGGGATCGGGTTCCTGCTGCAGGTGGCCTTCGCCTCCGCCCGCGACGCGCTCCTGGTCATGCTGAACCTGCCCCTGGCCCTGATCGGCGGCGTCGTGGGCGTGTTCGTCTCTGGCGGCGTGCTCTCGGTCGCCTCGGTGATCGGGTTCATCACCGTGTTCGGGATCGCCACCCGCAACGGGATCATGCTCGTCTCGCACATCAAGCACCTCCAGGCCCACGAGGGGGTGCACGAGCTGCGCGACGCGGTGGAGCGGGGCTCCCAGGAGCGTCTGATCCCGATCCTCATGACCGCCCTCGCCTCCGGCTTCGGGCTGATCCCCCTGGCCCTCGGCGGCGGCGAACCCGGCAACGAGATCCAGACGCCCATGGCGATCGTGATCCTGTTCGGCCTGCTGAGCTCCATGCTCCTGAACATGATCGTGGTCCCCGCGCTCTACATGCGCTGGGGCCGCTCCACCCCGGTCGCCCCGGCGGCCCCCGCTGGAGGTGCCGCGTGAAGCGCCCGACCCCGCTCCTGCTCCTGACCTTGCTCCTCGGCTGCGGCGGCGCCCCCGAGCCCCAGCCCGACTGGGTCCGCGACCCGGCGCCCGCGTCCGCGGCCCCCGAGACCTCGGAGGTCGCCCCCCTGGGCAGCCTGACCCTGGTGGGCGCCCTGGCCGCGGCCGACGCCCGGCACCCCGAGCTGGCCGAGTTCCGCGCCTACGTCGCGGCGGCCGAAGGCCAGCTCGAGCAGGCCGGGCTGTTCCCCAACCCGACCCTCGTGCTGCGCATGGAGAACGCGCCCTGGAGCAGCGGGAGCACCCGCGACTCCGCCGAGTACGTGGCCGGCCTCAGCTTCCAGCTCCCGCTGAGCGGGCGCGTCGGCGCGGCAGAGGACGCCGCGGCGCGGGAGGTCGAGCAGCGCACCCAGGAGCTCGCGGTCACCCGCCGCGAGGTCCAGCGCCGGGTGCGCGGCGCCTTCGCCACCGCGCTCTCCCTCGAGCGCGCGGCGGAGGTCCAGCGCCGGACCCTCGACCTCGCCGAGCGCGCGGAGGAGCTCTTGAGCGCGCGGGTCGAGGCCGGGGACACGATCCCCGCCGAGCTCGCGCGGGGGCGCATGGAGGCTACCCGCGCCCGGCTGGAGCTGGGGCGAGTCGAGGCGCAGCGGCGGCAGGCCGCGCTGAGCCTCGCCGCCGCGGTCGGCGACCCCGAGCTCCAGGTCACGTCCGTGACCGGCGAGCTGGAGACCGCCCTCGCGCTCCCGGACCTGGACGCCCTGGTGCGGAGCCTGGAGCAGAACCCCCGGGTCGCCGCCGCCGACGCCGAGGTCGCGCTCTCCGAGGCGCGGGTCGAGCTGGCAAAGGCCCAGCGCGTGCCCGACGTGAGCCTGGACATGTTCTACCGCCGCCTGGAGGAGAGCGATCAGCACGCCTTCGACGTCGGCGTGGGGATCCCCCTGGGGCTCTTCGACCGCAACCAGGGCAACGTGCGCAGCGCCCTCGCCGGGCGCCTCGCGGCCTCGGCGCGGGCCCGCGCCACGCGCACCGAGCTCCTCCAGGAGCTGCGCGCGACCCACGCGCGGCTGGCGCAGCTCCTGCGCGCGGTCGAGGTCCTGCGGGACGACCTGCTGGTCCAGGCGGACACGGTGCTCGCGAGCGCCGAGGCCCGCTTCGCCGCCGGGGACGCGAGCCTGGTCGAGCTGCTCCCGATCCGGCGGGACTGGGCGGCGCTGCAGCTCGACTACCTCGACTCCCTGCGGCAGGTCATGCTCGCCTGGAGCGACCTGCAGGTGCTCACGGGGACCGACCCCACCCCCTAGCAGCCCGTTGAACTGCGCCCCGGTCTTCGGGGGTCGGCTTCGCCGACCCCCTCGATCGTCAGGAGTTGCTTCGCAACCCCGGACGACTGTGTTGCTCGTCGCTCACGATGCGGACGTCGCGTCGCTCCTCGCGCCTTGCCGGAGCGCAGTTCAACGGGCTGCTAGGCGGCAGGGCGACCGACTACTCCGCGGCGGCGCTGAGCTCGATCGTGAGCTCGAGCTCGTCCTGGCCGCGGAGGATCCCCACCGAGACCGACTCGCCGGCGGCGTGCTTCTCGAGCTCGTTCAGCAGGTCGTCCACCCGCAGCAGCGGGCGGCCGTTGAGGCTGAGCAGCACGTCGCCGAGCACGATCTCGCGCCCGTTCTGCTCGGAGCGGCGCAGGCCGGCCTTGGCGGCGCCGCTCTCGGGGACCACGGTCACGATCAGGAGCCCGCGGGTCACCCCGAGCTGCTGGGCGACGTCGGGGCGCGCGAGCTGGACCCCCAGCGTCGGGCGCACGATCCGGCCGAACTTGAGGAGCTGGGCCACGCAGCGCTTGACCGTGTCGATCGGCACCGCGAAGCCGATCCCGGCGGAGCTGCCGGTGCGGCTGTAGATCGCGGTGTTGATCCCGATCACCTTGCCCTGGCTGTCGAGCAGGGGGCCGCCCGAGTTGCCGGGGTTGATCGCGGCGTCGGTCTGGATCACGTCCTCGATCACCCGCCCCTCGGGGGAGCGGGTCTCGCGCCCGAGCGCGCTCACGATCCCCGCGGTCAGGGTCTGATCCAGGCCAAAAGGGTTCCCGATCGCGAGCACCGACTGCCCGACGAGGAGGTCGTGGGAGCTGCCGACCTCGAGGGGGTCCGTGTTGCGCTCGACCTTCAAGAGCGCCAGGTCCTTGCTGGGGGCCACGCCCACGACCTGGGCGCCGAGGGTCTGGCCGTCCTGGAAGCGCACGTCGACGTGGCTCGCGCCCTCGACCACGTGGAAGTTCGTGACCACGTGGCCCTGGTCGTCCCACACGAAGCCCGTGCCCGAGCCCTGGGGCACCTCGAGCACGTTGCGGCGCCAGGGGTCGCGGCGCTGGACGCTGGTCGAAATGAACACGACCGCGGGCGCCGCGCGGCGGAAGATCTCGATCGTGTTCTGCTCGCCGACGTTCAGCCGGCGCGAGGGGGTGTCCTGGGCCTTGGCGGCCGGGGCGCCGGGGACCGTCGAGGTCGGGCACCCGCTGGCTGCGAGCCCGATCCAGAACGCGACGGAGAGGGCGACCACGGCGTGGGTGGGACGAACGTTCACGGCTTGCCTCCTGTGCCGGTCTGCGGCGACCCTACGCTACTCCCATTCGATCGTCGCGGGCGGCTTGCTGGAGATGTCGTAGCACACCCGGTTGATCCCGCGGACCTCGTTGATGATCCGGTTGGAGATCGTGGCCAGGACCTCGGGGTCGATCCGCGCCCAGTCGGCGGTCATGCCGTCGGTCGACTCCACCGCGCGGACCACGCAGGTGTCCTCGTAGGTGCGCTGGTCGCCCATGACGCCGACCGAGGACACCGGGAGCAGCACGCAGAAATACTGCCACACCCCCTCGTTGGCGCCGGTGGTCTCGAGCTCGTAGCGCACGATCGCGTCGGCCTCGCGCAGCACGGCCAGGCGCTCGGCGGTGACCTCGCCCGGGATCCGCACCGCGAGCCCGGGGCCCGGGAACGGCTGGCGGTTGATCAGGGCCTGGGGCAGCCCCAGCTCGGCGCCGAGCTCGCGGACCTCGTCCTTGAACAGCTGGCGCAGGGGCTCGACCAGCTCGAAGCCCAGCTCCTCCGGGAGCCCGCCCACGTTGTGGTGGGACTTGATCGTGACCGAGGGCCCGCCGTGGGGCGAGAGGCTCTCGATCACGTCGGGGTAGAGCGTGCCCTGGGCCAGGTAGTGCGCGTCGGGAATGTCCGAGACCGCGTCCTTGAACACGGAGATGAACTCGTGGCCGATCCGCTTGCGCTTGAGCTCGGGGTCGGTGACCCCCGCGAGCTGGCTCAGGAAGCGCTCGCCGGCGCGCACCACCCGCAGCCGGTCGCCGAAGCGTGGGCGGAACGCGGCCTCGACCTCCTCCAGCTCGTCCTTCCGCAGGAGCCCGTTGTCCACGAAGATGCACGTCAGGCGCGCGCCGATCGCTTCGTCGACCAGCGCCGCGGTGACCGCGGAGTCGACGCCGCCCGACAGGCCGCAGACCACGGTGCCCTGCTGGACCTGCTCGCGGATCTGCGCGATCGCCTGCTGGCAGAAGTCGTGGACCTTCCAGGCCTCGGTGCAGCCGCACACCCCGCGCACGAAGTTGTGGAGGATCGTGACGCCCTCGTCGGTGTGCTTGACCTCGGGGTGGAACTGCACGCCGTAGAGCGGGCGCTGGCCGATCTGGACCCCGGCGTAGGGCGCCGAGGGCGTGCTGGCCACCGAGTGCAGGCCCTCGGCCAGCAGGTCGACCCGGTCGCCGTGGGACATCCACACCCGCGTGCGCTCCCCCAGCCCGCTGAACAGCGCGCAGGAGGCGTCCAGGGTGAGCTCGGCCCGCCCGTACTCGCGCTCGGGGGCGGCCTGCACCCGGCCGCCGAAGTGCTCGACCAGGAGCTGCTGCCCGTAGCAGATCCCGAGCACCGGGATCCCCAGCTCGAACAGCTCGGGGTCGACCGTCGGCGCCTCGTGGTCGTAGACCGAGCTCGGCCCCCCGGAGAGCACCAAGCCCTTGGGGGCGCGAGCGCGGAGCTCGGCGGCCGAGGTGTCGTGGCGCAGGATCTCCGAGAACACCCCGATCTCCCGCACTCGGCGCGCGATCAACTGGGTGTACTGGGACCCCAGGTCGAGGATCAGGATCTCTTCGTGGTTCATGGCGCCTCCGCTCGCGGGCGGGATTGTAGCCTCTGCGGGAGACCGCCCCGCGGGTGGGTTCGAGGCCGGCCGGACGGAGCCTCTGGCCCCCGTGGTCCTGGACAGGGGCCCCAAGTAACCTGGATTCGTGAGCTTCGAGGTGGGGGAGCGGATCGGCGAGCGCTACCGGGTCGAAGGACTCGTGCTGCGCCGCGAGCAGGGCGAGCTGTATCGCGTGCTCGACGAGGAGACCCACGCCCCGCGGGCGCTGGCGGTCGAGTACCCGTCGAGCAAGGACGCCGCCGAAGCCCAGGTCCGCGCGCGCCGGGCGGTCGAGGTCTCGCGCTACTTCGGCCGGCGCAGCGCCGGCTTCCTCCAGGCCCACGCCGCGGGGGTGTTCCCCGATCAGGGGGTGTGGGTCGTCCACGACTGGGTGGATGGCGCGTGCCCGCTGGAGCTCAAGGACGGCGGCCGCGAGCAGCGCCTCGCGCGCCTGGTCCACGCCGCGCGCCGGGTCTCCGAGCTGCACCGCCTGGGGATCGTGCACCGCTCGCTGCGCCCGGACGCGTTCTGGGTCAGCCCCGAGGGCGACGTGCTCCTGGGAGAGTTCGGCCTGGCCCGGCTCCACGGGGACGCCCTGGAGAGCGGGGAAGGGTCCTTGGACGCCTGGGAGGCGGTGCTCGACCACCCGCACTACCTGGCCCCGGAGCAGGTGCGCGCGACCTACGTCGACCACCGCGCCGACCTCTACGCGCTGGGGGCCATGCTGTTCGAGGCCCTGGTCGACCAGCCCCCGTTCCGCGGCTCGTTGAGCGAGGTCCTGGACCAGCAGACCCAGGTCCGCAGCGGTCAGCGCCCGCCGCCTCGCCCTTCCCAGGTCGGCCATGTTCCAATTGAGCTGGATCAGCTCTGCGCCGAGGCCCTCTGCCTCGAGCCGGAGCAGCGCCTGGGGGAGGCACACGTGTTCAGCGACCGCCTCGACGCGGCGAGCAGCTCCGGGAGCCCTCAGCGCAGCGATCGCATTCCGCGCCCCGAGGCCCTGCCCGAGCCGCCCCCGGGCGTGCGCCAGGTCTCGGCGGAGAACTCGACCTTCCTCAACGAGAAGGACAGCTCGGTCCTGGTGTGGGTCCCGGGCGGCGGCCTGACCGGCCCCACCGGCACCCTGCGGGTCTCCGGCTTCTTCATGGGCAAGTACCCCGTGACCTGGGGTCAGTACCGGCACTTCTGCGAGGTGACCACGCGCGAGCTGGCCCCCGCCCGCTACCCGGTCGACGACAACCACCCCGTGCACAACGTGAGCTACGAGGACGCCGAGGCCTACTGCGCCTGGGCCGGGCTGCGCCTGTGCCGCGACCTGGAGTGGCGCTACGCCGCCCAGCCGGAGCCCCAGCAGCCCTACCCCTGGGGCGCCGAGGAGCCCAGCTCGACCCGCTGCAACTGGGCCGGGCACCCGCGCCACGGACGTCGCCGCAGCGCGCCGGTGGGCAGCTTCCCCGCGGGAGCCTCGCCCTTCGGCGTGCTGGACCTGGCGGGCAACGTGGCCGAGTGGGTGTGGGCCGCCCTCGAGTTCCCCGAGGCCCAGGCCTTCGGCGGCTCGTTCCAGAGCGAGCCCGACGCCTGCGCGGTCGGCGCCCACGAGACCCTGCCCAAGGACGCCAAGGAGGGCCACGTCGGGTTCCGCGTGGCGTTGAGCCTCCCGCGGGCCCAGAACCAGACCCGCAGGCCGGCGCCCCCGCGCCCGGAGACCCGGCGCCGCAGCCCGCCGCCCCCGCCCACCCGGCGCCCGGCTCGTCCGCCGCGCCCCACCGGCGCCGTCAAGCGCCCCCCGCCGCCGACCCGGCGCATGCTCGCGCGCCGCCGGCCCCAGCCCCCGCCCCCGCTCTCGGCGCGCACCCCGCGCCCCGCCGAGTCCGCGCGGATCCCCCGCGCGAGCGAGTCCGCGCGCACGCCGCGCCCCAGCGCCGAGGTCCGGCGCGAGGAGGAGACCCGCTCGACCACGCGCAACAAGCCGCGGCCGCTGAGCGCGTCCATGCGCACCCTGCTCGACCACGTCGAGGTGCTCCTCGACCCGATCGCCACCGGCTGCGCGCGGCGGGCCAACGAGCTCAAGTTCGAGTACGGCGAGGTGGGCTACTCGTTCCTCGTCAACGACGCCGACGCGCGCTTCGCGTTCCTCGAGCAGCGGGTCGTGATCGACCCCGAGCACCTCTACGGTGAGCCCAGCGGCCGGGTGAACCTGCTCATGGCGAGCAACGCCGTGACCTACTTCTCCCGCGGCCTGCGCTGCCTCGTCACCGGCGACCGCCTGCGCTTCCGGCGCGAGCTGTTCCTGCACGAGGGCCCCGAGCCGATCCTGCGCGCCGAGCTGATCGCGAACCTGAACCGGCTCTGCGAGGGCTGGTCCGAGATCTTCCAGCCCCTGCGCTCGGTGCAGGAGGGCGTGCCCTGGCACGAGGCCCTGGCGTTCCTGCGCGAGAAGCGCGCCCTGGCAGGCGGCCGCGCGCTGGAGGCGCTGGAGGAGCAGCTCGCCGACCTGGGCCCCGAGCGCGAGGGCAACCAGCTCGCGGTGTTCGTCGACGGCAGCGGCGACGACCCGGTCATGCTCAGCCCGCGGGAGGACCTCCTGGCCACGCTCCTGATCCGCGCCTGGCACCCGCCGGCCCAGGAGAGCGACGCGGTGAAGCACGGCCGCCACGCCCCCACCGTCGAGGCCCTGCTCGAGGAGCTCAACCGCAAGAACGCGACGCGCCCCTACGCCCTGGGGTGGGACCCCAAGCAGGGGATCGTGGCCAGCGCGCAGCTCATGGGCACGGGCAACGCGATCCCGCCGCGCGAGCGCGTGCTCGACTGCATGATCACCCTCGGCCAGGCCCGCGCCGCCGAGCGCTTCGCCGCCCTCGGCGAGTGAGCCACGCGCCGCGCGCGATCTCGGTCCGGGGCGCCCGGGAGCGCAACCTCCACGGCCTCGACCTCGAGCTGCCCCTCGGGCGCTGGACCGCGGTCACCGGGCCCTCGGGCTCGGGCAAGACCTCGCTCGTGTTCGACACCCTGGTGCGCGAGGGGCAGGTGCGCTTCCTGGGCGCGCTCTCGCCCCGAGCGCGGCAGTTCCTGGGCAAGCTCGGGCGCGCCGACGCGGAGGCGGTGCGCGGGCTGCCGGCGCCGGTCGCGATCGGCAACCGGACCCTCAGCCCGCACCCGCGCTCGACGGTCGGCACCCGCTCCGGGCTCCTGGACCTGCTGCGCCTGCTCTTCGCCCGCGCGGCCGAGGACCCCCAGGGCGAGCCGCTGAGCCTGGCCTGCTTCAGCTTCAACCGCCCCGAGGGCGCGTGCCCCGCCTGCGCCGGGCTCGGGGTCGAGGACGAGGTCGACCCCGCGCTCCTGGTC
Source organism: Planctomycetota bacterium (assembly GCA_041402045.1). Lineage (GTDB taxonomy): Bacteria > Planctomycetota > J058 > J058 > J058 > JAGQRJ01. The sequence goes on along the minus strand of JAWKSZ010000008.1, from coordinate 60,019 downwards.
CAGGACCCGACGCGCTCGATCCGCGACGGCGCCCTCGCCCCGACCCTCAAGAACGGCTACACGGTCTACTCCCAGGTGACCCTGGAGGTCATGGACCGGATCTGCCGCGCCCACGGCTTCGACGTGGACACGCCCTGGGAGCGCCTCAGCGACGCTCAGCGCGAGGTGATCCTCTACGGGACGCAGGCGCTCAAGGTCCCCTTCGGCAAGCACAGCCTCGAGTCGCGGCTGCGCTGGGAGGGGATCACGGCGCGCCCGCGAGAGGAGGGCTACTACCGCGGGCTGATCCCGGTGATCGAGGAGACCCTCGGACGCAACCGCAACCCGAACGTGCTGCGCTACGTGCGCTCGGTCCCCTGCCAGGCCTGCGCGGGCACGCGCCTGGGGCGCGTCGGACGCGAGGCGCGCCTGGGCGGGCGAACCCTGGTCGAGCTGGCCGCGCTCCCCGCCCGCGCGTTGGCCCCGGCCCTGGCCGCGCTCCCCGCGAGCCCGGTGTGGGAGGCCCTGCGCCCGTCGGTCGAGCTGCGCCTCGAGCGCATGCTCGAGCTGGGGCTGGGGCACCTGAGCCTGGCCCGAGAGAGCACGAGCCTGTCGGGGGGCGAAGGCCAGCGCCTGGGGCTCGTGGCCCAGCTCGGCGCGGACCTGAGCGGGCAGTTGATCGCCATGGACGAGCCGACCCTCGGGCTCTACCCCGGCGAGCAGGCGGGCCTGCGCGCGGTGTTCGAGGCCTTCCGCGCCCAGGGAAACACCCTCGTCGTCGTCGAGCACGATCCGGACTTCGTGCGCCACGCCGAGCACCTCGTGGCCCTCGGTCCCGGCGCGGGGCCCGAGGGCGGGCGGATCACCCACGCCGGGCCCCCGCCCCCCGATCCGCTGGGGACGCCGCCAGCGCCGCGGGCGCCTCGCACGGGCCAGGGCGCGCTGACCCTGCGCGGGGCCACCCTGCACGGGCTGCAGCAGGCGGAGCTCACGGTCGAGCTCGGCGTGCTCACGGTGGTCCTCGGCCCGTCGGGCGCGGGCAAGAGCTCGCTCGTGTTCGGGACCCTGCTCCCGGCGCTCCAGGGCCGCGCCGGCGGCGCCTACGCCGCCCTCGAGGGCGCGCCGCCCGACCTCGTCGTGCGCGCCCTGGACGCGAGCCCGCTGGGGCGGACCCCGCGCAGCACGCCCGCGACCTGGACCGGCGCCTTCGACCTGATCCGCAAGCGCTTCGCCGACACGCCGGAGGCCAAGGCCCGCGGCTGGGGCGCGAGCCGCTTCTCCTACAACACCGCCGCCGGGCGCTGCGCGACCTGCGAGGGCCTGGGGGTCGAGCGCCTGACCCTGCACCTGCTGCAGGACGTGGAGCGCACCTGCAGCGCCTGCGGCGGCGGGCGCTACGCGCCGGAGACCCTCGAGGTCCGGCTCGACGGGCGCTCGGTCGCGGACGTGCTGCGCCTGACCGCCAAGCAGGCGCTCGCCGCCTTCGCCGAGGACCCGCCGATCGCGGCGACCTGCCAGGCGCTGTGCGACCTGGGCCTCGAGCACCTCGCGCTCGGGCAGTCCTCGACCTCCCTCAGCCGCGGCGAGGCCCAGCGGGTCAAGCTCGCGACCCTCGTCGCGAGCTGCGGGCGCGGCCAGGGGTCGCCGGAGCTGGTGCTCCTCGACGAGCCCGACCGCGGGCTGCACCCGCTGGACGTCGCCCGCCTCGTCGCCGCCCTGGACGCGCTGGTCGCGGCGGGGCACACCGTGCTCGCGATCTCGCACCACCGCCACCTGTGGGCGGCCGCCGACCGCCGGGTGCGGCTCGAGGCCGGGGTCGCCACGCGGGAGACGGGGCCCCTCGCCCTCGCGCCGCTGTCCCAGGTCGCGGCCCCGCGCCCGGCGGCCCGCGGCCCCGCTGCGATCGAGCTCGCGGGGGTCCGCACCCACTCCCTGCAGGGGGTCGACGTGCGCCTGCCCCACGGCGCGCTCTCGGTGATCGCCGGGGTCTCGGGCAGCGGCAAGTCGTCCCTGGCCTTCGCGACCCTCGCCGCCGAGGCCCAGCGCCGCTTCGCCGAGAGCCTCCCGTTCCAGGTCCGGCGCCAGCTCGAGCGGCTCCCGCGCCCCGTCCTCGACGCCGCCCGCGGGCTGACCCCGACCCTGGCCCTCGACCAGCGCACCCCGGGCGCGCGGGGCGGGCGGCGCTCGACGGTCGGGACCCAGTCCGGCCTCGGCCCGCTGCTCCGGCTCCTGGCCTCGCGCGCCGGCCGCCGCGACGGCGCGCCCACCGGGCTCAGCGCGGCCCACTTCTCCCCCGACCAAGTGTGGGGTGCGTGCCCCGCCTGCGAGGGTCAGGGCACGGTCGCGCGCTGCGACCCGGCGCGCCTGATCCAGCACCCCGAGCGCTCGCTCTACGCCGGCGCCATGGACGGGAGCAAGCCCGGCGAGTTCTTCGGCGAGCCCGACGGGAAGACGCTGGCGACCCTCGCCGCGGCGCTCCCCGAGGTGGACCTGCGCCAGCCCTGGAGCGCGCTGCCCGCTCGCGCCCAGGAGGTCGCGCTCCGCGGCGCGGGGGACGCGGTGTTCGAGGTCGCCTGGGCCTTCAAGCGCGGGGCGCGGGAGGGCGAACACAGCTTCCGGAGCGCGTGGGACGGACTCTGCGCGCTGGTCGAGGCCGAGGCGCGCAAGCGCGCCGGGCGCAAGCACGGCGCGGCCTGGGCCGCGCCGCTCGTCGAGGCGCCCTGCCCCGCCTGCCAGGGCGCGCGCCTCGCCCCGGCGCCCCGGGAGACCGACCTCGGCGGGTCGACGCTCCCGGCCCTGCTGGAGCTGCCCCTGGTCGAGCTGGGCCCGGCGCTCGCCGCCCTCGCCGGACCCGACCCCGAGGCCCGGGCAGCCCTCGACGCGCTCCGCCCCGAGCTCCAGGCGCGGATCGAGGACCTCGTGGGCCTGGGCCTCGGGCACCTGAGCCTCGCCCGCCGCAGCCCGACCCTCTCCGACGGCGAGCTCCAGCGCGTGCGCCTGGCGAGCGTGCTCCGGGCCGAGCTGACCGGGGTGACCCTCGTGCTCGACGAGCCCGGGAGCGGGCTCCACGCCCGGGACCTGCGGGCCCTGGTCGCCGCCCTCGAGGCCTGGCAGGCCGCGGGGAACACCTGCGTCGTGGTCTCCCACCGCCCGACGCTCCTGCGCGCCGCGCAGTGGCTGGTCGAGCTCGGCCCCGGCGCCGGCCCCGCCGGCGGCCGACTCGTGGCCCAGGGCCCGGCCGCCGACGTGCTCGCGGGCGAGACCCTCACCGCCCGCGCGCTGCGCGCGTCCGCGCCCCCCTCGAGCGCGCCGCCCGCCGCCGAGCGCCTGGAGGTCGAGGGCGCGTCGGCGCACACCCTGCGCGACCTGGACCTGAGCCTGCCCGCGTCGGGCTTCGTAGCGGTCAGCGGCGTCTCCGGCGCGGGCAAGAGCAGCCTCGTGTTCGCCGCGATCGGCGCCAGCCTCGAGGCCGGCGCCCCCCGGGGCTGCCGCGCGCTCCGCGGCTTCGAGCGGTTCGTCGCCGTGCGCTCGGCCCGGGCCCCGAGCCAGAGCCCGAGCGTGCTCGGCGCGCTGGACCTGGCCCAGGCGCTCAGCGCGTTGTTCGGCGCCGCGGCCAAGCAGGCGGGGAGCCCGCTCCCCGCCCGGGCGTTCTCCTTCAACAGCCCCGCCGGGCGCTGCCCGACCTGCAACGGCAGCGGCCGCGAGACCGTGGTCCTCGACGGGCTCCAGGACCTGGCGCTCCCCTGCCCGGCCTGCGCCGGCGCGCGCTACCGCCCCGAGGTGCTCGAGGTGCGCTGGGCCGAGCGCACCGTGGCCGACGTGCTCGCCCTCCCGGCCCAGGCCCTGCGCCCGCTGCTCTCCGCCGCGAGGCTGCCCACGAAGGCCCGCCCGCTCCTCGCCGCGACCGAGGCCCTCGAGCGCGTGGCCCTCGGCCACCTGAGCCTGGGTCGCCCCACCGCCGAGCTCTCGGGGGGCGAGCGCCAGCGCCTGCTCCTCGCCGCCGGGCTGCGCGCGCCCCAGAGCCCGACCCTCTACCTCCTGGAGGAGCCGGGCCTCGGGCTGCACGAGGACGACCTGCGCCGCCTGGCGGAGCTGTTCCGCGAGCTGGGCGCCCAGGGCGACCTGGTCCTGGCCACCGTGCACCGGCTCTCGCTCCTCCGCGCCGCGGACGAGGTCCTGGACCTCGGCCCCGGCGGCGGCCCCGCGGGTGGGCAGCTCGTCGCCCAAGGCCCCCCCGCCGCCCTCCGCGAGGGCGCCACCGCCGAGGCGCTCCGGGCCTGAACCGAGCGAAGCTCGACCCTGCCTCCCTCTTCCGGCGACCCGCAGCGCGAGGTCCAAGCGAAGCTCGGTGTCTCTTGCCCACGGGCAGGCGTGACGGCCTGTCTCAGCGGGACTCGGTGTCTTCGGTGTCTCTGGGTGCCGCGTCAGGGAGGCGTTTCCTCAGCAGCGGAGCTCGGTGGTAAGAATTCTCCCTTGCCGGCGCGAATCCCCCCTGCGGATCCGCGCCCACCCGACGAGATCGAACCACCGAGCTCCGCTGGCTCGAGGCCCGCTCGCCGACCGTGGGCGAGAGACACCGAGCCCTGCCACTCGGAGGCAAGCCGTAGGCCAGCGGTGCTGGGCCACGGACGCGGCAGCGCAGCGCGAACGGACGGCTCCCTTAGTACCGGAGCGGGAAGATGCTCTTGAACCGCAAAGGGCGCAAAGGACGCAAAGGAGCGCAAAGGCTGCCAGATCCAGGTCGGGCGGAGAATCCCTCCGTCCTTGCCACCCGTGCCTGTGTGCAACCGGGCACATGCCTGACGATTTAGACCGGGCACATGCCTGACGATTTAGACCGGGCACATATCTGACAGCTCTCAGGGCTCTCGCCGCAAGCTTCTGTGTAGCCGACCTTTGCGTCCTTTGCGTCCTTTGCGCCCTTTGCGGTGAAGAGCATCTTCCCGCTTTGGACATGAAGGGCGCCGTGCTCTCGCCCGCGACCGAGCGGCTGATCGTCGCGGACGCAGCGGCCCCGCGCGGGCGGAGCTCCAAACGGCGCGCCCCCGCCTCAGCGGAGCCTCAGCTCACCCCGTTCGACGCCTTCTGCGCCCCGAACGCCACCACGAACTCGCTGCCCCCGCCCTGGCGCGGCTCGACCCAGGCGCTGCCGCCGTAGCGCTTGGCGACCTGGCGCACGATCGCCAGCCCCGCGCCGGTGCCGGACTTCTCGGTGGTCCCGCGGCGGAAGAGCTGGAAGATCCCCTCGCGCAGGTTCTCGGGCACCCCGGGGCCGCGGTCACGAACGACGAGCCCGACCTGGGCCTGGTCGCTCCAGGCGTCGACCTCGACCTCGGGGCTGGCGTCGTCCTTGGTGTATTTCAGCGCGTTGCCGATCAGGTTCGAGAGCACCTGCCGCGCCCAGCGGCGGTCGAGGGGCAGACGCTCCGGCAGCTCGCGGACCTCGACCCGCGCCCCGCTGGACTCGATCTGGAGCTGCAGGTCCGAGAGCACGCCCTCGAGCACGTCCGTGGGGTCGCAGCCCGCGCCGGTGCGGGTCGCCCGCGCCTGAGCCAGGACCACGAGGTCTGCCAGCAGACGGTGCAGGCGCTCGCCGGACTCGTGCACCTTCTCCAGCAGCTCGCGCCCGTCGGGGGGCAGCAGGTCGCCGTAGTCGGCGAGGACCATGTCGCTCAGGTTCTGCACGTGGCGCAGGGGCGCGCTCAGGTCGTGCCCGATCACGCGGAACAGGGTCTCGAGCTCCTCGTTGCGCAGGGTGAGCTCGGCCTCCATGTGCTTGCGGTAGGTCATGTCGCGCACGGTCGAGAGCAGCGCGGGCCCGCCCCAGTCGACCTCCACCGTGTTCAGCTCGACCACCCGCCCGTCCTCGAGCTCCACGTCCTGGCGCCCGGGGCTGGGGGAGACGCCGTCGGGCAGCGGCGCCTCGGGGTCGTGGCGCGCGAACAGCGCGTCGGCGGCGGGGTTGCTGTAGAGCAGGCGCCGCGCGCAATCGACCACGACCAGCCCGTCCGCCGACTCCAGGGCCACCGCCAGGTTGTCGCGGGAGCGCTCGAGCTCGGCGGCCATGCTCTGCACGGTGAGGTTCTTCTCCTGGAGCTCGACGAAGACGTTCACCTTCTGGCGCACGATCCCGGGCTGGATCGGCTTCCACACCATGTCCACCGCGCCGGTCTCGTAGGCGGCCTCGATCTGCTCCACGTCCGAGGCCTGGCCGGTGACGAAGATGATCGGCGTGTCCCGGGTGCGCTCGCGCCCGCGGATCAGCTTGGCGGTCTCGAAGCCGTCCAGGCCGCCGGGCATGCGCACGTCGAGGAGCACCACCGCGAACTCGGCGCGCAGGAGCTCCCGCAGGGCCGCGGAGCCCGAGCCCACGGTCACGACGTCCCGGTCGGGGCCGTCGAGCAGGGCCTGCAGCGCCAGGCGCGTGGGCTCGTGGTCGTCGACGACGAGCACCCGCGGACGGTAGGGGGACCCAGGGTCGTCTGCGCTCACGCGTCCTCCAGATACACCCCAATGCCAGGAGGCGAATCGCGCAAGCGGTGTGCGGGGTGTGGTTTACGCGTCTGTACATGGAGTGGTCCGACTGCTCTGTCATTCTGGAAGCGCTAACCAACCCAAAACGCAGCGGCTGTCGGACCTCTCGCAGTGTAGCGACCCTTTCCGTCAGCGGCGGTGGCAAGGCGCGCTTTATGGTTCAGACTCTCACCAACGCGTTTCTAGAGGCGTTTTCTCGGACTCTTCTGCAAGCGGTCGTTACCAGCGGCAGACGAGAGCGGCATGGAGGCAAGCTACCCCGCATGCTTGTCGTCCAGCTCGTTCTGGCCATGGCGCTGCGTCCCGACCGGAGCATTACTGCCGTCCTGGAAGAACTAGTCGAGATCGTGGGGGCTCCCGCGAATTGGAGAGGAGTGCTGCCCAAACCCTCGTCAATCACCGCAGCTCGTGATCGACTCGGTTGGGAACCTTTGCGGCATGCCTTCTTCGAGCACGCTTCTGGACTGGACGGCGGCGCGCGCTGGCTACAGGACCTCAGGGTGGCGGCCCTAGACGCAACCACCTTTCGGACGCCTGACTCTCCCGAGAACGAGGCGGCCTTCGGACGCCCTGGAGGCCGGAAGCCTGCTGGGTATCCCATGATCCGTTGCCTCTGCCTCGTCGACGTCTTCGACCACACCGTACTGGCAGCCACATTTGGACCCTACAAGGGACCTGGCAGCGGTGAACTCTCGCTGGCGAAGAACCACCTTCTCGACCGGCTCCCCCAGAACACAGTGATCCTCATGGACAGAGGATTCTGTTCTTACGACTGGTTGCGGACTCTGGCGGCGAGGGAGATCCCCTTCGTCGTCCGGCTCAAGACCGGGAAGAACACCGTGAAGCCGATCACCCGAGAGGTGCTGTCAGGCCGCAATGACCGGCTGGTGGAGTTTCCCGTCCCGAACTCATATTCCCCCAAGGCTGGTGCCGAGCCGATCTCGCTGCGCCGGATCAAGTGGACGGTGCCGAAGCAGCGCATGAAGCGGAAGTCCAAGCGCAAGCGCAGGGCGAGAAAGCAGACCCTGCCTCTGGCCCAGCGCAATGCGCCCAAGACTCGTCACGTCGAGCTTCTGACCAATCTCGTGGACCACGAGGCCTTTCCATGGTGGGAAACCGCCCAGCTGTATCTCAGACGCTGGGAAGTGGAGTTCGCCTTCCGTGAGATCAAGAGCACGCTGACGAATCGCAAGGTCGAGTTCCGAAGCAAGCGACCGAGGCGAGTCCTGCAAGAGGCCTACGCGCTCCTGCTCGCCTACAACATGCTCCGTCAGCGCATGGCCGAGGCGGCCCACCGCAGGAAGCTCGTCCCAACCGATCTCAGCTTCACGGACTGCCTCCACGCCATTCGCCGTGCATACGTCCGTGGGAGTCCGGTCTCACCCATGCTGACTCAACTGTCGGGATACGTGCTCCCCAAACGAGACCGCCGCTGGTACCCCCGAGCGGTCAAAGCGAGGTCAAAAAGCTATCCCACAAAACAGGTCGCAAGCGCCGCATGATCAATGGGTTCGGTCACTCATCATCTGGCATTGAGATACACCCGCAGCAGGCTCAAGAGGTGCCCCGAGTCCACGGGCTTGGTCACGTACTCCGTGGCCCCCGCCTCGAGGCAGGCCTCACGGTCGCCCTGCATGGCCTTGGCCGTGAGCGCGATCACCGGCAGCTCGGCGAAGCGCTCGTCGCGCCGCAGCCGCCGCGTCGCCTCCAGCCCGTCCATCTCGGGCATCATGACGTCCATGACCACCAGCTCCACCCCGGGCTCCGCGTCGAGCACCTCCAGCGCCTCGCGCCCGTTCTCCGCGAACAGCACGCTGACCCCCGCCGGCTCGAGCATCGAGGTCAGCGCGTAGACGTTGCGCATGTCGTCGTCGACCACGAGCACCGTGCGCCCGGCGAGCGCGCCGTCGTCGCCCTGGCGCAGGAGCGCGCGCTGCTCGTCGCTCCAGCCCTCCGACGAGCGGTGCATGTAGCGCGAGGTCGCGGCGAACAGGCGCCGGGGCCCGTGCTGGTCCTTCTGGACCACGGTCCGGGCCAGCTCCTTGAGCGCGTCGGACTCCTCGTCGCTGAGGTCGCGCCCGGTGTAGACCACGATCGGGAGCACCGGGTGCTCGCCGTGCAGCGCGCGCACCAGCTCCACCCCGCCCAGCCCCGGGAGCCCCAGGTCGACCACCACGCAGTCGTAGTCCGCCTCCTCCAGCGCGGCCTGCGCCGACTCGCCGTCGTCGACCACGGTCAGCTTCACGTCCGCGCCGTCGAGCAGGCCCCGCAGGGCGTCGCGCATGTCCTGGTCGTCCTCGATCACCAGCAGCCGCTGCAGCGGCCGGTCCATGAAGGCCTTCATGGAGGCGAAGGCCGCCTCCAGCGCGGAGTGCTGCACGGGCTTCTGGAGCACGGTCAGCGCCCCCGCGATCCGCCCGCGCTCGCCGGCGTCCTCGACCGAGATCACGTGCACGGGGATCGTGGACAGCTCGGGGTCGTGCTTGAGCTCGTCCAGCACGGCCCAGCCGGAGGTGTTGGGCAGGAGCAGGTCGAGGGTGATCGCGGTCGGGCGGTAGAGCCGAGCCAGACGGATCGCCTCACGCCCGTCGGCGGTGACCAGCCCCCGGAACCCGCTGGCCCGCGCCTGCTCGAGCAGGATCTTGCTGAAGGTCGGGTCGTCCTCGATCACGAGCACCACCCGCGGTCGGTGGGCGCTCGGATCCAGCGCCGCCAGCTCGTCGCGGTCGTCGGCGATCGGGTGCTCGGCGTCGGCGAGCGGGGCGACCCGGTGCTCCATGTGGGAGCGCGAGAGCCCGCGGGGGGTCGGGCGGCGGAAGCTGGCGGTGCCCTCCTCGCTCCCGTTGTGGGCGCGCACCGGGACGAACAGGGTGAACACGCTGCCCTCCCCCAGCCGGCTGGTCACGGTCAGGTGCCGCCCAGGAGCAGCGCGATCTCGCGGCTGATCGCCAGCCCCAGCCCGGTCCCGCCGAAGCGGCGGTCGATCCCCCCGTCGGCCTGCTGGAAGGCGTCGAAGATCTTGCGCTGGTTCTCCTCCGCGATCCCGATCCCGGTGTCGTGCACCTCCCAGGCGACGACCTGCTTGGCCCGGGCGAGCGCCCGCCGCTCCGGGCTCCAGCCCTCCGTCGCCGCCTTCACCACCAGCGCGACCTTCCCCTCCTGGGTGAACTTGATCGCGTTGGCCAGCAGGTTCTTGAGCACCTGCTCCAGGCGCTTGCTGTCGGTGTAGAGCTGGGGCGGGGTGTCCTCCTCGACCCGGATCTCGAGCTGGAGCCCCTTGTCCTGGGCCAACTGGCGGAACCCGCGCTCGAGGCGCGCGGAGACCTGCGCCACGTCGGCTTCGCGGACCTCGACGCTCATCTTGCCGGCCTCGATCCGCGAGAGGTCGAGGATGTCGTTGATCAGGGCCAGGAGGTCGTTGGCCGCGGCGGTGATCGTGGCCGCCTGCTCGACCTGCTTGTCCGAGAGGTTGCCCTGGGTGTTGTTCGAGAGCAGCTGGGACAGGATCAGCAGGCTGTTGAGCGGCGTGCGCAGCTCGTGGGACATGTTCGCGAGGAACTCGGACTTGTAGCGCGAGGTGACCGCGAGCTGCTCGGCCTTCTCCTCCAGCGCCATTTTCGCGGTCTCGACCTCCAGGCTCTTGTCCTCGACCTCCCGCTTCTGGCGGGCGAGGAGCGCGGCCTTCTCCTCCAGCTCGGCGTTGGTCGTCTGCAGCTCGTCCTGCTGGCTGCGCAGCTCGCGGGACAGCGCCTGGGACTCCTTGAGCAGCTCCTCGGTGCGCATGGTGGCCTGGATCGTGGAGAGCACGATCCCGACCGTCTCCACGAGCTGGTCGAGGAAGGCCAGCTTCAGCTCGCCGAAGGGCTCGAAGCTCGCCAGCTCGAGCACCGCCTTGACCTGACCCTGGAACAGGATCGGGAGCACCGCGATCTGCAGCGGGGGGGCCTCGCCCAGCCCGGAGTTGATCTGTATGTAGTCGCTGGAGACGTTGGTCAGCAGGATCCGCTCCTGCTCGAACGCGCACTGCCCGACCAGCCCCTCGCGCAGCTCGAAGGTGTTCGCCAGCCCGCGGCGCTCCTTGTAGCCGTAGCTGCAGAGCAGGCTCAGGTCCTCGAGCTGGCCCCCCTGCTCGTTGGCCAGGTAGAACACGCCGTGCTGGCAGTCGACCAGGGGCGGGAGCTCGCTCAAGATCGTGCGGGCCACGGTCGTGAGGTCGCGCTGACCCTGGAGCAGCCGGCTGAACTTGGCCAGGCTGGCGTTCAGCCAGTTCTGGGCTTCGTTCTTCTCGGTCGTGTCCTTCAGCGCCGAGATCATTTGGTTGATCGTGTCCTTGAGCTGGGCCACCTCGCCCGCCGCCGCGACCGTGATCGTCCGCGTCAGGTCGCCGCGGGTCACCGCGGTCGCGACCTCGCCGATCGCGCGCACCTGGGTGGTGAGGTTCCCGGCGAGCTCGTTCACGTTGTCCGTCAGGTCGCGCCAGGTGCCCGACGCCCCAGGCACGCGGGCCTGACCGCCCAGCTCGCCCTCGATCCCCACCTCCCGCGCCACGGCGCTCACCTGTGCGGCGAAGGTGCTGAGGGTCACGGTCATGGTGTTGATCGTCTCGGCCAGCTCCGCGATCTCGCCGCCGGCCTCCAGGGTCAGCTTCTGGGTCAGGTCGCCCTGGGAGATCGCGGTCACGACTCGCGCGATCCCGCGCACCTGGCTCGTGAGGTTCGAGGCCATGGTGTTCACGTTGTCGGTGAGGTCCTTCCAGGTCCCCGAGACCCCGCGGATCTTGGCCTGGCCGCCGAGCTTGCCCTCGGTGCCCACCTCGCGCGCCAGGCGCGTCACCTCCTCACCGAAGGTCGAGAGCTGATCGACCATGGTGTTGATCGTGTTCTTGAGCTCGAGGATCTCGCCCCGGGCGTCCACGGTGATCTTGCGCGTGAGGTCACCCTGGGCCACCGCCGTCGCCACCTGGGCGATGTCTCGCACCTGGTTCGTGAGGTTCGAGGCCATGGTGTTCACGTTGCCCGTGAGCTCCTTCCACAGCCCGCGCACGCCCTTGACGTGGGCCTGGCCGCCGAGCTTGCCCTCGGTGCCCACCTCGCGCGCCAGGCGGCTCACCTCGTCGCCGAAGTCGCCGAGCTGATCCACCATGGTGTTCACCGTGTTCTTGAGCTCGAGGATCTCGCCCCGCGCCTCCACGGTGATCTTCTGGGTCAGGTCGCCCTGGGCCACCGCGGTGGCCACCTGCGCCACGTCGCGCACCTGGTTCGTCAGGTTGCGCGCCATGGTGTTCACGTTCTTGGTCAGCTCCTTCCACAGCCCGGCCGAGCCCTGGACCTGAGCCTGACCGCCGAGCTTGCCCTCGCTGCCCACCTCGCGGGCCACGCGGGTCACCTCCTCACCGAAGGTCGAGAGCTGGTCCACCATGGTGTTGATCGTGTTCTTGAGCTCGAGGATCTCGCCCTGGACCTCCACGGTGATCTTGCGCGTGAGGTCGCCGGTAGCCACGCCGGTGGTCACGACCGCGATATCGCGCACCTGGTCGGTGAGGTTCGCGGACATGGTGTTCACGTTGCTCGTGAGCTCTTCCCACACCCCCGACACGCCGCGCACGTCGGCCTGCACGCCGAGCTTGCCCTCGGTGCCCACCTCGCGCGCCACGCGGGTCACCTCCGCGGCGAACACGCGCAGCTGATCCACCATGGTGTTGATCGTGTTCTTGAGCTCGAGGATCTCGCCCTGGACGGCCACGGTGATCTTGCGCGTGAGGTCGCCCGCGGCCACCGCCGAGGCCACGGTCGCGATGTTCCGCACCTGGTCGGTGAGGTTCGAGGCCATGGTGTTCGTTCTGGTGAGGTCCTTGGTCCCGCCCACCCCGGCACCACCACCTGACCGCCCAGGCGGCCCTCGATCCCCACACCTCCGCGCGCCACACTGGGTCACCTCGTCGGTCGAGCTGATCACCATGGTGTTGATCGTCGACTTCAGCTCGGTCGCCTGCACCTCCACCGTGACCTTGCGCGTGAGGTCGCCGCGGGCCACCGAGGTCGCGACCTCGGAGATGTTCCGCACCTGGTCGGTGAGGTTGTTGGCCATGGTGTTCACGTTGTCGGTGAGATCCTTCCAGATCCCCGCGACCCCCTGCACCTCGGCCTGACCGCCCAGCTTGCCCTCGGTGCCCACCTCGCGCGCCACGCGGGTCACCTCGTCCGCGAACGTGCCGAGCTGATCCACCATGGTGTTGATCGTCGACTTCAGCTCCGCGATCTCGCCCCGCGCCTCGACCTCGATCTCCTTGGTCAGGTCGCCGTGGGCCACCGCCGTCGCCACCTCCGCGATGTTCCGCACCTGCTCGGTGAGGTTGTTCGCCATGAGGTTCACGTTCTGGGTCAGGTCCTGCCACGTCCCCGCGACCCCGGGCACCGCCGCCTGGCCGCCCAGCCGGCCCTCGAGGCCCACCTCGCGCGCCACGCGGGTCACCTCGTCCGCGAACGTGCCGAGCTGGTCCACCATGGTGTTGATCGTCGACTTCAGCTCCGCGATCTCGCCCCGCGCCTCGACCTCGATCTTCTTGGTCAGGTCGCCGTGGGCCACCGCCGTCGCCACCTCCGCGATGTTCCGCACCTGCTCGGTGAGGTTGTTCGCCATGAGGTTCACGTTCTGGGTCAGGTCCTGCCAGGTCCCCGCCACCGGGCACCGCCGCCTGGCCGCGAGCTGGCCCTCGAGGCCCACCTCGCGCGCCACGCGGGTCCGCGAACGTGCCCAGCTGATCCACCATGGTGTTGATCGTCGACTTCAGCTCCGCGATCTCGCCCCGCGCCTCGACCTCGATCTTCTTGGTCAGGTCGCCGTGGGCCACCGCCGTCACCACCTCCGCGATGTTCCGCACCTGATCGGTCAGGTTGTCGGCCATGAGGTTCACGTTCTGGGTCAGGTCCTGCCACGTCCCCGCGACCCCGGGCACCGTGGCCTGGCCGCCGAGCTGACCCTCGAGGCCCACCTCGCGCGCCACGCGGGTCACCTCGTCCGCGAACGTGCCCAGCTGGTCCACCATGGTGTTGATCGTCGACTTCAGCTCGAAGATCTCGCCCTGCGCCTGCACCTCGATCTTCTTGGTCAGGTCCCCGTGGGCCACCGCCGTCGCCACCTCCGCGATGTTCCGCACCTGGTCCGTCAGGTTCGACGCCATGGTGTTCACGTTGTCGGTGAGGTCCTTCCAGGTCCCCGCCACCCCGGGCACCTCCGCCTGACCGCCCAGCTTGCCCTCGGTGCCCACCTCGCGCCACGCGGGTGCCTCGTCCGCGAACGTGCCGAGCTGGTCCACCATGGTGTTGATCGTCGACTTCAGCTCGAAGATCTCGCCCTGCCACCTCCGATCTTCTTGGTCAGGTCGCCGTGGGCCACCGCCGTCGCCACCTCCGCGATGTTCCGCACCTGGTCCGTCAGGTTCGACGCCATGGTGTTCACGTTGTCGGTGAGGTCCTTCCAGGTCCCCGCCACCCCGGGCACCTCGGCCTGGCCGCCCAGCTCTCGCCCTCGGTGCCCACCTCGCGCGCCGCGCGGGTCACCTCGTCGGCGAGGTCGAGAGCTGCTCGACCATGGTGTTCACCGTGTTCTTGAGGTTCAGGACCTCGCCCCGGGCCTCCACCTCGACCTTGTTGGTCAGGTCGCCCCAGGCCACCGCGGTCGCCGCCCGGGCCACGTCGCGCACCTGGTTGGTGAGGTTCGTGGCCATGGCGTTCACGTTCACCGGTCAGGTCCTGCCAGGTCCCGCCGACGCCGCGCACCACCGCCTGTCCGCCGAGCTGACCTTCGGTGCCCACCTCGCGCGCCAGCCGAAGTCACCTCGGTGGGCGAAGGTCCACGGCTGGTCGACCATGGTGTTGATCGTGTCCTTGAGCTGCAGGATCTCGCCGCGGGCGTCGGTGATCGGGGTCGCCCGAATACGGCGGTGGCCACCTCGGCGATGTTCCGCACCTGCGCCGTGAGGTTCGACGCCATGGTGTTCACGTTGTCGGTGAGGTCCTTCCACACCCCGGCCACGCTCACGACCCGCGCCTGCCCGCCGAGCTGGCCCTCGGTGCCCACCTCGCGCGCCACCGCGCTCACCTGCTCGGCGAACACGCGGAGCTGGTCCACGGTCTGGTTCACCGTGCGCGCGATCTGGAGGAACTCGCCCTTGAGCGGGCGCCCCTCGACCTCGACCGCCATGGTCTGCGAGAGGTCCCCGCGGGAGATCGCGGACACGACCCGCGCGACCTCGGTGGTCGGGATCGCGTAGCCCGCGAGCAGGCTGTTCACCGCGCGGATCGACTCGCCCCAGCCGCCTCCCGGGTCGTAGAGCGCGACGCGGTCGGTGATCCGACCCTCGTGGGAGACCGCCTGGCTCAGGCGCTGGAACTCGTTGGTCAGGCGCTGCTTGGTCTCGACCACCTCGTTGAAGGTGTCGTAGATCTTGCCGGTCATGCCATCCATGTCCTCGGGCAACCGCACGGTGAAGTCCCCGCGGCGGAAGTCGCGCAGCGCGGAGAGCAAGAGCTTCGGGTCCAGATCCTGTTGGGGGGACGCGGGGAGCTCAGCGGTCTCGGTCACGAGGACTCCTTGAGGGGCGGCAGCCTCGCCCTCGCGGCGCCCGCCGCTCGGGCTCTGGCCCTGGGGACGAGACCGCTGGGGGCCCTACGGTGCCTGGACGAAGCCCGAATCGTAGATTCGAGCGACCCATACGCGGTTGACCATGTCCTAGCCTTGCAGACCACGCCAGAGGGAGGGCAGGCGCCCGCGCTGGAGCCGGCTTCGCGCCTGCCTGAGCGCTGGATTCTGGAACGCTTGGTCGGCGCTCAGCGAGCGCGCAGGACCACCTCGCGCGCCTCGCCGGACCCCAAGGTCACCCGCAGCGGGGGCAGCTCCAGGGCGGCCCGCCCCAGCCGCTGAGCGGCCAGCTCCAGGCGCCGCGGGTCCATGCCGAGCTCGTAGTCCCCGGGGACGATCCCGGGCAGCTCGAACGCCCCCGCGTCCCCGCTGACCGCGTGGAGCTGCACCGCTCCGCCGCGGGTGAGCACGACCCCCTCGCTGTCCAGGGGCGCGCCGTCGGGGCCCAGGACTCGACCCCGCAGCGTGGCTCCGGGCCGCAGCACGATCCGCAGCGGCGCCGGCAGCTCCCGGGTCGTCCTGAGCCCGGTGCCCTGGGCTGGGTCACGCGCCGTGAGGGTGTAGCGACCGGGCTGCGACACCCCGACCCGGAAGCGACCGTCCGCGTCGGTCCGGCTCCGGGCGACGCACTCGCCGTCCCGCTCGATCCAGACCTCCGCCCTCACGGCCGGGGTCCCGTCGGGCTGGAGCACCCGACCCGCGCAGCCGGTGCTGGCGGTGAGGACGCGCACCTCCCCGGGGGCCAGCTCGAGCGGGTAGGTCCCCCACCCGCTGGCGCGCACGCGGAGGGACAGGGACCCAGGGACGAGCCGGGCGTGACCGTCCACGAGGTAGGCCCCCTCCCACACGAGCTTGCCGTAGGTCACGTCGACGTCGAGGTCGTCCTCCTCCCTCTTTCACCGTCGCCAGCGGTAGACACCACCTCGACCGGCACGCCTCGGCGCACCTCGAGCGGCGCGTGGACCCCGTGGGTCCGCGTGCGGCAGTAGACCCACCAGGTCCCCTCCGCCAACGCCTCGACCACGAACTCGCCGGAGCCGTCGGCCTCCGCGACCTCCCGACCCCCGTCGGGGTGGAACAGCTGCAGCTCGGCGAAGGGGTAGGGCGTGCCCGAGGCCGTGCGCACCACCCCGCGCAGCTCCCGCTTCGGCGTGAGCCGCACCTCGATCGTGGGCCTGCCCCCGGCGGCGACGCCCACGGACCGAGAGGCGTGCGCGAAGCCCGCGGCGGTCACCTCGAGCGCATGCACGCCCTCGCTGAGGGGGGTCAGCAGCGCCTGCCCCGTCGGATCGGACCAGGCGCTGGCCTCCCTGGCTCGCGATCCGGGCGCCAGGCACCGGCTGGCCGGTGTCCGCGGCCACGACCCGGACCCGCACCTGCCCGGCGACCCGGAACAGGCCAAGGTTCGTCGGGGGAGACGCCGAGCCGAGCGTTCGCATAGCCCTCGGCCGCGACCGCGAACTCACTGCCTGAAGGGGGCAGGAACGCGTCAAACGCGAACGCCCCGCGGGGATCGCTCAGCACGTGCTCGACGCCCAGGGTCAGAGGCAGGCTCGGGTGCCACACCCTCGCCCCCCCGATCGGAGCCCCGCGTGTATCCAGCACCGTCCCGACGACCCGGGCCCGAACGTGCTCCCCGTGCCCGAGCTCGGCCGCCCGTCGCCGCGCGTCCTCGACCGCAGCTCGGGTACTCGGCCCACTCGGCAGCCTGAGCCAGGAGCTCCCACTGCGCGCCGACCAAGTCGCTGCGCACGGCCGCCGCGCACTCGTAGGCGACGAACCGAGGTTCGTGCCCGATCGAGCTCCGGATCACCTCGGCCGCGTCGGGGCAGACGGATCGAAGGATTCGAAGATCCGATAGCGCTCGCGGACTCCGGGGTCCTTGGGCATCAGGGGATACTCGGGCCCTTCGCCGTCGTCGGGGTCCTCCCGTGCAGACCCGACGAGGCCCGGCTGGGCAGAGGCGTCGCCGGGCGTCGGCCCCGCAGACGTCGACTCCACCCTCGCGAGGCCGACCGAACGGGCCGCGAGCCGGGCACCGGCCTCCGGCTCCCGCGACGGGCCCCGAGAGCCTGGAGCTGACCGCGGCGCCTCGGCCGCGAACAGGCACAGCCCAAGGCAGAGCAGGCCGACTGCGCTGCAGAGCTGACGCACGCGAGGCGCTCAAGCGCGCCTCCGGCTCGAGGTTCCCGAACTGAGACGGACCTGCCCCGTGCAGCTCCGCTGCGATCGTGGCAGCGACGTCATGATCGTTCCGGCGCTGGCGGGGCCAGCGAAGGTGCGCGCGCTCTAAGCACACGCGCCCGGACGGCTGCGGGTTCCCATAAAGGAACACGGCCGTTGCCCTCACCCGGCCGCGATCGAGCCGGTTCCGCCGTGCCCTCTTCAGACAGTCTCGAGTCGCTAGGCGACCCGCGTCACCGCGAGCCGTCGTGCCTCTCCTGGCGTCGTCAACCACGTGCGCAGCCTTGTGCCGCGACGAAGTAGCACGCTCCTGAGCGTCGCGCGTGCGGGGCCAACGGATCCTTGCCGTCCGTCGCCGTTCCTGTCGTCGCCGTCCCCCGAAACGGCCGTGGAGTCTCAGGTTCATTCTGCCTGCGGTCCGGAGCCCCTTCAGAGTCCGTTCGCGCCTCGTCCACCCTTCCGGCCGTCGGCCGGATCCTTGCTGCCTGAGGTTTCGACGCCCCTTGGCGGCACTCCTGGGCTAGCTCCACAGTGCGAGGGGCTGTCTCCTTCCCCGCGGATCCGCTCTCAGGTTTTCTCAACCTCTCAGCGGTTTCTGCAGGCCCACGTTTCGTGGCCTTGTTTCATGCCACAGCCGTCTGCGGGCTGTCCTCCCTTCAGAGTCTTCCCCTCGCAGGGATCGCGGTGTCCTCTCGGGTCGCTAAGCTGCCTCGGTTATCCGCTCGCGTGCCCTGTGCACCGCCCGACGTCTTCACGCCCGATTTCACCGACGCCCGCGCTTTCGGCGCGATTGCCTGGATCCCTACGGACGCTGGGGAAGCCCACATTCGCGACCGAAGTCGCGATCCCGGACGCGGCGCCTGGCAGGCGGAACCTGGCGTTCCGCAAGCCTCACCCGCTTCGCAGCGTTCTTCCCCCTCCGAGTCCGTTCGCACCAGCCGGAGTTGCCCCCGACCAGCGGCCGATCCTCTCTTGGACGTTCGTCCCCTCTAGAGCCTTCTCCACCCCAGCCTCGGATCCTCGGACCCGCCCGGCGTGCGCCGGAACACCCGTCGGAGCCTCTCGACTCCAACCGGCGACTCACAGGACCTCACAGCCCTACGAGCCGGGTGACACTCCCCCAAACGAATGAATCCACCTGGGTCGGTGTCGTCGGCGGTCCCCGGCCTCCTTCGAGACCGGACCGCGCCACCTCTCCGGTAGCGCTCTCCTCCGCCGGCCTTGGCCCGCTGAGCGCACCCAGCGCGCGTGGCCTACAGTCTCTGATACTGGCGCAGCGGCGTTTGCTCCGCAGAGCCGCCTGCTCTTCTGAGGTCTCGTGCCTCCTCGAGTCCCTCGCGACCTCGAAGCCATGCCCAGAGCCCTAGCTCATGGTTTCGCCGAGCCAGCGTGCCCCCGTCTCCGGGTGCCTGGGCTGCCTCTGCGGACCTGGGTCGGCTCCTACCGGAGCGTCGCGTCGTCCTCCGTTTCGGCCTGTCGGCGGGAACCGTTCCGCGCTCGACTGAGGGAGAGAATACGGATCCACCCCGACCCGATCAACGCGCTCCAGCCCGCACCCCGCCTCGCGCCTGTGGAGGGCGAGTTTCAGCTCTCTGGACAAACGCCCTTACCGACGCGCTCGCAATCGACGACGCGTGGAGAGTCTGGGGAGGAACAAAAGAACAGCTCCCCCAGAAAAGTTTGGCGAGCAGCGTCGACGACTCGGCGGGCGCACGCTCCCCGGCGCTGCCCCCACCCCCGGGTCGGGAGGCAAGCGTTGCGCGACCGGCACTTGCGCAGACAACCGCCCCCACGGCCACCCCGCTCACGTCGTAGCGCCTAGATCCTCTAGGTAAACCACCGATAAAGACCCGGGCTCGGCCCACAGCCAAAGGACTTACTCCCCGACCGCCCCGGCGCGCACGCGGACCTCCTGCACGACGGGGCTGTCCTCGCCGAAGCGCAGGACCGTCCCCAGCGCCGCGCGCCGCGCGCCGAGCTGGATCAAGAGCCCGGCGACCCGCAGCGCCTCGCCCTCGTCGGCGACCGCCCGCCCGTAGTGGAACAGCGCCGCCCGCGCGGAGTCCTGGCGCACGAGCCGGCGCAGCGCGTCGACGAGCGCCGCGCCCCGGCGCAACGCTGCGGCGTCGTGGCGGCGCTGCGAGAGCAGGAGCAGGTCCCAGTAGCTGCCGACCTCGGCCCCCTCGGCCCGCGCCCGACGCAAGGCCTCGGCCCGAGACGTCTCGAGGATCTGCTGGTGCTCGGCGAGGAGCAGCTCGCCGGGCTTGCTCTCCCGCTGCTCCAGCAGCGCCTCGTTGAGGAGCACCTGGGACGGGTCGCGCAGGTCGTGGACCAGGAGCCGCACCTCGCACCAGCCCAGGTCCTGCGCCGCCTCCTCCAGGGCGCGCACCAGGAGCTGGAGCCCGGTGCGGGTCGAGCCGTGGAACACGAGCTCGTCCACCGCCGCCGCCGGCGGGACCTCGCTCTCCTCGACCAGCTCCAGCGCCGCCTGCACGCGCTCGCGGCGATACTCGACCTCGGTCGCCTCGCTGGTCGCGACCTCGTCCAGGCGCAGGCTCAGCAGGCGATCGTCGACCCCCAGCCCCACCCCCTCGACGTAGCTCCGGCGGGCCAGGCTCCACTGTCCGCTGGCCAGGGCCAGGTCGCCCAGGCGCAGCGCGGCGTGGTGCAGCGCGCCCCGGGCGTCGGGGTCGTCGGGCGCCAGGTCGTACCAGCGCCGGCTCGCCGCGAGCAGGGTCCACGCCTGGCTCAGCGGATCGCCGGGCTGCATGAGGTTCTGGCGCCGCGTCAGGCGCACGCCGTCGCGCGCCTCGCGCACCAAGGCCTCGCGCTCCCACTCCCGCGCGCGCAGGATCAGGAGCGCACCGACCAGCGCCAGCACGCAGGCCACCACGAGGGTCGGGTGCTGCCGGACCCAGCGCCGCCCGCGGCGCGTCACCGACTCGCGGTAGACCGAGACCGGGCGCCCCTCGAGGAACGCGCGCAGGTCCTCGGCGAAGGCCGAGGCTTCGGCGTAGCGCTGCGCGGGAGCCGGCGCGAGGGCCTTGGCCGCGATCGCCTCGAGCTCGGGAGCCACCTCGACCCCCAACGCCGCCGGGGTGCGGATCTGCCCGGCGCGCAGCCGCTCGAGCACCTCGCCCACGCGCTCGCCCTCGACCGGGAGCCGACCGGTGAGCGCCTCGGTCAGGAGCGCGCCCAGCCCGAACACGTCGGCGCGCGGGTCGACCGCCTCGCGCCGCGCCTGCTCGGGGGCCATGTAGCCCACGGTCCCAGCCATCTCCGCGTTCTCCTGGCCCTCGGCCAGGTCCAGGGCCAAGCCCCAGTCGAGGAGCACGGTCTCGCCGAAGGGACCCAGGAGCACGTTCTGCGGCTTGAGGTCGCGGTGCAGGATCCCGCGGGAGTGCGCGTAGGCCAGGGCCTCGGCGACCTTGATCAGCACCTCGAGCAGGTCCCGGGGGAGCGGCATGTCGCGCCCGCTGCGCGTGCGGCGCGTGCGTCGCTCGTGGTAGCGGTCGAAGCGCTGGGCCAGCGAGCTCCCGGAGACGTACCGCAGGAGCAGGTAGTCGCGCCCGTCTCGGGTCTGCCCGGCGTCGTAGACCGGCGGGATCGCGGGGTGCGAGAGCCGCGCGGTGATCTCCGCCTCGCGGCGGAAGCGCTGCACGCGGTCGGGGGTCGGGTCGCGCACGACCTTGAGCGCGGCCTCGCGCCCCAGGCGCCGGTCCTGCACGAGGTAGACCGTGCCCATGCCGCCCCGACCCAGCTCCCGGAGCACGGTCAGCACCGACTCCTGGCCCAGGGACAGCTCGGCGCCCTCGGGCAGGGAGGGAGCTTCGGGGCCGCCGAAGCCGCCCCAGGTCTCGGTCGGCTGCCGCCCCTCGAGCGGGGCCTCGACCCCGCTCTCGGTGGGACGGCGCTCCGGGGGCTCGGGGTCGACCCCCGGCGCTGGGTGCGCGCTCGTGTCCTCGGTCCTCACCGCAGGGAGTGTGACCGACCCCGAGCGACCCCGCCACGCCCGGGGAGGGGTCCCGGGCCTCAGGTGTTCGGCACGACGCTGGTGCGGGCCGCTGGAGGGGATCTGCAGCCAGCGCTGATCGATTCGCCGCGCGGGTCGGGCCCACGGGGTCGAACCGGCAGACCTCTCCCAGCCTGCGCGAGTGCCCCCACAGGGGTAGGGGCGGGGCTCGGTCCCGCCCGCGGGCCGCTTCCGCAGGAGGAGGGGTCTGGGCGCGTGCCCCCTCGCCGAGAAGCAGTTGCCAGTGCAGCACTTGCGCTGCTTGCTCCGAGACCGCAAAGATTGCGGTTAGCTCGAGAGGCCGGCGCGGCACTATAAGGTGAGGCCAGCATGCGCGAGCGCTCCCACCTCCAGCCCGACGACGCGGGACCCTGCCCCGGGCCCGAGGCGCTGGCGGCGTGGCTGGACGGCGACCGCCGGCGCGACCTCACCGAGCACCTCGTCGACTGCGCGGACTGCCGCGCGGACGCCCTGGCCGCCGAAGCCGCCCGCCGCGAGCGCCGCGTCGAGCAGGCCCTCGAGCGCCTCGCCCGCGAGGTCGGCGCCCCCGCCGACCTCAGCCCCTGTCCCGGGCCCGTGGTGGTCGCCGCCTGGACCGGCGGCGAGCGCGCCCAGCCCGGGCTGCTGGAGCACTTCGCCGACTGCGCCCCCTGCCGCGCCGACCTGCTGGCCGCGGCGCGGGTCGCCCAGGACGTCGCCCTCGAGGCCGCCCTCGAGGCCCTGCCCTGGCAGACCGACGAGAGCCGCGGCCTGGGCCCCTGCCCCTCCCCCGACGCCCTGGCGGTGCGGGTCGAGGCGGGGGAGCTGGGCGAGTTCGAGGAGCACCTGGCGCGCTGCGCGCCCTGCCGCGCCGACGCCCTGTCCGCGGCCGAGGTCGTGGCGGCGGTGGCCGAGCTCCCCGCCGCCGCGCGCCCCGCCCCCGAAGCCCTCGAGCCCGAGCTGGCCGAGATCCTCTCCTTCACCCGCCGCTCGCGGCGCCTGCGCCGGATCGCGCTCCCCGCCCCGGCCCCGCCGAGCGCCTCCTACACCCCGGCGCTGGCGATCGCCGCGGCGCTCCTGCTCGCGGTGTTCGTGTTCGCGCTGCGCCCGCGCCCGCGCCCGGCGTCGCACGTCGCCGCTCAGGACCTGGAGACCGCGCGCTTCGCCTGGGTCCCCGAGGACGAGCCCAGCCCGCGGGCGGCGGTCAGCGCGCCGCGGCCCGCCGCTGCGCCCCAGGAGCAGCACGACCCTGACTGGGCCGCCGAGACCGACTTCGAGGAGACCCAGTGGAGCGCGTTCCAGGCCCTGGGACCGGGGACCCCCGCCGACCTCGAGCGCGAGCCGCCGGGCGAGCTGCCCGACCCGGCGCCGGTCGCCGACCCCGCGACCCCGGAGCCGCCCGCCGTCGCCGAGGCCCCCCGCGACCCCGAGCCCCAGGGCACGGTCACGGGCCCCCAGCGCATTCGCCCCGGCCCCGGCGACCGCGCGGCCGCGCAGGCGGTGGCGGTCGAGGCGCGCGGCGTGCGCGTGCGCCGCGGCGACGCGCGCCTGGCCGACGTGGCCGAGGTCCAGCCTGGCGACCGGATCTTCGCCTCCCGCAGCGGCGGCGCGGTGCGCTCGACCGAGGGCCTGAGCCTGTATCTGGCGCCCCGCGCCGAGGTCGACTGGCGCGACGACGGCGTGGAGCTCGTCCACGGTCGGGCCTACCTCGAGTCCCCGCGCAGCGTGCGGGTCACGACCCAGGCCGGCGCCCTCGACGTGCAGGGCGAAGCCCTGCTCGCGGTCAAGGGCGGCCAGGCGGGGGTGCAGGTCGTCGCCGGCGCCGCGCGCTTCCACAACCCCTCGGGCACGACCGAGATCCCAGCGGGGAGCTCGGCGGTGGTGGGCCGACGCGGCGCCCAGCTCCAGCCCGCGCTGCCTCAGGCGCCGACGTGGCTGGTCCAGCTCAAGGGCAAGCTCCAGGAGCCCCTGCCCACCGGCCTCGGTGGGCAGAGCCCGCACGGGTTCCCCGGCGGATCGCTGCCTCCGGGCCAGCCCCCGCTGAGCGGGGCCCCGGGCGGCGCGCCGTTGGGCCCCGGTCCCTCCGGGGCGCCCGCGGGCCCGAGCCCCAGCGGGCCAGGCGCCGGCGGCCAGGGACACGGGGGACGCGGGGCGAACGACGGACGGGGCGGCGGTCGCGGCGGCGGCGGTCGCGGCGGCGGCGGACGCGGCGGCGGCGGCCGCGGAGGACGCTAGCGCCTGAGCGCGCGTCGGGCGGCTGGGCTAGCCTGAGGAAGGGAGGGGACGATCAGCACGGCGGAAGACACGGACCGGGACGTGGTGGCGCGCTGCTTGGGGGGAGACCCCCGGGCCTGGGACGACCTCGTGTCCCGCTACCGCCCGCTCCTCACCCGGATCGCCCAGCAGTATCTGCTCCGCGCCGGCGCCAACGACCCCAGCGCCATGGCCGAGGACGCGGTGTCCGAGGTGCTGGCCGAGCTGGTGAGCAAGGACCACCAGGCCCTGGCGCGCTTCCAGTGGCGCTGCAGCCTCTCGACCTGGCTCGGCGTGCTCACCCGCCGCCGCGCCGGCAAGCTCCTGCGCTCGGAGGTCCGCGCCCCGGACCGCATGGAGTCCTCGCTGCAGCCGGTGGCCGGCGGTCAGGCGACCCCCTCCGAGGTCGCCTCCGACCACGAGCTCGAGCGCCAGGTGCGCGCGGGGCTCGACGAGCTCCAGCCCCGGGACCGGCTCGCGCTCCTGCTCTACTACGAGTCGGGCAAGAGCTACCGCGACGTGGCCGCCGTGCTCGGGGTGCCCCCCAAGCACGTGGCCAGCCTCATGGCCCGCGCCCGCCAGAAGCTGGCGCGGGTGCTCGAGGCGCAGGCGCGCTAGCGCCGGATCCGCAGGACCTCGTCGCCGTCCTCGGGCCTCCCCGGGTAGTCCACCGCCCGCACCCGGAGCACGTAGCCCTCCGGCGTCGGGGTGTAGCGCACCCCTTCGAAGCCCATGGGCAGCCGCGAGGGATAGGCCCCGCCCTCCAGGCGCTCGCGCTCCAGGCTCAGCGCGCAGCGCGCCAAGAGCTCCTGGGCCTGGACCCGGATCAACCTCCCGCGGAACTTGCCCAGGGCCGGGATCATGAGCGCCGAGATCGGCGCCCCGCGCAGCGCGGCCATGTCGACGCCCACGTCCTCGACCCCTTTGCCGAACCCCGGCCAAGGGTGCGCCACCGCGTCGCGGAACACGTCGAGGTAGACCCCGAAGTCCCAGAGCAGGAGCAGCCGCAGAGGGCCCGTGGCCGCGGGGAGGTCGCCGCTGTAGGGCAGGCGCCTGCCCTGGAGCATGGCCTGGAACATGAAGCTGCCCAAGCCGGACCGCTCGCCGATCACCGCCTCGCGGTAGATCGTCGGCATGTCGGGGGTCTCCTCCAGCCCACGGGCCAGGCGCTCGAGCTCCGCGGCAGGCAGGCCGTGGCTCAACAGGAGCTGGAGCTGCGCGTGCACGAGCTCGCGGCACGAGGCCGCGACCAGGGCCGAGATCAGGCAGTAGCGGTCGGCGAACAGGCAGCGGGTCAGGGCGTGGCTCGCGAGGAGCTGATCCACCGCGCGGGTCATGTCGCCGCGCTCGGCCGCGGCGGCAGAGCTGGCCAGGGTCAGCAGGCACAGGTTCTTGGCCGGGAGCAGGTGCGGCAGCAAGGTGTAGGGCCCGTCCTCGCCGAAGTCGATCGTGCTCTTGCACTCCGGGCGGCGGCGGACCTCGTCCAGGAGCTCCTGCAGCCCCGGCATGCGCTGCAGCCAGGCGTCGATCGCCTGCAGGTCCGCGGGGACCGGGCGGTCGTGCTCGTCGAACTCGGCGTCGTCGACCCAGCCCCACACGTAGCGGCCCGACCCTTCGGGGAACTCCTTGACGTAGGGCTCGAACCCGCCGAACTCCTCCCGGATCCGTTCGTCGAAGCCGTCCGCCAGCGCGCACGCCGCGCGGAAGAAGGGCCCCGCGTCGCGGGCGGGCGACACCTCGGCCGGGAGCAGCTCGTCCGCGGTCGCGGGCTCACCCCGGGCCCGGGCCGCGGCCAGGCCCTCGGCCACGACCGCGCTGTAGTGCCAGTTGAGCGCGGTGTAGCCCCCCACGTAGAGCACGACCGCCGCGAGGGTCCGCGGCAACGCCCAGCGGAACCAGGGCCGCAACCGGATCCTGTGCCCGGCCATTAGAGGCTCTCCAGGAAGTCGGTCTCGAGCAGCAGCCGCGCCGAGGGCGCCGCGTGCAGCAGCCCCAGGAGCGCGGTCACCCCCAGGACGAAGCAGGCGTCGAGGGCCCAGCGCGCGCAGCGCGACGAGCGATAGAGTCGGACGAGCATGGATCAACCCCTCTCCGAGGTGGTGTGGAGCTGCGACAGCGCGCGCCGGCGCAGCCCCTCGGCCGCTGGCGCCAGGCGCAGCGAGCCGTCTTGAGGTTCCCGGTGTGTCGTGC
The DNA here is from genome assembly GCA_041402045.1 of Planctomycetota bacterium. Taxonomy (GTDB): domain Bacteria; phylum Planctomycetota; class J058; order J058; family J058; genus JAGQRJ01. The sequence continues at coordinate 34,248 of JAWKSZ010000008.1, read as the reverse complement.
CGAACGCGGCCTCGGCGCGGGCGGCGATCTCGAGGTTCACCGCGCGGGCGAAGAAGAGCACCGCGGCGATCGCCAGCAGGTAGAGCCCGATCGCGCCCCAGCCGCCGCTCCGCGCCTCCGCCGCGCAGGCCGCGAGCACTCGCTCGCGCAGCTCCGCGGGCGGCGCCTCCGGCGCGAACCCACGCAGCTCCACCGCGTCGAGGGGGTCGGGGCCGACCGCGCGCTCGCGCCAGCTCGGGCGGCAGGCCCTCCGGCGTGAACTCGCGCAGCTCCTGCTCCAGCTCGTCCTCAGGCGTCACGGTCGAGGACCTCGCGCAGCTTCTGCGCGCCGTAGCGATAGCGGCTGGCCGCGGTGTTGGGGGAGACGTCGAGCACCTCGCCGATCGCTTCGAAGGTCAGCTCGTGCCACACCTTGAGCACCACGACCTCGCGCTGGGGCGCCGGCAGCTCGGCCAGCGCGCGCTCGATTCGCTGCGCGCGCTCGCGGCGCTCGGCGCCGGCGGTGGGGTCCGTGCTCTCCTGCAGGCGGAACTCGCCCACGAGCTCGTTGCGCGCGCGCCAGCGCGCCCAGCGCCCGAGCTGGCGCAGGGCCTCGTTGCGCACGGTGCGGAACAGGTAGCGCTCGACGTCGTGCACCCCCTCGAGGTCACCCCGCTGGGCCAGGCGCACGAAGGCGTCCTGGACCGCGTCCTCCGCCCCCTGGGCCGAGCGGGTCAGGAGCCGGGCGTAGCCGAACAGCCGCGCGCCGTGGCGGTCGTAGAGCGCGGCGAGGTCCAAGGTCTCGGAGGTGTCGGGGGCTACCGTGGGCATGTCACCTGCACGACCCGCTCGACCCCGGGGTTCGTCTACGCGGCTCGAGAATCTTCCTAACCCCGAGCCCTCGAAAGGTTCAGCGCGGTCGCGCGCGGACCTCGGCCAGGGTCTGGCGGTAGCGCCGGTCGAAGTCCTCGAGGTAGCCGCGGACCTGCTCGTTCTCGAGGGCCGCCTCGACGCGCTGGGCCAGGGCGTCGACCCGGGCCTCTTCCTCCTGGGTCAGCTCGACGGCGGCGTCGTCGTCGTCCTCGAACCCGTGCCGCGCGACCTCGCCGCCCCCGCGCAGGAGCCCGCCGGCCCCGCTCCAGGCGCTCTTGATCGCGTGCACCAGCAGCCGCCAGTCGCTGCCCTTGAAGGTCGCCTCGAAGGCCTCGCGCACCTGGTGGGCCTCGCGCACCCGCTCGGGCGGCGGCGTCCCGTCGGCGAACCCGCCGCCGGCGAGCTCCTGGTGCACGGTCCGCCCGAGGAGGAAGGTCGAGGCCACGGTCAGCGCCGCGGCGCGGATCGCGAGCACGAAGAACACGGTCTGGAACAGCTTCTTGAGGACCGCGACCAGGAGCTTCAGCGGGAGCAGGAGCACGAAGCCCACGAGCCCGCACAGGCAGCTCCCGGGGTCCGAGGACAGCGCGGCGAGCTCGCCCTTGGCGCAGCCCCGCCCGTGGAGGTCGAGCAGCGCGTGGACCTGGTGTCGGCGCGCGCGCACGAGGAGGAAGTCGTCGAGGAAGGGCACCGGCACCAGGCGGGTCAGCCCCGCGAGGACCGCGGTGCGCACGAGCACGTGCCGCGGCTCGGGCGGGCCCCCGCCGGGCTCCTGCTCCTGGGGCGGACGGGGCGGGTCCTGGGTGCGCTCGCTCACGGCTCGTCCTTGAGCCCGAGCTTGTCGAGCTTGCGGTAGAGGCTGCGCAGGCTGACCCCCAGGCGCTTGGCGGCCTGGGTCTTGTTGCCCTCGGTCTCCGCCAGCACGCGTTGAATGTGCTCGCGCTCGACCTCGGCCAGGGTCCCGCTGCTCGCGGGCCCGCTGGGCCGCTCCTGGGGGCCGGACGCCGTGGGCAGGCGCGAGGTCGGAGCCTCGTCCAGCCCGCGGCAGTCCTTGGGCCGGATCGTGTCCCCCGGGGTCAGGACCAGCGCGCGCTCGAGCACGTTGCGCAGCTCGCGCACGTTGCCCGGCCAGTCGTAGGCCAAGAACGCGTCCATGGCCTCGCGGCTCACGCGCACGTCCCGCGCCCCCGCCGCCCGGGCCCGGGAGAGCAGCTCCTCGACCAGCAGCGGGAGGTCCTGCTTGTGCTCGCGCAGCGGCGGGGTCTGGATCGAGAGCACCGCCAGCCGGTAGTAGAGGTCCTCGCGGAACGCGCCGTCGCGCACCTGCTCGCGCAGGCGGCGGTTGGTCGCGGCGATCACGCGCACGTCGGCCACCCGCAGCCGGGTCTCACCCAGGCGCCGGTACTCGCCGTTCTCGAGCACGCGCAGGAACTTCTTCTGCGTCTCGAGGGACATCTCGGCGACCTCGTCAATGAACAGCGTCCCGCCGTGGGCGACCTCGAACAGGCCGCGCTGCTCCTTGCCCGCGCCGGTGTAGGCCCCGGCGGCGTGACCGAACAGCTCGTTCTCGAGCAGGGCCTCGGAGAGCGCGCCGCAGTTGATCGCCACGAACGCGCGCTCGCGCCGCGGCGAGCAAGCGTGGATCGCGCGGGCCACGAGGTCCTTGCCCGTGCCGGTCTCGCCCTCGACGAGCACGGCTGCGTCGTTGGGCCCGACCCGCGCGATCAGCTGCCGCACCTCGCGCATGGGCTCCGAGTCCCCCACGAGCTGCGCCGGCCGGTCGCGGCGGGCGAGCTGGTCCTTGAGCACGCGGTTCTCTTCGGCCAGGCGCTTCTTCTCCAGCGCGCCCTGGAGGTAGAGCTCGAGCTCCGAGAACTTGACCGGCTTCTCGAAGTAGTGATACGCGCCGAGCTTCATGGCCTCGATCGCGGTCGTGACCGAGCCCTGCCCGGTGAGCACGATCGCCTGGGTCGTGGGGCTGCGGGTCTGCAGCAGGCGCACGAGCTCGATCCCGCTCATGCCGGGGAGCGAAATGTCGCAGAGCGCGACGTCCCAGCCGCCGCCCTCGAGGGCCAGGGCCTGCTCGCCGCTGCCCACCGCGTCGACCTCGAACCCGCGCTTCTCGAGCTGGCGGGTGAGCAGCTCGCGGAAGGGGGCCTCGTCCTCGACGAGCAGGATCCTGGCCGCGCTCACGGCGCCTCCCACAGCTCGAGGGCCTGGGCGTCGCCGCCGCCGCGGGCCACCAGCAGCCGCCCGCCGTCGGGGGTCCAGCCCAGGGGCGCGGCCCCGAGCGGCAGGCGCAGGCTCGGGCGCTCGCCCGGCGCGCCGACCCAGCCGGAGCCCCCCGCGCGCACGGCGGCCACGTCGGCCCGCGGGTGCCACCAGCCGGTGACCTCCGGCGGCTCGGCCAGCTCGTCCGCGCCGCTGGGGACGCCGGCCCAGGAGACCAGCGGCGTCGCCGGTCCCAGGGGCAGGCGCTCCAGGCGCTCGCCGCTCAGCCCCAGGAGCGCGCCCTGGCCGTCGAGCCGCGGCGCGAGCCCGTCGCTCAGGGACCGGCGCGCGAAGCGCACCTCGCCCCGGGCCAGGTCGACCACCGCGCGCCCGCACACCACCTCCCCCGTCGCCGCGAAGCAGGTCGCCCGCGGGTCGCCGCCAGTGGAGGCCGCCGCGACGGGGTCCACCCGCCGCCAGCTCGCGTCGAGGTCGTAGCGCACCTGGGTCCCGGTCTCGAGGTCGAGGAGCGCCAGGTGCCCAGGCTCCCACCAGGCCGCGCGCAGCGGCGCGCCGCCGAGGGCCGCCCCGCTCGGGATCCGGCGCTGCCCGCCGCTGACGGAGAGGGTCGTGCCCTCGGGTCCCTGGCTGAGGAAGGCGCCGTCCCACACGCCGCAGAGCCGAGCCCCGGCGCCGGGGAGCGCCTCCCAGCGCGCGGCGAAGGGCACGTGGCTCACGACCTGGGGGAGCTCGTCAGGGTCGAGACGCCAGCGCCCCCAGGTGCGCCACCCGAGGTCGTAGCTCACGTAGAGCTCGCCCCGGTCGGTCGCGACCCCCGTGACCCCGCGCAGGGGCAAGCCGTCGGCGAGGAGTACGTCCCGGGCGCGGTCGAGCACGCGCAGCTCGGCGCGCTCGCGGGTGTAGAGCGCGCCGTAGCGCAGCTCGGGGCCGCACCAGCCCACGAGCCGGCCGTAGGCGCGCAGCCCGGCCACCCGACCCTGGGGGCGGAGCCCCGCCAGGCGCCGGGCCCAGGCTCGCCCGCACACCTCGGCCTCGCCGGGGTGGGCGGGGGGGTGCTCGGCGAAGACCTCGGTGGCGGCGCGCCAGTCGCCGCGGCGGAGCAGGCCCTCGGCCAACTGCTGGCGCGCGGCGGGGTCGCCCCCGCGCCACGACCGCTCCAAACTCCGCAGCGCCTGATCGCCCACGCGCTCACTCTATCCGCTCCGCGGGCGCGGCGGGCCGTCGGCTAAACCCAGGGCGCGCCGCGCCCGTATACTCCCAGGGGACGGGACGCTTCGTTATCCTGTCGCGAGAGGGCTGCATGCGGATTTCCCTGCTCGAGAACCTGATCCTGGGCCTGACCGTGCTCGCGGTGCTCGCCGTGGCGGGGATCGTGGCCTTCCTCATGGTGAACTTCGGCCTGCGCAGCGTGGTCAGCCTCGACACCGAGCTCGCGCTCCAGGACACGATCGAGTGGCTCGAGCACGAGCGCGAGCGCGTCAACGGCCGCACCCAGCCCAAGTCGATCTACGTGCAGCCCACCGCGGTCGCCCCGGGCACCCCCGGCGCGGCGACCGTGGGCCCCAACGGCGAGGTGCAGCTCCCCCCCGCCAGCGAGGTCAAGTACTTCGAGGACGTGGACGAGAGCAAGCCGCCCCCGCCCCCCGAGGAGCTCGTGTTCCCCGAGTATCCCTGGATCAAGAAGCAGCCCGGCGTGGTCTACGTCGAGCCGCGGCGGATCGCGCCGGTGATCCTCGACAAGTACAAGAACTTCGAGAACGCCTGGGGCGAGGCTCAGTCCGGGTGGGGTGAGCCCACCACGACCTCCACCGGCGAGCCGGCCTACCAGATCAACGGCTTCGACCCGCGCAGCCGCATGGCCAAGCTGCTCAAGCTCCAGCCCGGCGACAAGGTGATCTCGGTCAACGGCTACCCGGTCGGGACGGACATTGGCACCGGCAAGGCGCTCTACGACCAGCTCAAGGACCAGAGCCGCTTCTCGGTGCTGATCGAGCGCAACAACCAGCGCACGGTCCTCTCCTTCTCCGTCCGCTAGCCTGCTCGCAGCCGCTCACTCGGCGAAGCCGGGCAGGCGCGTCCCCGCCGGGACCTCGTCCTCCGCGAAGCGGTGACGCCCGTCTGGCGGCAGCCCGCTGAGGATCGCCTCGGACACGCGCTCCGTGAGCAGACGCTCCCGGGTCGCGCGGTCCTCGCCGCGGGCGAAGTTGCGCGTGTCGATCAGCGGGTGATACGTGATCCGGACCTTGCCCGGGCGCGGGTAGCCCTCGGGGTCCCACAGCCGGCGCATGCCGGCCACGCTCACGGGCATGATCGGCGCCTTGCCCATGAGCGCGATCCGCACCGCCCCGGGGAACGGGGGGTCGAGCCCGAAGCTCGAGGAGCGCTTGCCCTCGAAGAAGATCCCCAGCGGCCGCTCGGCCTGGAGCACGGCCAGGGCCTGCTTGAAGGTCGAGGCCTTGGGCTGCTCGGTGTCCACGGGGAACGCGCCCATGCGGGTGATCAAGTCGCCGACCACGGGCCAGCCGAAGGCGGCCTGCCAGGCCATCCACGTGATCCAGCGCTCGCGGAAGCCCCAGCCGATCGCGAACGGGTCGAGGTAGCTGGGATGGTTCGAGATCACGACCAGCCGCCCCTGGGCTGGGATCCGCTCGGCGCCGGCGAACTCGCAGCGGAAGTAGCGGAACAGCGCGAAGCGGCACGCGGCGCGGACCCAGGTCTGCCCGCGGGGCCCGGGGATCGTGGGGGGCTGCATGCGGCCCCGACGTGCTGGCGACTCAGTGACTTCCACGTCAGAATGCTACCCAAGGGGCCCCTGACTGCCACCGCCAGCGCCCCGGGGGGAGGACTCGACTTGCTGACCATGCCGGAGCAGGTGCGCGCGCTGAGGCACGCGTGGCCGAGTCAATGCGCGAGCCTGGACGGGCTCACCTCCGACCTGGAGCAGGAGTTCCGCTTCGGACAGCGCGTGACCCGCACCGAGCAAGGGTTCTTCATGGGCGGGACGATGAAGGGCGGCTCGTCCTCCATGTGGTATCCCTCGACCCGCGAGGACTACCGCGCCTTCCGTCGCTGGCAGGACGTCGAGGGCCTGCAGGAGGGCCGCGACGACGAGGCCTTCGAGAACCTCATGACCCTGGCCCGCACGCACGGGATCGAGGTCGTGACCTGCCGCAAGGCCAACAGCCGACGCAGCCGCCCCGACCCCGAGCCCTACTCGGGCTACGGCGAGATCTACCGCGAGGTGCACGGGATCCTGAGCGCGCTGCCCGAGGCGCACCTGCGCCGCCCCGAGCTCAAGCGGATTCAGTTCGGCGGCTGGGGCCCCGACGCGGCCAAGGCCAGCGCGTACCACGACCGCACGGTCATGATGTACGACTTCGCCTGCCGCGGCGCGCGCCGGACCTTCCTCGGGCTGTTCCTGCACGAGCTGGGGCACGTGCACGAGGTGTGCCTGAGCGAGGCGACCAAGGACGCGCTGGCCGAGCACTACCACGTGCTCGCCGCCCACGACGCCTTCGTGGGGATCGAGTTCCTCGTCGACGGCAACACCCGCAAGCTCTACCAGAAGTTCGTGTTCAACGAGTTCCTGGCCGAGACCTACATGATCTACGCCTCGTGCGGCTCGGCGCTGCGCGAGACGATCCGGGAGTTCCCCGCCCAGGCACGCGATGCCTGGCAAGGGGTCTACGACGTGTTCCGCGAGAGCTTCTCGGGGATCGAGTACGAGTAGGGAGGCCGCCGTGCCCAGTTACGCCCTGGAATCCGAGACCGTCGAGGGGACCTTCGTCGCGCGCCTGAGCGGCAAGCTCGACCGCGAGGCGGGGGAGGCCCTCGAGCACCTGCTCGTGGGCTCGCACCCGCCCTACGTGGTCAACCTCAGCGCGGTGGACTACCTCTCGAGCAGCGGGGTCGCGGCCCTGGTCAAGCTCACCGCCACCAAGTCGATCGTGATCGCCGCCCCCGCAGACTGCGTGGTCGACGTGCTGAGCCTGGCCGGCGTGGGGCCGATCCTCAAGATCGCCGCCGACGAGACCACCGCCCGGGAGTCGGCGCAGCCCTCGTGAGCGACCGCGAGCAGATCCTGCTCACGGAGGAGTTCAAGGGTCGCGTGTTCGCCAAGCTCAAGGCCGGCGACGCGCGCGGCGCGCAAGAGCTGTGCTTCGACTTCGTGAAGGAGAACGAGATCCACGCCAAGCAGGTCTACAAGCACCTGCTGGGGATCGCGCGCAAGAAGGGCTGGGTCGCGCAGAAGGGCAAGTCCGGCTCGGGGATCCGCAAGGCCAAGTCCACCTCCGGCAGCCGCGAGGCAGTCCCTGGCCTGCTCGAGATCACCCCGATCGAGGTCACCCCGGTCGAGGTCACCCCCGTCGAGGTCACCCCCGTGCACGTGGTGCAGGTGACGCCGCTCCAGGACTCGGGCGCCTTGGCCGTGCCCCCCGGCCTCCTGGGCGACCCCGGCGGCGCGCTGCCGGTCCCCGCCGGGTTCCTCGGCGGCGGCGACACCGGCGCCGCCCTGCCCGTCCCGCCGGGGCTCTTGGGCAGCAGCGAGACCGCGTACGCCCCCCCGCCCGGCTACGGCGAGCAGCCGTTCCCGGGCTCCGGCGGTTACCCCGCCCACGACCCTCAGCAGCAGCAGCCCTTCTCGCCCCCCGGCGGCTACCCGGCCCAGCAGCCGTTCCCGGGCTCCGGCGGCTACCCCGCCCACGACCCTCAGCAGCAGCCCTTCTCGCCCCCCGGCGGCTACCCCACGGCGCAGCAGCCGTTCTCCCCGGCCGGCGGCTACCCCGTGTCCCCGAGCGTGCGCCTCCCCGCGCCCGGCGACGAGCCCCAGGAGCGCGGGTTCCTGGCTCGGGTCAGCGCCGAGGGCCGCGCGGCTCGGGTGCGGCTCCTGCTCCAGGCGGGGCAGACCCCGCCGGCCCGCGCGCTGGCCGAGACCACCCGCAGCCAGGCGCCGTTCTCGGCCCACGCCCACGCCGCGGTGGGCGCGGTGGCCTTCGCCGCCGGCGACCTGAACCAGGCGCTCCAGGCCTACACCCAGGCCGTGCGCACCGACCCCCAGGACCGGCTCGCGGTCCGCGGCTACGCCCAGGTCCTGCGCGCCCTCGGCCGACCCCGGGACGCGGCGGAGGCGCTCAAGCGGATCGTGTCCCCCACCGAGGGCACGCTGACCGACCTCTACGCGCTGGGCGGCGCGCTGCGCCAGGCCGGCGACACGACCGGCGCCGACCGCGTGCGCCAGGTGGCGAGCTCCCGCGAGGTGCAGGGCCTGGAGCCCCTGCACCAGCAGGTGCCCCAGCTCCTGGCCCAGGGCAACGCCCCCGCCGCGGCCCAGGCCCTGCTCGAGCTGCTCGAGCACCTCGAGCCGCCCTACCGCAGCGCGGTGGACCTGGCCACGCAGATCATGCAGCGCGGCCCCGGCCTCGAGCTGGCCCAGGCCTGCGCCGAGGTCTACCTGCGCGCGGAGCAACCCTGGCTCGCGGTGCGCGCGCTGCACAAGCTCGGCGTGGGCGGGCTGGCCCCCCACGCGCGCCCGGTCCTGGCGCGGGCCTACCTCGCCCTCGGCGCCGGCGACCTGGCCCGGGAGCAGCTCGAGCTCGCGAGCCAGGCCGGCGTCGCCCGCGCCGAGGACTTCGTGGCCCTGGGCGAGGTCTACCTCGACCGCGGACACCCCGACGACAGCGCCCGCGCCTTCGCCCGCGCCCTCGAGGCCGAGGCCCAGCGCGCGCAGGTGCACCACCGCCTCGCCCAGGCCCTGGCGCTGGCCGGCGACCTCGACGGCGCGGTGCGCGCCCTGGAGCAGGCCCAGCGCCTGGGCGGCGAGGCCGAGGGCGAGTCCCAGGACGCGCTGGACCGGATCACCGAGCAAGCGAACCTGGGCCGAATCCGCGCCGCCCGCACCCGGCTCGCCGCCGACCGCGCCGACCACGAGGCGCACCTCGAGCTGGCGGAGGCCCTCGTCGGCAACGGCGAGGTCGAGGAGGCGCTGGCGCACCTCGAGCACGCGCTCGAGGCGCCAGACATGCGCGCCCGGGTGCGCGAGGTCAGCCACCGCCTGGCGGGCCACGGCGACCGCGAGCTGCTGTTGTTCGTGAGCGCGCTGGCGACCGAGGACGGCGACGGCCAGGCCGCGGTCCAGGCGCTGGAGGAGCTGGCCCAGGACGCCCGGGGCGACGTCGAGCTCCAGCTCGCCTACTGCCGCGCGCTCTCGGCGGCCAACCGCTGGCAGGCGGCCTGCGACCGGCTGCGCGAGACCCTGTCCGTGGCCAGCGCCTACGAGCTCGAGCCGACCCTCGCCTGCGCCCGCGCGCTGCTCGAGCAGGGCCTGGACCGCGGGCTGGTGCTCGCTTGCGCCCTGGCCTGGCGCCGGCTCAAGGCCTACCCCGACGCCGAGGGCTGGCTCGCGCGCTACGCCCAGGCGCACCCCCAGGACCTCGAGGTCGCCTCGCTGCGCGCGGACCTGCACGAGGCCCAGGGCCAGTTCGCCCAGGCCCTCGAGGTGTTCCAGCCCCTGGTCGCAGGCCCTGGCGCCCCGACCGAAGCCGTCGAGCGCGCCGGGCTCCTGGCCCTCGCGGCGGGCCGGCCCGAGGAGGCCAAGAGCTACCTGCGCCGCGCCCACGAGCTCGCGCCCTCGGACCCGGTGGCCTTCGGCGCCGCCGAGCGCGCCGAGCGCCTGTGGCGCGGCCAGGAGGCCGCGCGCCTGGCCCAGACCGCGGACCCCGCGCAGCGTCGCGCCCTGGCGACCCTGCACGCGACCAACGGCGAGCACACCCAGGCCTTGGCCGCCCTGGCCCCGGAGCTGGGTTCGCCCCCCGAGCGCGGCTACTACGCCTTCGCCTGCGAGCACCTCGCGAGCCAGCCCGAGGTCGCCGAGTCGGTGATCCGCTGGGTGGCGCAGCGCACGAACCAGGCCCGCGGCGCCGCGAGCTACCACGAGGCCCTCTACCGCGCGGCCCAGCTCTACGAGGCCCAGGACGACGCCGAGAGCGCGCGCCGGCTCTACCTCGAAGTGCACCTCGGCGACCCGAGCTTCAAGGACACCGCCGCCCGGCTGGACACGCTCAGCCAGGCCGAGCGTCCGCGGCCCTCGCCCCTCACCAGCGGCCGCCTGCCCGAGGGGCCGCCGCGCAGCGTGTTCGAGGTCGTGCGCGAACACAACCTGGAGCTGCGATGACCGTCGAGCGCTCGACCTCTGGCTCGCCCTACGAGGCGCGCTACGGCTTCTGTCGCGCGCTGCGCGTCGGCGAGCGCGCCTACGTGGCCGGCACCGCCCCGATCTGGCCCGACGGCGAGTGCGACCCCGACGCCGGGGTCCAGACCCGGCGCTGCTTTCAGATCGCGCTCGAGGCCCTGCGCGAGGTCGCCCCCGAGGCCACCGTCGTGCGCACGCGCATGTTCATTACCGACGCCCGCGACGCCGACGCCGTCGGCCAGGCCCACGCCGAGGCCTTCGGCGACGCGCCCCCGGTCGCGACCATGCTCGTCGTCGCCGGCCTGCTCGACCCGCGCTGGAAGGTCGAGATCGAGCTCGACGCCGTCTGCGAGTAACCGGCCGCGCGACCTCCTGGACGCCGAGCCTCCCCTCGCGCTCGCCCGCCCACGACGCCTGGACGCCGCCGACCAAGACGCTCGCGGGGCACCGCGCCCACGACGACGCTCGCCCACGCGCCCACGACCGTGGGGCGTAGGGCGCTCCTCGCCTGGCCCGCCCCAGCCCCGCGACGGGTGCGCACTTCAGCGCTTCGCCGGGAGGACGCGACGGCCGCGCGCACCGCGATCGCCGTGACGGCGGGGCCCACTCCGGGTCTAATGCAGCGCTGGGGTTCCGCTTCGCGGCCGCGCGCCCGTAGGAGTGGGGGGAGGAGGCCCCGTGTCCGCCGAACTCGACCCGCCGCGGGGGCAGGGCCGCGCGCTCCTCGTCGTCGCGACCCTCTTGGCCCTGAGCCTGAGCCTGGGGCTCCTGTGGCAGGCACGACCCCGCAGCGCCCCCACCCCCGCGGCGATTCGCGGGGCGCCGCAGCCCGCCCCACCCCCGACGCCGCCCCCGCCCGCCCTCGAGACCGCCGCGCACATCGCGCCCGCTCCCGCCGCAGCGCTGGAGGAGGCCACCCCGACCCAGGCGCCGCCCACGCATGCCCCCCGCGAGCCCTCCGCCCCCGAGGTCGCCCACGTCCAGGCGCTGCTCGACGCCGGCCGCGCCGAAGAGGCCCTCGAGCTCCTGAACCGGGTGCTGACCTTCAGCCCCCAGCTCGGCGCAGCCCACGCGCTCCGCGCCGAGGCCCTCGAGGCGCTGGGCCGCAGCGAGGAGGCGCAGCGCGCGCGGGACATGGGAATGGAGCTCGCCGCCTGGGAGGTGGAGCGCTTCCAGGTCACCGGCGTCGTGCTGGACCCCGACGGCCGCCCGCTCCCCGACGCGTGGCTGCACCACCCGACGCTGCCCCTGACCCTCGGCGTGGAGCAGGTCCACACCGACGCCTTCGGCCGCTTCGCCCTCGAGCTCTACGCCAGCACCGGCCACCACGTGCCCGTGGAGCCGCTCACCGTCGGCGCCGCGGGCTTCGCCGTCGCCTCCGTCCCGGTCAAGCTCGGCGACCTCCACGCCCGGATCGTGCTGGCCCTGGGAGCGACCCTCGAGGTCACCGTCCTCGACGCTCACAGCGGCGACCCGATCGAGGGCGCCAGGCTCTCCCAGGGCGGGCGAGAGGTCGTGAGCGGCGTCGACGGGCGCGCGCGCCTCGACGACCTGGGCGAGCGCGTGCGCGCGCTCCGGGTCAGCGCGCCGGGCTACGTCCCAGAGACCCGCGACCCGCCCCCGGTCGCCGCCGGGGAGACCCGCGCGTTCACCCTGCGCCTGACCCCGGGCGTCCGGGTCGAGGGCCGCCTGCGCTTGCCCAACGGGGCCCCCGCGGAGGCCTACGGCCGCCTGGGCGAGCTCGCCTTCGGCTCCGACGAGGTCGGCGCGTTCGTGATCGACGCGGTCCTCCCAGGCCGGCACCCGCTCTGGATCGAGACCCCGACCCACGGCCTCCTGGGCGAGGTCGAGGTCCGCGCGGGCGTCCCCCTCGAGCTGACCCTCCCGCCGCTCGCGACCGTGATCCTCGACGGGCTCGAGCCCGGCGCCGACCCCCGGGTCTCCGTCGTGCGCCGGGATCCAGGCCGCAGCGACGTCACCCAGGTGCCGGTCAAGGAGGGCCGGGTGTCCCTGATCGCCGGCGAGGTGAGCCTCGCGATCTACCACGGCGCGATCGCGCACCACCACCCGCTGTCCCTCGCCCCCGGCGAGGTCCGCCACCTGGACCTGCGCGCGACCGCGGCCGCGAGCACGGGCCGCGTGCTCCAGCCCGACGGCGCCCCCGCCGGCGGCGCCTGGGTGATCCTGCACCAGGGCGGCGCGCTCCGCGGCACGACGATCGCCGACCCCGAGGGCCGCTTCCAGCTCGAAGGCTTCGCGCCCGGCCGCTATCGGGTCTACGTCCGCGACCGCGCCCGCGGCGCCGCGCTCTACGTCCCCGACCTCGCGCTCCCGGGCAGCTTCGAGCTGACCCTGGCCCCGGGCGCCCGGCTCTACGGCCGCCTGCTGGGCCCCGACGGCGAACCGCTCCCGGAGTTCCCGCTCTTCGTGCGCAGCGCCGAGCACCCCGTCAACCGCCGCCTGCGCACCGACGCCGAGGGGATCTACGACTCCGGCGAGCTCTACCCCGGCCGCTACACCCTCGTCGCCGAGGAAGCCGACCTCGACCTCGCCGCCCAGCGCCGCGGCCTGCCCTCGCTGACGCTGCCCCCCACCGAGGCCGAGCTCGCCGTCGGCCAGACGGTGACCCTCACCCTCCGCGTCCGCTAACGAAGCGGCGCGGGTCGCGGCTCGCAGCTCCCGGTCTCCTCGCCGCGCGATTCCCGACCGTGGACGCCGCCGGCAATCGCCGAGGGGCTAACGACCCGCGTTCTCCAGGGTAGGGGCGGGGCTTGTCCCCGCCCGGGTCTGTGCGTCCCTCCACCTTCGACTCGAGGGCGTCGCCCCGCGATTCCCGACCGTGGACGCCGCCGGCGATCGCCGAGGGGCAAACGACCCGCGTCCTCCAAGGTAGGGGCGGGGCTTGTCCCCGCCCGGGTCTGTGCGTCCCTCCACCTTCCGACCCGGAGGGCGTCGCCGCGCGATCCCTACCGTGGAAGGCGCCGGCGATCGCCGAGCGTTTACCGCCCCAGGCGCCTGCTGGGAGCCCGCCGCCACGCAGGCTCAAGGCACGCACAGACCCGGGCGGGGGCAAGCCTAGGAGTGTTCGGCACGCAGCGTGCGCCAGGGGCGTGGCGCGCTGGCCAGCGCGGAGCTCTTCTGCGGTGGCGTTGCTCTCACACAACGTAGGGCGGGGCTTGTCCCCGCCCGGTGTGCGTCCCTCCACCCTTCGGAGGGGAGGGCCTACCCGCGGCGCCTGCTCGGAGCTCCGCCGCCACGGAGGCTCGAGGGACGCACATACCCGGGCGGGGACGAGCCCCGCCCCTACCCTTTGCGGAAGCGGGCCGACGCCCGCGGGCGGGGGTAAACCCCGCCCCTACCCCTGTGAGGGCACACGCGCCGGATTGGAGAGGCACAGCCGATTCGAGCCTCGGTGGCGAAGACCGTGCCGAACACCTGTGGGGCAAGCCCGGGCAAGCCCCGCCCCTACACAGGCCGCCACGATCCACCCGGCTCCGCTCATTCCTTTGCGCGGCCGCTTACGAAGATCCGCGAGAGATCGCCCCCCCCTCGGAGGGCTCCCCGCACGCTCTCGCGAACCAACGCAACGAGCCCGCGTCCTCGGACGCGGGCTCTTCCGACGCCTAGCTGCCGACGCGCTGGCGGGCGTAGAGGAAGCGGCGGCGGTAGACCATGGTCGCGGTCTTGGCCACGTCGGCGACGAACAGGTAGTTGAAGCCGGCGCCGACCAGCGCCCCGGCGAGGGGGATCGTCTGGAACACCTTGCGGCTGATCAGCATGCTCACGATCCGCTTGATCGCCTCGCGGGACATGAACAGCCCGGCGAGCACGGCGGCCTTCTCGGCGCGCTGGCTCTGCTCGAGGCCGTCGAGCTCGTCGGCGAGGGTGTCGATCTCGAGCAGCTCGGCGTAGCGGTCCTGGGTCCCGCCGCAGGCCAGCTCGAACACCTTGAACGCGATCACGTTCTCGCCGGGCTGCGCGGGGTCGACGCCGTAGCAGGCGCTGATCTGACGCACGGTGCGCATGCACACCCCGAACAAGAGCGGAATGTCCGCGGCAAGGAGCGCCGCGCCGCCCGCGCCGCAGCCGGCGCCCTCGAGGGCGGCGAGCAGCCGCCCTTGGCTGAGCGAGGCCTCGGCGACCGAGTCCACGACCTCGAGCGGCTGCTCGCGCAGCTCCTCGACCGAGTCGACCTCGACCTGCTTGCGCGCCTCGCGCAGCACGGCGCCGAGGTCGATCGTCTTGTCGCTGATCGTGGCGATCCCCTTGAGCACGCTCTCGACGCCGCCGCCGGCGAGCTCGAGCACGCGGTCGGGGACGAGGCGCTCGGTGAGGGCTTCGACGGGCCGGAACACCGCGCGGCTGGCCCGGCCGAGCAGCGAGTCGCCAGGCTCGCGAAAGAACGACTCGGTCTCGTCGAGGGCGCGCTGCTCCGCCGCGTTCAAGGTCATGCTGCCTCCGGCCTGGGGTCCACTCACTATAGACGCCTCCCGTCGTAACTGCCGTGCAATCGCAGGGCCAATCGGTCCTCGCAGCACTTAGCCACTCCACACTCCGGTTGCTGCGGCACGCTTCCGCACCTGCGCCGGGCTACACTTCGGCCGTGAACGCGCGCTTGGACCGCCGGGCGTTATGGCTGACCGCCGGCGTGGGCCTGATCCTGGGCCTGACCCTGCTGCGCGGCGTGGGGAACCTCCGCGGCCCTGGCACGGCGAGCTTCCTCACCCTCTGGCCGCTCCTCGCCACGACCTACCTCCTGGCCCTCGCGCTCCAGGCCCGGCTCCCGCTGCGGCTCTCCCCGACCCAGGTCCTGCTCCTGGCCCTCGCCCCTCGGCTCGTGGCCCTGGGCCTCGAGCCCAGCCTCTCCGACGACCTGTGGCGCTACGTGTGGGAGGGCCGCGTGCAGTGGGCAGGGGTCAACCCCTACCTGACCCCGCCCGCGGACCCGAGCCTGATCGCGCTCCACGACGCCGTCCACGCCCGGGTCAACCACCCCCAGGTCCCGGCGATCTACGGGCCGCTGCTCGAGCTCCTGTTCGCGGCGCTGGCCGCGCTGCCCGGGACCTTCGCCTTCCGCCTGGCCTTCGTGGCCTGCGACCTGAGCCTGGTCGCCCTCGTGATCCGGCTCCTGCGCCGCCGCGGCCGGGCCCCGGGCTGGGCGCTGGCCTACGCCTGGCACCCCCTGGCCCTGCTCGAGGTCGCGGGCCAGGCGCACCTCGAGGTCGTGCCGGTCACGCTCCTGGTCCTGGCCCTCGACCTCCACGAGACGCGGCGCCCCGCGGCGCGGCCCTGGCCCTGGGCGCGGCGATCGCCGCGAAATACCTCCCGTGCTCGTGGTCCCCGCGCTGCTCGTGAAGAGCCGGCGCCGCCTCGAGACCCTGGCGCTCCTCGCCCTGCCCCTGGCGCTCTGCTACGCGCCCTACGTGCTGACCGACCCGCGCTGGGGCCTGGGGCTCCTGGGCGGGCTCGGGGCCTACGCCGAGCGCTGGCGCTTCAACGAGGGCGGGTTCGGGCTCCTGGACCTCGGCCTCCAGGCGAGCGGCGCCTCGGCGGCCCTCGCGCGCTGGCTGTGGCCGGACCCCAGCTACGACGCGGGGCAGGACCTGAACCTGCTCCAGGTCGCGGCCAAGGCCCTGGCCGGCGCGATCGTCCTCGGCGCCTTGACCTGGCGCCTGCGCCCGCGCTTTCGCCTGGAGCAGAGCGCGTTCCTCGCCGGCGCGCTGTTCCTCCTGCTCTCGCCGGTGGTCCACCCCTGGTATGCGCTCTGGATCCTGCCGCTCCTCCCCCTCCGCTCGCCGCGCCTCGCTTGGCTCTTCCTCAGCCTGGCCTTGCCAGTAAGCTATGCGGTGCTGCTCACCTACGACGGCACCCCCGCCACCTGGCAGGAGTCGCCGTGGACGCGCGCGATCGAGTACGCCCCGTTCGCCGCGCTGCTCCTCGTAGACGGGCTGCGCGCGCGCGCCGGAGACCCACCCGCATGACCCACACTCGACGCCTCCTCGGCCTGGCGCTGGCCCTCGCCCTCGGCCCCGTGGGCTGCATCATTGGGAGCCCGGTCGCCGCCTTCTCGGGGGAACCCTGGGGCATGACCCGCGACGACTGGTCGGCCCTCGGCGGCCGCGAGCGCGGCCCGATCTGGGGCGGCGCCCCGGTCTTCGCCGCGATCGACCTGCCATTCGCCTTCGTGCTCGACACCGGGTTCCTCCCGATCTCGGGCCTGATCTGGTTGATCCGCCTGGCCGCCGACGGCGACGACGACGGCGGCCACGGACACTCCCACGGCGACGGGGAGCACGACCACGACCACGACGGCGACGGCGAGTCGGACCACACCCACGTCGACGACGAGGACTTCGTGGACCCCACGGCCTCGACCCACACCCACGCCGACGGCACGACCCACGCCCACGACGAGCCCCACGCCCCGGCGGACACCCGCCGTGAGGACCTGACCCAGCCCTCCGCGACCCCCACGCGCGGGCACCACCACGGCGACTTCCTCTACCGCCACCACCACGGCGACGGCGACTTCGACCACACCCACCCCGACAAGCACCACCACGGCGACGGGAACCTGAACCACGACCACGGCAACGGCGACCCGAACCACGTGCACCTCTCGGACCACCACCACGGCGACTACGACCTCGACCACCACCACGGCGACGGCGTGTTCGACCACACCCACCCCCCGGGCACCCCCAAGGTCTACCCGGCCAGCGGGAACTAACCGTTGCGCGCCCGGGTCTCCCCGCGCCCTTGCGCCCCCCCCGCCCCGATCTCGCCCCCGCGGAGCCTCCGCCCCCGCACCCCCGTAGGGGCGCAGCTCGCCTGCGCCCATCCCACCCCCGCTCCGATCCCGCCCTCGCGGAGCCTCCGCCCCCGCACCCCCGTAGGGGCGCAGCTCGCCTGCGCCCCCGCCCCGCCGCCCTCGCGGAGCCTCCGCCCCCGCACCCCCGTAGGGGCGCGGCTCGCCTGCGCCCATCCACCCCGCCCCGCTCCCGCCCCCGCGGAGCCTCCGCCCCCGCACCCCCGTAGGGGCGCAGCTCGCCTGCGCCCATCCCCCCCCGCCCCGCTCCCGCCCCCGCGGGGCCTCCGCCCCCGCCCTCCCGCCCCGTAGGGGCGCAGCTCGCCTGCGCCCATCCCACCCCCGCCCCGCTCCCGCCCCCGCGGAGCCTCCCGTGACGCTGCCCCTCGTCGTCTCCCTCGGCGACCCCGCGGGGATCGGTCCGGAGGTCGCGCTCAAGGCGGTAGCCGGCCGCGACGACTGCGTGGTGGTCGGCGACCGCGGGCTGATCGAGGCCGCCGCCGCGCGCCTCGGGCTCCCGCTCCCCCGCCACGTGCACGCGCCCCCCGCGGTCGCCTGCCCCCTCGAGCTCCTGTTCGCGGGCGCCCCCTTCGCCGACGCCGGCCGCGCGGCGGCGGCGGCGGTGCGCGCCGGCGCGGACCTCGTCGCCCAGGGCCGCGGGGCGGCGCTGGTCACGGCGCCCTTGCACAAGGTCTCCCTCGCCCTGGCCGGCGAGCCGCACCCCGGCCACACCGAGCTCCTGGCCCACCACTTCGGCGACGTCCCGGTGCGCATGCTGCTCCAGGGGCCCACGCTGCGCGTGTCCCTGGTCACGATCCACGTGGCCCTGAGCCAGGTCCCGACCCTCGTGGACGTGGACGGGATCGTCGAGACCTGCGCCCTGACCGCCGAGTTCCTGCGCGGGCTGGGGATCGACGCGCCGCGCCTGGCGGTGTGCGCGTTGAACCCCCACGCCGGCGACGGCCAACGCTTCGGCCACGAGGACGCGACGGTGGTCTCGGTCGCCGTGGACGAGGCCCGCGCCCGCGGCCTCGACGCCGAGGGGCCGCTGCCCGCGGACTCGCTGTTCCCCCGCGCCGCGCGCCCCGACGCCCCCTGGGACGCGGTGGTCGCCATGTATCACGACCAGGGCCTGATCCCGGTCAAGCTCGCGAGCTTCGGCCAGGCCACGAACGTGACCCTCGGGCTCCCGATCGTGCGCACCTCCCCCGACCACGGCACCGCCTTCGACATTGCCGGGCAGGGCGTGGCCGACCCGGGCTCCACGATCGCGGCGCTGAAGGTCGCCCGCGACCTGGCCGCCGCCCGGAGCTGAGCCGGTGAGCACGCTGAACCCGCTGGCGACCTTCCGCGTGGCCGCCCGGCTCTACCTCCTGGCCAACGCCTTCGACCTCTACGCCCTCCGCGACCGCTTCGCCGAGCCGACCCACGCCGCCCAGGCCGTGGCCTTCCGCCAGGGCCTGGGCCTCGAGCGCGCCGACCCCGACCGCGCGAACTTCGAGGCCCTGACCGCCCTCGACTTCGACAGCGACGCCGAGTTCCAGGCGTTCCTGACCGCGGTCGAGGCCTTCCTGTTCGAGGATGGCCCGCACCCTTAGCCGGCGCTATCCTCGGCCCATGCAGACCGTAGGCCCCTACCGGATCGTGGAGGAGCTGGCCCGAGGCGGCATGGGGGTGGTCTACCGCGCCCAGGGGCCCCAAGGCGAGACGGTCGCGCTCAAGCTCCTGCTCGCGCACCGCGCGCAGAATCCGCAGGCCCGCGCGCGCTTCCAGACCGAGGTCCAGGCCCTCGCGCGCCTGCGCCACCCGGGGCTGGTCTCGATCCTCGCCGCCGGCGAGCACCAGGGCACGCCCTGGCTGGCCCTCGAGTTCGTCCCGGGGGAGACCCTGGCCCAGCGCCTGCGCCAGGGCCCGCTGACGCCCGAGCACGCCACGTGGATCGCGCAGGACCTGGCCCGGGCCCTGGCCTACGTCCACGCCTGCGGGGTGGTCCACCGCGACCTCAAGCCCGACAACGTGCTGCTCTACGGCCCGCACCCGAAGCTCACCGACTTCGGGATCGCCCTCGACACCGCGAGCGACCGCAGCCGGGTGACGGCGACGGGCGTGTTCCAGGGGACCCCCGGGTTCTGGGCGCCGGAGCAGGCGGAGGGCGCCAAGCACCGCCTGGGTCCCCACACCGACGTCTACGGCCTCGGCGCGGTGCTGTTCACCTGCCTCACGGGCCGCCCCCCGGTGGAGGGTCAGAGCCTGCCCGAGACCCTGCTCGCGACCCTCGACCGCCCGATCCGTCCGCCGAGCGCGGTGACCCCCGGGGTCCCGGCCTGGCTCGACGCGTTGACCCTGGCTCCGGCTCCGGCCTGGACCCGGCGCAGCGCCCACCGAGCATGGACGCGGTCCTGGCGCCGACCCTGGGTCCGGCGGCCACCGTCCGCCGCCCCGTCGCAGGCGCTCGCTGGCCGGCGCTGCTCGCCTCCCAGCCTCGCTGCGCTGGCCTTCGGCCTGACCCAGCTCGGTGCCGCCCTCGCCGCCCGACGCCCCTGCCGACGCCCCTGCAGACGCACCGCCCCCGCGGTCCCCCTTGATGACCGCCAAGGTCCCCCCGGTGGCGTGATCGAGGACCCCAAGGTCGCGGCCTGGTGCAAGAGGCTCAGCCGCCTTACCTCAACGGCGAGCACCGCCGGGCGGGGAGCTTCCTGGATCAGGCGCTGGCGCTCGCCCTCCTCGACCACCCACAGGTGCTCGCCTACCGCGGCCTGACCAAAATGCACGCGCGCGGGACTGGGCCGGCGCGCTCGAGGACTTCACGCGCTCCCTCGCGCGCTTCCCGACAACCCGAACGTGCCGAGAGTCGCGGCAAAGCGCTGGTAGCCCTCGGTCGCCCGGCGGAGGCGCAGGCCGACCTCCTGCGAGTGCGCGCCATGGGCATGCCCCCCGAGCGCCGGGCGGACCTCGAGAACGGGGTCCTCGCCGGGTTGAACCTCCGGGCGTCGGAGCTCGTGCTCGCGCGAGTTCGAGCAGGCCCTCGCGCTCTACGACCTGGCCCTCGAGGTCGACCCCGACGACGCGACGCTCCTCGCGAACCGCGGCTCGAACTACGTGAACCTCCGGCGCTATCGCGAGGCGATCGCCGACCTTCGACCGCAGCCTGGCCCAGGAGGAGGACCCGAGCGCGCTCTACGCCCGGGCGACGGTGCGCATGGTCCAGGGCCAGCCCGTCGCGGCCCTGGGGGACTACACCCGCTGCGTGGAGCTCGCGCCCGGGAACCCCCAGGCGCTCCGCGGTCGAGGCGTGTGCCACGCGGAACTGGGGAGCACGCGCTGGTGATCGCCGACCCGACCGCAGCCTGGCCCAGGAGGAGGACCCGAGCGCGCTCTACGCCCGGGCGACGGCGTGCATGGTCCAGGGCCAGCCCGTCGCGGCCCTGGGGGACTACACCCGCTGCGTGGAGCTCGCGCCCGGGAACCCCCAGGCGCTCCGCGGTCGAGGCAAAGACGCGGAACTGGGGGAGCACGCGCTGGCGATCGCGGACTTCGAGGACGCCCTGGCGGTGCAGCTCGACGACGCCCAGGCCCTACGGCCGCGGCGCGAGCCTCGCGGCCCTGGGCGAGCACGCGCGCGCGCTCTGGGACCTCGACCGCGCTCCTAGCCCTCGGTCTACCCACCGTCCACGCCGAGCGGGCGCGCCGCCAGCGCGCGGCCTCGCTGGACGCCCTCGGCCGCTGAGCCGCGCGAACGAACGGGCCGCGCCAGCGGCCCTCACCCGCTGAACCCAACCCCGCGCTCAACGATCTGCCGCCCCGCGTCGTAAACGGCCGGCAAATCCTCCAAGACTTCGATAGACCTTGGCCTGCGGCGATTGCTATCGTCGAAGGGTCGGAAGGAGCGTGAGCATTGACCCTGACCATGACGGCTGTCGATCCTGACGAGACCTTCGCCCACTGGGCGAGCCTCTACCTCAACGCCAAGGGCTTCGACCTGGGCACCCTGTGCCAGCGGCTGCGCGGAACGGGGACCTCGACCAGAGCTTCCGCACCAACTCGACCGCGCCCGCGCTCGACTTCCATGGACCCCGAGAGCTGGGGACCTGGACGGCCATGGACTTCGACAGCGACGCCGAGCTCGAGGACTTCCTCGCCAGGCGCACGGCTACCTTCTACGGGCGACCGCCTCGGCTCCAAGCCCCCTCCTCTCCCCTCCCCCTCCCCAGCCGGGGCCACCCCCGCGCCTCGCCCGCTCGCTATCCTCGGGCATGGCCGAGACCGTGGGTCCCTACCGACTGAGCAACGCGCGGGGCCCCGACGGGCTCCCGCGCGCGGCGAACCCGGACGGCGAGCCCGTGGCGCTGGTGCGCCTCGACCCGAGGGCGGACGCCGCCCGCCTGGACCGCGCCCGAGCGCTCGCGTCCCTGCGCCACCCCAGCCTGCGCGCGATCCTCGCCGTAGGTGAAGCGGACGGCGCGGCCTGGATCGCCCTCGAGGACCTGCCCGGCGAGACTCTCGCGCAACGCCTCGAGCGCGGTCCGCTCCCGATCTGGGAGGTGACGCGCCTCGCGAGCCAGCTGGCCTCGGCCCTCGGCGCGCTGCACGCCAACGGGGTCCTGCACCTGGCCCTGGACCCGACCCGCGTCCTGCTCTGCGCCCCCCACCGCGCGAGCCTCACGCCCCTGGACCCGACCGGCGCCGGCCCGGCCCCCGGCTACGCGCCACCTGAGCGCGACGCGTCCCCCGCCGCCGACGTCTACGGCCTGGGGGCCCTGCTCTACGCCTGCCTCACCGCGCACGCCCCCACCCAGCCCCTGGCCCCGCCCAGCCGCACGAACCGCCAGACGCCGCGCTGGCTGGACGCGCTGATCCTGCGCTGCCTGGCCGAGGACCCGCGCGAACGCCCGCGCGATCCGAGCGCCGTGCAGCGGACGCTGACGCTCCACGAGCGCGCGCACCCGCACCCGCTGCCCGTGGCCCGCCGCCCCCGGCGCCTGCTCCTGCTGGGGCTGCTCGCCACCTTGGCCGCCGTGGCCCTGCTCTGGCGCGCGGGCGCCTTCGCCGCCCTCGGGCGCTGAACCCGCCCTCCCTCGCCTCTCAGCAGTCTTTACGACTTCAGCCAAGCCCCTGCCACCACCGATAGGCCGTGTGGGAGAGGTGAACACATGAAGATCTTTGGACGAAACGACGAGCTCTTCGAGCTCATGGCGAAGGCTACGGCCAAGCACGCCGCCCGCCCGGGCGGCCCGACCCAACCGACGACTCCGCGCCCGCGCTCGGTCTCGAGCCACTTCGGCCGCACGAACGCCCCGCTGGGCCCCATGCCCGAGCCCGAGAGCGAGTTCTACGAGATCAACGGCGAGGCCCTGATCGTAGTCGAGGACGACTGGGAGCAAGAGGACCCGGGCCAGACCCAGGTGCCCGCCTACGACGTGACCCCTGCGACCACCGGGACCCACACCGAGGGGACCAAGAGCACGCTGATCGCGCGCTCGGAGACGCTGACCCGGGTGTTCGCCCGCACGCTCTCCATGCGCAAGGACACCCTGGCCGTGGGCGGCGCGCTCATGACCGGCGTGGCGATCGCCATGTTCCTGCTCGGGCGCTCGACGGCCTCGGCCCCGACCAGCCCCACGACCCCGCAGGTGGCGGTGATCCAGGCCGACGCCGAGGACCCGACCCCGAGCCCGATCCCCTCGGAGACCGGCCCGTTCTCGACCCCCGAGTCCGAGGCGGACCTGCTGCCGCCCGAGAGCGCGCCCCCGGCGGTGGCCCGCAACCACGGCTCGACGTCCCTGGCCGCCAGCTCGCCCCGCGCGCCCCAGCGCCGCGTGGCCAACGGCAAGTTCGACCTCCTGGTCTGCTACACCACCAAGGACAAGGCGGAGCAGTTGGCCACCTGGCTGAACGAGGACCCGGCCAGCCCCCTGGCCCGCGACCTGTCCCTCGAGGCCACGGCCAAGCGGGGCAGCGTGCGGATCAAGGGCTTCCCGGCGCGGGACGAGGCCATGCTCAAGCGGATCCACGAGACCCGTGACCCCACGGGTGGGTCGGGGACCTTCTCCGACGCCCAGTGGCGTAACGCCAACTAAATCTTCTCGTTACGCCCCCGGGGCGATCCCTCCCCAAGCGACCCGAGCGGCCCCTGGCCCTCGGGTCGCGGGCGTTTCAAGCCCTTAGAATCCGGCCTTGACGCTCCTTGCCTCGCAGGTAACATACGGCCCTTCGAGGAGCGTCTCGTGAGCATTCACAAGAGTCTCAAGCTGTCCAAGTCCGGCGGTGGACACCGCAACGTGCTCACCCGTTGGGAGCGTCTGCAAAAGCTGCGCGATCAAGATCGTTGGAGCGAAGGGGACAAGATCTTCGGTCTCCCCAAGGTCCGCACCGAGAAGATCAAGGTCGGCGGCAAGAAGAAGAAGGCCGCGCCCACCAAGGACGAGGACGACAAGAAGAAGAAGTAACCGAACACTTTCCTCGGTAGCTCAATGGTAGAGTAGGTGGCTGTTAACCACTTGGCTGCAAGTTCGAATCTTGCCCGAGGAGCTTGAGACGGCGCGAGTTAGACTCGCGCCGTTTCGCTTTTGGTTAGACGCCCTGCCTTCCAATGTCGAGGTACCGCGCGCTGTTCTGGAGCGGCTCCTCGTCCGAAGCCATGCTTGCGCGCCTCAGCGGATAAGGCAAAGGCCTCCCTGCAGTCTGGACTTCGCAGGAGCGGTCAGGGCTACGTTGGCGAGCCGGTCCCCAGCTTTCCGTCCAAGATCCGCAAGCTGGCGTTCCACGACGGACGTTGCTGCTGCGCGAACGACGACATTCGCCCCCGTGACGTCCTGGCCGGCAACCTTGTCGCTCAACTTGCCGAGGGTTGGTTCGCCGCGTAGGGCTGGCACGAGTACCCGCGGATTCCAGAGACTGGGGCAGATGGCCAGCCGCCAGCCCCCGGCCTAACATGCTGGTTGCAGGTTCCTGGCAAGTCCGTGGCAACCTCGACTGCACAACCTGACCGAGAAGGATGGCCATGGCCAAGGCCCGACCCACCAACGGCAGCCTCGACGGCAAGCTGACGCTCCAGCGCCTGGAGGCGCACCTCTGGGCCTCGGCTGACCTGCTGCGCGGCAGCATCGACGCTGCCGATTTCAAGAACTACATCTTTGGCCTCCTATTCCTCAAGCGCCTCTCCGACGTGTTCGAGGAGGAGGCCGAGCACCTGGAGCAGGACGAGGGCTACCAGCACCGGCTAGCCTGGGAGGACCCCGTCGAGCACCGCTTCTTCGTCCCCAAGCCGGCACGCTGGTCCACGCTGCGCGCGGCGACGAACGACCTAGGCGCGCTCATCGACAAGGCCGTCGCCGACCTCGAAGATGCCAACCCCGAGCTGGAGGGCGTGTTCGGAGGCATCAGCTACAACGACAAGGACAAGCTGCCCGACGACACGCTGGTGGCGCTCCTGCGGCACTTCTCGCAGATTCGCCTCCGCAACGCCGACCTCTCCGACCCGGACGTGCTCGGCCGCGCCTACGAGTACTTGATCGCGCAGTTCGCCTCCTCGGCCGGCAAGAAGGGTGGGGAGTTCTACACGCCGCGCGAGGTCGTCCAGCTCCTGGTCCAGATCCTCCAGCCCACCGAGGGGATGCGGATCTACGACCCCTGCGTCGGCTCGGGCGGCATGTTGATCCAGGCCGCCACCTATCTGAAGGAGCAGGGGAAGGACGCCAAGCGACTCAGCCTGTTCGGCCAGGAGCGGAACGTCGGCACCTGGGCCATCTGCAAGATGAACCTGTTCCTCCACGACCTGGGAGACGCGCAGATCGTCAAGGGGGACACCCTCCGCGAGCCGAAGCTGACGGAGAACGGCGCCCTGCGCGTGTTCGACCGCGTGATCAGCAACCCTCCCTTCTCGCTCAAGAAGTGGGGCGGGAAGGCCCTGGCCAACGACCCATACGGCCGCTTCCGCTTCGGCCTCCCGCCGGCCAGCTACGGCGACCTCGCCTTCGTGCAGCACATGCTGGCCTCGACCACCAAGACCGGCATGGTCGGCACAGTGATGCCCCATGGTGTCCTGTTTCGTGGCGGCCAGGAACAGAAGATCCGCGAGGGCTTGATCAAGGAGGACGTTCTGGAGGCCGTGATCGGCCTCGCGCCGAACCTGTTCTACGGGACCGGCATCCCGGCCTGCCTCCTGATCCTCAACCGGAACAAGCCCACCAAGCGGCGCGGCAGAGTGCTGTTCGTTTACGGAGCACAGGAGGCCGAGGAACGGCTGAACCAGTATGTCCTGGCCGACGCCAACGTGGCCCGGCTCGCCAAGGCGTTTCGCACCTACAAGGATGAGGCGAAGTTCTGCCGCGTAATCACCACCGAGGAGGTCGCAGCGAACGACTTCAACCTCAACATCACGCGCTACGTGGACGTGGCCGAGGAGGAGCAGCAGATCGACGTGGCAGGAGAGCTAGCCACGCTCCGCGCGCTAGAGGGGCAGCGCGCCGAGGCCGAGAAGGTGATGTATGGCTACCTCGCGGAGCTGGGCTATGAGTCGTGAGCTTAGAGACGTCACCGCAGCGCAGCGGCGTTTTGCACCCCGCGAACTGCCAGACGGTTGGCGGGCTATCCGCCTTGGCGAGGTGTTCGAGCACGTCACGGACACGGGCCACAGCGACGATCTCCCCGTTTTGGCCGTGACCATGCACAGCGGGGTGGTCCGCCGTGAATCGCTCGACCGCCGCTTCGACCGTGAGGTCGAGCGGAACACCTACCGGCGCGTTCTGCCTAGGGACATCGCGTACAACACGATGCGGATGTGGCAGGGGGCGAGTGGACTCGTCTCCGAGGAGGGGTACGTCAGCCCGGCCTACACGGTCGTCCGACCAGGCCAGCACGAGCATCCCGAGTTCTGGGCCCACTACTTCAAGCATCCTCCAACGATTAGACGTTTCCTCGATCACTCCCAGGGGTTCGCGAAGGACCGCTACCGCCTCTACTTTCAGCATTTCGCCACCGTCCCGGCCGCATGCGGCCCCCTACCCCGAGCAGAAGAAGATCGCGGCCGTCCTCTCCTCCGTAGACAACGTGATCGAGGCCACCCAGGCCGTGATCCATCAGACCCAGCGCGTGAAGCAGGGGCTCATGGAGGCACTGCTCACGCGGGGAGTCGAGCACTCGCGTTTCCAAGACACGGCGATTGGACGGATTCCAGACTCTTGGAAGGTAGCCAAACTGGCAGACGTGGCTGAGGTGGCCTACGGCCTCACGGTCAACGCAAAGCGCAGAACAGGGGACCAGCGTGTTCCGTATCTAAGGGTCGCCAACGTTCACTGAGGCCGGCTCGACCTCGCAGAGGTCAAGGACAATCGGGCTGCTCCCTGGAGATGCGGAGAAGTACCGCCTGGAGCCTGGAGACGTACTATGCGTCGAGGGGCACGCCAATCCCGCCGAGTTGGGTCGCTGCGCGCTTTGGGGTGGAGAGCTACCGAACTGTTTCCATCAGAACCACCTCCTCCGTGCGCGACCTCGCGCAGTCCGCAGTCGATTCCTTTGCGCCTACCTCAACGCTACGCCGGAGTCGGAGCTACTTCGGGCTTCATTGCAAGACCTCTAGCGGGCTCAACACGCTCAACTCCCCGAGTGTTTGGCGCCTGCCCCGTCGCGGTGCCTCCAGAGAACGAGCAGAAACAGATCGAAGCCATCCTCGGCGCGGTGGACACTCAAGAGGAGGTAGCTGCGAGGCACCTACAACAACTGCTGGTCGTAAAGCGCGGCCTCATGCAAGACCTGCTGACCGGCCACCGCCGCGTGCCCCTCTCCGCCGAGGAGATTGCCGCCGCCGAGGCTGAGGCTGCTGACGCAGCGGCCAGGCAGAAGCCCACTCCACCCCCAGAGGCTGCGCGGGCGGAAGAAGAAGGCCAAGGCGTGAGCGTTCGCCCGGACGAGGACTCGCTGGCCGAACAGCCCGCCCTGGAACTGCTGAGGGCCCTCGGCTACACCTACGTCCCGGGCGCTGAGCTGACCGCCCCCTGCGCTGAGCGCGACACCTTCCGTCAGGTCGTACTCAAGGGGCGGCTGCGCGCCGCGATCAAGCGCCTCAACCCGTGGATCAACGAGGCCAACCTCAACCGCGCCGTCCAGCGGATCACCCAGATCGAGACCACGAGCCTCATGGAGGCCAACGAGAAGGTCCACCACGACCTGACCCGCTGCTTCTCGGTCGATCAGGAGGTGGGCGCCACCAAGAAGCAGACCGTCCGCCTCATCGACTTCGACAACCCAGAGAACAACGAGTTCCTGGTCGTGAACCAGTTCGTGGTCAAGGGAGCCGAGGAGAAGCGCCCCGACGTGGTGCTGTTCGTCAACGGCCTCCCCCTGGCCGTGATCGAGTGCAAGTCCCCCAAACTGACGCATCCCCGCGCGGAGGCGATCAAGCAGCTCCACGTCTACCAGGAGGAGATTCCCCGCCTGTTCTGGTTCAACTACGTGTGCGTGGCGGCGGCCGGCTCGGCCGGTGCCTGGTACGGCGCGATCCAGTCACCCGACGAGTTCTTCTTCGCCTGGAAGGACCCCTGGCCGCTCAAGAAGGACGACCTCCGCCAGCTCGTGGACCGGGCGCCGACCCCCCAGGACCGGCTCCTGGCCTCGCTGTTCCAGAAGGCCCGCTTCCTCGACCTGCTGCGCGATTTCGTCGTCTACGAGCGCGAGGGCAACGCCACGATCAAGAAGCTGCCCCGCTACCAGCAGTACAACGCCGTCTCCAAGACCCTGGAGCGCATCCGTTCGGGCGAGACGCCCAAGGACAAGAGCGGCGTGGTCTGGCACACCCAGGGAAGCGGCAAGAGCCTCACGATGGTCTGGCTGGCGCTCAAGCTGCGCCGCGACCCCCTGCACGAGAACCCGACCATCGTGCTGGTCACCGACCGCACCGACCTCGACCGCCAGATCCACGGCGTGTTCAAGAACTGCGGCTTCCGCGTGCATCGCTCGGACAGCGTGCGCGACCTCCGCAAGCAGCTCTCCGGGCCGGGCGGGCTCACCGTCACCACAACCGTCCACAAGTTCCAGGAGGACAAGGCGGCCGAGGACCCCGTCGAGGCAATCCCGGTCTTGAGCACCGCCACCAACGTGTTCGCGCTCGTGGACGAGGCGCACCGGAGCCAGTACCGGGGCCTGGCCGCCAACATGCGGACCGCGCTCCCGAACGCCATTTTCCTCGGGTTCACGGGCACGCCTATCGACAAGACCGACCGGCAGACCCACAAGACCTTCGGCCCCTACGTGGACACCTACACGATCCAGCAGGCCGTGGACGACGGGGCCACCGTCCCGATCTTCTACGAGGGGCGGCTGCCTGAGCTACAGATTGAGGGAGGCGACGACCTCGACACCCTGTTCGACCGCTTCTTCAGTGACAAGAGCCCCGAGGAGCGGAACGAAATCAAGAAGCGATACGTGAAGGAGGAGGCGATCGCCGGGGCCCCCGACCGGGTCAAGAAGATCGCCTTCGACCTGCTCAAGCACTACGAGCAGCACATCGCCCCTGGCGGCTTCAAGGCCCAGGTGGTGGCCGTGAACCGCGAGACGGCCGTGCTCTACAAGGAGCGCATCGACGCGCTCAAGGGGCCCGAGTGCGCCGTCGTGGTCTCGGTCGATCACAACGACACGGACCCGCGCCTGAAAGCCTGCAAGCGGTCGAAGGAGGAGCAGGCAGCCCTGATCGAGCGATTCAAGCAGAAGGACGACCCGCTCAGGATCCTCGTGGTCTGCGACATGCTACTCACCGGCTTCGACGCGCCCATTGAGCAGGTCATGTACCTCGACAAGGGGCTCAAGGAGCACAACCTCCTCCAGGCCATTGCCCGGGTGAACCGCCGCTGCGGCGCGGACAAGAGCTACGGCCTGATCGTGGATTACTGGGGCGTGTCTTCCTTCCTGGAGCAGGCCCTGGCGATCTTCAACAAGGCCGAGGTCCAGGGCGCTCTCACCCCCACCAAGGACGAGCTGCCTCAGCTCCAGGCGCATCACGCCAAGGCCTTGAGCTACTTCGCGGGGATCGAGCACCACCACGGCCGCTTCCAGACGGAGAAGCAGGCCGCCGACGTGTTCGAACGGTGCATGGAAGTCCTCGAGCCCGAGGACAAGCGGGCGGAGTTCCTGGCTGCCTTCAAGTATTTCTCACGCTCCATGGACCGCGTACTCCCAGACCCGGTCGCTAACCCCTACCGGGCTGACCTCCACTTCCTGGGGACCGTGGTTGCCGCCGCCCGCACGCGCTTCCGCGACACCCAGCTCAACCTGGAGGGCTGCGGCGAGAAGGTGCGCCAGCTCATCGCGGAGCACGTGCGCACCCTCAAGATCGAGCTGCTGGTCGAGCCGATCAGCATCCTCTCGGGCGAGTTCGACGCCCACGTGCAGAAGCTGGCCTCGCCCCGCGCGAAGGCGAGCGAAATGGAGCACGCGATCCGCCACGAGATTCGCGTCAACGTCGACGAGGACCCGACCTTCTTCGATTCCCTGCGGTCTCGCCTCGAGGAAATCATCGAGGCCCGCAAGGAGAGCCGCCTCAACGACAAGGAGGCCTTCGACAGACTCCGCGCCCTCCAGGACGAGCTGCGCGGACGGGCCGAGCTGGCGCAGGCCCACGAAATGACCGAGCAGGAGCTGGCCTTCTACGGGCTCCTCACGGGCACGACGCCGACCCACGACCTCTCCAAGCGTCATCGCCAGCTCGCCCGCGATCTGGTCGAGACCCTGGAGGAGCTGGCCGTCATTGACTGGGAGAACAAGGCGTCCGTTCAGAAGGACATGAAGCGCAGCACCAAGCGCCTCCTCCGCGCGTTCGGCTACGAGGAGGGCGAGCTGGCCGGCCTGGTGAACCGCCTCATCGACCTGGCGAAATACAAACTCAGGACCCGCGCGTGATCGCGCAGGCCCAGCACATCGACTTCGGCACCACCCGGCTCGACTACGTGGTTCACAGCTCACCGCGCCGTCGCACGGTGGCCTTCCGAGTCAGCGTCGTGGACGGCGTGGAGGTGGTCGTCCCCGAGGACTTCGACCGTGCCCGCCTGCCCGCCCTGGTCCGCCAGAAGGCCCCCTGGATCATCGAGAAGCTGGGCCTCGTCCAGGACCAAGCCCCGGCGCCCGAGCACGAGTTCGTCTCGGGCGAGCGGTTTCTCTACGTCGGCCGCCGCTACCGCCTTCAGGTGCGCCGCACGGCGCCCTCCACCGGCTCCAGCCTGGCGTTCCACAAGGGCCGGTGGCTGGCCCAGGTGCCCAACGGCACGCCCAACCTCGAGCTACCCCGCGTCCTCCGCCCCTTGTTCGTGGAGTGGTACAGGGAGCGGGCCCAGGAGCGCTTGGGAGCCCGCGTGCGCCACTTCGCCCGCGAATCCGGCCTCTGCCACGCCGGGGTCCTCGTGAAGGACCAGGAGCGCCGCTGGGGCTCCTGCACCAAGGACGGGGTGCTCGGCTTCAACTGGCGGATCATCATGGCTCGGGCCTCGGCCATCGACTACGTGGTTGTCCACGAGCTGGCCCACCTCGTCCACCGCGACCACAGCCCCGCCTTCGGCGCCTGGTCGCCTCGCTCCTCCCCGACTACGAAGCCCGCCGCGAGTGGCTGCGCCGGCACGGAGCGGAGCTGACTGTCTGAGGGCGCGGAGGGTAGGGCGACGTGGGGGGCCAGGACCCGCTCCAGAACCGCCTGCGCCTGCCCTGCACTCCCGGCCAGTGTGACGGACTCCACCAGCGATCCCGGACGAACACGTCCCACTCGGGGATCGCGTCGGCTGGGGTCAGGCGAAGGAGGGACACCTCACCCCAGGCGAGGCTGGCACCCGGCGCCCAGGCATAGGCGGTTGCCTCATGCATCAGCAGGGCCAGAGTGGGCAGGCGGCGGGTTGGAGGTTGAACGGGCATGCCGCAAACCCTACCGAACACCACCGACCATTTACCGAACTCCTGGCCGCACGTAAACGGCACACTCAAGGGGAACCCAGTGCCGGCTACGCTCGATCGAGCGTAGCCGGCGGAACCGACAACCCTCTACGAGACGAACGCAAGACCTTTCCCCAATGAGACTTCCGGCGCCAGAAGCCTTAAGGTCGAAGTCAGCTATGTCGGGGGCATCGGGTATCTCCTTTCCAGTTCCGCGTGGGGTCCCCGTGTCCTTGTTCCAAGAACGTCCTGTTCCCTTGCTCGTTTTCGCCCTCGCTGGGCGACTCGGGAGTGGTGCATCGTTCGTGGGCGAGAAGATCGGCCAGCAGCTGAGAACCTTCGACTACGAGGTCGAGTTCGTAGATGTCTCCACCCTGATCCTGGTGGCGACGAACAAAGAGCAAGGGAACGGGCACGCCGCCCTGAAACAGGTGCAGGCGGAGTTCGAGGCCGCCCAGCCCTCGGCCGTCGCCCGCACTCTCGCGCTTCAGGACAGGGGGAACCAACTCCGAGACTCCTACGGGAAGGAGATCCTCGCTGGGCTGTGCATCTCCGAGGTGATCGCGCCTGACTTGAGGAAGAAGAACGTCATCGCGGAAGGTAAGCGACAGGCATACATCATCGACAGCCTGAAACACCCAGAGGAAGCCACGCTCCTCCGCAAGGTGTTCGGAGACGCCTTCTACCTTGTCGGGGTAGTGGCTACCGACCTCCGCCGCCGTGAACGTCTGGTTCAGCAGAAGAAGTACACCGAGGACGAGTTCAACCAACTCAACCCGCGGGACGCAGACGAGGCTGGCGTCAAGCACGGACAACACGCCATCGAAACCGTGGTCTCCTCGGACTACCTGTTCGCAAACGACTACGGCACCAGACACCAAATCTCAGACGAAGCAGACCGACTCTTGCGCCTAGTGTTCGGAGTCCAGGTCGTCAGCCCAAGGCATGACGAGTTCGGGATGCACGTCGCGTTCAAGGCAGCCCTGCGCTCCGCATGCCTCTCGCGCCAAGTCGGCGCCGCCCTGTTCTCCAGTGACCACGAGATTCTGGGCACTGGGCATAACGACGTTCCTCAGTTCGGCGGTGGGCTGTACTCGGGAGACGACGAGGACCAACGTTGTTGGTCTCGGGGTGGCAAGTGCTACAACGACGAGGAGAAGCAGAAGCTGGTCGCAGAGCTGGCCGACGCGCTCATTACTGCTCAGCTTCTCCCCGCGGAGCGGCTCCATCAGGCGGTCGCCGTGCTCGAAAAGACTCGTGTGAAGAGCCTGATCGAGTTCTCGCGGGCCGTCCACGGTGAGATGGAAGCCATTTTATCGGTGGCCCGAGCTGCGACACGCGGCCTCGTTGGCGCAACTCTCTACGCCACAACATATCCTTGCCACTCCTGCGCGAAGCACATCATCGGCTCAGGCATTTCTCGGGTTGTGTACCTAGAGCCGTATGAGAAGAGCCTAGCCCTGCGGCTTCACTCGGACGCCTTCGCCAGCTCTCCCGAGGAGGCGAAGCGGGAAAAGGTTCTCGTTGAGCTGTTCGGTGGTGTGGCTCCTCATCGCTACGAGGACTTCTTCACGATGCCAGAGCGCAAGGAGAAGGGTAGTTTCATTGACAAGGACCGGGAGCGCCAGGTGTTGATGCCCGTTGGCGCCCAGGAAGGTGAGCTGCTTCAGCTTCGGCTAGAACGGCTCGCTCGCGCTGCGGATCAACGCTTCCGCCCAACCACCACATGAGGAAAGATATGAAGCAGGAGACAACGCCAAGAAAGGACCCCCAAATGGCAGGCACGCAGACGCCTCTGGTTCTGCCCCCGCGCGACTATATCCACAGCGTGTTGATGGCTCGGTCCGCAGAAATCCAGAAGCAGGCCCCGCCTCCTTCGTCGCCGCCAGTTCAGAGCAAGGGGCAGGTCTCCAAGTAGTAGCTGCGGCCCTCGGGTTCATCCCTCGCGGATGGAACACGGATTCTACGAGCCCCAGCTCGCCTTCTCTGTCGCCGCACTGGTTGTTGCCTGTGGGCCCGGTACTCCGCTAGCTCGGCTTGTCAGCCCGGGGCATTCGAATACGACGAGCTGCGCTTCCGCGCGGGGGCGGGTCCGCTCCAGCGCCGCGAGGGCCTCGCTCCCAAACGCCTCGATCAGCTCAAGCAGCCTGCTGGCCACGGTAGAGGGCTCCGCCGCTCCAGACTCCCTCTTGGCAACGTTTGGCTGGTGGACCCCATGGAGCTGAGCGAAGCCACGCTGATTCAGGCCCGTAGCTTGGCGGGCTCCCTGACCGAATAGCGTCGTTGACGCGGGTCTCTGTCTCCCGCGGGCTCGTGCGACGGTCAGGTGCAGCCCTAATCGCACTCCCCGCAGGTTCAAGCAGCCGCGGGCTGTTCGCGATTAAGGAGCCGGCGGGCGTTAGTGTCCTGCCTTTGCTCCCCCCGCCCGAGGAGCTTGAGACGGCGCGAAGAACGCGCGATTTGGCTCATAGTTGCGCCTACCCCCCCCTGCTCGCGAGTCGGACGTGCCGCGTCGAGGCTCGCTGGCCCGACCGGCCGGGGCGACGGCGACGGAGAGCCAGCTCCAGTCACTCAGGCTACTGGGATCACCAAGGCCGGCCCGTTCTTGGGGTGCAACTCGCCACCTGCCAACGTGAGGCGCGCATACAGTCACTTACAGGAGTCGCTACGAGCAAGGCAAGCGTATGCCAACTGCTGCATGATCTGAGGCCCAGCGAGCACGCTCGAGGAGCACGCCCTCGAACCTATCGAACTGGAACTGCACCGAAATCGAGCGTCGCTCCTCGCGGACCCCGCCAACGAGTTTCGCGAACCGTGGCCCCACCCAGCCGTCCTTCAGCCACCGCGAAAACCCGATCCCGCCCCGCTCGATCGTCGGCGTGCACCTCGCCGCTTTGACCCGCCTCGCCAGCTCCGGCGACAGCAGCAGGTAGTCGAGCTGGCTGACCTGGTTTCGCTTCTCCCACCAGTAGGTCCAGCGCTCCTCGGGAGGTAGCAGGCTCAGCGCGTCGAACAGCCCCGCGTGACGGGTCAGGGGCGTGACCCACTTCGAGTCCGGGGTATCGTTCAGGTCGCCGACCACCGCGAACAGCTCCCGCTGGAACCTGCAGCAGGGGAACCGCTCCCGCAGGATCTGGCGGATCGCCCGGGCCTGCCGTCGACGCCGCTCCCCCGCGCGCTTCTCGAGCGCCGCCCGGCGCGCGCCCGTGGCCATGGGGTCCACGAAGCGGCTCTTGAGCTGGGTGATCAGGAGCGTCAGCGG
>JAWKSZ010000007.1:0-162077 GCA_041402045.1 Planctomycetota bacterium | reverse complement strand
CGTGATCGCCGCGACGAACGTGGACATCCAGGAGATGGTCAACCGCGGCGAGTTCCGCCGCGACCTCTACTACCGGCTCAACGTGATCCCGGTCGTGATCCCGCCGCTGCGCGAGCGCCGCGAAGACCTGCCGACCCTGCTCAACGACCTCTTGACCCGGCTCGTCGAGCCCGGGCAGGAGCTCCCCGAGCTCGAGGACGAGGCCTTCGACGCGATCATGCGCTACGAGTTCCCAGGCAACGTGCGCGAGCTGGAGAACGAGCTGAAGCGCCTCATGGCGCTGGGGGTCACCCACATTCGCAAGGCAGACCTCTCCGAGAAGATCCGCTTCCCCGAGTCCTCGGCAGCCGCCACCTCCGAGGGCAGCGCGGGCCTGCCGACCCTCAACATCAAGGACCTCGAGCGCCTCACGATCGCCAAGGCCCTCGCCGAGGCCAACGGGAACAAGACCCACGCCGCCAAGGTCCTGGGCCTCTCCCGCCGCGGCCTGCTCAAGAAGCTCGAGCGCTACCGGGCCGACGGGATCGACCTCGAGTCCGAACACCCCGAGTAGGTCACCACCCGAGCTGGCGGGCGAGCGATCGCGCTGCCGCGCGGGGCCCCTCCCCCGGGTTCAGCGGGGTGATCGCGAGGCGCGTGCGGTAGACGCCAGGGGGCAGGGTGGACGCCAGGGGCACCGCGCCGAAGCGAGAGCTGCCGGGGTCGAACACGACGCCCAGGTAGTCGGGGCCGCGCCAGGCCAGGAGGCTGTTCGCCAAGAAGCCCTCGGGGCCCGCGGGAACGGGGGCCAAGCTCGCGGTGCCCTGCCAGTCGGGGGCGAGGAGCAGGAAGGCGTCCCGGGGACCCGTGAGGACCAGCCACTCCAGCCGCTCGCCCTGCGCGCTCGCCACGCGGCCGCGGGAGGCGACGCGGATCAAGCGCGCGCTGTCGCGATCGAAGATCACCACCTCCGGGTCTGGGCGCGCGCCCTCGTCCAGCTCCCACTGCGCGCCGCCGCCCAGGCCGAGGCGCAGCGAGGGAGCCCCGGGCGCGCGGAGCTCGATCCGACACCCCTCGAGGCGCTCGACGGAGAGGGGCTGCTGCACCCGCGTCAGCCCCTCGACCGCGACCCAGCCGGCCTCCAGGTCGGCCACCACCACCACCGTCCCTGAGAGCGCCCGCGGCGGAGGGCCGCTGTTGAGGAGCCGGGGCAGGAGGCCACGACCCAGGCGAGACTGCAGGTAGTCCGCGCGCAGGTAGCCGCGCGCCCAGCCCTCGACGAAGTCGGCGCGCGCGAGACCGGAGAGCGCGAGGGAGTAGCCGTTCAGCGGACCCACGGTCAAGAACCCGTCGGTGGAGCCGCGGGTCACACTGAGGCAGGGCTCGACCCACAGGGTCTGCTTGCGCGCCTCGATCTGGACGCGGGGGCGCATCAGGCTGAGCTTGACCTCCACCCGCCTTCCCTGGGCCTCGAGGATGCCCTCGCGGCGGCGGACCCGGTTGCGGTCGAGCTCCACGGGGGGGCGGGAGATGATCGGGGCCACGGAGGCCGCGAGGGGAGCCGTGGGCGCGGGCCCCTCGGCGGAGGGCAGCATGGCCAGGAGCGCCCAGGAGGCGACCAGGCCGCCGCCGACGGCGGTGGGCGTCATGCGGGTCAAGGGCGGCGGATCCTCGAGCTGCGCCAGGCGGGAGCGCGAGGTGGTGAGCGCCGCCCAGCGCAGCGCCCAGGCGTAGAGCACCAGCGCCGGCGAGAGCAGGGCGAAGCTGGTGGGATAGCACGGCAGCCCGATCAGCGCGCCGCCGAGCGCTGCGCCGCAGAGGACCCCGACCCAGCGCGGGGTGCTCGCGGGTGCGTCGTGGGGCGTGAAGCAGGCCACCAACGCCGCGACGGCGAACGCGCCCGGGACGACGCCGCAGCTCCACCAGGCCAGGTCCGCCGGCCCCAGCTGCACGAACACGAAGGCGCCCGCCACGCCGCCGACGAGGAGGCAGGCGCTGATCGCGGCGAAATACACCCCACGCGCGAGCCAGAGCACGGGACCACTGTAGCGCCTGGGGGCGTCGCCGCCCCGCGCAACCGATCCCGAGGAGGCGCTCCTACGGGGGACCTGACCCCGCGCTTGCGCTGCGTGTGTGCAGCGCAGTAGGATCCCCCGCCCGAGGGGCACGGATGTACAAACTCTTCCTGATGTGGCGCTACCTCACCCGCCGAGCCCTCTCGCTCGTCGCGGTGGTCGCCCTGACCCTCTCCGTCGGGGCGCTCGTCGTCGCGCCGTCGATCATGAGCGGGTTCCAGGAGGAGTTCTACAAGCGGATCCGCGGCACGCTGAGCGACATGACCATGGCCAGCGGCACCCCCCACGCGATCCCCGAGGACCCGCTGATCGAGCTGCGCCTGGAGAAGCTCCCTCACGTGCAGGCGATCGCGCCCTACGTGGAGAACCCCGCCCTCGACAAGCACCTGGAGCAGGTCGACTACTGCTTCGTGCGCGGCGTGGACCCCGAGCGCGAGGCCAAGGTCAGCAAGTTCGCCGAGTACCTCATGTCGCCCCGGGAGATCCTGGAGGAGGTCGCCAAGCAGCGCGGCGCCGCGCGGGAGATCCTCGACGTGCTCGAGGGCCGCGACCCCGACGCCGACCCCGAGCTGCGCGCGGCCTACGAGGAGTTCTATCCCGCGGAGCCTGACCTCGAGCAGATCTACGCCAGCTCGAGCACGGGGTGCCTGGGGACGACCCCGACCTCTGCCTCGTGGCGTGTTCTACCTGCGCTATTGGCGGGTCGACGTGGGCGACCAGGTGATCCTCACCACCGCCAGCACCCGGGGCGAGATCTCCGAGGAGCGCTCGTTCAGGGATCGTGGGCGCGTTCCGCACCGGCGTCAGCGAGAAGGACCGCCGCCTGGTGGTGACCTCCTGGGCTCGCTCCAGGAGTTCATAGGCGTCGAGGGTAAGCTCAGCGGCTACTCCTTCAAGCTCGACGACTACCACCAGGCCGACGCGACCCGCGACGCGCTCCGCCGGCTGGTGATCGCGGGCGAGTTCCGCGACCTCGACAGCGACGGCTACGAGCTGCGCACCTGGCAGCAGCACAACGAGCAGCTGATCCGCGCGGTGAAGATGGAGCAGCTCCTGATCTGGCTGATGACGCTCCTGATCGTCGTCGCCGCGTCCTCGACGATCTTTCTCGTGCTGTTCATGAGCGTGCACACCAAGGTGCGCGAGATCGGGATCCTGCGCGCCATGGGCGCGACCTCGGGCGGGGTGCTGACCCTGTTCGTGAGCCAGGGCTTCCTCCTGGCGCTGGTGGGGATCCTGTTCGGCTACGTGCTCGGGAACCTCGTCGGCTGGAACATCAACGAGATCGCCGACGTGATCCACACCGTCACCGGCTGGCACCCCTTCCCCCCCGAGGTCTATTACATCGACCGGATCCCCTACAAGCCCTCGCCCACCGACACCGCCCTGAACATCGCGATCACCCTCGCCCTGGGCATGGTCGCCGCCGTGGTCCCCGGCGCGCTGGCCGCGCTGCGCCCGCCGCTGAAGGCGATCCGTCATGACTGAGCCGCTGATCCAGGTCCGCGGGCTGAGCAAGGACTACCCGCGTCAGCGCGTCGACGCGAGCCGCTACGCCCGGCTCTGGGACCGCGTGTGGGGCTGGACCGGACGCCTGGACGATTGGCCGGCCCTCAACGTGGGGATCCCGGTGCTCAAAGACGTCGACATGGAGGTCCACGAGGGCGAGACCCTCGCGATCGTGGGCCCCTCGGGCGCGGGGAAGTCCACGCTCCTGCACCTCATGGGGGCGCTCGACCACCCCAGCGCCGGGAGCGTGCACTACCGCGACGTGAACGTGACCGCCCTCGGGCCGCGGAAGGTCGCCGCCTGGCGCAACCGCGAGGTCGGCTACGTCTTCCAGTTCTATCACCTGTTCCCGGACCTCACGGCCCTCGAGAACGTGCTCGTGCCGGGCATGATCCGCTACGGCGCCGCGGGCTACCCCGCCCACGGGGCCGAGCTCCAGGCCCGCGCCGTGGACCTCCTGACCCAGGTCGGCCTCGGCGACCGGATCAACCATCGCCCCAGCCAGCTCTCGGGCGGCGAGCAACAGCGCGTGGCGATCGCCCGCGCCCTGCTCCTGCGCCCCAAGCTCCTGCTCTGCGATGAGCCCACCGGGAACCTCGACCGCCGCACCGGCGAGGCGATCCTCGAGGTCCTGTTCGCGCTCAAGGCCGAGGGCCAGACCTACGTCGTCGTCACCCACGACGAGCGCCTCGCCGACCGCGCGGACCGCGTGGTGCGCATGGCCGACGGTCGCCTGGGCACCCGCGACCCTGCGCAGGAGGCTCCCAGCGGCGAGCCGTTCCCGATCAAGGTCACGCCGCCGGAGGAGGAGGCCAGCTCCTGGCTGCTCTCCGCGCCCTGGAAGATCCCGCTGTGGTTCGCCCTGGCCTTCCTCGTCTCGGGAGGCGCGAGCCTGGCCACGAACAGCGCGCTCAGCGGAGATCCGCGCTGGCTGGTGACGGTGACCGTGGGCCTGATCGTGGGCTTCCTCGCGGTCGCGCGCAAGGTCTAACGACCCCGCGCGCCGCCCTAAGCCCAGGCGCGATTGCGGTTGCAAGCCTCGCCGCCAGGGGCGACCATGCGCCGAAAACCGGAGCCACCGATGCCGATCCTCAGGATCAAGAACGGGCCTCACAAGGGCCACGAGGTCGCCCTCTCGGACGAGAGCCTGATCATAGGCCGCGACGAGACCCCGGGCGGGCTGCAGATCCTCGACCAGGGCGTCTCCCGGCGGCACGCCGAGGTGTTCCGCAT
Organism: Planctomycetota bacterium; assembly: GCA_041402045.1. Classification (GTDB taxonomy): domain Bacteria; phylum Planctomycetota; class J058; order J058; family J058; genus JAGQRJ01. Next base: position 157,281 of record JAWKSZ010000007.1, on the reverse strand, counting down.
CGGCGAGATGTATTTCATCCGCGACCTGGGCTCGCGCAACGGGACCTTCGTCAACGAGGAGAAGATCTCGGAGGAGCTCCTGCGCGTCGGCGACGAGGTCAAGATCGGCTCCACCGTGTGCCTGTTCGAGGACCGCCGCCCCTCCGGACGCACCGGCGGGCGCGCGCTGGACCCCTCGGACGTCGACCGGATCTCGGCCACGACCACGATCCGCATCGACCTCGCCGTGGACGGCGACCTCGACGTGCTCGACCCGGTGGTCGAGGACGCCCAGGAGTCCCGCGACCTCAAGGTGCTCTACAAGGTGGCGAAGACCATCGCCTCCGAGCGCGACATCAAGGGCCTGGCCCGCAAGGTCGTGAAGCTCGCGGCCACCCACTGCGGCGCGACCCACGGCTACGTGTTCATCAAGCACCCGGACAAGAACGAGCTGACCCTCGCCGGCACCTACGAGAAGGACGGCAAGAAGGAGCCGCCGATCGTGAGCCGCGCGATCATCAAGCGCGTGCTCAAGTTCAACCGCGGCGTGCTCACCAGCGACGCCTCGACCGACGACCGCTTCAAGGACCGCGGGAGCGTGGTCATGAAGGGGATCCGCTCGGTGATCTGCGCCCCCCTCGTGGCCATGGACCAGATCTGCGGCGCGCTCTACCTGGCGAGCACCAAGCTCTCCGAGGCCTTCTCCACCGAAGACCTCGAGCTCGTGACCGCGATCGGCGTCCAGGCCGGCATGGCGGTCCAAGGGATCACCCTCTCGCTGGCCCAGGAGAAGAACTACCTCGAGCTCGTCGGCGCCCTGGTGCGCGCGATCGAGATGCGCGACCCGCTCTCCCGCGGCCACTCGGAGCGCGTGGCCACCTACAGCTCGGGGATCGCCCAGGCGCTGGGGCTCACGCGCTCCAAGAACCGCCGGGTCCAGCTCGCCGCGCTGCTGCACAACATCGGCAACCTGTTCCTGACCCCCGAGGAGGCCGAGAAGGCGCCGGGCACCCCCGAGCTCGACGCCAAGCGGATCCAGCTCGCCTGCGACCTGCTGGAGACGATCCAGGGCATGACCTACCTCGTCCCCGCGATCCGCCACCACCGCGAGCACTGGGACGGCTCGGGCTACCCCGACGCCCTCAACGCCGAGGACATTCCCCTCGAGGCACGGATCATCTCCGTCGCCAACGACTTCGACGTGCTCCTCACCGACGCCGCCGCCGACGGCGAGGACCTCTCCACCAAGGACGCCGTGACCCGCCTCACCCAGCGCGGCCAGGACCTCTACGACCCCAAGGTCCTCGAGGCCCTGCTCACCGCGCACCAGGAGGGCTGGCTCTACAAGCCCCACGAGCGCGTCCGCGTCCAGTAGCGACGCGCGGAGCTAATGCTTGGGGGCGAGGCGCTTGATCAGGAAGCGCGGCGCCCAACGGAACAGCGGGCGCCCGATCCAGGCCATCTGCCAGGGGAAGGTGTAGACCCGCTTCTGCTTGTGGATCGCGCGGCGGATCTTGCGGCAGGCCCTCTCGGTCGTGAGCAGGAACGGCATGTGGAAGTCGTTCTTGTCGGTGATCTCCGAGACGACGAACCCCGGGTTGATCGTCGTGGTGCGGATCCCGTGCTCCTCGAGCTGCATGCCGTAGCCGTCCATCAGCGCCTGCACCGCGGCCTTGCTCGCGCAATACGCGGTGTGCCAGGGCACGGCGCGGAAGCCGGCGACCGAGGCCACCGCCACGAGCTGCCCGCGCTTCTGCGCGACCATGGTCGGCACGAACGGCAGGAGGGTGTGCACGACCCCCAGCAGGTTCACGCTCAGGGTCTGGGCCTGGGGCAGGGCGTCGCCGGTCTCCAGGCGATCGACGCAGGCCATGCCCGCGTTGGCGATCACGAGGTCCACGCCGCCTGCCGCCGTCACGAAGTCTCGCGCCGCCTCGGCGCACGCCTCACGCTCGACGACGTCCAGAGGGTAGACGTGGGCCACCGCGCCGCGGGCGCGCGCGGCCTCGGCCACCTCCTCCAGCCGGTCCTGGCGCCGGCCCGCCAGGCCCAGCACCACGCCGTTCGCGGCGTATTGCTCGGCCAGCTCGCGCCCGATCCCCGAGGTCGCGCCGGTGATGAAGATCTTCACTGCGGGTCCTGCCAGTAGGCCGAGCGCTCGAGGGCGCGCAGCGTCCCCTGGGTCACGCCGTCGTCGAAGGCCACCAGCGCCCGCGCGCCGCCCTCCGCCACCCAGTACTCGCGCTCGCGCCCGCCGAAGCTCACGACCCAGCGCGCGCAGCGGAAGCGCCCGGCCTCGACCTCGCGCTCGACCCCGCGCTCCGCGCACTCGACGCGGGCCTCGAGCGGCCCCGTGCGCGGCGCCTTGTTGGTGAGGAGGGTGGGCAGCACGCGCACCGTCAGCGGCCCCGCCTCGGGGTCGAGGGCGCGCACCACCAGCGGGAGCTGATCCTCGAGCCACACCTCGCCCCGGACCACATCGCTCCAGTCGCCCTCGCCGTCCCAGTAGCTGTGGGCCGTGCGCGCGAGGTCCGCCCCGCGGCGCTCGACCACCTGGAAGGTGTTCCCGCACCACTCCTGCGACGACCCGCTGGCGTCCAAGAGGCGCCGCGGGTCGGCCTGGGCCAGGCGGCAGATCACCTGCTGGCGATAGGCGTAGGCCCGGCCCGTCGGCACCTCGTGCACGGCCACGGTCTTGATCGCGGAGCGCGTCCCCGGGCGCGGCGCGTCGGGCTTCACGCGCTGCGCGGGGTCGTAGGGCTCCTTGACCGCGATCCGCACCAGCTCGAAGCTCCGCTCGGCGCCGTAGATCGTGCGGGTGGCCGCGTAGCGCGCGACCTCCGCCCGCCCGTCGTCCCAGCGGGCGTCCCCCGCGAAGCCCAGCGGGTCGAAGGCCGCGAGCGGCGCCTGCGCGGGCTGGGCCCAGCGCGCCCCTGCGGCGACGGCCACCACGCCGACCGCGAGCGCGGCGGCGTTGTAGCGGCGAAACGTGCGCCCGCTGACCTGGTTCGGGGTCAGGCTGGGCGCGACTGGCTCCGCGGCTCCCGGCTCGCTCATCGTCCACCTCCGCGCACGATCCTCGCCCACCGCCGGGAGCTTGTCGACGGTGGGTCCTAGCGGCGCAGGACCGACGCCCAGCCGCGCTGAGTCAGCTCCCAGCTCGCCGGATCCGGGGTCGGAGGACGCACGTCCTCCCCGGTGAGCGCCTTCAGCGAGCGGTGCAGCTCGAGCAGCTCGTTCCAGCCCGTGTCCGGCTCGGCGTCGGACCAGCTCGCCATGCGCGCGCCGAGCGCCGGCAACGCCGCCACCCCGTCCTCGCGCTCGCGCAGCCGGATCGCGGCGAACACCCGCACCTGGGGGTCACGGTCGGTCAGCGCGCCCTCCAGGGCGCGTCGCGCCGCGGCCTCGTCGCGCTCCGAGAGCCCCCGCAGCGCCTCGCGCCGGGTGGCCACGTCCGGGTGCTGGCTGAGCTGGAGCAAGAGCTCCGTGGCCCGCGGCCCGTCCTTCTCGGCGATCAGCTCGGCGACGGCGTCGAGCCGACCGTCGCCGCGCACGAGGGCCGCGAGCTGCTCGACGGACAGCGCCTCCCCCAGCCGCGCCAGCGCCTGCTTGGCCGCGCCGCGGACCAGAGGGTCAGGGTCCTCGAGCGCGCGGGAGAGGGTCGGCTCGAAGGCGGGGTCCTCGAGCTGCGCCAGCGCCTCCACGGCGAAGGCGCGGACCCGCGCGTCGGGCTCCCCCGCGTCCGCGGCGCGGACCAGCGCCGGCTGCGCCGCGGGGGGCGCGGGGCGGGTGGTCAGCACCAAGGCCGCCAACCGCCGGTGCGCGTCCTCCGGGTGCGCCAGGAGCTGGCTCGCCAGCACCAGGAGCTCTTCGCTGCGCTCCCAGCGCTCCCAATCCCGGGAGGTGAGGTAGTTCAGCGTGTAGAGCGCGCCGAGCTGCAGCTCGGGGTAGTCCTCGGCCTCGAGCGCCCGCGCCAGGGCCTCGCTGTGCTCGGCGATCGCCTCGGGGTCCTCGGGGATCGCGACGGCGTCCTCCGGCTCCTCGTCCTCCGCCAGGGGCGGCGGCAGACGATCGCGCCCGGCGAGCAGGTAGACCAGCTCCCCGCAGGCGTCGCGGCCCTCGGGGGTCCCCATTTGGTGCAGGTAGAGCTCGAAGCTCGCGGGATCCCGCGCCTCGATCAGCTTGCCCACCGCCCAGTCGGCGAAGGGTCCCCCCTGGCGCGCCACGGCTCGGTAGACGGGCAGGCGCAGCAGATAGCCCCCGAGGAGCACCGCCACCAGCACCGCCAACGCGGTGTGCAGCCGGGTGCGGTTCGGCTGCGCGCGCCACCCCTGGGCGCGCTCCCGCGCGAGCTGCGCGCGCAGGGCCGAGGTGCCCTCCCGCGGCGCCGCGTTGAGGGGCGCCGTGGACGGAGCGGGAGGAGGCGCCGCGGCGACCGCCTCGGCCGGCGTAGGCTCCGCAGCGGGCGGAGGGGCCGGCGCGGCCTCGGCGGTGGGGGCCTCGGTCGGCGCGGGCTCCGCGGCAGCCGGATCGACCGCGGGCGCGGCCTCGGCGGCCGCCGTCGGCTCGGTCTCCGGACGCGGGGTCGCAGGGGAGGGGGGGGCGTCGCTCACGCCGGGTTCACCCCGCTCGGGGGGGTCGAGTTCCTGATCCACGCCGGCAGTATACGGCGCGGGGACGGGGCTCAGCCCACGTCGTAGGTCGTGAGCGCGTCCTCGAGGGAGGTCAGCAGGGCGCGCGCCGGCGCCGAAGGCAGGCCCTCGGCGCACACCCGCGCGACCTGCTCCTCGAGGGGGCGGGGCTCCTGCTCGCTGAGCTCGCTGAGGGCGACCCCCACGGCCTGGAACAACGTCGAGACGTCGCGGGCCGAGCCTCCGGCCAGGACCTCGTTCTGGATCTGCTCGGGCCCGAACCCGGCGACCACGCGGGCCACCACCTGGTCCAGGAGGTCTTCCCAGTGCGCGTTCATATCCATTTCACGCGGAATGAAAAGCCGATCGGATTCGCTGCTGAGCACACCGCCCTCCCTCTCACCGCCGGGAGCGAGCGCAATTGCCTCGCCGGGCGTAACCCGCCTCCGTGTCGAGATGCCCCAGCGCCATTTTCCGTCCGTGGTGGACGATCTTCGAAAATTGGGAGAAGGGAGGGCAACGACCCTAGCCCTCGGGCGCGGCCAGGCAGCCGTCGACGATGCGCAGGACCCGATCGGCGCGCTTCGCCACCGCCGGGTCGTGGGTGATCGTGACCGAGGTCACCCCGCGCTCGGCGGTCGCCCACTCGAACAGGCTCAGGATCGACTCCCCGGTCAGGCTGTCGACGCTTCCGGTGGGCTCGTCGGCGAGCAGGATCCGCGGTTCGTTGACCAGCGCGCGGGCCACCGCGGCCCGCTGGCGCTCGCCCCCCGAGCACTTGACCGGGAGGAAGTCGACGCGGGCCCCGAGCCCCACGGCCTCGAGCAGCTCCACCGCGCGCCGCCGGCGCTCGCCCCGCGAGATCCCCAGCGGGTAGGTGGGCAGCGCCACGTTCTCCCAGAGCTTGAGGTTCGGGATCAGGTGGTGCAGCTGGAACACGAAGCCCAGGGTCTGGCTGCGCAGGCGGTCGAGGTCGCGCACCGCGGCCACGTCCTCGCCCAGGATCTCGACCCGCCCCGACGTGGGGTCGTCGAGGGCCCCGACCAGGTGCAGGAGCGTGGTCTTCCCGCTGCCCGAGGGCCCGGTGATCGCCACCCGCTCGCCGGCGCGGACCTCGAAGTTCACCCCGCGCAGCGCCTTCACCAGCCCGTGCTCGTAGTGCTTGACCAGGTCCACGCCCCGGATCGCGACGTCACTCATAGCGCAGCGCCTCCGTGGGCGGGAGCAGCGCCGCCCGCACGGCGGGGTAGACCGACCCCACCACGCCAATGAACAGCGCGAAGCCCACCGCCTGCAGGTAGAGCAGCGGGTCCAAGGACACCTGCAACCAGCCGTGGGAGATCAGGAACTGCGAGAGGAAGATCAGCACGTAGCCCACCGGGAGCCCGAGCAGCCCGCCGCCGATCGCGAGCAGCACGCCCTCGCTCTGGATCATGCCCACGATCCGCAGCCGCGACCAACCGATGGCGCGCAGGAGACCGATCTCGCGGGTGCGGTCGAACACGCTCATGAGCATGGTGTTCGCGACCCCGATCCCGCTGACCAGGGCGGCCAGCACGCTGATCGCCCAGGCGAAGCTGTCGACGAGCTCGGCCTGCTTGAACGAGTCGAGGAACGAGAGGATCGTGCGCGCGCGCTGGCGGGGGGCGGCGGCCTCGATCGCCGGGATCACCGCCTCGCAGCCCACGTGGGCGCGCCGCACCTCGGCCGGGTCCGCCGCGCGCCCGCCGAGCTTGGTGTGGGCTACCGCGAGCTGGGGCTTGAGGGTGTAGAAGCCCTCGTAGTGCTCCATGGACATGATCGCCTGGCCCGCGAGGAACGGCACGTCCTTGATCGGCGGCTCGAAGATCCCCACGATCTCGCAGGCCTGGTCGCCGTCGTAGCCGAGCACGAGCTCGTCGCCGACCTCGAGCCCGTCCTGCTCGGCCATGAGCCGCCCGATCAACACCGCCTTGCCGTCGCCGGGCGCGAGGCTCCGCCCGCGCACGATCGCGTAGCGCTGGAGCAGCTCGCCCCCGGGCTCGAGGGCCAGGAACGTCAGCGGCTGCGGGCGCCCCTTGGCCAGGGTCACGTAGAACCCCCTGAGGGACACGCCCTCGACCCCGGGCACGGCCTTGATCGCGGCGACCTCCTCGGGGGTCACCCGGGAGAACATGGGCGACGACGCGCCCCGCGCCTGGATCATGACGTCGTAGGCGAACACCTGACTCAGCTCGTAGAACTGCGCCCGGAGGCCGGTGGTCACGCCGACGATGGCCACGAAGGCCGCGATCGCGACCGCGATCTGCGTCAGGCAAAACAGGCTGCGCAGCTTGCGGCGCAGGAGGTTTCTCAACGCGAGCATGCCGGAGCGTATCCGCTCCCGAGCCGTCGTGGGCAATGGGGTTCAATGTCCCCCGCTCACCGCCACGAGGGGACGAGCGAGCGCCCAGGGTCGCGGTTAGACTGACCGACCGTGAGTGACCTCGTGAGACTGCCACACGCCCCAGACGCCGCCGACTGGGGCTACGTCGTGCGCACGGAGCTCGGGGTCCACGGCGCCTCGGACCTCGTGGTCCGGGTGCCCACCGACGCCGGACCCGAGCTCGAGCCGCGCCTGCAGCAGGCGCTCCCGCTCCTGCTCCACGAGTTCGACCGCGTGCGCCTGCAGCTCGAGGCCTTGTTCCCAGCGGGCGTCGAGGGGGTGACCCCCAAGCTGCGGCGCCTGCTCCCGCGACTCAAGACCTTCCGCCACCGCCCTACTCAGGGCGAGCAGGAGTTCGAGTTCGAGGGCTCGCGCCCCTCTAGCCTGCACGTGTTCGGCCGCGCGCTCGAGCGCAAGTTCACCTTCCGGCTCGAGGACCTCTCGCACTTCGCGACCCACGGGAGCCTGGTGCTCGAGGTGCTCGAGGCCTTCGGCCTCGAGCGCGCGTTGCACGAGAGCAAGATCCTCTATTGCCCCGCGGTCGACTCGCCGTTCCCCTTCAAGTTCGCGCTCGTGGGCCAGGGGGACGAGGACAACCAGGCCGCCTACCTCCGGCTCCTGAGCAAGCTCCTGCGCCAGACCGAGACCGACGAGGACTTCCGCGCGCGCATGTTCCGCGAGCTGGCGCGGGGCTTCCAGAAGTTCGGCCCCGCCGCGGCCACGCCGCAGTTCCAGGAGGTCGAGCTGCGGCTGTGGCGCTTGTTGAGCTACACCGCGGCGCGCCTGCGGGTGAAGGCCGGGCGCCTGACCGACACCAAGGACCCCGAGGTCGCCGCGGGCTTCCGCGCCGAGCTGCTCGACGTGCACGCCGCCCTCGACGCCCTGCTGCACCTCCCCAGCCGGCTGGCGGCGTTCTTCCGTCACCGCTTCGAGCTCGAGTTCAGCAGCCTCGCGGAGCACGCGCTCAAGGAGATCGACGCGATCGCCCAGCGCGTCGACTGCGACGTCGCCGCCTTCGACCGGAGCATCGAGGCGATCGCGACCACGGTCAGCGAGCTGCGCCGGCTCGGCTCTCGCTCCCCGCTGGAGAGCCTGGAGGTCCTCGACCGCGAGGTGCGCCTGGCCTACGGCGACGAGGACGTGCCCGAGCTCGAGACCGGCTGGGCGCGGACCTACGAGAAGCGGATCTTCACCGGGGCCGAGCGCTTCGACGAGCGCCGCTTCGCCGAGAACCCGGCCGACGACGAGAGCACCGTCGACCTCGACCTCGAGCTGAGCTTCGAGGGCGGATCCAAGGAGCCGGCCCAGCCCCAGGCCGCGGCCCAGCCTGCCTGGGGTGCTTCGGCCGTCGACGACGCGTCCGACGACGACGAGGACGACGACGACGACGAGGAGCCGGCCCCGCCGCCCCCCGCTCCGACCAAGCCACGACTCGGGAACTTCATGAAGGAGTCTTCGGAGTCGCTGGAGGCGCTCTTCGGGAGCGAGGACGACGACTGAGTTGTTCCTCCGCCGCGCTCCCTTCGACTCACCGTGGACGGCACCGCGAGGGCGTGGTGGCCCTCTGGGGCGTGTGCTACCGTCTGCCAACCATTCTCATCCGTCAAGCAAAGACAGAGGCTGATCATGATCATCGAGTTCGACGAAAGCACCCCGCTGCATGTCGTCAACGAACTCGCTCCGGGCCTGCGCCTGGACGACAAGACCGTCGAGCTATCGATCCCTGAGCTGGAGGAGGCCTCGACCGTCGAGTTCAACGTGGACTTTGGCTCGGACCCGGTCTCGTTCGTGCGCCTGTTCTACAACGACGTGCCCCTCGACCCCCAGCAGACGGGCCACGGGACGTTCCTGTTCGACCCGGAGGAGTTCGGTCACACCCTCAAGATCGAGTTCAACACCGCCACGATCCCCTCGCCGAAGCAGGAGGCCGTCCCCCAGTGGGAGGGTCAGATCAACTTCAAGGTCGAGGGCGACGAGGAGTGGAGCGCGTTCTTCCTCCAGGTCGAGAAGTTCCTCGGTGACGAGGAGTTCGACGGCGTGTTCTCGGTCGACCTCGGGACCACCAACAGCTCCTGCGCCTACTGGGAGGTCAAGCCCGAGCCGGACTTCCTCCCCAGCTCGCCGACCCTGCTCAAGGAGGCCCAGTCGGTGGCCTCGGCGGTCAACGCGCTCGAGATCGAGCCGTTCAAGGAGCTGGCCCTTGACAGCTACGACGTCGGCCAGGCCGCCGTCGGCTCCTCGCGCAAGACCAACCTCCACATGTCGGTCAAGCGCGGGATCGGCACCAAGAAGCGCTACGTGGTCACCAAGGGCAAGGAGATCTGGCGCGACGCCGACGCCCAGCACATGATGACCGCGCTCGCCAAGAAGATCCTCGAGGACGCGCGCTCGATCCTCGGTAAGAACATCAAGGAGATCGTGGTCACCAGCCCCCCGCGCTGGAACGCGGTCCAGGTCAACGAGCTGCGCGGCGTGCTCCGCCGCCTGGGCTTCGCCCCGGACAGCATCGACATGAGCACCGACGAGGCGACCGCCTCGGGGCTCTACTACGTGCTCTACCCGCTGTTCGAGCGCTTCGGGCGCAGCGCGGCGCTGAAGGAGTACGTGGAGAACGAGTTCGCGGCGATGAAGACCATCGACGGCGACTACAAGATCAACCTGCTCTCCATGGACTTCGGCGGCGGCACCACCGACTTGGCGTTGATCAAGGTCGCGATGCAGTTCCTGCCCCAGCACCTGGCCCTCGAGATCGACATCGTCGACCGCGGCGGCCGCCAGGACCTGGGCGGCGACAACCTGACGCTGCACATGTTCGACCTGCTCAAGCGGCGCATGGCCCTGGCCCTGGCGCACCCGCAGCGGCTGATCGATCCCGACACCACGGAGAAGGCGCCGAGCAACGGCTGGATCAAGCACTTCAAGCTCGACGTGCAGCAGGGCGCCCTGCTCCAGCGCTGGGACGAGGTCGTCGAGCACATCGACGCCCCCTCGCTGCCCCGCGACCTGTGGGAGGTCGTCAACGGCATGTTCCCCACCGCGTGGGACTTCAAGGACATGCCCAACACCTACCGCAAGTACAAGCTGCCGGCGCGCCGCAACTTCGATTACCTCTGGGACCAGGCGGACCAGATCAAGAAGGCGCTCTGTATCGACATCACCAACTCGCTGCGCGGCAAGCCGTCGACCGAGGAGGAGCTCGAGCCCTACATGGACCTCTGGCTCAGCCCCGACCTCGAGGAGTTCAGCGAGGGCAAGGTCAGCCTCGCCGAGTCGATCCCCATGGCCGCGGAGAGCGAGGACTTCCGCGAGCGCTTCCTGAGCATCAACTTCGCGCACATCTGCCGCTTCTATCACCCCATGCTCAAGGGCCTGGTCGAGGAGGCGGTGCGCATGGAGCAGCGCTCCCTCGAGCCGCGCCAGGGCGCCGACGGGAACGAGATCCCCGCGGTGATCGACCGCGCGGTGCTCGCCGGCAACGGCGCCCGGATCCCGATCATCCCCGCGCTGGTGCACAAGTCGCGCGAGGAAGGCGGCCTGGGGATCGGCTTCGACCAGATCAAGTTCGACCCCGTGCGCGCCAAGCTCGCGGTGCCGATCGGCGCGACCCTGCGCCGGATCGCGCGCAAGGTCGAGGGCTTCAAGATCAACATCAAGATCAGCCGCAACCTGCTGCCCTTCGACGTGTTCGCCAACCTGGGCACCTCGTCGGTGCGGCTGTTCCCCTCGGGCGCGATCGACGAGTTCCGCTTCTTCCAGCGCTCGGGCGTGTCGGAGGACCTGGAGGTCGAGTTCATCACCCGCCTCGACGAGGCCGACGCCGGCACCGAGAACTTCAAGGCCTACGTGCTGTTCAAGCCCAAGGAAGAGGGCATGCCGCTGGTCGACCTGCAGAAGCAGGACGAGTTCTGGAAGACCCTCGACCAGACCTACGGCCTGGTCACGATCCCCAAGGCCAAGCGCCTGATCGGGGACGAGGGCTTCTCGACCTTCGAGCCCACGAACCCCAACAGCAGCGGCGAGAACGTGGTCACCCCGGTCGAGCCGGACAAGGTGTTCAAGGAGGTCGGCGAGAAGCGCTACACGAACCAGGACATGCTCGAGATCCTGCGCAGCGAGCTGCGCATGCCCGAGAAGATCGCCTGGATCGAGGAGGCCTTCAGCGACGCCCCCGAGCAAGGCACCGTCACGCACCGCTACTACCTGGACGTGACCAAGCAGGTCTACCTCGTGCGGCACCACTGGAGCGAGGGCAAGACCCTGTTCATGGCGGAGACCGACGAGAAGGCCCTCGAGGAGCTCCCGCCCGAGCGCAACCCGTTCTCCGGGATGCACTAAGGCGACGAGCCCCCGCGGCGCCGCTGCGGGGGCGACCGGGCCCGACGAGGGCCCCGAGGCCTGGGTGGACGGCCGTCCACCCGGGCCGCGCGGCACCGGGGGGGTGCCGCCGAGTTAGCGAGCGAGACCAGGAGGGGGCAGTGAGAGCGGACGGCCAGGAGCGTGCTTGCTGGCATTCCGCCCGCACCGTGCCCGGCGAGGTCTCTGCGACGAGGCGCCCTCGGTGACGGAACCCGCCGGGAAGGACGGCCCCGCCGACGAGCTGGGCGAAGACGCGGCCGCCGCTGCGCGCGCGGCCATGGCCGCCGCGTTGGCCCAGGCGCGCCAGGCCGCACAGCCCCCGGCTCCCAGCGGGCCCGCGCCCACCGACGACGCCGCGACCGGGTCTGGCGTGCGCAAGCCGACGGGCTCGGGGGTGCGCCCGGCCCCCGCCCAGCAAGCCGGCAGCGGCGTGCGCCCGGCCCCCGCCCAGCAAGCCGGCAGCGGCGTGCGCCCGGCCCCGCCAGCAAGCCGGCAGCGGCGTGCGCCCGGCCCCCGCCCAGCAAGCCGGCAGCGGTGTGCGCCAGGCCCCCGCCCAGCAAGCCGGCAGCGGCGTGCGCCAGGCCCCCGCCAAGCAGGCCGGCAAGCCCGCCAGCGGCAAGAAGGCGACCGGCAAGTCCGCGCCGGTGCGCCGCCCCGCCCCGCGCCCCGCGCGGCGCCCGACCGCCCAGCGCCCGCGCCCGGCGACCCGCCCTGCGCCGGCGCCCGCGCCGGCCAAGCCCGCCGCCCCGCCGCGCACCAAGGGCGGCTCCCGCGAGCTGCGCCGCTTCGACGACCTCGGCTGGAAGGTCAAGGAGCAGCGCGGCGCCCAGGGCGTCGCGGTCGACGTCGGCGCCGAGGTCCTGTGCGTGACGCGCTTCGAGAAGGACTACGCCGCGGCCAAGGACGAGGCGCACCCCACCCTCGTGATCGCCCGCGACCCCCACGCGCTGCGCAGCCTCGAGGCGTTCTCCCTCGACTACGGGCTCCCCGCCCTCGAGCGCTGGCCGGCGACCGAGGTCCTGCGCGGGACCCACGGCTCCCTGGCGATCCCCTCGCAGATCGGGCTCATGGAGTTCCCCGCGACCCACGTGCTCAGCGGCGCGATCGAGAAGATCCGGCGCGAGGCGCGGCGTCAGCACCGCGACGTGGCGGTCACCCTCCCCACGTTCTTCCCCACCGAGCTCGACCGCCGGGTGCGGCAGGTCGTGGCCCCCCGGCGCAAGGGCGGGTTCCAGGGCGTGCAGGGCCCGGTGGCCGCGGCCTACTTCTACCTGGCCCCGGCCCTCGAGGGCGTCAAGGACGACACCCCGCTCCCGAGCTGGGCGCGCCAGGCGCTCGAGGCCGGCGAGGTCCTGGTCCTCGACTGGGGCGCCAGCGGCCTGGAGTACGGGCTGGTCGCCGCCAAGAAGACCAAGACCGGCACCGAGCTGCGCCTGGAGCTGGCGGGGGTGTGGCCGAGCCTCGGCGGGCACCGGCTGACCCTGGAGATCTTCCAAGGGCTCAAGGCCATGCTGATCGACAAGGTCGTGGAGGCAGGGCCGTCGGACGAGCTCGTGCCGCGCCCGCTGTTCGACAAGGCCCGCGCCCGGGCCGGCGACGTCCCCCGCCCGCCGGGCTACGACGAGGCGTTCGAGGTCCTCGACTTCCTCGGCAGCGGCCCGCTCCCGCCCCACGAGCACGCGCGGCGCGAGACCCTGCGCAACCTGGTGTTCCCCACGGTCTGGCGCTACCCGCTGGGCGGGGAGCCTGCGGGCTTCGCTCCCTACCGCAAGCTCGCGATCCAGCACTTCAAGGCGCTGTGGGCGGGGGCCGAGCGGCTCAAGCGCCTGATGCTCTCGGCGCCCTACAAGCACCTGACCCGCAAGACGATCGCCTGGAACCTCGAGGCCCTCGACAGCCCGTTCGCGGGCGAGGTCTACGAGCCGGCGCTGAACGTCCCGGTCAAGCCGTTCCTCGACACCGTCGAGGCCCGGCTGGCGAGCGCGGTCCAGCACCTCAGCGAGCGCCTGCACGCCGCCGGGCGCAAGCGCGTGCCGGTGGCGTATGCCGGCATGCAGGCGGCGTCGGTGCTCCTCGACGACGCGCTCCTCGGCGAGCGCGCGCCCGAGCTCTGCCAGAGCCTGGCGCCGCCGAGCAGCGACCCCCTCGAGCTCAAGAGCGTGGTCAACCGCGGGGCCGCGCTGCTCAACCGCGACCGCAAGACCGTAGACCTCGGCCCCCCGGTCGACGTGCTGCCCTTCAACATCACGATCGCGGACTGCCTGGGCAACGTCCCGGTGTTCGACGCGGGGCCGATCGACGAGCTCGCGGTGTTCCAGCGCCGGATCCAGGTCGAGCAGGGCTTCCCGCGCTTCGAGTTCTACCTCTACGAGTCCGAGGACCGCACGGTCCAGGGGACCTGGGGCGCGATCGACTTCCAGAAGCCCTTCGAGTTCACCGAGCGCGACCGGGTGTTCGCCGTGGACCCGCGCTACGGGTTCGGGCGCGAGCTCCCGCTGCTCGGCGCCATGCGCAAGGACAAGGGCGCGAACCTGCACAAGGCGTTCTTCGACCGCTCGACCCCCGGCCACGACGACGGGCGGATCGACTTCCGCGGCTTCGCGCCCCAGGACTCGCCCAAGGCGCGCAACTTCCTGCACTTCCTCGAGTATGGCCTCCTGGGCGAGTTCCACCGCAAGGTGTGCCTGCTCGAGCGCGAGTTCAAGGCGCCGCCCCGGCGCTTCGACTACATCTGGCAGCGCTACTACCTCTCCCGCTCCCAGGAGCTGATCGTGGTTCGGGAGTGGTGGGCGCCGCGGGACGGCAAGCTGGTGCTCAACCGCACCCTGCACACATGCCAAGGCCAGACCGAATCCAACACGATCCTGGGCCTCGATTGGGGGACGTACTAGTGAGCGTCTCCTCCCTGGCCCACGACCGCCGTGACCTCGAACCCCGAGAGAGGCAGTCATGAAGGCCCAGGCCACCGTGCTCGAAGAGCTGGCCGACGAGCTGACCCTGCTCGTGGAATGGCTGCGGGAGCAGACCGAGACCGGCTCCACGGAGCGAGAGTTCGTCAACGGGCTGCACCGCGACCTCTACGTCCTGGAGCAGTCCTGCGCCAAGGCCCCCGAGCGGGACCACGCCGCCTGGATCCAGCCGTTCCTGGTGGCCATGGTCGCCAAGCTGGCCCTCGGCGCGCGGCTCTTGCCCCAGGCGCTGACCAAGCGCACCGCCGAGACCCAGGCGCGGCTCAACGCGCTGGTCGAGCGCAACGAGATCACGATCAAGCTCAAGGAGGCCGCGCTGCCCCTGCTCACGGCGCAAGCCCTCGAGCCCGAGGCCTACGCCTACCTCGAGCGCAGCGGCGCCCTCGAGGCCCTGCGCACCGCGGAGCTGCTGCGGGGCGCCCTGCCCGAGCTCCAGCTCGCCGCGCGCCTGCTCGAGGGCGTGGGCGTGCACCTCGCGCTCTCGTCCTTGGGTGAGGGCCGCGCTCAGGACGCCGAGCTGCGCGGCCTCGCCGAGCGGGTCGCGGGCTGGCTGCGCTCGCAGCCCGGCGTCGCCGAGCACAGCCCCGAGGTGGGCGCGGTGCCCGAGGAGGGCATGGCGCGGCGGGTCGAGGCCTCCCACCGCCTGCCCGACGTGCCCCGCGGCGCGGTCGCCACGCTGGTCACCCCGGGCTTCTCCCAGGGCGACGCTTGGCTCGGGCTCCCGGTCGTGGTCGTGTCCCCCGGCGCGGGCAAGAAGCTGGTCAGCGCGGTGCGCGAGCTCGTCGAGGACGCCGCGCCCATGCTGCGCACGCTGCTGCGGCCCCAGGTGGAGGTGCTCAGCCAGCGCTTCTACGCGGTGGTCGACGACCCCGAGAGCTCGCCCCAAGCCGCGGCCCGCGCCGCGCTGGACCTGGTCGACTGCGTGCGCCCGGTGGTCCAGGAGGAGAGCTCGGCCCTGGCGCCGGTGCTCCAGGCGCTCTCCGACGACTTCCAGGGCCGCGAGGCCGAGCTCTTGCTCTCGACCCCAGGCACCCCGCTGCCCACCGGCGACGACGTGCAGCCGCTGAACGTGTTCTCGAACGAGGTCGGCGTCGGCCAGATCGTGGCGATCCTCCGCCCCGGGCTGCGCCTGGGGAGCGAGCGGGTGCGCCCGGCGCTGGTCCAGGTCAGCCAGGGCCCGCCGCCCCCCGGCTTCGTCGACGACGTGCTCGAGATCCTCGGCACCGACGACCGCTCCGAGCACCTGCGCGCGCGGATCGAGCTCGCGCGCTGCCTGGCCGCCGGCGACGCGGGCCAGGCGCTGAGCCGCGAGCTGGCCGCGCTCAGCCTCGAGCTGCGCGACGACGAGCTGGGTGAGGCCGCCCAGCGCGCGCTGCGGGTCGTGATCGACGAGCCCCCCTCCAACCTGTCCGGAGTCGACGGCTGGGAGAGCGTGCGCGAGCTGCTCGACGCCCAGCTCGAGCGCTTCTACGAAGACGGCGACTCGGGGATCCTCGCGGTCTACCGCCTGGTGCGCCCCTACCTCCAGGGCCTGCGCACCGGGCTGCTCGAGGGCGCGCGCCTGCGCTCCTTGGGCGAGTCCATGCGACCGCTGCTCAGCCTGTTCGACGAGGAGCTGGCCGAGATCGCCCGCGGCTGGCTGTTCGGGGAGCTCGAGCGCCTGGGCTCCGAGGGCTACGCCCCCGGCGGCCACACCCGGCGCCTGGTGCGGACCGCGGCCCGCGCGATCAAGGCCTTCTACGACAACCAGGAGCTGACGCTGGCCCTGGAGCTGACCCAGGCGCTGCAGCGCTCCGGGCTCGCGGTCTACCCCGGCGACGGCGAGCTGCTCGAGCTCTGCCCGAACCCGGAGCGCATGTTCCACCGGCTCGAGGCCCGCTACAGCGCGGAGCCCCGCGGCCGCGTGCTGGGCGACTTCCACCCCGCGGTGGCGGCCACCGAGGGCGAGAGCGACGCCCGGGAGACCGGCTCGATCGCGCTCAGCCTCGGCCCCCAGCCGGCGGCGGTGGCCTGGCTGGGCGAGGACGCGTTCAAGGGCTCGCGCCTGGGCTCCGCCGCGGCGCGCCTGGCGCAGGACCTGCAAGACCTCGACCGTCGGCGGCTCCTGGGCGAGCTCGAGGGCGACGCCGGCGCCGAGCGCCAGTTCGCGGTCGACCTCGCCCAGCGGGTGACCCAGGCCCTGCAGGAGGCTCACTGGCAGCGCGGGGACCAGGACCGCCAGGGCCTCGCCAAGTTCTTCGAGCTCCTGCGCGAGGACTTCAAGCTCGAGCTGCTGCCGGGCTACCTCTCCTACCGCCGCCTGCGCGAGCTGGGCAAAGACCGCGGCGACGCGGTCAAGATCGACGTGATCCGCGAGGGCAACCGCGAGATCACCCTGCACAAGCTCGGCGCGTTCTACCGCGACGAGCTCCTCGCGCCCCTGGACATGCGCTGGTGCACCGGACCCCCGCCGGCCTACGTGGCGCACCTGCGCAAGATCCCCTGGTTCTCGGCGGTCCTCGACGGCAAGGACCCCGGGCTCGAGATCCCGCCGGGCGCGCGAGAGGCGATCCTCGACTTCGAGAGCCCCGACGCGCAGTCGCTGGACGGCGTGGTCGAGGCCATGTCGACGGTGGTCACCTGGCTGGCCAACGAGCAGGCGACCCTCCTCGGCGACTTCTGCAAGCACGTCAAGAACGCGCCGGGGCTCGAGTTCACCTTCTTCCCGCTCCCGGGCCACGTCTACGGCCAGCCGCAGCTCCTGACCGCGGTCGAGCGCGCGGACTCCCCGGACTCGATCCAGGTCGTGCGCGACGCGGGCCACGAGGACGGCGAGGCGATCCGGGTGGATCGGATCGCGATCTTCCAGAAGGGCCGCCGCCTGAGCGAGGAGCCCCAGGCCACGTTCTCGCTCAAGTCGCTGCCCCGCGCCTGCGAGGGCCTGACCGAGGCGGTCGCGCCCCTGCTCAAGAGCAACCACGTGCCCGCGGGCGTGAAGGCCGAGATGCGCGGCCACGTGACCCGCCTGGCCCTGGTCACGACCCCCGAGGCCGAGCGCAACGTCGAGCTCAACGCGTTCAAGTCGCTGCTCGCCGCGCGCCTGGTCGACCCCAGCTACCCCAGCGAGCCCGACAACCCGCTGCACGGGCCGGGGGCCTACCTCGCCGGGCGGCTCGAGGCGGCGGGGGTGCTCGAGGTCGAGCGCTTCTCCGGGGTCAGCAAGATCGACGACGCGCTCAAGGGCAAGCCCGCGGACGCGGCCGAGATCTACGACGTGTTCTGCGTCGCCGGCTCGCCGGAGCTGGTCGAGGTCAAGCGCCCGCTGGTGTCCCTCGAGGGCTCGATCATTCAGCAGGCGTTCCTGCTGCGCGGGATCCCGACCGGGGACGCCGAGGTGCTGGAGTTCGACCAGACCCTCATGGACTCCCTCGACCGCCTGCGGACCTGGGGCGACGGCCCGGGCGCGCTGGTGGAGGCCGCCCTCGACAAGGGGCAGAACCAGATCGTGCCGCGCACGATCAAGCGCGTGGAGGACGCGCGGCAGAAGATGCTGCAGAACCACGCCAAGGACAAGCGCGTGCTGCCGCCGGACACCCAGCGCCGCGACCTGATCCGGTTCGTGATCGACCAGGTCCACCGCGCCGAGGACTCGCTGGCCATGCTCGAGGACAAGTCCTACCGCGGCGCGTTCGACGAGCTGGTGTTCAAGGACGTCGTGTTCCGCAGCATGGGCCCCTACCTCAGCAAGGCCTACAACATCTCGATCGACACCGGCGTGGTCATGGGCGCCGACACCCAGGCCCTGGTCGGGCGGTTCAAGAAGGAGTCGGGCGGGCCCAAGCCCAAGTTCGACAACGGCAAGATCTATTCGGTGGTCGTGCCCTGCTACAGCCAGGACGGCGTGACGATCCGCCCGGCCACGGTGCGCGTGGGGGCCTATGACTGAGGCGCTCGAAGCGCAGTCCCCCGAGTCGTTGGCCCAGGCCCTGGGCTGGAGCGTGCCCCTCGAGCCCGCGGACCAGGAGGCGCTGGGCCGGCTCCTGGACGACGAGTTCGACGAGCTCGATCGGAGCGACCAGGAGCGCCTGCGCGAGGCGGTGGAGGGCTGCGACGCGCTGCGAATCTGCCCGAGCTGCGCCAGCGTGAGCCTGGTGTGGCTGCTCGCCGCCGACGGGCACTGCCGCGGCTGCGGCGCCGAGCTGGAGCCCGGCGCGAGTCGCGCCGCCGGCGGGTCGTCCTCCGGCGCCCCGGCGCTGCTCGACGAGGCGACCCCCGACGGCTGGTCCCTGACCCAGGGCAAGCCGAGCCTGGGGCGCAAGGTCGTGCTCGCCCCAGACAACGAAGAGTGGGACGCGCGCTTCGAGCGGATCGAGCGCGAGCGCCGCGAGGCCGACGAGCGCAAGCGCCGCGAAGCCGCCGAGGCCGCGGAGCGCGAGCGCCGCGAGGCCGCCGAGGCCGAGGAGCGCAAGCGCCAGGCCGCCGAAGAGGCCGCCCGCAAGGCCGCCGAAGAGGCCGCCCGCAAGGCCGCCGAAGAGGCCGCCCGCAAGGCCGCCGAGGAGGCCGCCCGCCAGGCCGCCGAAGAGGCCGCCCGCAAGGCCGCCGAGGAGGCCGCTCGCAAGGCCGCCGAAGAGGCCGCTCGCAAGGCCGCCGAGGAGGCCGCCCGCCAGGCCGCCGAGGAGGCCGCCCGCAAGGCCGAGGAGGAGCGCAAGCGCAAGGCCGCCGAGGAGGCCGCTCGCAAGGCCGAGGAGGAGCGCAAGCGCAAGGAGGCCGAGGAGGCCCTGCGCCGCGCCGAGGAGGAGGCCGAGCGCCACGCGGCCGCGGAGCGCGCCCGCCCGGCCCTGGGCGCCATGACCGGCCCCCGCGCCGGCGAGGTGATCCGGATCGAGGACGTCCCGGCCAGCGGGCTGCCCGAGGTCCAGGCCGGCGAGGCCTCGCGGGTGTTCCTCTCTCAGGACGGCCAGGTGGTGCTCGCCACCGCCCTGGGCACGGTGGAGAAGATCAACGGGAAGCCGGTCACCGGCACCTTCCCCGTCCCGCTGAACTCGATCCTGACCCTCAACAAGACCGAGGTGTTCCTGATCGGGGAGACCGAGGAGCTGAACTCGGCGACCGCCCCCGACGTGCACTTCGTGCGCTCCGACGACAAGCCGGGCGGCCCGTGGCCCTACTGGCACGAGCACGTGAAGCTCGGCGCGGGTCCCGAGGCGACCATGAAGGTCATAGACGACCTCGTGGACGACGTGCACGCCACGATCCGCACCTGCTTCGGGCGGCTCGTGCTCGAGGACCTCTCGGGCAAGGAGCTGGGCGTCTACCTCAAGGGCCGGCAGATGCGCTGGCTAATGCTCAAGCCGGGGGTCGAGTTCCGCCTGGGCCCCGAGGGCGGCCCGCTGCTCAAGGTCCTCCCCGGCGCCGCGGACCTCAAGCCGCAGAAGAAGGCCGCGCGGGCCATGCGCCCCACGCGCAACAACCGCACCATGCTCGAGGTGCAGGACTACGAGGGGAACGTGCGCCGGCGGGTGTTCCTGTTCACCCGACGCGAGATCCGCATCGGCGCGCGGGAGCGCGACCCCAAGACCGGCAAGATCGTCAACGAGCTCCCGCTGAACACGGCGCCCACCGAGTCGGTGGAGCTCTCCACCGAGCAGGCCGGCCTGAACCTGACCCGCGAGGGGATCGAGCTCCAGCGCTGGCGCATGGGCGAGGCGCCGATGTTCATGGACGACGAGCCCATGGAGAAGGGCGACACCAAGAGCCTCAAGCGGCGCTTCGACCTGCGCTTCGGCGACGACATGCACCTCGAGGGCCGGCTCTACCGCTCGCCCTCCAACGTCGAGATCGGCGACGGCCCGCCGCGGCTAGGCATGAACGGCGGCCACCCCGTGGACTGCCTGCGCCTCGAGCGCAAGCACACCAACCACATCTACATTTGGCTCGTGCGACGGATCAAGATCGGCAGCAGCCCGCAGGACACGATCCAGCTCTCCGACATGGAAGACGTCGACCCGAACCACGTGCAGATCCTGCTCCAGGCAGGCAAGTATCAGGTCCTGACCCCCAAATCCGACGCGACCATCGAGCTCCCCGGCGGCGACGCGATCCTGTTGGAGCCTGGCGTCCCCGCCACGCTGCCCATCGACGCGAAGCTCCTGGTCGGAGACGCCACGATCCTGTTCCGCGTCGTCACCGAGGAAGACTTCGCGTTTTGAACGAAGACGCTCGCAACCGGGAGTCGAAGTCCCGGATCGTCCGCCCACAGTGCCTGGGCCTCATGGTGTGCGACGCGGTGATCGAGGACAGCCGCTCGCGGAACAAGTCGTTGATCAATATGTTCAACGGGATCTTGACCCCCGCGGTCCCCGCGCGGCACGACAAGATGTGCGCCTTCGTCGCGTTCAGCGGGGGACGGGGCACGGTCCCGATCGCGCTGCGGCTGTGCTTCGACCCCGACTACCAGCACGACCTGCTGCGCCTGGACGGAAACGTGGAGTTCCCCAAGGAGCACCCCCACGCCGTGGTGGACATGGTGTTCGAGATCCGCGGCTTCGTGTTCCCGCAGTTCGGCCAGTACACCTTCGAGGTGATCTGCGACGAGGTGCCGCTGATCGCCCGGCGCTTCACCGTCAGCCAACCTCCGGGGCTGAGCGGCGGCGGGGACGAGGACTAGTCTGTCCGACGCGCGACTCGCCGAGCTGCGGCGAGCGTGGGAGGCCAGCGGCAGCGTCGAGGACCACGCCGCCTACCTCCTCGCCCGCGCCCGCGCGGGCGAGCTGAACCACGCCCGGCTCAGCGCCGCCGCGGACCTGGGCTCCGAGGGCGCGCGCCTGGCCCTCGGTCGGGCGGGCGGGGTGACCCCCCTCTGCGACGCGCTGCTCGCGCTGACCCCCGGCGAGCGGGTGCGCTACGCCTGCGACTGCGCCCGCCGCGCCCTCGACCTGTGGGAGGCCGCGCGCCCCGAGGACCGCCGTCCCCAGGCCTTGCTGGCGGCGATCGAGGGCTGGCTCGTCGGCGAGGAGGACCCGGCGGAGCTCGAGCGCCTGAGCCAGGCGGTGTGGGCCTGCCAGAACCCCCACGAGATCGACCCTCCGACCCGCGCCGCGCGGGCGATCTACTGGATCGGCGCGGCGCTGGCCGAGGAGGACGAGGCCCAGGCCGATTGCCTGGCCGAGGCGGTCGAGGGCGCGGTCCACGCCCTGGCCGAGGCGGTGTGGGAGGAGGCCTACGCCAGCGACGAGATGGTCGCCGACCTCAAGCAGGCCCACGCCGAGAACGTCGAGCGCCGCTGGCAGCGCAGCCGACTGTGTCAGGTGCTCCTGGGCGCGGACCCGCCGTCGCGCTGACCGGGCGACCAGGACACGAAGTGGGCTCGCGCTCCCCTGTCCCCCATAATGGAGCTCTCGCGCGCCCGAGGAGCCGCGCGCCCTGGAGACTCCATGCACGGAACCGACCCTCGACCCAGCGCCGATCCGTGGCTCTCGCTGAAGCTCACACTCCTCGCGGTGGTCCCGATCCTCCTGGCGCTGGGGCTGATCTACGGGCTGCTCTGGAACGCCGCGGACGCGGTGGTGCGCGACCTCGTGGTCAGCGACGCCGGGGCCGCGCTCGAGCGGGAGTCGGCGCCGTTCGAGGCGCTGTTCGAGCGCGCGTTCTGCGAGCTGGAGCTGTTGGCGGCCGATCCTGAGCTCCCGGGCTCGACCCCGGCTGAGGTGACGAGCTGGTTGGGCGCCGTGCGCGGCGCGTTGGGGATCCCCGTCGAGGAGCTCTACCACAACGACCTCGAGGGCAACGTGCGCTCGAGCGCCGGGGTGCGCTTCAACGTCCGGGACCGCTACTACTACGAGGCCATGGTCCGCGGAGAGCGGGTCGTCACCCGGGCGATCCTCAGCCGCGACACCGGGGTCCCGATCGTGCTCGTGCTCACCCCCTACTACGCCCCCGACGGCACCCAGCTCGGAGCGCTGGGGGCCACCCTGCGCCTGAGCGCGTTGTTCGAGGGGATCCGCGAGCTGCGGGTCGGCGAGCGCGGGTTCGCGCTGCTCCACGACGAGCGGGACTTCGCGGTCAGCAGCTTCGCGGGCGAGGAGCCGTCTTCGCCGCGGGGCCCCCTCGACCCGCTCCCGTCGGCGCACCCCCTGCGCGAGATCGTCGACGCGGAGGGCCTGGGCCTCGAGCCGCGCCGGATCGTCGTCGCGGGCACGCCCTACCTGGTCAGCACCCGCGACCTGGCCCACACCCCCTGGAGACTGAGCCTCTGCGCGGACGAGGCGGAGGCCCTGGCGCCGCTGCGCACCCTGCGCCAGCTCTCCCTGAGCGTCGTGATCGCGTTGGCCCTGGTCTCCGCGCTGTGTGTGCTCGGCACCCGCCGCCTGCTCTCGCGCCCGCTCCTGGCGCTGGGGGAGGAGACCCGGCGCGCCGAGCTCGAGGCCGAGCTGCTCGAGGCGTTGAGCGGGAGCGGCACCTCCGCGCAGCAGCTCGCCGCCGCCCTCACCGCGCTCCGGGGCTCCCTGGAGGCGGACGCGGTCGAAGTGTGGATCGACGGCGAGGGGGGACGCCTGGAGCGCGCAGCCACCTCGGACCGTGGAGCGGCGGTCCATGGCGAGGCGGTCGGGGCTACCGTCATGCCCCTGCCCGGGCGGCGGGGGCAGGTGCGGGTGATTCGCTCGGTCGCCCTCAGCCCCACCGAGGAGCGGCGGCTCTCCGGCGCGCGGCTCGCCCTGGCGCTGTGGATCTCGCGCGAGCGAACGGAGGCGGAGCTCGAGCGCTCCGAGCTGCGCTATCGGCGCGTCCTGGAGTCGGACCTCGTCGGGGTCTTGACGTGGACCGGCGGGGGCGAGATCGAGGACGCAAACGACGCGCTGCTGGGGATGCTGGGCTACACCCGGGAGGAGCTCGAGGCCGGCGAGCTGCGCTGGGACGAGCTGACCCCGCCGCGCTGGGCCGACCTCGATCGACTGGGGCTCGAGCAGATCCAGACCCGCGGGAGCTGCGACCCGTTCCAGAAGGAGTATCTGCACAAGGACGGACACCCGGTCCCGGTGGTGATCCGCGGCGCGTCCTTCGACGCGAGCGGGAGCACCGGGGTCGCGTTCGTGCTCGACATGAGCGCGCACAAGGCCGCGGAGCGCGAGCGCGAAGCCCTCGAGGCGCAGCTCCGTGAGGCGCGGCACCTGGAGGCGCTGGGGACCCTCGCCAGCGGGATCGCCCACGACTTCAACAACCTGCTCACCGTGATCCTCGGCGGGACGCTGCTCGTGCTCGACTCGGAGCAGGAGCTGGGAGCCCAGCGCGCGCACCTGGACCACGTGGTCGGCGCGGCGCGACGGGCGGCGCAGCTCGTCCGTCAGGTCCTGGCGTTCGGTCGCCAGGGGTCGAAGCAGGTGTCGCCGGTGCCCCTCGCGCCGCTGCTCGAGGACGTGCTCCGGCTGCAGGACCCGCCTGGCCCTGGCGTCGAGGTGACCCTGGCGTTGGAGACCGACTGCCCGCCGGCGCTGTGCGACCCGGGCCAACTGCACCAGGTGCTCATGAACCTCGTCGGCAACGCGCTCTTCGCGCTGCGCGAGGCAGGCGGGGGCACGCTCACGATCCGGGCGCGGGGCGAAGGAGACGCGGACGAGCGGGTGGTGCTCGAGGTCGAGGACGACGGCCCCGGGATCCCCGAGGAGGTCCTCCCGCGGATCTTCGAGCCGTTCTTCTCGACCAAGGGCTCCGAGGGCACCGGGCTCGGGCTCTCGGTGGTCCACGGGATCGTGCTCTCCCACGGGGGATCGGTGCGGGTCGACTCGTCCCCGGGGCGCGGCGCCACGTTCCGCCTCGAGCTCCCCGCTGCCGAGGAGGCCCCGCCGCCGGTCGTCGCGCCCCCTGCGACCCCCGCGCCGCCCCGCTCGCCCGAGCGGCCGCTGCGCTGCATGCTGGTGGACGACGAGCCGATCGTGCGACGGGTCACGCGGCACCACCTCGAGGGGGCGGGGTGGGAGGTGGTGGAGTTCCAGGATCCGGAGCGGGCCCTCGCCGCCTTCGCCGAGGACCCCACGCCCTACGACCTGGTGCTCACCGACCTCAGCATGCCCCAGCTCGACGGCCTGGAGCTGGCGCGCCGGGTGCACGGCCTCGCGCCCGCGGTCCCGGTGTGCCTGCTCTCGGGCTGGACCGCCCCCGTCGAGGGGGTGGACCTCGAGGCCCACGGGATCCGAGCGGTGATCTCGAAGCCCTTTACGGGCGCCGACCTGCTGGACAGCGTCCGGCGCAGCGTCGACCCCGACGCCTGAGCGCTACTCCTGGTCCTCGAGCTCGTCCACCAGGCCCTCGCGCACGTCCTGGCTGGCGCGGTAGACCGGCCGGCGGATCCGGGTCACGAGCCCGGTGGGCTCGAACCCGCGCCCCGCCATGCCTGGGCTGTAGTGCAGCGCGTCCTGGTCGAAGTCCGCGAGCTGCTCCTCGAAGGTGATCTTCGCCAGGCGGGTCCACACCCGCGGCTTGGGCCGGGTCCCGCGCCGGGTCTTGACGCGCTCGGGCTCGCCCTGGATCTCCAGGTAGAACACCGCCTCGCCGGCCTCGGTCGCGGCCAGGAGCTTGCCCAGCGGGCTCGGGCCCTTGGACTCGACCTCGGCCGGGACGACCCGCACCCACACCTCCTCGCCCTCGACCCGGTAGGGGATCGCGGGGTAGTACTCGTTGCCGAAGAAGTCGCCGGTGTCGGTCTGGAACGGGGTGCGCCACAGGAGGTGGTTGAAGCGCTCGGCCCAGGAGACCACCAGCAGGTCGAAGTCGTTGGCGCGGGGGGTCGTGGGGGGACCGCCAGCCTGGGGGTCGTAGAAGCGGATCGCCATGCCCAGGCTGAGGGTGGGCATCCACGCGGTGTTGCGGAAGAACCCCTTGCCGACGCGGATCAGGGCGGCGCCCTCCATGCCCTGGGCGGTGGCCCGGAACTTCGCGGGGGCGAGGGACTCGACCCTCGCGCGGAACACGTCCCCTTCCGGGTGGAAGAACCGGTCGCGACGGATGCGGGTCCCCAGCGCGAAGGCCGGCGCCAGGGCGTCCCCGACGGCGTCGCCGATCGCGGTGCCGAGCCCGGTCTTCTCGCCGATCAGGATCTGACTGGCGGGCGCGTAGGCGACCGCGCTCCCGCGGCGGACCTTGAAGTAGCGCAGGGTCGCGCCGGTGGGTGACGTGCTCGTCGCCTCTCCGACGACCACCACGGGCTCGTTGGAGCGGACCACCCCAGCGGTCTCCGCGCCGAGGCCCAGGGAGCCCAGGAGGGTCACGTCGGCGCGGGTCGTGCCGCGGAGCGCGCGGGGCCGGGAGCCGCTCGAGAGCAGGAGCTGGACGCGCTGATCGGCCAGCTCGGGCCGGGCGAGGATGCTCGCCAGCTCGGCGGGGATCGCCTCGCGGGGCATGACCCCGTCCCAGGGGTCCTCCGGGGCGGCCTGGCCCACGACCGGGATCCGCTGGGCCATGGACCGCGGGTCCTCGAGCTCGAGCCGCAGCGGGTCGTGGCGCACGATGGCAGGGCGGCGCTCGTCCGCTCCGGCGTCCTGGGCGGCGACGAGGCTCGCCACCAGGGCCAGCGCGAGCGCGGGGGTCTTGGGGGTCATGGCGTCCTTCTCTCTCTCCACGCGCGGAGGGAGCAAGCTGCGAGCCGAGACGCATGACTGACTGGAAAGGACTTACGAGGAGCAATCGCCTCGCCTCGACCCGGGTGGAGCGCACGGTTCGAACGGAAATCGTCCGAGGAGGGCGGTTTGGCGTCGGTCGAAGGGCGCGGGGTGCCGACACCGGGGGCCCGAGCGACTCCAGGCGGCTTGCTAGAGTGTCCGCCATCAGGGAGGACCCCATGTCGAGTCTCGGCTTCTCGTTCGGCGTCAACACCGGGGACGGCGACCCTCCCCACGACGGGCCCAAGCTCGCCCCGCAGACGCCAGACACCCTCCCGGAGCTCCCGCTGCGCCTGCTCGTGGTGGGCGACTTCCGCGGAAACCCCGCCAGCCGCGACGGACGCCGGGTCAGCGCCTCGATCGGCTACAACGAGGCGATGCAGGCCATGGGCGTGGAGGTCCACCTCCAGGTCAAGGACCGCCTGCAGCGCCCGGGCGAGCCCCTCGACGTGTGCCTGCGCCCGACGAGCCTCAAGGAGCTGCGCCCCGGCGCGATCGCCGCGCAGGTGCCTGGGCTCGCCGCCGCCGCGGAAGCCCTGAAGCAGGTCGTGGGTGCGGACCAGGGCAAGGGCAGCCGCGCCGCGGCGATCAAGGGCCTCGACGCCCTCGAGGGCTACGCCGGGCTGCGCGCCGCGCTCACGAACCTGCGGGGGTCGCCCAAGTCGACCCCCGCCGCCAAGGCCAAGGCCTCGGACGACGCCGCCGTCGACCGGATCTTCTCGCTCCTCGACGCCCCCGAGAGCGACGCGCCCTCGGCCAGCGGCGGCTGGAACGACGGCCGCGGGCAGCTCGCGGGCCTGGTCGCCGCGCAGCTCAACGACGTGCTCCACGACCCCGGGGTGCGGCGCATGGAGGCGAGCTGGCTCGGGCTCCGGACCCTGCTCCAGAGCGCGGGCCCGCTCAAGGACTGCTCGATCGAGCTCGTCGACGCCGCGCGGGAGGACCTGGAGGAGGTGTTCCGCGAGCAGGTCTACGAGCCCGAGCTCCAGGCCGAGGGCGCGCCGCTGAGCCTGGTGCTCCTCGACTACGCCTTCACCCGGCAGAACGCGGACCTGGGGACCCTCGAGGCCCTGGCCCTCATGGCCGAGGAGCTGCAGACGCCGCTGATCTTCGGCACCGACGCCTCCTTCGTGGGGGTCGAGGCCTGGGCCGACCTCGAGGGCCGGGACTCCGCTCAGAGCCTGCTCTCCGGCGCGGGCTGGGAGCGTTGGGAGTCCTTGCGCAAGAAGGACGAGGCCCGCTGGTTGGTGGCCGCGACCAACCCCGTGCTCCTGCGCCTGCCCTACCGCGACGACCGCGGGCTGCCCTACGTCGAGCCGACCGGGGTCAAGGACCGCCTGTGGGGGAACCCGGGCTGGCTGCTCGCCGCGGGCGCGCTGCGGGCCATGGCGCAGACCGGCTGGCCCGCGCCCTTCGTGGGCCAGGACCAGCGGATCGACGGGCTGACCCTCGACCCCGACGCGCCCCAGGGCGGGCGGGGCCCCCTGGCCGCGAACCTCTCGGTGCCGATCGCCCGCGACCTCGTCGCCGCCGGGATCACGCCCTTCGTCCCGGTGGCCAAGGACCGCGACGGGGCCTACCCCCACACCGCGCCCCTGGTGCGGGTCGCCGAGCAGGGCGAGCCCCGGGGCGCCGACAGCCTGGGCTACCAGCTCCTGGCCACGCGCCTGGGCGAGACGCTCATGACCCTGCGCAACCTGGGCCAGGACGCGAGCCCCCAGGCCCGGCTGGAGCGCCTGCAGAAGCTAGCGCTGGCCTACGTGCACGACACCGGCCCCGGCGCCGCCGCCGACGGCCGGCTGGAGGACAGCCCCGCGGGCAAGCTCCTGTGCTTCGAGGTGTGCACCGGCCCCGGGCTCGACCGCTTCTCGTTCAGCCTGGCCCTGCCCCTGGGCATGCGGGCCTGACCCTGAGCGGTTCGCGGTAGGATCCTCTCCCCGACCCAGAGAGGAGCTGCCCATGACCGCCGTGCTCGACGAGCTGAACGCCACCTTCCTGCGCCTGCACACCACCAAGGAGGACGCGTTCTGGTCGGCCTACATGGGCCTCACCGGCGACCCGGCGGCGGCCCGAGCCGAGCTCGACCGGCGCGAGGTCGAGCTCAACCGCTTCTCGCGGGACGAGGGGAACCTGGCCAAGGTCCACGCGGCGCTCCTCGACGAGGGCCTCGACGACCAGGCCAAGCTCGCCCTCGAGGGCTGGCGCGCCTACTTCAGCGCCCACGCGCTGCAGGGCGAGGCGAGCAAGGCCCTGGCCGAGCGGATCGTGGGCCTCGAGGGCGAGCTGGCCAAGGCCCGCGGCGGCATGAAGCTGGGCTACGCCGACCCGACCCAGGGCGGCGCCTTCGTCGAGGCCTCGAGCGTGAAGCTGGGGACGATGCTCCGCACCGACCCCGACGCGGCCCTGCGCAAGGCGGCCTGGGAGGGCCTGCGCTCCATCGAGGACCACGTGCTCGGCCACGGCTTCGCCGAGGTGGTCAAGCAGCGCAACGCCCTGGGGCGCGCGCAGGGGGCCGAGGACTACTACGACTGGAAGGTCAAGAACGCCGAGGGCATGAGCAAGCGCGAGGTGTTCGCGCTCCTCGACGAGCTCGAGCTGCGCACCCGCGACGCGGCCCGGGCCGCGCTCACGGCCCTCGAGCAGCGGCACGGGACCGTGCTCCCCCACGACGTGGGCTACCTGATCAGCGGCGACGTGACCCGCGAGCTCGACCCCTACTTCCCCTTCGAGGCCGCGGTCGAGCGCTGGGGTCGGACCTTCGCTGCGCTGGGGATCGACTACCGCGGGGCGGAGATGGTCCTGGACCTGATCGACCGCAAGGGGAAGTACGAGAACGGGTTCATGCACGGGCCGGAGCCGGCCTGGCGCGAGGGCGGCGCGCTGCGCCGCGCGCGGATCCAGTTCACCGCCAACGCGATCCCGGGGATGGTCGGCTCGGGGCAGAACGCGACCCGGACCCTGTTCCACGAGGGCGGCCACGCCGCGCACTTCGCCAACGTCGACATGCCCGCCCCCTGCTTCGGCCAGGAGTTCGCGCCGACCTCGGTCGCCTTCGCCGAGACTCAGAGCATGTTCCTCGACAGCCTGCTGACCGACGCCGACTGGCGCGCGCGCTACGCCCGGACCCTCGGCGGCGAGGCCCTGCCCCAGGCCCTGATCGAGAAGGACCTGCGCGCGCGCCAGCCGTATGCGGCCTGGAGCGCCCGGGCCATGCTCGCGGTGTGCTACGCCGAGAAGGCGATCTACGAGCTGCCCGAGGAGGAGCTGACCCCGGAAGGGATCAAGGCCGCGATCCGCGCCGCGGAGAACCGCATGCTGTTCATGGACAGCAGCCGCCCGGTGCTCTCGGTGCCGCACCTCCTCGCCGGGGAGAGCAGCGCCTACTACCACGGCTACGTCATGGCGCTCATGGGGGTCTACCAGACCCGGGCGTTCTTCCTCGAGCGCGACGGGCACCTGGTCGACAACCCCGCGATCGGCCCCGAGCTGGCCCAGGCCTACTGGCGCCCGGGCAACAGCCGGCGCTGCAGCGACCTGATCCAGGCGCTGACCGGCGCGCCGCTCTCGCCCAAGGCCTACGCCGACCACCTCGTGCAGCCCGTGGACGAGGCCCTGGCCGAGGCCGAGCGCCTGCGCGCCCAGGAGCCCTCGCTGCCCCGCCACACCGGCCCGGTGCGGCTCAACGCGCGGATCCAGGTCAAGCACGGCAACGAGACCGTGTGCGTCCTCGAGCCCGACGGCGACTTCGGCGCCTTCGCCCAGGCCTTCGCCGGCTGGATCGAGGGCCAGACCCATGAGCGCTAACGGGGAGGCGGGTGAGTCGAACTTCCGGTTCGCCTGGGGTGACGAGAGCGGCCGCGTCTTCGTTGCCTCACTCTTCTACGCACGCTCGGACGACGACGAAGAGTGGCGAGCGCACGAGATCGCCCACATCGAGAACGCCGCGGTCTATGCGATCACGCTTGCGCCGCATCGCCCTGACCCTGAGGTCGTATGGATCGCGGCAGGACAGCTGTGGTCCGCGTCGCTGAAATCAGGGGCTCGCCGCGCGGTGGCCGGCGTGGGAGGCCAGAACTTTGGGCTCTGTGTCTTTGACGACTGGGCGTATTGGTCTCGCAGTGACGGCGCGGGCGCTCATATTGGACGAACTCACTTGGACACCGGTGTTACTGAGATCCTCAGGCAGTTGGAGCAGGGAGTGCCCATAGGCCTGAATCGAGATCAGGACGGGCCTCGAATCGCGTGGGTCGAGCAGCGTGGGACTGACGACCACCGGATCTTCGCGTGCGCGCCCGGGGACCTTGGGCGCTCTGACCTACGGGAAATCGCAACCGTTAGAGCGGGATTCGGTGTCGGCGTCTTCGATCAACCTGGACGCAAGGTCACCCGCTGCTTCATATCTTCCCTACCCTCCGAGGAGGCGCCGGAGGGAATCGTCTGCGTCGAACTCGACGGGAAGACGCTCCCGAGGTTGGTCGGGAGCACGAAGCGTCTGGTTTCTACCCACACCTTCGGACTCTCGAGTTCAGGCGGTCGCCTGTTTGCAAAGCTCTACTGGTTTCAGGGCGCTAGGGGCGAGCCCAAGACGCTCTGGGCCATGAGCATTAAGCGCGAGGTCGCTGCTCAGCAACGCGTTGTGTGGCGCCATGACCCGTCGTCCCTGGTGGAGTTTGGAGAAATCTGGAGCCACTCCTTTTGCGCACTTCCCTGAGCGAGGGACGTAGGTAGCCTCCGCTCTGCACCACTGCTCAGCGCGATGACTGGAAGCGCAGGGGCGTGGACTCCAGGCTCCGGCGCAGCGCCGGGTCGCGCAGCCCGTCGAGGTTCAGCCGTAGGTGCGGGATCGGGGTCGCCCGCGCGCGCAGGCGCTCGAGGTAGCGCCGCGCGCTGGCCTCGCTCACGTGGGCCCCGCTCATGGAGAGGAAGCGCAGGCGGTCGAGGGCCGGAGAGTCGAGCAGGACCTGCTCGAGCTCCGGGAGCCCGTTGCCGCCGCGCACGTCGAGGTGGGTCAGGCGCGGGCAGCGCGCGAGGAACGCGGCGAGCACGGGCTCGGTGGCCTGGTCGAACCCCGGCCAGAGCTCCAGGGACTCGAGCTCGGCGAAGGCCCCGCGCTCGGCGGCGCGCACGAGGTCGAGCTTGAGCTGCGGGGTCCAGCAGATGTTCAGCGAGAGCGCGCGCAGCGCGGGCCAGCGCCAGGTGTCGCAGATGGCCGGGACCCACAGGTCGAGCTGCTCCAGGTCGGGGAGCGCGGCCTGGATCGCGTCGAGGGCGACCGGCTCGGGGTGCTCCTCTTGCCAGCGCAGGACCCGGAGCGGCGGGCGCGCGGCCACCGTCACCCGCACGAACTCCTCCGGCGCGAGCCAGCGCACGTGCAGGCTGCGCAGGAAGCGCGCGCTGGGGTGCGCGTAGAGGTCCTCCCACCAGCTCGGGGGCTGGCTCGCCGCCCAGTTCGAGACGTGGTGCCAGTAGCCGTGGGCCCAGCCCAGGCGGTGCCGGCTCGCCTGCAGCCCGCCGAAGGGGCCCGAGAGCGCGGGGTGCTCCGCCAGCAGCGCGCGCTCGCGGGAGTCCAGGAGCCGGTGCGCGCGCGGGGCGCCGGGCTGCAGCCGGACCAGCGCGGCCCGCGCGTCGCCCTCGGCCTCGAGCAGGGTGGCCCAGGCCAGCCACGCCGGGTCGTCGTCGGGGTACTGTCGCAGGTGCGCCTCGAGGGCCCCCGGGCCCAGGTGCTCGAGCTGCCGCGCGTAGCGCGCCTGGAGCTCGGGGTCGTGGGGGTCGGCGTCGAGGGCTCGCCTCAGCCGGGTGTGCTCGACGTCCATGGGCTCACTCGGAGTCGACGGCCGCGGCGCTGACCGAGCCGACCGGGGCCACGTCGGCGGGGAGCACCGCCTGCGGCTCGACGGGGAAGGGGAGCTCGCGGGCCACGATCGCCCCGCGCTGGTTCACCGCCAGCGCGCGCCCCGGGCCGCGCTCGGGGCGCGCCGTCGCCCACCAGCAGAACTCGGGGGTGTGGGGGTGCGGGGCGCAGGTGAAGGCGTAGCCCGCCCGCGTGCCCTGGGCGAGGTCCGCGCCCACGAGCCCCGCGCGGCAGAGCTCGTCGAGGGTCCCGTAGTCGTAGCGCGCGTCGCCGTCGAGGTCCTCGGCGCGGAAGCGCACCTGGGCGCTGCCGATCTCGGCCAGGGTCGCGATCGCCCGCGCCTCGTCGGCGGCGGGGCCGCCCTCCGGCGCGGTGCTCAGGAGCTTGGCCGCGAGGATCCCGCCCCCGAGGACGACGCAGCCCAGCGCGAAGGCCAGGCCGCGGGCGGCGCGCCCGCCCGCTTCAGCGGCCACCCGGGACCTCCGGCTCGAGGACGCGCTCCAGCGCCCGGCGCTCGGCGTCCCCCGCGCGCGGGAGCTGCTCGAAGTGCAGCTCGGCCAGGTGCGAGGCCGCGTTCCACTGGTTGGGGTCGGCGTGCAAGGCGTGGCGCTCCTGGGGGCTGCGTTCGAGCAGCACACCGTAGAGCAAGGCCAGCCCCCGCGTCGAGGCGCCCTCGATCACCGTCGCGCGCACCGCCTCGCCGCGGTCGAGGAGCAGGGTGTTCGCCCACAGGTCGGCGGCGGCGCGGGCCAGCCCCGGGCGCTGCGCGTGCTCGTCGAGGGCGCCGAGCAGCCGCGCCTGGAGCTCGGAGCTCGCGACGACCGCCCGGGCCAGGAGCTCGTCGCGCGCGGGGCTCGGGGGCAGCGCGCGCCAGGCGGTGCGCAGGTCCTCGAGCCGGGGGGCGTCGACCAGGTCCGGGAGCTCCCGCGGCGCGAGGTGCGGGGTGAAGGCCAGCGCGTCCTTGAGCGCCTCGGACGCCGCGGGGGCCAGGGCCTCCCACGCGCGGCGCACGGCGCGCAGCTCGCTCAAGAGCGCGCGGTGGGCGGCGCCCTCGTAGCTCGAGGCCTCCCCCGCGGAGAGCGCGGCGTCGACGTCCGGCGCGCGCAGCAGCGCCTGGAACGCGGCCTGGCGCAGGCGCCAGTCCTGGGCGTCGAGCGCGGCCACCTGCGCCCCCGGCTCCCCGGGCAGCTCGGGGCTGCGGGGGCGCCGGCGCGTCCTCGGCCACCGGCCGCAGGCACGCCACGCCGCCGAGCCCGGCGACCAGCACCTCCCCCGAGGCGTCGACGCGCACCGAGCGCGGGTAGATCCCGGGCAGCGCCAGTCGTCCGCTGCCGCCCCGCACCCAGTCGACCCAGGTCACGCCGTCCACCGCGGGGAGCACCAGCAGCCGCCCGCAGAGCTGACCGGGACCGACCAGGGCGTCGAGGCTCAAGCGGGCGAGCGGACGCCCCTCGGGGCCGGTGACCTGCAGGCGCTCGCCCTCCACCGCCCCGGTGATCAGGGGCCGGCAGGCGAGGATCAGGTCCGGAGCGGGCTCCGGGAGCGCGCGGCTCGCCCCGTCCCGGGGGTCGAGGTGCTGGAGCAGGTTCAGCGCGGTCGAGGCCCACAGGTCGCGGCCGTCGGTCGCGACCTGCACCGGGTGCGCGTAGTTCGGGTGCAAGGGCGCGCCGAAGGAGCGGTCGCGGACCCACACCAGCTCGCCGGTCCGGGGGTGGGCGCGCGCCACGAACCCTTCGGCGCTGAGGAACAGCGCCGGGCCCGCGAGCGCGAGCTGCCCGTCGCCGGTGGCCTGGACCTGGAGCTGCGGCCGGGCGCGCCCCAGGGCCTCGGCGATCCGCGAGCGCGCCGCCCGCGGGTCCCCGGGCCACAGCGGAGTGCGGTAGGTGAGCCCGCCCCCGGCGTCGATCCCCAGCAGCTCGTAGAACCCGTCGCGGAACACGAGGGCGCTCCAGCCGTCGGGCCGCGGGCTGAGGGCCCGCACTTCGCAGCGCCCTTGCCCGGCCAGGGCGCTGCCCAGGACGCGCCCGGTCTGCAGGTCGAGCCAGGTCAGGGTCGCGCCGCTGGCGTGGAGCACGGTGTGCGGCCCCGGGCTCAGGAGCCCCGGCGGCAGGCGTCGCTCCCAGGTCAGGCGCCCCCCCTCGCGCTCGAAGGCCTGCAGCCGCTCGCGGCTGACCAGGGCCCGGTGCTCGGCGAGGCACACCGCAGTCGGCGCGTCCTGGGCGCGGCGGAAGGGGTGGGCCCAGGCGAGCTCGAGGCGCTGCGTGGGCAGCGCCAGCGCGCTGCGGCCGCGGTCGCAGAGGGCGCGCGCCGCCGGGGATCGGGCCAGCCCGGCGTCGCGCCAGAGCAGCTCCGCGCCGGGCAGGTCGCCCGCCTCGCAGGCGCGCTCCGCCAGCAGGCGCAGCGCGGGCTCGACCCGCGGGCTGTCGGGGTAGCCCAGGACCAGCGCCTCGAGGGCCGCGGAGTCGCCGCGGGCGAGCAGCGCGCGGGGCTGCGCGTCGTCGGGGGTCAGCCCGGTGACCCGCGCCAGCCGCGCCAAGGTCCGCCGCGCGTGCTCCCGCGCGCCGAGCCAGGTGGGGGCCCCGGGCTCGAAGCGCACGTCGCCGTTGCGCTCGGGGTCGCGCAGCGCCGCGCGCAGGCTGCGGATCAGCGCCTGGGGGTCCTCCGCGCTCCGCGCCCGCACCTCGGCCTCGTCGAACCCGTCCACCCCCGGGCGCGGGGCGTCGACGGGGTAGGGCAAGCCGCGGGAGCCCCGCGTCGGCGGCCGGCGCGACCAGGCGTCGAGGGGTCGCGCCTCCTGGCCCAGCGCCGCGACCGCGCAGAGCAGCGTCAGCGCCAGCCCGCGCGTCGAGGCGCGGAGCGCAGCTCCCTCGGGCTCTGGGGTGCGGGGCATGCCAGCCTCTTCAGGGGTTGGCGGCATTCTGCCACGGGTCCGCCGAGCGCGGCCCCGCTCAGAGGTCCTTGAGCAAGGTCTCGTGGCTCTCGGCGATCGTGCGCGGCCCAGGGAAGGGCTCGCAGGTGAAGGTGAAGCGGCCCTTCTTCACGCGCATGAGCTGGCGCGCGGCGTCGCGCCCGTTCCACTTGCCGAGCGCCGCGTGGGCGATCTTGCCGTCGGCGAAGTAGAGGTGCCCGCTGTGGGCGTGCTCGTCGGTCACGACCAGCTTCCCGCTGTGGCCCTTCCAGGACACGACGTCGACCACGTCGTTCAGGGTCAACTGACCGAGGTCGCCGCCGAAGCCCACCGGGGCCACGTCCAGCAGGTCGACGCCGTCCACGAAGACCTTGATCGCGCCGTCGCGGATCTCGACCTGCACGTCGCCCTCGAGCAGGTGCACCACGACCTCGAACCCGCCGAAGCTCAGGCGGTCCCCCGCGTGCAGCAGGCAGGGTGTGCGCAAGCGGAACCCGTTGAGGAAGGTCCCGTTCAGGCTGCCGAGGTCCTCGACCTGGAAGCCCGCCCCGACCCAGGTGATCTTGGCGTGCGCGCGCGAGATCAGGTCGCTCTTGATCTGGATCTCGGCGCTCGAGGCGCGCCCGACCACCATGGGCTGGGAGCGGTCGAGGACCACCGGGTTCCCGAGGACCCCCGAGACCAGGCACCCCACGCTCTCGCTCTCGCCGCTGCCCTCGGGACCGCGGCGGTGGGGATCGGCGACGCGGCTGGGAGGCCCCGCGGTGGTGTGGGACTCGCGCCCGAGACCGGGTTGCGAGCTGCGGCGCTTGCCCACGCGTCCGCCGGGGCGACGCCCGCCCTCGGAGCCACGCAGCGCGGGGTGCGACCCGCTCGAGCTCTGGCCGAGGGGCCGCGACGCGGCCTTGCGCGGTCCGCTCGTGCCCTTGCGCTTGCCGACCGCGGGGTGCGACCCGCTCGAGCTCTGGCGCGGCCGGCGCTCGCTGATCGGCGGCGGAGGCACCGGGCGGTGGGCCCCGCTCGACGAGCCGATCGCGGGGTGCGATCCGCTGGAGCTCTGGCGCGGCCGGCGCTCGCTGATCGGCGGCGGAGGCACCTGGCGGTGAGCCCCGCTCGACGAGCCGACGGAGGGGTGGGCCCCGCTCGACGAGCCCGAGCGACGCAGGCGACCGGTCGCGGGGCGGGGAGGCGGGGGCCGGCGCGAAGGCGGGACCGTGTGCTGCGGCTGGGGCGGGGTGGCGTTCTCCAGCCAGTCGAGGCCGCTCTCGGAGAGGCTCGGTCGGTGTCGGGGACGGCGCGGCTCGACGGCGTGCCCGAGCTCGCGCCCTCGAGCCAGTCCTCGGCGCTCGACGACGGGGGCGAGGCCGCCGCGGACGTGGGCGGCTCCTGCGCGGGCTCAGCAGGGGCCGGAGCCTCGGGTTCGGGCGCCGCGGCGGCGGCGTGCTCCTCGCGCAGCGTCTCGGCGGCGCGCAGCAGCGGGTGCTCGTGACGCCCCCCGACCTCGACCAGGCCCTGGGCGAAGGGGAGGTAGATCTTGGAGCCCCGACGCGTGGTGTTGTAGGAGCTGGCGCCGCGGTTCTGAGAGATCCGCGCCAGGCGCTCGAACTCGAGCTTCATGTCGAGGGCGGTCCCGCGATCGTCCGGGTCGGGGGCCAGGCGTTGGAGCAGGAACGCCTCGATCGACTGGTCGAAGTCCTGGCGTGAGCCGCTGAGGAACTTCGTGTCCTCGTAGATCACGCGCCGCAGCACGTCGCCGGAGATCGGGAGGATCTCGCCCCGGCGCTCCGCCGACTTGAGCCCGATCACCGTCTCCAGGTCGTTGAGGTCGATGTCCGCCTGGAGGTGGCTGTAGGGCGAGTGACCAGTCAGCAGCGAGTAGGTCATGAGCGCCGCGGCGTAGCCGTCGAGGCTGGGGTGGAACACGACCCGCAGCTTGCCGTCGCTCTGGCGGCTCTCGACCAGCGCCTCCGGCGGCGCGAAGACCGGCGTGATCTGCGGGGTCAACCCGGAGGGAGCCTCGCCCCGGTTCCAGGCGCGGAGGTAGGTCCGGCTGCGGGTCGCGCCGAAGTCGATCAGCACCGCGCGGTAGCGACGCAGGGCGACCGCGCGCACGACCTCCTCCGGGCCCAGGCGGCGATCGCGGGGGGCCACGTCGACGAGCACGTTGCCGGGCTTCACGTCGTGGTGCACGAACCCGAGCTTCTCGAGGTAGGCCAAGCCGTTGTAGAGCTCGTAGCTCAGGTCGAGGGCGGTGTCGAGGGGGAGCTTGGTGTAGCGAGCGCTCTTGTCCCGGTGCTTCTGCGGGCTCAAGCCTTCACGGGAGAGCAGCACCTGCGGGTTGGTGTAGGCCCGGCGGAAGCCGATCAAGCGGTAGGGGCCGATTCGCCCCTCGCCCACGCAGTGCACGATGTTGCGGTGGAACAGCTTGCGAAACAGCTCGATCTCGAGCTCGAACGCGGGGTCGGGGCGACCGCGGAAGCGCTGGGCTTTGAGGACCACCCGCTGGCCGTCGGCGAGGTGGCCGTCGAACACCTTCGCCGTGCCTCCGACTGCGAGCGTCCGGCCGACCACGCACTGGGTCACGCGGCGAGTACGCAGGCTGGTCAACTCGACGGCGTGGCCGGGCTCGATGTCGACCTCTTGCTTACTCACAACCCTATCTTGGACGGAAGTTTGGGCTCGAGCAACCTGGGCGGGGCAGGGTTCCGGACCCGGCGCGCGGGACCCGCTCTCGCCGGCTCAGCCGCTGACGCCCAAGTGAACCAAAGCCCCCGTTGAACCTCATTCCCTTTTCAGCCCCCCGGAGCGCGAGCAAGAGTCCCCTCTAAGTCCTTGACTCGCGCGTGGGAGAGCTTGGGCACGGACAGTGCAAGGAGGTCCCTCGAAGGCAACGAGCCTTCGCGACAACTTCTCTTCTCTCTCTCTCTCTCTCTCTCTCCACTCCTTTGTTCTTGGTGGGAACTCCTTTGTTCGTTCCCCTCCAGCCTCCGCCCTCGCGACCCCCGCGAGGGCGGAGGCGTGTACCCCTCACCCGTCGACTGCGCCGAGGGCTGAGCGCAGGGTCCTGGCCCCGCCCCGCGCGCCTGCGCAGGAGGTCCCCGCGCCGTCGCGGGGTCCCGCGCGCCGGTGCTACCATGCGCGCCATGGGACGCAGCAGCACCTGGGAACTGAACAACGCGGGCCGCCCGAAGCGCCGCTGGCGACGGCTGCTGCTGGGGCTCGTGCTCTTGCTCGTGCTGTCCCCCGGGGTCCTGGCCGTGGTCGCCGAGACCTACTTCCGGCACGTGCCCTACGCGATCGACCCCGAGGACGCCCTAGGCCCCCAGCAGGCCCAGGCCGACCAGGGCCTCTGGATCCGCTGGCTGGGGATCTCGGGCTACGAGATCAGCGACGGCACGACCACGATCCTGCTCGACCCGACCCTCACCCGGCCGCGGCCCTCGGAGCTGCTCCTGCCCCTCGCGTCCGACCCCAAGGTCGTCGACCCCTGGATCGCCCGCGCCGACTACATCCTGGTGAACCACTCCCACCACGACCACGCCCTGGACGTGCCCGCGATCGCGACCCGCACCGGAGCGCAGGTCTACGGCTCGACCTCGACCTGCAACCTGGCCCAGTCCCGCGGCGTCCCCGCCGCCCAGACCCACCCGATCGCTCCCGGCGAGCGCGTGACGCTGGGGACCTTCACGGTGACCGCGGCCAAGGCCGTGCACGTGCCGATCCTGGGCATGGACCCGCCCTTCGCCGGCGAGGTGTCCCCGAGCGCGGGCAAGCTCTGGTTCTGGCAGTTCGGCCTCGACGAGACCCTGAGCTTCCACCTGCGCTCCGAGAACGGGACCTCGGTGTGGTTCCACCCCACGATCAAGTTCGAAGAGGGTGACCTCGGCGGGCTGACCGCCGACGTGTTGATCTACGGGATCAACGGCGAGCCGCTCAAGAGCGTGCGCACCCGCGCGATCGTGCAAGAGTCCCAGGCGCAGCTCGTGCTCCCCACGCACTACGACAACTTCATGCAGCCCCTGAACGCGGGCCTGGCCCTGTTCCCCGGGGTCGACCCCGCGACCTTCCGCCGGCACCTCAAGAGCTACAACCGCGAGTTCGACGCCGACGTGCGCTGGGCGGTCCTCGACTACGGTCAGCGCGTGCACGTCGCGCCCGCCAAGCCCTAGCGCTTCTCGCCTCCCGCTGCCTGCGCGCCGGAGGCGCGCCGGCGAAACGGGAGTACCGCCAAGGACGCCAAGGCCGCCAAGGCTCCGCGTCCGCGTCCTCGTCCCGTGAGGTCGGGAGGAGGGGAGTGAGGCTCCGCGTCAGCGTCCTCGCGCCGCGAGCTCGGCAAGACGAAGCCTTCACCCTCGGCGCGGTGTGAACCAGCGGAGCCTTGGCGACCTTGGCGTCCTTGGCGGTAGAACCGTACTCGCCGCGTACGCTCGGACCTGGAGGGCAGGGGCAGGGGCAGGGGCAGGGGCAGGGGCCGGGGCAGGGCGCGCTACGCGGGCCAGCACCCCAGCGCGTGGGCGGCGCGCAGGGAGACCACCCGCAGGTGCCCGTCCGGGAGCAGGCCCCGCTCGCGCACGGCCTCGCGCAAGGAGACCCACACCAGCGGGCGCTCCGCCGCCTCGAGCTCGCCCTCGACCTCGCACGCCAGGGGAAACACGACCTCGGGGGTCACGCCCGGCGAGGGGTGGTAGCGCCCGCCGAGGGGCACGATCCGCCGGCAGCGCACCCCGTATTCCCGCGCCAGGCGCTCGGCGACCCAGGCGCTGGCCGGGGTCAGGCTGGGGACGTCCGGGGGCAAGCGCCAGGCCGGGGTCACGAGCAGCTCGCTGTTCCCAGTGAAGGCCTGGGCCGCGGGGAGGTCGTCGTCGTCGAGGCCGAGGAGCACCTCGTCCCCCTGACGACGCAGGAGCGCGACCGCCACGGTGTTCGTGCTCGCGCGGGCGGGGACCACGTACTCCAGCTCGCGGCTGGCCACCGTCTCGCCCGAGGCGTCGAGCTCGTCGAAGCGGGCGCGGGCCAGGCGCAGGAACCCGGTCGAGGCCTCGGGGCCCACCGGGCGGAAGCGGCGCCGCGCGGGGCGCCGCGCGAGGTCGGCCAGGGTGTGCACCGCGACCGCGGGGGCCCGGTCCAGCTCCACCGCGGCGCCGATCCAGGGCCCCGGGTCCTCGCCGACCTGCAGCAAGAGCTCGTAGACGTTGAGCTCCAGCCGCGCGTTGGGCAGCCCGCCGACCTGGGCCGCGCGCAGGGCCTGACGCGCCTCGAGGGCGCGCACCTGGCCCGAGGTGCTGAAGCCCGACACGTCGGGCACCGCGCGGGCGAGGTAGAGCGGCTCGACCTCGACCAGGAGCGAGCGCACCTCCTCTTGGATCCCGCCCGGAGAGGGGTAGTAGGTCGAGCCGGGGCGGAACCCGCGCAGCGCCTCGGGGTCGATCCCCGCGCGCTCGCGCAGCGCGCGCTCGGCGGTCGCGCCCAGGGGCGCGTCCTCCTGCAGCACCGAGAGCGGCTCGGTGACGTAGCCCCCGCCGACCCGGCTCCCGTCGAGGGCCGGGGTGCTGGGGGCCGTGAGGATCGGGCGCGGGTAGCTCTTGCGCGCGAGCACGAACAGCTCCGCCCCGTCCCGGAACCAGGGCAGCAGGTCGACGGTCAGGTGCGGGCGGCGGACCAGGTCGTAGACCGGGCCGTCCTGACGGCGGTGGTGCTCGAGCTCGAGGAAGCTCGCCGGGGCCTGGCCCGGACCGGCCTCCCGCAGACGCACGCCCTGGCCCGGGGGCACGCGCTCGCCCACGATCACGTAGTTGGTGGCGGGGTCCTCCAGCGGCTGACCCTCGAGGTCGCGCAGCACGAACTTGCCGCGGAAGCGGTGGGCCACGATCCAGGGGTTGCGCAGCGGGGTCGAGGCCAGGACCCGCAACCCGAGCCGGGCGAACACCGCCTCGAACCCGTCCTGGTCGAGGTAGGTGTATTCCTCCATGACCTCGGCGACCCAGTCGGCCTTGTAGTCCTTGCGCAGCACGAACTCGACGGCGTGGGTCCGGGCCAGGCGGTAGCGGCGCCAGCCGGGGCAGGGCTCACCGAGGGTCTGGAGCGGAAACCCGCGCTCGGCCTCCGGGCGCAGGCTGCGGAACTCGCGGGCGAAGCGCTCGAGCAGCGCCGCGCTGGAGCACGCCTCGGGGTCGTCGCTCGCGTCGCCGTCGGTCGTGGGCAGGTCGAGCAGGACCTCGCCGGGGCCGGGGTCGAGGAAGTCGCGCACGATCAGGGAGCCGCCCACGGCGAGCTGAGGCACCTGCGCCGCCAGGCAGCGCGCGGCGGCGACACGGTCGTAGGCGCCGAAGCTGGTCACGTGGTGCAGGACCGAGCTGTCGAAGATCCCGGCCAGGCTCTCGGGGGGGAAGCAGGGCTGGGCGATGTCCCCCTCGCGGAACTGGAGGTTCGGCCGCTCGCCGAAGCGCTCCTGGGCCAGGGCGACCATGGTCGGGCTGAGGTCGACGCCGGTGACCTCCAGCCGCGGGTAGAGCCCGGCCAGGGCCGCGCTGCCCGCGCCGGAGCCCATGCCCATGTCGGCCACCCGGCCCTCGCCCAACAGGTGCGCGGCGGTCAGCGCCACCTTCTGCCGCATGGAGGCGTCCATGCCGGCCAGGTATCGCGCGTAGTCGCTCAGCTCGCCGCGGTGCTGGACGTCGGGGGTCTCTGCGCTCATGCCGGAGTGTCGCACCGCCCGCCGCCGGCAGACACCCCACACGAGGCGCGCCGCGGGCCTCCGGGGGAGGCGCCGCGGCGCAAGGAGCATAGAGGGTGAGCGGTGCGTCAGTGTATGAGCACTTGCTTGGCTCCCTCGAACATGAGCCCGAGGTCGTCCAGCTCGCGCTGGGTGAAGATCCTGCCCAGGAGGTCGAACACCTCGCGCTCCTCCTCCTCGAAGTGGTGCTGAAGGTAGGCCTTGAGCATGCGGCAGCGCGCGGTCCAGCGAGGCGCGTCCTTCTTCCCGCTCGAGGCCAGGCTGAGCAGGATGCGCTCGAGGAGCTCGTGCTCCTCCTGGCCCTCCAGGGCCAGGAGCTCGGCTTCGCCGCCGCGGCGGGCGAGGGCCGAGTACACGACCTCCTGCTCGGCCTGGTGGTGGGCGGACAGCTCTTGGCGCAGCGCGCTGAGCACGTCGCTGCGGACCCCAGCCTCGGGGGAGTCGAGCAGGTGATCCACCCGGGTCATGGTCCGCAGGTGGTCGAGGCTGAGGTGGGTGCGTAGGTCGGTCATGGGGGGTGGGTCCTCTCGGTCAGGGGGGCGGCGTCGGGCTTACTCCACGAGCTGCATGCGCGCGTGGTCCAGGGCGTCGTCGGACACGGCCTCGCCGGTGAAGTAGGCGCGGCTGGCGGCGAGGGCGAAGCGCAGCTTGCGCACCACCCCGCTCATGTCCCACAGCTCGCCGCTCCAGGGGGAGACGGCGACCAGGGCCAGGTCCTCGGAGCGCGCGCCGTCGGGGAACCAGATCCGCAGCGACTCGCTCCAGAGCTCGATCGCCTTGTCGGGGGAGATCACGATCTCGGCCTCGCCGGAGATCGTGGCGTAGCGCGCGCCGTCCTGGAAGGTGACGCACACCTCGGGGTCGGCGCTGAGGTCGGCGATCTTCGGCGACTTGAGGCTGGTGGCGAACCACAGCCGGTCGTCGCCCTCGAGCTTGCCGAGCAGGCGCATGGGCCGCGCGGT
The DNA here is from genome assembly GCA_041402045.1 of Planctomycetota bacterium. Lineage (GTDB taxonomy): Bacteria > Planctomycetota > J058 > J058 > J058 > JAGQRJ01. The sequence goes on along the minus strand of JAWKSZ010000007.1, from coordinate 114,858 downwards.
CAAGCCCGCGTCGGGAATGTGGGTGCAGAGGAAGCCGACGGAGAAGCCGTCGAGCTCGTCGCGGAAGTCGTGGGGGTTCAGGGTGCGCAAGGGAGCCTCCTGCGGGTTCGGGTTCGAGGATGGTTGCCCTCCTTCGTGCAACTCCTACGCCAACCGAGGCTCCGGGGCTTATCGAGCCCCGTGAGACGCCCTGGGGGGCTGTGCGGGACAGCCCTGTCTCGCAGGCACCGTGTCCGCTTCCTGCGGAGCTCCACACAGCGCGTAACCGCTGCGGGGGTAGGATGGGCGCAGGCAAGCTGCGCCCCTACGGAGGCACGCCTGGACGGCGGCGATCGCCCTCTGCTGTCGGGACCCGGCCGCGACACGGGTTCGACTCCAGCGGAGCGCGTCGCGAGGCGATCGCCCTCTGCTGCAGGGGCGCAGCTTGCCTGCGCCCATCCCATCCGCGACACGTATCCGACTCCAGCGGAGCGCCGCGGCAGCGCTGCGGTGACCGGATCGGCGGAGGCAACGACTGCGCGCCGCCGAGGCGACGCCTCAGTCCGCGAGGTACTTCGCCGTCAGCCGCTGCACGGTGGCGTGGGTGCGGATCGTGAACGCGCCCAGGGCGCGCTCGAGGGCCTCGAGGTTGAGGGTGGACTGCGAGAGGCCGCCCTGGGGCCACCAGTAGAGCTCGCGGCCGTCGACGGTCAGCCAGTCGGCGTCCGACTGCAGGTTCCGCACGACGCGCTTCGCCGCGGCGCTGGCGGGCTCCGCCAGGAACGCCACCTGGAGCTTGCCCCGGGGCGTGGCGGGCTCCTCGAAGGGCGCCGCGGCGGCGAGCGCGCGCACCTCCTTGGCGCTGCGCAGGAAGGTCGGCACGGGGTAGCCGAGCTGCGCTTCGAGACCCTCGGCGATCCGCTGCGCGAGCGCCGCCCCCTTGCCCTGTGCGCGGAACACCACGTTCCCGCTGGCGAGGAAGGCAGCCACGTCCTCGCAGCCGATCGCCGCGAAGGCCGCGCACAGCTCGGGGTTCTTGATCCGGCGCTTGCCGAGGTTCATGCCGCGCAGGAAGGCCACGTGCAGCACGTCAGCGCGCCTCCGCCCAGGCGATCTTGCTCAGGGCGCGGCGCAGCCCCGGGTCGAGGTCGTAGTCGGCGAACTCCTCGGGCGCAGCCAGCGCACGGCGTCGGCGCCGTCGCCGGCGAAGGCGCCGCTAGGGGGACCTCGACCAGGAAGCGCAGGTCGAAGTGTTCGTGGGCCGGGTCCTGCTTGCGCGCGGGGATCGCGTGCACGTCCACGTCGAGGAGCTCCAGGGCCCGGCCCGCGAGGCCAGTCTCCTCCTGGACCTCCCGCAGCGCGGCGGCGGCGGGGACGACCTCGTCGGGCTCGAAGTGCCCGCCGGGCTGGAGCCAGAGCCCGAGCTTCCGGTGCTTGATCAGGAGCGTGCGCTCCCGGGCCGGGTCCACGAGCACCGCGCTCGCGGTGAGGTGCCCCGGCGCGAACTGATCGCGGGAGGTGGGCGCCGCGCTCTCAAGGATCAGGGCGCGGATCCGCGCGAGGTCGGTCGCCTCGTCGGCGTCTGCGGCGACGTGGTCCTGGAGCAGGTCCAGGAGCGCGTCCCGGGTGGAGGGCTGCACGCGAGCTCCTTCGCTAACGGCTGGGGGGCGAGGCCTCGCGGATCACCGCGCCGCGCTCGCTGGAGAGCACCAGGATCGCGAAGCGCTCCGCGCCGTCGAGGTCGTCGGTGCTCAGGGACGCGTAGTCGAAGCGCCCGCGGTGGTCCGTGTAGCCGTCCTTGTAGAAGCGGGTGTCCCCCCCCGAGCGCCGGGTGTAGACCTTCACGTAGGCCCCGACCACCGGCGTCCCGTCCTCCCGGGCGGCCACGCTCAACTGCCCCATGCCCTGGGCGAGCTGCACACTGAGGCGGTTGGCGTAGTGCACCTTGGCCTCGCGGCGCCCGGCGCCCACGAGCTCGACCACCAGGTTCTGCCCGTCGAGGGCCGCGGGCAACGCGACCCGCGTCTCCCCGCTGGGGTCCAGGCGCAGGGTCTCCGTGTGGTTGGGCTCGACGAAGGAGAACTGCTCGGTCTCCTGCTGCACGAAGGGCTGGCGCGAGAACAGGAGCTCTATGTCCATGCGGTAGAGGTTCAGGGTCAGCGCCTCCAGGTTCCGGCTCGTGACCCGGGCGCCCTCGCTCGAGACCTCGAGCTCGAAGGCCGGCTCGCGGGACGCCTGAGCCTCCTGGCGCTGGTCGCGGTCCCGGGGGTCCCCCTCGACCGGCGCGGCGCCCTCGGCCTCGCGGATATGCGCGAGCACGCGCTCGAAGCGCTCGCGCCAGCGGGGCACCGGGTGGTCCTCGTGGAGCTTGGCGATCCGCTCGGCGCGCTCGAGCTCGCGGGTGAAGAACGCGAGGTAGGCCCGCAGGTAGTCGAGCTGGAGCCCCGCCTCGACCCGCCCCGTCTCGACCCGCGCCAGGGCCTCGAGGGCCTCGGCGATCCGGTCCTGGAGCAGGAGGTAGACCGTGGCCTCGAGCCAGTCGCGGTCGTCGAGCTGGGGGTGGTAGCGCAGGCGCTGGAGGAAGGCGCGGTAGTGCGCGGCGAAGCGGTCGTTCAGGATCGCGCGCTGCCCGCCCAGGGGGTGCGCCCGGGCGTTGATCAGGGGCTCGTACTCCAGGTGCTCGTAGGTCCGGCGCTCGACCGGGTCCAGCTGCAGCCAGGGCGAGACGAAGGCGGCGCCCAGGCTCTGGACCACGTCGTCGCGGTGCTTGAGCCACTCCGCGGCGCGCTCGGTGTCGCCGTGGTGCAGCGCGTAGGACCAGAGCAGCGGCTCGTAGGTCAGGCGCTGCTCGAGGGCGCCGAGGATCCGCTCGTAGGCCGCGCGCTCCTTGAGCCGCCAGGCCAGGCGCGTGAGGTCGATCCGCCCCAGGTTGTGCCCGTCCAGGTAGCCGAGCACCTGGTCCAGGGTCCCCTGCTGGCTCACGTATTCCCAGGAGGTCTCGTCGACCTTGCTCGGGGTGACCACCACCGTGAGCACGCCGGCCTCGGCCCGGGCGACCAGCGCCTCGTCCTTGGCCACGTGGGCCGGGTAGTAGGGGAACTCGCCCGGGGCGGGGAAGTAGAAGGCGAACTCCACGGACTCGGTCTGATACGGGCTGAGGTAGAGCGCGCGCCCGCGGGTCTTGAACCCGGCGGAGACCGGGATCGCGCCGCGCGGGATCTGCAGGAGCAGCTCCAGCTTCTGCGGCGAGCTGGTGGGGTTCGTGAGCACGACCTGAGCCAGGTAGACCACGTGGGTCAGGAACTCGTCGCGCACGTAGTTGTCGCGGCGCTCGCCGTCGTCGTCGTAGCGGTAGCGGTCGTCGGCGCGGAAGAAGTTCTGGCTGACGAGGATCGGCACCGGCTCCGCGGCGACCTGGGTCGGCTTGATCTCCTCGTGGAACACGACCAGCGGGCTCTTGGCGGTGAGCGTGCAGCGCCCCTCGGCGAAGCTCACGTCAGGGGCCGCCGCTTCGAAGGGCAGGTCCAGGACCGCCAGCGCGCAGAGCATTTCGTTCAGGCTCTCGGTGGCGCGCACGAAGTGGGGCGAGGTGAACGGCCCGTCCTGGTGCCGGGCGAAGTCGGCCCAGAACGCGTTCGGCGAGATCAGCCCCGGACCCTGCTCGCGGAGGTGGACCCGGTAGTAGTTCTGTTCGGCCAGCTCCTGGGTCTTCTCCGGCGCCCGGTAGAGCGAGATCGCGCGCTCGCGCTCGACGTCGTCGTCGTCCCAGGCCTCGTCCGCGACCTCCATCTCGTCCATGTCGAAGTAGTCCTCGGACAGGGCCTCCTCCATGGACTCCATGGGCATGGCGGCGCCCGCGGAGAGCATGGACTCGCTGCGGTCCATGCGCGGCGCCGGGGCCGGCGGCGGCGCCATGCTCATGGCCATGGCCTTGGCTGCGGGGACGGCCGACGACCGCCGCGAGCGGCGCGAGACCGAGAGGTCCATGCTGTCCATCTTGGCCTTGACCGCGACCTGCTTGGCCGCGGCGAAGCCGAGGTCGTCCTCGGCCAGCCCGCGACTCCCCAGCGCCGCGCGGAACCAGCTCGCCTCGGCGTCCGGGTCCCGGGGGTCGAGGTCGCTCGCCTCGCCGACCTGCCGCGCCACCGCGTCGCCGCCGCCGCGGCGCCCGAGCAGGATCCGCTCCAGGGTGTTGAGCTCCCCGTAGGCCCAGCTCCGCCGGTAGCGGCCGAGGTCCTCGCCCAGCAGCCAGCGATCGAGGAAGGTCTTGTGCAGCTTGTTCTGCAGGTAGGAGCGCACCACGCCGTCGAAGAAGCGCGGGTCCTTGCGGAACAGGAACAGGTGCAGCTCGTGGCAGGCGTACTTGCCGTAGCGCTCGCGCTGCTCGTCCTGGGAGAGCTGGGGCCAGCGCAGGAGGAACTCGAACTCCGCGAGCTCCGGCGCCCCGCCCTGGGCGAGGAAGTAGTCGAACACCCGGCGCAGGGTGTCGTAGCGCTCCATGTCGGCGGTGGCGAGGTCCTCGATCACCAGCCGCTCGCCGGCCTGGAGCACGTCGACCTCGCGCCGCTGGGCGTAGGGGGTCGCGGCGTCGAAGTCGAGGAGCTGACGCAGGTCCTTGGTCGGCAGCGGGGCGTCTGGGAGCGCGACCTCGCCCGCGGCCACGCCGCGGGGGTCGACCGCCACCGCGCGCACGAGGGTGTGACCCTGGAGCTCGCTGCGCGCGAGCTCCACCCAGCCCTCGGCGTCGGGGCGCAGGTTCGCCCGCAGGCGCCCGGGCTCCGCGAGGAAGTCGAAGCACAGCCGGTCGCCCGACGGGCCCTCGGGCTCGGGGGCCGGGGGCTTCTCCGCCCGGGCCTCACGGCTCTTGCGCTTCTTGGCGCTGCCGAAGGCGCCGCCGCCCTTGGCGTCCTGGAGCTCGGTCGAGGTGTCCTGGCGCGCCCAGGGGTTGAGCAGGAGTCCCGGGCGGGTGAGCAGGTGCCCCGGGAACTGGGGCTCGAGCTGGCGGTCGAGCACGTAGCGGTACTCGTCGCCGAGCTCGCGCCCGTTCTGGTAGTCGGAGAGCAGCGGGCTGACCTCGGTGCGGCGCAGCGCCGCGGCGCCCAGCGCCAGGCGGTCGGCGGCCTGGGCTTGGGGCACGAAGCGCGTGGCGAGCAGGTGCACCCGGGTCTGGGGGCCGGCGTTGGCCACACGGAACCGCACCGTCGACCCGTCGCACCGGCCCTCGGCGATCCGCACCCGGCGCGCGGGGGAGCGCTCGAGCTGGCGCTTTTGGCCCACCGCCCAGCCCGCGACCGTGCTCCCCCGGGTGATCCGGATCGGGATCGTCTTCCCCGGCTCCTTGAGGGTCAGGGCGTAGTCCCCGGCGGGGAGCCCCGAGAGCACCCAGGCGCCGTCCTCGAGCCGCACCAGGCTGCGCAGGTCGCGCAGGTAGCCCGCGCCGCGGCGCTCGAGCAGCGCCACGGCGTCGCGGGCGGGCTCCGTCGCCGCGCCCAGGTGCGCGACCTCGAGCCGCTCGCCCTCCGCCGCCTGCAGCGCGTCGGGCAGCTCCCAGCTCCCCCGCGCCAGGGTCCAGCGCGAGCTGGCCCCCGCCGCCGGGCACTCCGCGTCGAGGAACAGCACATGGGGCAGCCCGCCCAGGGTCACCCGGCCCTGGGGGTCGGTCTTGTGCCGGCTCACCGTGCGCAGCGAGTGCTCGCGGTAGTAGAGCTGCACGGTCAGCGCGACCCCCGGCCGCGGCTCGCCGTTCTTGCCCAGGAGGTGCAGCGCGTAGCCCTGGTCGGTGCGCTGGAGGTGCAGGGCGCTGGTGATCGGCTCCTGCTCCACGCCGTTGAGGGAGAGCGTGCGGATCGCGGTCAGCTCCTGGCGCTCGCCGACGGTCGTCTCCACCGTGCCCCGGAGCACGAAGGTCACCCGCGCCAGGCGCGCCGGGACCTTGAACCCGTGGACCGTCTCGCCGGTGTGCGACCAGCTCAGCTCGCGCTCGACGCGGCTGCTGGTCGTCCCGTCGCGGTCGGTGGCCTGGACCTCGAGGGTCACGTCCTGGAGGTGCTCCAGGTTCACCGGGGTGTCGCGCAGGGTGAGCTGGGCGCGGACCAGGACCTCGGCCTCGCCCTCGGCCACGAGCTGCTCGCGCCCCACGTGGAACCCGGCCTGGAGCGCGTAGCGCTCCTCGGCCAGCACCAGGCGCTCGACGGTGACCACGCTCTCGTGGCGCAGGATCGCGGTGCGCCCCCCCGGGCGCTCGCTGAACGGGATCCGCACCTGGCCCTCGCCGTCGGCGGGGTAGGCCCGACCCCCGAGCCACACGCTCGCCCCGGGCAGGGGGCGGTCGGCCTCGTCCAGGATCGTGAGCACGTGCCCCGCCGAGCCCACGCGCTCGACGAAGCGCAGGCAGCCCTTGCGGATCACGGCCCGGCTGCTCTTGCCGCCGCCGATCAGCTCGACCACGTAGGTCCCCGGCTCCTGGAGCTCGGGCAGCTCGAGCTGCTCGCGCCGCCGGCGCAGGGCTTCGTCCGGGAACTCGACCAGCCGCTCGCGGGCGGCGACGAGCCCGTCCAGGTCGAGGTCGCTGTCGACCTCGCGCCCGTGGGTCAGCGCGTAGTTCAGCGCGTTGATCCGGAACACCTTGACCAGGAGCCGGGTCACGTTCTTAACGGTGTAGGCCAGGCTCACCGGCGCGTCGGCGGCGAAGCGCGCGGGGTTCTCCAGCGCGAAGGCCAGGTCCACCCGCTCCTTGAGCCGCTGGTAGCCCGAGGGGTCGTTCAGGAGCGCGTAGTTCTCCTCGGCGTCGCCCAGGCCCTCGAGGATCCGGAGCTCCGCGCGCCAGCGGCGGAGCACCGAGCCCTGGATCGACTCCTCGAGCCCGGGGAGCTCGTCGCCCTCGCGCCACACCTGCTCGCACAGGTGGCGCACGAGCTCCTCGTCGTCGTGGACGGGGGGCAGGAGCGTCTCCTTGCGAAAGTCCTGGCCGAGCTTGGCGATCACCCGCTTGTGGTCCTCGCGCTGCAGGTAGTCCGGGTGCGCGTAGCCGGTCTGGCGCGGGAGGGTCAGGTAGCTCAGGAAGCGCGTGCGGTCGAAGCGCCCCTGGCGGCGGTCGAAGCTCAGGCGGTGGTAGAGCACGTGGGCCTTGAGCGAGTTGAAGGCCCCCGAGAGACCGTCGACGAAGGCCCACAGCCGCTCGAGGTAGGCCTCGTACTCGGCGGCGTCGTGCTCCCAGGCCGTGTCGGGGCCCGGCTGGAGCTGGACCAGGTTCAGGTCCACGAAGGCGGCGTCGTCCAGGAGCTTCGGGCGCTTGGCGGCCAGGGCCTCGAGCTGCGCCGCGAGGAGCTTGCCGTGGATCGGCAGCGTGCCGAAGCCCCGCGAGTGCTTGTGCTCGAGCTCGGTGAGCACGAGCTCGACCAGCCGCGGGTGGTCCGGGCGCTCGAGGCGCTGGAGCAGCGTCCGCAGCTCCTCGATCTGCAGCCCGCGCCCCAGGACCTTGCGCACGTCCGGGTCCAGCAGCCGCTCCAGCGCGCGCCCGCTCAGCCCCTGGATCCCCTCGCGGCGGAAGGTCTCCTGCAGCAGCCAGTCGGCGTCGGTGAGCTTGGGCGGCAGGGCCGTGGGCAGCACCGCCTCGGCGCCGGGGAGGTCGGGCTGGTGGGTGAAGGACAGCCCCAGCTCGCTGCGCAGGGTCTCGCGCGAGGCGTCGTCCCAGCGCAGGAGCAGCTGCCGCCGCTCGATCTCGCGCACCCGCTGTCCGCGCCCGTGGTCGCTGATCCAGCGCTCGAGCTGCGCCGGGACCTCGTCCAGCCGTCCCTGGTGCTGGAGCTCGAGGCAGGTGTAGTAGCGGTGGTCGTCGCTGCCCGGGATCAGCTGCTCGAGGTAGGCGTCGCGGTCGGCGCCCAGGGCGTAGGGCTCGTGTTGGGGGGTGTCGTGGCGGGTCATGCGCCTCCTCGGGTGCGGGGATCATAGTGGGCGGACCGCGGCTGGGGGGCCGGTCTGGGGTATGGACACCGCGCCCCCGCCCAAGGCACGGAGGGTCCCAGCGGAGCCCCCTGCCTCTGCCCCTGCCCTTGCCCCTCCCCCGGATTTCGACCGCCGGCGCGGTCCCGTGTGGGCGAAGCTTCCGTGTCTGGGTTGAACCCATGCGCACGTTGCGAAACCGCGCCGTCAGGACCAGGAAACCAAACCGCCAAGGACGCCAAGGTCGCCAAGGCTCCGCTGATTCGGTCACCTCGCGCAGGCAAGAGACACGACGTGAACCGACGTCCTGCTGCTGCCTCACTTCCCAACCAGGAGGAGGAGCAGACAGGGCGGAGCCTTGGCGTCCTTGGCGGCCTTGGCGGTTCCCTTCTTCTTCCGGCTCAGAGGGTGAACGCGGTCTACCAACAGCCTCACGGACACGGGCACGGAGGAAGGCAGGGGCAGGGGCTGGGGCTGGGGCTGGAAGAATTTACGTCCGCGCTCGCGAGGGGCGCCTGAGGGGGCAGACGTTTACACTGAACGGGTGAACGAAGGGCTGACCCAACTCCAGGACGACCTGACCGCCGTCTCCTTCGTGCCGGGGACCGAGAGCGCCGCCGACTACGAGGCGCTGCTCTCGCGCACGGCGCGGCTGCTGCGGGTGAAGCTGACCTTCGAGTCCCGGCGCGCCCCCGACGCGGCGCCGTTCGTGGTGATCGCCGGCGGGACCAACGTGGGCAAGTCCACGGTGTTCAACTGGCTCGTGGGCGAGAAGATCGGGAGCAGCTCGCCCCTGGCGCGGCACACCAAGGCGCCCACGATCTACGTGCCCCGGAGCGAGCTGCCGAACATTCCCGAGGGCGTCCTGCTCCCGAGCTACGCGCGCATGACCCTCGAGCGCCCCGAGGACGCGGCCCACGAGGTCGAGGGCGAGGCGCCGGTCTCGTATTTCCTGCGCCTGCACGAGAACCCCGAGGCCGCGGGGCGGGTCCTGATCGACTCGCCGGATATCGACAGCACCCACGACCGCAACCGCCGGGTGGCCGAGGACCTGCTGTTCCTCGCGGACCAGGTCGTGTTCGTGAGCACGCCCGAGAAGTACAACGACGAGCTCTGCGTGCGCTACCTCAAGCGCGCGGTGGAGCTGCAGAAGGGCCTCACGTGCGTGCTCAACAAGGGCGCGGACAAGGACGTGGAGCAGGACTTCCTCACCGTCGTGGTCCCGGGGCTCGGCGGCAAGGCGGCCACGATCTGCCTGCCCTACGAGCGCGAGGGGCCGAGCCCGACCACCGACGCGCCCTACCGCGGCGAGCTGCGCCAGCTCGTGTTCCACCCCCAGCAAGACGCCCAGGACCTGCGCCAGCGCGCGCTGTCCGGGGCCTGCGTGAGCCTGGGGCGCGACCTCAGCCAGGTGACGAGCCGGCTGCGGGAGGAGCTCTCGGAGCTCGACCGGATCCGGGCCGAGGTCGACCTGGTGCTCGAGGCCCGGCGCGACGACTACGTGGCGTTCCTGCGCTCGCTCGAGTTCTACGAGCTGGACCGGGTGTTCGAGCGGCTGATGCGCGAGTTCCGGATCCCGGTGCTCGACTCGGTCTACGACGGCGTGCGCGGGGCCCTGGGCTTCATGGGCACGAACCTGACCCGGCTGGTGAGCGGGCGGCAGTCCAAGAACTCGAAGCAGTCCAAGCTCGAGGCGCGGGCCGAGGTCGACCGCCAGAAGGTCAAGGAGCTGTTCGAGTCGGCGCGGGCCGACGTGACCGAGCTGCCCTACATTCACGCGGGGACCATGCGCCAGGCGGTCCCGGGCTGGGTCGCGACCCTGGGCGGGGTCTCGGTCGAGCAGTCGAACGCCGAGGTCGACGCCTTCACCAAGCAGGCCGAGGCCGAGACCGAGCGCTGGGTCGAGGACGAGACCCGGCGCCACGTCGAGCTGTTGAACAAGCACCCGCTGGCGCGGAACTCGCTGCGGGCGATGAAGGGCTTCCTGCAGATCGGGTTCGGCCTGATCTCGGCGCACCTCACCGGCGGCCTCGGCCCCTGGGACCTCCTGATCGGCACCGCCACCGAGCGCGCGACCAAGGTCGTGCTCGAGAGCGCGGGCGGACACCTGCACTACCAGTCCATGAAGAAGGAGTTCACCCAGAAGCGCGGCGCGCTGTTCCTCGAGTCCCTGCGCGCGACGGTGGGGCGGCAGCTCGTGGAGCACCTCCCGCCGGGGGTCGACCCGGCGCGGCTGGAGCGCCTCGACCACGCCGCCGCGAGCCTCGGGCGCGGGGAGCTCCCGTGAGCCGGCGCCGCGCCGACCCCACCGGCCTCGCGCCGCTGATCGAGCGGATCGAGCAGTGGGTGCACACCAGCCGCTGCTTCCCCCAGCTCGAGCACGACCGGGCCTCGGTCGAGGCGCTGCTCAAGCAGATCCGCGAGCGCCAGGCGTCCCTCGAGACCCCGCTCCGGATCCTGCTCCTGGGCGGCACCGGCGTGGGCAAGTCGACCTTGTTCAACGCGCTCGGCGGCGCGGACCTGGCCCAGGCTGCCGCGGTGCGCCCCACGACCCGCGAGCTGACCGCCTACTTCCACGAGGAGAACGGGAGCGCGAGCCTGGGCGAGCTCGAGAGCCGCGCGCGGCTGGTGCCGCACCAGCGCGAGCTCCTGCGCGACAAGGTCGTGATCGACGCGCCGGACTTCGACAGCACCGCCGAGGAGAACAAGAAGCTCCTGCTCGAGGCGCTGCGCTCGACGGACCTCGCGGTGTGCGTGGTCACCGGCGAGAAGTACCTCAGCTCGGAGCTGTTCCAGCTCCTGCGCGACCACCGCGAGGGGATCGAGTTCGTGTTCGTGCTGAACAAGCTCGACCGCGCCGGGGACGGCCAGGCGATCGCCGACGACCTCAAGGGCGAGCTGGCGCGGCACGGGATCCCGGACGCCCGGGTGCTGAAGGTCAGCGCGCTCGCGGTGCGCCAGGCGCAGCAGCAGGCCGAGGTCGACGGGCGCTCGGTGCTCGACGACCTGCCCCTGCCCCCGGACGCCGGCGACTGGGCCGAGCTCCGCAACCTGCTCGAGCGCGAGCTGGACCGGGTGCGGATCCGCGAGATCAAGGCGGCCAAGCTCGCCGACCGCGTGCGCGGGCTCCTGGCCCGGGTGGACGAGCACATTCCCGAGGAGGTCCCCGAGAAGATCGAGACCTGGCGCCTGGGCTGGGGCGAGACCCTGCGCGACCTGACCAACGACCTCTCGCGCACCTTCTTCGGCGCGATCCACCACGACTTCGAGCTCCGCAACGTCCTGCGCTACCTGTTCGGGACCGCGTTCCCCGGGGTGTTCGGCGTGTTCCTGGGGATCGTCTACGGCGTGCGCTCGCTGCTGATGCCCGGCTTCGTGCGCGCGCGCAACTTCTCCTCCAGCGACCTCGAGGAGCTCATGGGCGAGCGCCTGCGGGCGGTGGAGATCGCCTCGGTCGAGAAGCGGGTCGCGGTCGTGCTCGAGCGCTTCGAGCAGGAGGGCCGGCGCCTGGGCTTCGAGCCCACCCGCCCCGAGGCCGAGCAGCTCCCGCTGCGCACCTCGCACCGCTTCATTCGCACCCAGGTCCCCCAGGGCGTGGCCGCGCTCGTGACCTCGGTGCGCTCCGAGGCCGCGCGCCGCTTCTACGAGATCTTCGAGCAGACCTCGGGGGAGGGCGACGAGCCCACCCGCCGGCTGCAGGTCGTGGTGTGGAACGCGCTCCCGATCTGCGTGGGGATCGCCACGATCTACGCCTTCCTCGGGAGCCTGTTCCCCGAGAGCGGGAGCCCCCAGAGCGTGGCCGAGAGCATCAAGGGCGCGATCCCCCTGCTCGAGGGCGGGCTCGTGTTCCTGGTGGTGACCTGCCTGCTCGAGTGGCCGCTCGCCGAGCGCGTGATCGAGCGCCGGATCTACACCAGCCTGACCCTGCTCGAGGGCGTGGTCGAGCGCTCGGTGGAGAGCTGCCTGGGCGAGGCGATCGTGACCGAGCCCGAGGCCGTGCTCGCGGACATTCTCGACCGGCACCGCGACTTCGTGCGCCTGCGCCAGGACGCGAGCCGGATCCTGCCCGCGGAGCCGCGGCCCTCGGCCCGCCAACTGATCCAGCCCGAGCCCGTGCACCTCGAGCCGCCGACCCCCAGCTCGAGCCAGAAGGCCACCCCGGTCCGCGAGCGCGTGTGACGGAGCCCAGCCGCAGGGCCATGCTGGCCCGCTTCTGCGGCTACACCACCCTGCGCAACCTGCGGTTCATAGAGCCGTTCTTCGTCCTGTTCCTGCTCCAGGACCTGAGGCTCGACTACGTGGTCATGGGCGGGGTGCTCGCCTACACCCGGACCCTGACCGCGATCCTCGAGACCCCGACCGGGGTCGCCGTCGACCGCTACGGTCGGCGCCGGGGGCTGGTGGTCATGTTCCTCGTGACCGCGCTGGCCTTCGCCGTGCTGGGGCTGGCCTCGCTCCAGGGCTGGGGGCTCCTCGCCGTGCTCGCGGGCCAGAGCCTGTATGCCCTGGGGGAGGCGCTGCGCTCGGGGACCCACAAGGCGGTCATGCTCGACTACCTCGACGGCCGCGGCGAGCGCGACCAGGCCACCGCGGTGATCGGCCTGACCCGGGTGTTCTCCAAGGCCTCGACCGGCGTCGCCGCGCTCCTGGGCGGGGTGCTGCTCTGGCAGACCGCCGACTACGCCGGGCTGTTCTGTGCCTCGAGCGCGACCTGCGTGCTCGGCGCGGGGCTCATGCTGACCTACCCCCGCCGGCTCGAGGGCGAGTGGGTCCGCGACGCCGAGGCCAAGCAGCAGGCCGACGCTCAGGCCAGCGAGGCCCCCGAGGTCCCGTCCTGGTGGTCGCGCTTCAAGGGTGTGTTCAGCGGCCCCGGGGTCCTGGCCCTGGTGCTCGCGTCGGTGGCCTTCGAGACCCAGACCAAGCTCGCCCTGGCCTACCTCCAGCCCTACCTCGCCGGCGAGACGAATCGTCAGGGCCTGGCGGTCCTCGGCGCGGGGGCATTGGCGATCGGCGCCTACACCTTCGTCCAGGGCCTGGCCGCCGGCGCGAGCTCGGCCCTGAGCGTGCCCTGGCAGCGCCGCCTGGGCCCCCGCGCCCTGAGCCTGGCCCACCTCCTGGGCGTCGCCTGCCTCGCCGGCTGCGCGGTGGCGCTCTACGTCGGCGTGCTCTGGCCCGGCCTCGTCGCGCTCCTGGCCCTGGCCTGCCTGCAGAACCTGCGCCGCCCGATCTTCGTCGCCGCGCTGAACGAGGTCATGGACCCCTACCAGCGCGCCACGACCCTCTCCCTCGAGAGCCAGCTCCGCGGGATCGTCTACGCCGTCGCCGCCCTCGGCGTCGGCGCCGTCGCCGACCGCTGGGGCCTCGGCGCCGCCTTCGCGCTCATGGCGGGGCTGGCCGCGTTCAGCCTGATTCCGCCGCGTCGGCGGGTGGCGACCGAGGGGTAGCCGCTCCGCGGGAGCGCACCCGTGCCGCGGATGGGACGGGCGCAGGCGAGCTGCGCCCCTACGAGGGACGTTCCATGCCCCTTCCCGTTCGTCCGTCGGCCGGAGCAGGAGCGCCGCTCGCCCGCCCCGTCTCCGCTGAGTTCCACGGCAGGGCAGCGTCTGACCCTGCGCGCACGTCGTTCTGCCGTAGGGGCGCAGCTTGCCTGCGCCCATCCCATCACGCCACTCGCTGTCCCTGAGGCGGAGCCAGGGCTACGCTGCCTTGGGAGCGGAAGCAGCAGGTGAGCGACCAGCGCATACGGGAGCTGGAGCGCCGCTGGCGCGAGACCGGGGAGCTGGAGGCCGAGATCGCCTGGCTCCGCGCCCGTCTGCACGGCGGCAGCCTGCCGCTTCGGCGCGCGGAGGTGGCGGCCGGCCTAGGCTCCGAGGCCGCCCGCGCCGCCCTCGGGGCCGGGGGCGCGCACGACGACGTGGTCGACACGCTCCACGCGCTGATCGACCTCAGCCCCCCGGCTGCCGCTCGCGCCGCGGTCGCCGTGGCCTGCGCCATAGCCCGCCAGTTCGGGCCCGACGAACCCGCGCTGGAGGAGCTCGTGGGGTCCCTCTCCACAGCCGAGTCGAGCGGGGCAGCGCCGCCCGGCGCAGCAGAGATCCACACCCGCCTTGACGCGGCGATCGTGGGAAACCACCGGGCTCGGAGGCGTCAGGAGCGAGCCGTGCGCGCGCTCGCTGCTGCCAGCGTCGCGCTCAGCGGGCCCCGGCGGACCCTGCGGGTCTGCGTCGCGGAGGTCGCGAAGCACGCGCTGGACACGCTGGGCGCGCTCACGACTCGGGCCACGATCCGACCCGTGGTGGAGCCCCTGCTCCTGGGCCTCGAGGAGTTGGAGAACCCGAGCGCACCGGCGGAGCTCCTGCTCACCGTGAAAGACCGCTTCGCCATCGTGGGCCGAGGCGTCGTGCTCTTGCCCCAGGTAAACCTTGGCGGACCGAGCTTCATGGACTTCACGGTCGAACTCCGCCCCCCGGGCGGGGCACCGCCTACGCGCTGCCGGACAGCGGTGCAGATCCCCCTGCACTCCCCCTACGACCCGGACCTTCCGCCTCACGCGCTGTTGGTGCACTGTGAGCGGGTGGACGTACCCGTCGGAACCGAGGTGTGGGAGGTCGGCCCCTAGGCCCACGTCTTGACAGACCTGGGAAGTGCTGACATTTTGGCTGCATGCAGGTCGTCACGGCGGAGACCCTCGCTGAATTCCTGGCCCGGTTCTCTCCGGCTCAACAGCGACGCCTGGCCGCATGGGCGGCGATCGTGCGGGGGGCAACCTGGACGAACCACGCGTCCCTGATCGCCACCTTTCCCCGCGCCGGACGCGTTCGGGGAGAGGGCAACACCTACACCTTTCGCCTGGGTGCCCACCGGCTCACGACCGACGTCGTGTTCGCGAGAGCAGGCGACGACGGCACGCTGGTCCAAGAAGGACTCGTGATCCTCGTCGCCTGGGAGGACCACGCCGACTACGACCGACGAAACCGCGACCGCAGGAGGGGTCGATCATGACGACCACCCACACGAACCTTCCCACCACCTACGCCGGCCTCTGCGAGCACTTTGGCTTTCCTCGACGCATCCGCAGCAAGGCCCAGCGCGAGCGCGCGGGACAGTGGGTCATGGCCTTGGCCCGCCGCAAGCGGAACGCCGAGCAGGACGAATACCTCGTGGACCTGGCCGCGCGCATCAGCACCTACGACGCGCCCAGCTTCGAGGCGCTCGTGGGTCGAACGACGCCCGCAGAAGCCCTCGCCCTCCTCTGCGAGGAGCATGGACTCTCAGGAGCCGATCTCAGCCGGATCCTCGGGGACAAGGCCCGGACCGTCGGCCCCCGACTGCTGAGCGGGAAGCGCGCGCCCTCGAAGGCCCACATCAAGACCCTCGCGGAGTATTTCCACTGCAGCCCCGCAGTGTTCCTGTAGGCAGGCCGCAGGGCGCCCGGGTTAGTGGGCGCCCTGCGCGGACGCGGACAGGGTCACGAGCAGCACCTCCTGGCCGGCGCGGAGCTCGACCTTGTCGGGCTGGACCGAGTGCACCTCCCACACCCGGGTGGGCTGGCACTCGACGTAGAGCATGCCGCCCTGGGGCACCGCCATGTGGCCGAAGACCGCGAAGCGGCCCGTCGGCTTGAAGTAGACGCCGGTCAGGCGCAGGCTCTCCACCCGGGTGGGGAAGCCGCCGTACTGGACCCAGGCGCTGTAGTCCTCGACCTGCGCGGTCAGGCGCTGGTTGAGCTGGTGCTCCTCGGCGAGCCGGTCGTGCAGCGCCACCTCGGCCGCGGCCCAGCGCTCCTCGGCGCGCGCGTGGGACAGGCCGCCGATCAGGAACAGCAGGCCAAACACCAGGGCGAGGAACAGGAACCCGGCCGCGGCGAGGGCGCAGAGCGGCGTCGCCAAGGACGACGGAGCCTGCGCGCGGTCGACGCGCTGGGGCGCGCCCGGGGCCACGGTCTGCTTGCCCCCGCAGCCGTGCACCGCGCAGCGGCCGTGGTCGGCGAAGCAGTCCGGGTGGTGGGGCGAGAGGCACGACCCGCAGAACACGAGCGCCTCCCGCGCGTCGTCGCTGCGGCAGTAGACGCAGGCGAGGGCGACGCGGACCGAGCCCTCGCGCTCGCGGGTCGGAGCGAGGCGGGCCGAAGGCGACACGGGTGAAGTCCACGGGTGCATACGCCCCTCCATGCAGGCCTCGTGCCGAGGCCGAACTGGAGGGGGGACGACGCAGCGCGTTCCGCCGCCGCCTACGGCGTGAGCAGGTGTAAGCCGCGCGCGGGACGATCCGTCCCGCGCCACGACCCGTCCGCGAGCTGCGCTACCCCTTGGACGCGGGACGCGCGCGAAAGGTTCCCGCGATCTGGGCGACCTCGTGAGCTCGTCACCCAGGTCCCCGGCATGAACCGTCCGGTAGGCCCCTTACCTACACCGGTCCTGGGGACACCCTGCACCCCCCTCCCCCCCCTGGCTGCACCGGTCCCAGGGACACCCGGCCCCCCCCTCCCCCACCCCAAGGGAGGTCGGTGACCCCCGCTACCCCCCTCCCCAGCGGAGTCGGTGAGTGCAGGCACGCCCCCAGCCCGGTCGCTCGGGGCGTGGGCAGAGCTGTGGCGCCTGGCCGGGTCGAACGGTGCCCACCTGAGACCGTTCTTCGCGTCGGTGAACACGGCGTGAACAGGTCGTCGCCGCAAGTCCAGTCGTGTCGGTGCCCAGGGGTTGGAGCGGGGCTGCCTCACGTAGGGCGAGGAGGCAAAGCCGGTGTCAGCAGGGGTTTCCAAGGTCGAAGCGTGACGGTGGCGGTGGGGGACGGCGGCGATCCTGTCGGCCCTGGGCGGCGCGATCTGGGGTCCGTGGGGGAGGCCTCGCCGGCGGCGCCGTGCTCGGCCTCGTCGGGGCCCCGGCCCGCGCTCGGGGCGACGCGCCGCGCCGACGCTGGGCGCGCTTCGTGCTCCGCTCAAGACCCCGCCCCGCGATGCCGCCCGCTGCGAGTGCTGCGCCCGCGGCTTCGCCCTCGAGCCTGCCTTTAGCTGCGTCGAGTCCGGGAGCTACGTCCACGACGCGTGCCGCGCTCGGCACCAGCACTCCCGGAGCCTGCCTCCGTCGCCTGAGACGCCGAGGCTGACCCGGCCTCCCCAGCATGAGCTATCGTCCTTCACGATAAACGAGCACGCGTGGCCCAGACCCCCCCAGGACAGCGTCGACCCCGACCTCCGCCCGATCGAAGGGCAGGAGGCCGACCGCGAGCTCGCCGCGCTGGCCAAGGCGGTCGGCCACCCCGCGCGGGTCGCGATCCTGCGCCTGCTCGCCCGCAAGAACGCCTGCGTGTGCGGCGAGATCGTGGACGAGCTGCCCTTGGCGCAGTCCACGGTCTCTCAGCACCTGAAGGTGCTCAAGCAAGCGGGGCTCGTCCAGGGGGAGCTCGACGGCCCCCGGATCTGCTACTGCATAAGCCCGCGCGCCCTGCGCCGACTCAAGGTCCTGGTCGCGGGCCTGTGAGCGCTTTCGTTCGATCCAAACAATCGTATTTCGCCGATACGCGATCGGCACGCTATCCCCGGAGGACCCCATGACCGATTCCCCCGACGCCCAAGCGATCCGCGAGACCGTGCGGGAGGGCTACGCCCAGGTGGCCCTGGCCGCCGGCGCCAAGGCCGGCGGGAGCTGTTGCAGCCCGACCAAGGGCTGCGGCACCCCCGCCAGCTCTCCCGAGGCCTTCGCCGCCCAGCTCGGCTACTCCCCCGAGGAGCTGGCCGCGCTCCCCGAGGGCGCGAACCTCGGGCTCTCGTGCGGCAACCCCACCGCGATCGCGGCCCTCGAGCCGGGGCAGGTCGTGGTCGACCTCGGCTGCGGCGGCGGGCTGGACTGCTTCCTCGCCGGACCCAAGGTCGGCGCCCGCGGCCGCGCGATCGGGGTCGACATGACCCCCGAAATGCTGAGCACCGCGCGCAAGAACCTCCCGGCCTACCGCGCGCGCACCGGCCTCGACAACGTCGAGTTCCGCCTGGGCGAGATCGAGCACCTGCCGGTGGCCGACGCCAGCGTGGACGTCGTGCTCAGCAACTGCGTGATCAACCTCTCGCCGGACAAGGCGCGGGTGTGGGAGGACGTGGCCCGGGTGCTCAAGCCTGGCGGGCGCGTGGTCGTGTCCGACGTGGCGCTGCTCCGCCCCCTCCCCGACGCGCTGCGGACCCTGGTCCAGGCCCTGATCGGCTGCGTCGCCGGCGCCGTGGAGCTCGACGCCTACCGGGCCATGGTCGAGGCCGCGGGCCTGACCGGGGTCCAGCTCCAGCAGCAGCCGGCCTTCGTGGCCGCGGTCTCCGCGGGGGACGACCCGCTCTACGCCCCGATCCTGGCCCAGCTCCCTCCGGGCACCGAGATCGGGGACTACGTGACCAGCGTGGTGGTCACTGCCACCAAGCCCGCGGCGGGCTGCGGCTGTAGCCCGAGCTGCTGTCAGGACTGAGGCGTGAGCGCAGCGCCCCAGCAGGGGGACGTCGCGGGCGGGGGCAAGGGGCTGGGCTCCTTCGAGCGCTACCTGACCGCGTGGGTGATCCTCTGCATTCTGGCTGGGATCGGCCTGGGCAAGGTCGCGCCCGGGGTGGCCACCTACCTCGACGGGCTGACCCTCGACGTCGGCGAGGCGCCGGTCGTCTCGATCCCGATCGCGGTGTGCCTGTTCCTCATGATGTTCCCGATCATGGTCAAGATCGACTTCGCCGAGGTCGCCCGCGCGGGTAAGAGCCTCAAGCCGGTGGGCCTGACCCTGTGCGTGAACTGGGCGGTGAAGCCCTTCAGCATGTACGCGATCGCCACCCTGTTCCTGGGCACGCTGTTCCTGGGCCTGATCGGGCCGGAGGCGGTCGATCACGTCAAGCTGCCGTTCGGGCTCGACCTGCCCGTCGGCGCGACCCACGGCGAGGGGACCGTCGTGCTGCTCGACGGGGTCAAGCGCTTGGAGATCCCGCTGTGGCGCAGCTACCTGGCCGGCTGCATTCTGCTCGGCGTCGCGCCCTGCACGGCCATGGTCCTGGTGTGGGGCTTCCTCGCCCGGGGCAACGACGGGCACACCCTGGTCATGGTCGCGATCAACTCGCTGACCATGCTCGTGCTCTACGGTGTCCTGGGCGGGTTCCTGCTGGGGGTCGGGCGGCTGCCCGTGCCCTGGCAGGCCCTCTTGCTCTCGATCGGGATCTACGTGGCGCTCCCCCTCGCGGCGGGGTTCGTGACCCGCAAGGCGATCCTCGCGAGCAAAGGCCAGGCGTGGTTCGAGGAGCGCTTCCTCCACGTCTTGACCCCGATCACGATCTCGGCGCTGCTCGCGACCCTCGTGCTCCTGTTCTCGTTCAAGGGCGAGGCGATCGTCCAGAACCCGCTCACGATCCTCTGGATCGCGATTCCGCTGACCGTGCAGACCCTGGTGATCTTCGGGCTGGCCTACGGCGCGGCGAAGGTCCTGGGGTTGAGCTACGGCGACGCGGCCCCTACCGCGCTGATCGGCGCCTCGAACCACTTCGAGGTCGCGATCGCGACCGCGGCCATGCTGTTCGGCCTCTCGTCGGGGGCGGCGCTGGCCACCGTGGTCGGGGTCCTGATCGAGGTGCCCCTGATGCTCCTCCTGGTGCGGGTGTGCCAGCGGACCCAGGCCTGGTTCCCGGCCTCCGGTGCTCCCGCGTCGGTGCCTCCCTCCTGACGTCCCTCGAGCCCGGTAGCTCCGCAGGGCTGGCTATACTGCCGCGGTGAACGCAGCCGACACCGTGTGGAAGGGCCTGGCGATCGCGTGCACCGTGGCGGTGCTCGTGGGGGCCGTGCCCCTGCGCGACGAGCTCTCGCGGCTCGACGCCTCGACGGCCTCCATGACCCTCGAGGGCGACCGCGAGAACCAGCGCTACAACCGCGTCTCGCTCCTGTTCACGAGCGACGAGTTCGTGCTGATCGGGCTCACCCGCGACGACCTGTTCACCCCCGAGGGGGTGGCCGCGGTCGAGAGCTTGCGCGCGGCCTGCGAGGCGGTCGACGGGGTGGCCAGCTCGCTGGCGATCACCAGCGTCCCGGTGTTCCGCAGCCACGAGAAGCCCGCCGGCTTCATGCAGGCCATGCTCCAGCAAAAGAAGGTCGGCGACGAAGGGATCTCCTACGAGAAGGCCCAGGAGGAGCTGACCCAGCACGAGCTCTTCGCCGGGAACCTGGTCAGCGAGGACGGGCACACCGCGGGGATCGTGGTGACCCTCGAGCGCACCCAGGAGCAGGTCGAGACCACCAACGCCTGGCTCAACGCCAACGAGTCGCTGCTCGAGGCGATCGACGCCGAGCAGGCCGCCCCCGGCCCCGAGGCGGCGGCCCGGGTCGCCGACGCGCGGGCCAAGGTCGAGGCGCTGGTCCCCGCCTGGACCGCGAGCGAGGACGACCGCAAGGCGCGGCGCCGGGTCGTGATCGACCGGGTGCGCGAGATCGTGGCCGAGACCCGCGCCGCCGGCGCCGACGTGGGGCTGAGCGGGGTCCCGGCGCTGGGGGTCGAAATGGTCGAGGCGATCCGCCGCGACCTCGAGACCTTCGGGCTGCTCTCGCTCGTGTTCGTGTGCCTGTTCCTCCTGCTCGTGTTCCGCCGCGTGCGCTGGGTGCTGCTGCCCTTGCTCGCGACCGGGGGCACCGTGGTCGGGACCCTGTGGCTCATGCGCCTGACCGGCAAGCGGATCACGGTGATCACCGGGAACCTCCCGAGCCTGCTCCTGGTGATCGGCCTCGCGCACTCGATCCACCTGATCGTGCGCTACCGCGAGCTGATCGCGACCGCCCCCGAGCTCGACCGCGGGGCGCGGGTGCGGCAGCTCGTGCGCGACCTGTTCTGGCCCTGCGCGTTCACCGCGGCGACGACCGGCGTGGGTTCTCGAGCCTCTACTTCGCCGGCTCGCGCCCGATCATTGACTTCGGCTTCCTCATGAGCTTCGGCGTGCTGCTCGCGCTGGCGCTCTCCTTCGTGATCCTCCCGGGCTACCTGCTGCTGTTGAAGCACGACGACCGCGGACGCATGGAGGGCACCGGCCAGGCGCTGGCGGGCCTCGGGCGCTTCTCCACCCGGCACCCGCTCCTGGTCCTGGGCCTGACCGCGCTGGGCTTCGCGCTGGGCGGCGTGGGGATCCAGAAGATCCAGGTCGAGGCGCGCTTCGTCGACTACTTCCAGCCCGACTCGGAGATCCACAAGGGCCTGGCCTTCCTCGACGACCGCCTGGGGGGGACCACCGGGCTCGAGATCGTGCTCACCGGCGAGGAGCCCGGGGCCTTCGGCGCGCTGCACCCCGAGAACCTGGACAAGGCCGCCGAGGTCGCGGCCTGGCTCGACGAGCAGCCCGAGGTGGGCACCGTCATGAGCTACGTGGGGATCCTGGACGAGCTGCGCAAGGCGGCCCCGCAAATGACCCGCCCGTACGCCGCCATGCAGGTCGGGCGCCTGATCCAGGGCTCGAAGCTCGTGCGCGAGCTGGTGCCGCCGTATGCGGTGATCGTCGAGCGCGAGGTCGGCGGCACGACCTACGGGCCGGGCCAGGCGGTGCGGATCACCGCTCGGGTGCGGGAGACCGACCCCGACCTCGTGCGCCTCGAGTTCCGCGAGCGCGTGCGCGCCTACCTCGCGCAGCAGTTCCCCGAGGACGGCCCGATCGAGGCCGAGGCCACCGGCATGTTCATGCTCTACGCGAACATGCTCGACAGCCTCAAGCGCAGCCAGCTCGTGACCACGCTCACCGCCCTGGGGCTGATCCTGGGCATGCTCGCGCTCCTGTTCCGCAGCCTGAGCGCGGCGGTCCTGGCCTTGATCCCGAACCTGCTCCCGATCGTGATCGTGCTCGGCTGCCTGGGCTGGTTCGCGATCCCGCTGGACATGGCCACGGTCATGATCGCGGCGGTGTCCTTGGGGATCGGCGTCGACTGCGCGATCCACTACCTGTTCCGCTTCCGGCGCGAGCTGCTCGTCGACGGCGACGTGGAGCAGGCCCTGCTGCGCAGCCACGGCTCGATCGGGACCTCGATCCTCTACACGAGCCTGACCGGCGTCGTGGGCTTCGTGGTGCTCGTGTTCAGCGAGTTCCGCCCCAACGCCTACTTCGGCGCGTTCACCGGCGTGGCCATGGCCGCGGCCCTGTTCGGGGTGCTGACGCTCTTGCCGGTGCTCCTGCGCGGCTGGAACCCGTTCGGGACGGAAGCCCGCCAGGGCAAGCTGCGCGCTACAGGACCCAGCCCCGCGGAGCCACCTGGGGCGGCAGAGCCGCCTGCTCCTGATCCAGCCACGCCCGCCACGTAGCGGCGTCGGGGCCGAGGTGCCGGCCGCTGGCCTCGGGCAGCGCAGCCAGCGCGCGCTCGTGCTGGCCGCGGAAGAACGCCTCGAGCTGGGCTTGCTCCAGCTCCTTGGGACGCAGGACCGCGCTGAGCTCGCTCTGGGCGCGCTCGAGCAGCCCGGACTCGTCGAGCAGCGCCACCAGCGCCGAGACCACGTTGGGCGCGCGCAGCTCGACCAGCGCGGCGAAGGTCGCGGCGTCGATCCGCACGTAGGGGTCCGGGGGGCCGGTGTCGGCGGGGGCCGGGTCGGCGAGGAACTCGAGCTTGCAGCGCCCCAGGCGCAGGCGCTCGTCCTCGCGCAGGAAGCCGAACTCGACGCGGTTGCCCGAGACCGTGGTCCCGAAGCGGCTGCCCAGGTCGCGGAAGGCGTAGCGCGCGTTGAGCCGCAGCAGGAGCAGGTGGTTGCGGGAGACCGAGCGCTCGCGCACGGTCACGTCGGCGTCCTCGGCGCGGCCGACCACCCACTGCTCGCCCTCGGCCAGGGAGACCTCGAGCAGCTCGGGCTCGTCGCCGAAGGTCAGGCGCAGCCGCCCGCAGGCGCGCCCGGCAGGCGCGCGGAACTGCGGGGGGAAGCGGTGGCGCTGGTCGAACCAGAACGCCAGCCACTGGGGCAAGGCCCGGCCCAGGTTCTCGCGGGTGGTGCTGAACAGCGCGTCCGCGATCTTCCAGGCGCGCTCTTGGCCGCGGGCGCGGGCGCGGTCGACCGCCTGCTCAGTGAGGGTCGAGGACACGCCGAGGCGCAGCAGGTTCCGCCGCGAGTCGGCGAGCTGGTCGAGCATGCCCGCGCTGTCGAGGCGCTCGAGGCAGGCGACCAGGGCCCGGGGGTGGGCGACCTCCACCAGCGCGGCGAGCACCTGCCCCGAGACCTGCTGCGGCGGGTGCTCGGCGTGGTCGGTGTCCGTCTGCGAGAGGTCGTACATGTCGGAGTCGGAGAGCGCGAAGCGCCCAGTGCTCCCGCGCCCGAGGTTCCCCATGCGGTAGCGCAGCGGAGGGGCGTCGGCGAGCACGACCTCGTCCTTGTCGCGGAGCACGATCTCGCGCACGAGCTGCCCGTTGACCTTGACCCCGCCCGGCGCGTCGTGGGCCTTGAGCAGGACCCCCGCCGGGGTGCGGACCAGGGTCGCGTGGCGGTCGGCGACGGTCGAGTTCGGCACGTGGAAGTCCGCGCCCTGTCCGCTGCCGAGGGTGAACTCGTTCTTGCCCACCAGGCGATAGGGCTGCGCGGCGCCCGGAGGCTGGAGCCGGGGCACGTCGGGCTCCTCGCCCTTGCCCACGCGCTCGAGCTCGACCAGGAGCCCCTGGGCGTTGACCGGGCGGTGCAGGCGGTCGCGCTCGAGGAGCTGGGCCACCAGCGCCTGCACGCCGGGGGGCGTGTCCGGCGCGTAGCGCCCGATCGGGTCGTACTTCCCGGCCTGGACCTTCCAGCTGAAGTCCGCCGGCGTGCGCCCGCGGAACGGGAGCTCGGCGGTCAGGAGCTGGTAGTAGATCACCCCCAGCGCGAACAGGTCCGCGCGGTGGTCGACCTCGTGGTCGCCCCACTGCTCGGGGGCCATGTAGGCGGGGGAGCCGAGGATCTCGCCGGCGTGGGTCAGCTTCTCGCGCTCGACCCACTTGGCGAGGCCGAAGTCGAAGACCTTGAGCACGCCGCCCGGCGCCACGAGGATGTTCGCGGGCTTGACGTCGCGGTGCACGATCCCGCGCTGGTGGGCGGCGTCGAGGGCCGAGGCGATCTGCTTGGCGGCGCGGGTCGCGCTCTGCCAACTGAACTTGCCCCGCTCCTGCATGAGCTGCTCGAGGGTCGGGCCGTTGACGTACTCGAGCACGATGAACGGCGTCTGGTCCTCGTAGCCGAGGGCGTGGACCTTCACGATGTTCGGGTGGTCGAGGGAGGCCATGGCCTCTCCCTCGCGGCGGAAGCGCGCGGCGCCCGCGGGGTCGTGGGTCGCGTTGAACACCTTGACCACGAACTCGCCGGGCCGGCTCTTGTGGCGGGCGCGGTAGACCTTGCCCATGCCGCCTTCGCCGATCAGGGTCTCGGTCTCGTACTCGCCGAAGGTGCGCCCCAGGTTCTGGTCGGCGGGGGCGGCGCCGTGGCCGGTGAGCATTTGCAGCAGGGTCCGGCCCTGGCTGCTCGAGATCAGCTGCTTGCGGTGCAGCAGGCTGAGGAAGTTCGCCAGCTCGGTGTCGTCGTCGGCGGTGTTCTCGTCGAGGGGGCGGTCGTGCCACTCCTGCACGAAGGGCGCGAGCTGCTCCGCGGAGCAGATCCCCAGGTCGATCACCGCGCGGGCGACCCGTTCGACGGGGTCTCGTGGATCCATGGCGGGGATTCTCCCACAACCCTCGGTCCAGGGGGGCGCTCCGCGACCCCTCGCGAGCCGCGTGAAGCTCGGGCGGGCTCCCGGCGTCGGCGGGAGCGAGGTGGCATACTCGCGGCATGCGGAGCTGGGTGATGGGAGCGCTGATCGGGTCGTGCTGCGCCGCGGCTCAGGCCGGGGAGCCCTGGGAGACGCGGGCCGCGCTGACCGAGGCCCTGCGCACCGTCGAGGTCGCGACCCACGTGTTCACCGAGAGCGAGCGCGGCGATCCGCGACCCGCGGTGGAGGCGCTGCAGGACCCCGCCTGGCCGGTGCGGCTCCTGGCCTGCCAGCGCCTGGCGGCCCACAAGCTCGACGAGGACCTCGTCGCCGCGCTGGCGCGGGCCTCGGGGCCCGGCCAGAGCGGCCCCAGCCGCGACGGCCCCGACTATCAGGCCGCCCGCGACTTCGCCGAGGCCGTGCGCGTCGGCGGCGAGATCCCGCAGAAGCCCTCGCGGGACCAGGTGGTCCAGGGGTTGGTCACCGTGATCCTGAGCCGGGTGCTCGAGGGCCCCGACGAGGACAAGCGCGCGCTGCTCGAGGCCGTCTTGCCCTACACCGGCCTCGTCGGCGGCGACACCCAGCGCTGGGTGGTCGCGCAGTTCGCGCAGCTCCTCCCGCCGACGCCGCTCCTGCACGACCTGGGCGCGAAGACCCTGAAAGAAGCCCTCGGCCAGCGCGGGCGGCGGGTCGTCGCCTGGTACGCCGACCACCGCGAGCAGCTCGTGTGGGACAAGGGCTCCAAGGGCTTCCTGATCCAGGCGCGCTAGTACTAGACGTCCCGCTGAACCCGGCGCGGCCTCGCGCGTCTAGGGCACCAAGAACCCGAGTCCACCAGGAGCCCCTTATGTCCCTCGCCCCTCCCGCCGGCCTCGCCGCCTGCCTGAACGAGACGCAGCCGCTCGCGCTGTTGCGGGCGCTGGCCACGCTCCAGCCCCTCGAGGGCGCCCTGCGCGCGCTGGGTCGTGCCGCCGCCGCGGCGGGCCGCCTGGCGGGCGAGGCGCACGACCTCGGCGAGGAGGACTGCGCCCAGGCCACCTTGGACGAGGCCGAACGCCTGCTGCTCCAGCCCCTGCCCACGCAGGCGGAGCTCGAGGCCGAGGACGTGGGCGCGTCCCTCGGGGCGCAGCTCGGGAAGCAGGTCTACCTCCGCGTGTGCCAGACCCTGTCCCAGGAGGCGGCGGCCCGCGGGGACACCCCCACCTCAGCCGTGGCCGCGGCGGCGATCTACGCCGCCGGCTGCGCGCAGGCCGTCGAAGAGCTGTGCCTCGAAGCCATGGAGCTCGAGGACGACGAAGCGGAGGAGCTCGCGCTGGCGGTCCTCGATCCCGCGGCCCAGGCCGTGTTCGCCGCGGCGGCGCTGTCGAGCGAAGAGCGCGCGTGCCGCGCGGTGCGCGACGAGCTCCAGGCCTGGATCGACGGGCCCGACCCGCTCGCCACGCGGCGACGCGCGCGAGCGGAGGCGAGCTACCGCAGCCCGCGAGCGCGTGAGTTGGCGCAGCGCACCATGACCCCCGAGGCGCTCGCTCGCTACGGCTTCGCCTAGCGTCACAGAAGTGTAAGCCCTGTCCCTATAGGGCTTTCGCTTTCCGAATCTGGGACTCCACGGCGGAACACCCGGGCCCGTCCCGCACGAAAACACTTGGGCTTACGCGGGGCATGAGGTTCGCTCTACGTCGCCCGAGATGAGTGTGAGTCTGTTGTTGCCGATCCTGGCGGGGATCCAGTTGGCCCTCGCTCCCGCCGGGCAAGAGGGGAAGGTCGTCGCCGCGCCGCACGGAGCCTACGACCAGTACACCGACCGGATCGCGCAGGCCGCGGCTCGGGAGCTGAACTACGGCTGGGTCGTGGCGCGAGGGTATCGCTCGGTGCCGTTCCGGCACTGGTTCGACGTGAACCGACCGACCGAGCGCGCCTTCGCCCTGGGGAGCTTCCAGGAGTCGGAGGTCAGCCACGACGGCGAGCTGGTCTACGAGGACTACCAGCGACAGCTCGACCGGGCGAGCCGCGTGCCCAACGGTCGGCTGAAGTTCCTGGTCGAGGTCCACGGCCACGCGCGCAAGGAGACCTTGGGCGGCCAGCGCGTCTCGATCCAAACCATCGAAATGGCGACGAGCGGGTTCACCGTGGCCGCGCTGCGCCGGATCCAGGAGCGCTACCAGCGCCTGATCCAGAGCCTGCCCGCGAGCCTGCGCGTGCCGCTCAAGATCGACCGCCTGGACCCCACCTACGACTACCGCGGCCACCGGGTCCGCTTCTACTTCACCGCCCTCGGCGCCAAGCGCGAGGGCTCGCTGCGCCCGGAGAAGGCCGAGCGCGGGCTGCACCTCGAGCTGCCCCCCGCGCTGCGGGACACCGCCCGCGGCCGACAGATCGCGAGCGCGATCGTCGTCGCCGTGACCCGCGCCGCCGAGGAGTAGTGGACCCGACCCGGGAGGAGCCGTCGTGAGGACCCTCGCGGAGTTGATCCACCTCGAGGAGCCCGGGATCGAGCTCGTCCGCGGCTGGGCTGCGGAGGGCGGGCGGGCGGAGCTCCTCCCCCGCGACCCCGCGCGCGCGGAGGTGGCGCTGGTCGCGCTCCAGGTCTCGACCCGCTCGCCCATGGGCGCCGTGGTCTACGAGACCGGCGGGCTGCTCGTCGACCACGGCTGGGTGCGCGTCCTCGGCGGCGGGGGCGCGGGGCTCCCTGCGCTCGACGCCTGGAACCGCTGCGTCGACGCCCGCCCGCAGCGGCTGCCCGGGGCGCTGGTCGTGGGCTGGGACGTGCTCGGCGGGTTCTTCGCGCTCAACGGCGGCGCCTTCGGCGGGCCGGTGGGCCAGGTGTTCTACTTCGCCCCGGACGCGCTGGAATGGGAGAGCTTCGAGGGCGGCTACTCCGACTGGCTGAGCTTCCTGCTCGCCGGCGACCTCGCCCCGTTCTACGGCGACGCGCGCTGGCCGGGCTGGGAGCAAGAGGCGGCGGGCGTCCCCGGGGACCGCGCGTTGAACGTGCTCCCGTGGCTCTCCTGCGCGGGCCCGCCCCTGGCCGAGCGCAGCCGGCGCGCGGTCCCGGTCGAGGAGCTCTGGGGCCTGTTCGTGCGCGGAGAGCGCGAGCCGCACGGATAGACGCGCCCGGCCCCACGCCGACGGGCGTGCGCTAGGCTCTGCGCGGGAGGTGCCCGTGCGCGTCGCGATCTGGACCCTGCTCTGCTCCGCGGCGCTCGCCGCCCGCGCCGACGTCGCGGCCGACCGCGCGGCGCTGCTCTTGGCCGGCGTGGAGACCCTGCCCCAGGTCGGTGGCGTCCCGGGCCTGTCGCGGCGGTGTTCGGCCCCGAGGCTCCTCGCCGTGCTCACCGGCGACGAGGGCGAGACCCCGCGGCGCTGGTCGCGGCGACCCGGCACCGGACGAGGGCGGCGCGGTCGCCTTCGGCCACGGCGTGGCTACCCTGGGGATCGAGGGCTTCGGGACCCCGGGGCGGATGGCTGCTGCTGAACGCCCTGCGCTGGGCGGGCAACGCCGCCCAGCCGAAGGCGGTGCGCCTTGCTCGCGCCGGCGCCCTCGCTCGTGGCGTTCCTCCGGCGGGCAGGGCTGGACGTGAAGGTCAGCTCCGCAGCCCACGCGGCGCCGCCCGGAGCGGTCCTGATCCTCAACGGCCAGCTCGCGGTCAGAGCTCTGCAGGTGGCGCGCACGTGGCCCGCGGCGGCGGCGCGCTCGCCGCGTAGGTAGCCCTTGGGGACGCAGCAGGTGCGCGAGGCCCAGGTTTCGCTCGCACGAGGACCTCGCCGGAGAACGCGGTCCTGGGGCCCATGGGCCTGGTGTTCGGGCTGGGCTGGCCTGCGCGCGCGCCGGACGGCGCGGGGTTCCGCGTCGCGGACGCGCAGCCCACGCCGCACGCAGGCTGCGCCCTCGAGGCCTCGCGCGCGGAGAGGTCGAGCTCGCGGCCTGGGGAGCTCCTGGCCTCAGACCGCCCGCGCGCTGCCGGCAGAACCGGAGCTCGGGCGCCTGCGGGACCTGGCGCGCCTCGCCCCTCGAGGCCGCGCCGACCGCCGCCGCGCCCTCGGCGGACCCCGGGCGCGGCTCGGCGTGGCGTCGTCGGTTCCATGCTCAGAACGGGCTCGCCCCCGAGGCGGTGCGCCCGGCCCCCGGGGTCGAGGCGTTCCCGGGCGCGGTGGCCGCGGACGCGCCCCGGGTCACGCGCCGGCTGACCGTCGCGGCCGGCCCGGGCTGGCGCTCGACCGGGCTCTACGTGCCCGCAGGGGAGGTCGTGCGCCTGGTCCGCGTGGGCGCGGGCGCGCCCTGGACGGTGCGCGTGGGCTGCCACACCGACCGGCTGTGGGCGCAGCCGCGCTGGTCGCGCTGGCCCGAGGTCGCCGGGCGCTGGACCCTCGACGCGGACGAGCTGCGGGTGGCGAGCCTCGTTCGGGGGCTTGCTCTACCTCGAGCCCGGCCGCGGCAGCGGCGCGCTGACCGTCGAGGTCACGGGCGCGGTCGAGGCGCCGACGGTCGACCTCACCGACCCCGAGAGCATTGCCGCCTGGCGCGCGCGGCGCCTGGCGCCCGGGCCCTGGCCGAGCTCCACGCGCGGCACCTGAGCCTGACCGTGCCCTCGGCCTCGATCCGCGCGCTCGACGACCCGGCGCCGATCCTGCGCTTCTGGGACCGGGTGCTCGCCTGCTACGCCGAGCTCGGGCAGCGCCCGCTGCCCGCGCGCGCCGAGCGCTTCGTGGCCGACGTGCAGCTCTCTCCAGCGGCTACATGCACTCGGGCTACCCGATCAGACTCCACTTTCGACGTGGCCACGCCCCAGGGCGGCCGCCCGCCGCTGGTGCTCGACCTCGAGCGGCTCGAGCGCGAGGGTTCGTGGGGCCACTTCCACGAGCTGGGGCACAACCATCAGCAGCGCGCCTGGACCTTCGCCGGGACGACCGAGGTCACCTGCAACCTGTTCACGCTCTACGTCATGGACACGGTGGTCGGGATCGAGCCCTGGGAGCACCCTTGGCTCGCGAGCGGGCGCACGAAGGTCGCCGACTACCTCGCCCAGGGCGCGCCCTACCCGCGCTGGACCCGCGAGCCCGACCTCGCGCTCGCGTTCTACGCCGAGGTCCAGCGCGCCTTCGGCTGGGCCCCGTTCCAGGCCGCGTTCCGCGCCTACCGCGAGCAGGGGCTCGACCCGGCGACCGACGCCGAGAAGCGCGACCGCTGGCTGCTCGAGCTCTCCCGCGCCGTCGGCCGCGACCTCGGCCCGCACTTCGAACGCTGGGGGATCCCCACCTCCGCCGAGGCCCGCGCCCAGCTCCGCGACCTCCCCCCCTGGCAACCGGAGTAGGCCACCGCAGGGGAGGATCAGTCCTCGTAGGCGAAGGCGCAGGACCGTCGTCTCGTACACCCGTTGGTAGCCGAGCGCCTGGTAGATCTTGTTGCTGGTCGGGTTCTCGAGGTCGGTGAACAAGCAGAAGCGCCGGCCGCCGTCGAGCAGGCGCTGGCTGCCAGAGGCGGCCACCGCGGCGGAGGACGCGTAGCCGCGGCCGCGCAGCGCGGCGGGGCAGACCGCGTTGATCCGGATCCCGCGGGCGTGGGGCCGGCGAAGCAGGCCAGGCTCACCGGGCCGGCGTCGTCCCAGAGGAAGGCCGAATCCCCGGGCGAGCTTCTCCCGGGCGGAGCGCCTCGCGGTACCGGTGCGCGCCACGCCCCTGGCCTCGGCGCAGCGTGGAAGGCGCCGATCCACTCGGCGACGAGCGCGAGGTCCTCGGCCCCATGCCGACCTCGCAGCGCGCCCCGCGGCGGACGCGCCGGCGGGATCACCGCGTCTAGGGCGAAGGTTCCCTTGGCGCATGGCGACCGCGGACGTGGCCTCCGTGCGCGCGCACCACGCCGCGGCGAAGGCCTCGCAGGTGGCGACCGGGCCGTTGACCCCCTCCAGCCGCGGCCGCCGCGCGAGGAGGTGCTCGACGAGCGCGGCCTGCGCGGCGGGGGAGAGCGCGCTGACGATCACGGGGAAGGGCGGCGTCTGCAGCGCGCAGCCGCGGACCTCGCCGTCCTCGAGCGTGGCCAGCCAGTACTCGGGGTAGCCCCCGGCCTCGATCGGCTCCAGCAGCCCGAAGAACAGGTTGTGCTCGGCCTCCCCTGGGTGGAGGGAAGCGGGCAAGGCCCGCGCGCGGAACGCTTTGGCGCAGGGGGTGGCGCGTGGGTGAGAACGCGCAGGGAGCTTCCGTTCATCGGCGTGGACCCGTCACCCCAACAGCTTAGGCGGGGGCCCGGCCTGGCCGCACTGCGTAAGTCCCGCGAGCACAGGGGTTGAGTCGGCCCGCGGGGCAGATACAATGCTCGCCAACCCACACCCCAGGAGTCAGCATGAGCTCGACGGTCGGCACCGAGCCGTTGGAGATCCTCCGCGTCTTGCGCGACGACGGGACCGCAGACCCGGACCTCGACCCCCAGCTCAGCGACGAGCGGGTGGTGAAGATCCTCGAGACCATGATCCAGACCCGGGTCATGGACGAGCGCATGCTCACCCTGCAGCGCCAGGGTCGGATCTTCTTCTACCTGGTCTCGACCGGGCAGGAGGCGATCGCCGTGGGCACCGCGGCCGCGCTGACCCAGGACGACTGGGTCGTCCCCAGCTACCGCGAGCCCGGCTGCTTCCTTTACCGCGGGGTCGCGGTCAAGGACATGGTCGCCCAGTGCTACGGCAACCAGTGGGACAACACCAAGGGCCGGCAAATGCCGGTGCACTACTCGTTCAAGGACCAGAACATGGTCTCGATCTCGAGCCCGATCGGGACGCAGATCATTCAGGCCGCCGGCGTGGCCATGGCCATGCGCCGCAAGAACGCGGGCACCGTGGCCCTGACCTACTTCGGCGACGGCTCCACCAGCTCGAACGACTTCCACAGCGGGCTGAACTTCGCCGCCGTCGACAAGGCCCCCACGATCTTCGTGTGCGAGAACAACGGCTGGGCGATCTCCTTGCCCGTCGAGAAGCAGACCGCCGCCGAGACCCTGGCCCACAAGGCCCTGGCCTACGGCATGCCCGGGGTGCGGGTCGACGGCAACGACGTGCTGGCGGTGGTCAAGGCCACCCAGGACGCGCGCGAGCGCGGGGTCAACGGCGAGGGCCCGACCCTGATCGAGGCCCTGACCTACCGCCTCGGCGGGCACAGCTCGTCCGACGACCCGACCCGCTACCGCAGCGACCACGAGGTCGAGTCCGCGCGCCAGCGCGACCCGATCGAGCGCTTCAAGGAGTACGCCGAGAAGCGCGGGCTGTGGAACGCGGAGAAGGACGAGGCCTGCTGGGCCGCCGCGCGCCAGGAGATCAACCAGGCGATCAAGGACAACGAGCGCGTGCCCAAGCCCGAGCTCGAGAGCCTGTTCACCGACGTCTACGCCGAGCTCCCCCCCAGCCTGGCCAAGGTCCTGGAGGAGGAGCGCGAGGCGCGGGGCGAGGGCAAGTTCCCCTGAGCCCGCCGGCCGGCGCGGTCCGGTCGATCCACGCTCGAAACACCCGCCGCGTGCGCGCGGCGCTGATCACACGAAGGTAGGCCCCCCGTGGAGTTCCTGTTGCCCGACATTGGCGAAGGCGTCGCCGAGGGTGAGATCGTCAAGTGGCACGTGCAGCCCGGTGAGACCGTCGTCGAGGAGCAGGACTTCGTCGAGGTCATGACCGACAAGGCGACGGTCATGATCCCCTGCCCGGTCGACGGCGTGCTGAGCCAGATCCTGGCCCAGGAGGGCCAGGTGGTGCCGGTGCACACCGCGATCGCGTCGTTCTCGACGGTGACCAGCGGCAAGCTCGCCGGCGCCCACGGGTCCGAGGGCAAGCAGGCCCAGAAGAACGGCTCGGACCAGAACGGCTCGGCCCCCGCGGCGACCGCGCTCCTCGACGCCCCGGTCGTGAACGACGGCCGCGTGCTCGCGACCCCCGCCACCCGCAAGCACGCCCGCAAGCTCGGCGTCGACCTGCGCACCGTGCAGGGCAGCGGCCCCCGCGGGCGCGTGACCCGCGAGGACGTGGAGCGCGCGGTCTCGGGCGTCGGCGCCCGGCCTCAGGCCGCTCCCCAGGGCGGCGCCCAGGCCTCGCCGGCGCTGCGCCCGGCGATCCGCACGCAGCCCGCCGCCGCGGCTCCGCTCCCCGAGATCCCGCCGCCGACGCCCCTGCGCATGCCCGCCGACGGCGAGGTCGAGGAGCGCGTGCCCCTGCGCGGCGTGCGCCGCAAGATCGCCGAGTCCATGGCGCGCTCCAAGCGCACGGCGGCCCACTACACCTACGTGGAGGAGGTCGACGTCTCGGAGTTGGTCGCGCTGCGCGAGCGCATGAAGCCCGCCGCCGCGGACCAGGGCGTGAAGCTCACCTACCTCCCGTTCATCATCAAGGCCGTGTGCCTGGCGCTGAAGAAGCACCCCCAGCTCAACGCGGCCATGGACGACGTGAACCAGGAGGTCGTCTACAAGAAGTACACCCACCTGGGGATCGCCGTCGACGGACCCCAGGGCCTGGTGGTCCCCGTGCTCAAGCACGCGGACATGCGCAACCTGCTCGACCTGGGCCGCGAGCTCGCGCGCCTGGGCGAGAGCACGCGCCAGGGCAAGCTCAGCCCCGACGACCTCCAGGGCGGCACGTTCACGATCACCAGCGCGGGGCACATAGGCGGGCTCCTGGCCACGCCGATCCTGAACTACGAGGTCGCGATCATGGGGGTGCCACAAGATCGTCAAGCGCCCCGTGGTCCGCAACGACGAGATCGTGATCGGGCACGTGATGTACCTCTCGCTGAGCCTCGACCACCGCGTGGTCGACGGCGCCGACGCCGCGCGCTTCATGAACGACGTGGTGCGCCTGCTCGAGCAGCCCGAGCTGTTCATTCTGGAAGGCCTCTGAGCGTGAGCACCGACACCGCGCACGCCACCGACCTCCTGCGGGTGATCGACGGCGAGGGCCGGGTGATCCCGGGCGCCGAGCTCCCCGACCTCTCGCCTGAGCGCCTGCTCCAGCTCTACCGGGCCATGGTCCTCATGCGCGCGCTGGACAAGCGCCTGCTCGGCCTGCAGCGCATGGGCCGGATCGGGTTCTTCGGCTCCGCCCTGGGCCAGGAGGCCTCGGTGATCGGGAGCGGCGCGGCGCTGGAGCCCGAGGACTGGGTGCTCCCCGCGCTGCGCGAGAACGGGATCATGCTCCTGCGCGGGTTCCCCCTGGACAAGTACTTCGCGCACATGTTCGGCAACGCGCTGGACGTGATGAAGGGGCGCATGCAGCCCATGCACTTCTCCGGGCGCGAGGTGAACCAGGTCTCGTGGTCGAGCTGTATCGCCAACCAGCTCCCCCAGGCCGTGGGCGTGGCCTACGCCATGAAGCTCAAGGGCGACAAGAAGGTCGCCATGGGCTTCATAGGCGACGGCGGCACGAGCGAGCCCGACTTCCACGCCGCGCTGAACTTCGCCGGGGTGTGGAAGGTCCCGGCGGTGTTCGTGATCCAGAACAACCAGTGGGCGATCTCGGTCCCGGTCGAGAAGCAGTCGGTCTCGCGCACCCTGGCGATCAAGGCCACCGCCTACGGCATGCCCGGCGTGCGCGTCGACGGCAACGACGTGCTCGCGGTCTACCGCGAGGTCAAGCTCGCCGTGGATCGCGCGCGCAAGGGCGAGGGCCCGACCCTGCTCGAGCTCATGACCTACCGCCGCGGCGGGCACAGCTCCGCGGACGACCCCAGCCGCTACCGCGACGAGCGCGAGTCCGAGCCCTGGGAGCGCCTGGACCCGGTCGAGCGCTTCCGCGCCTTCCTCGAGCACCAGGGCCTGTGGGACGACGCGCAGGAGGCGGCGCTGGAGGACGAGCAGCGCCAGGCGATCTCCGCCGCGGTCAAGGGCGCCGAGCAGGCCGCCCTCCCGGGCCCGGAGACCCTGCTCGACGACGTCTACGCCGACGACCCGCCGGTCCTCCTGGAGCAGCGCGCGCAGCTCCGCGACGAGCTCAGCCAGAAGGGGACGTGAACGCCCCGCGCCGCCTCGCGCTGCGCGACCTGGGCCGGATCGGCTACGCGCAGGCCTGGGCCCTCCAGCGGGAGCTCGTGGCCGAGGCCGGCGCGCGGGACCACGACCTGTTGCTGGTGTGCGAGCACCCCGAGGTCGTGACCACCGGGCGCAAGGCCCAGGGCCGGACCCGCGACCCGGAGGCCGAGCTAGCCCTCGTGCGCGCCGCGGGGATCGAGGTCGTCGCGATCGAGCGCGGCGGCGCCGCGACCTGGCACGGCCCCGGGCAGCTCGTGGGCTACCCCCTGGTGCGGCTGGGCCCGGACGAGCGCGACCTGCACGCCTACCTCCGCGCGCTGGAGCAGGCGCTGATCGAGGCCCTGGGCGAGCTCGGGCTCGAGGCCGGGCGCAACCTGGGCTGGACCGGGGTGTGGGTCGGCGAGCGTAAGCTGGCCTCGATCGGGATCGCCTGCCGCGGCTGGGTCACCTACCACGGCTTCGCGCTGAACCTCGACGTCGACCTCGCCCGCTTCCGCCTGTTCGACCCCTGCGACCTCTCCGGCGAGACCTACACCTCGCTGCGCGAGCTC
The DNA here is from genome assembly GCA_041402045.1 of Planctomycetota bacterium. Lineage (GTDB taxonomy): Bacteria > Planctomycetota > J058 > J058 > J058 > JAGQRJ01. The sequence goes on along the minus strand of JAWKSZ010000007.1, from coordinate 79,733 downwards.
GGGGTCGAGGTCGAGCGCGACGCGCTCGTGGGCCGCGTGCACGCCCACCTCGCCCGGGAGCTCGGCCGCGTCGCGCGCTGAGACGGGGGTGCGAGGAGGGAGCTCCGCGAGGTGCGAGAACGTCGCGGGGATGGGATGGGCGCAGGCAAGCTGCGCCCCTACGAGAGATCCTCCGACGCGCCGGTCAGCTTCGGGGTCCTGGCCGCGCAGGTCACCCTCGAGGCCAGCGCGAGGAGCCGTCGCAGGTGCCCCGCCCCTTGGACGTCGGGGCGCAGCTCGCCCCACGACCGCCGGCGCTGCAGGGGACCCGCCGCTTCGACGTAGGGGCGCTCCTCGCCTGCGCCCATCCCCTCACCCCGCCGATCACGACCCCGCGGAGCCCGCGTCCCACCAGCGCAGGACCCGCAGCGCGCGGAGCGTGATCCAGCGCGAGGGCTCGCCGGGGCCGGGGTCGAGGGGGAACCAGGTGCGGCCGCGCAGCGTCCAGTCCAAGGCCCAGGTCCCGTCGGGGCGGCGCTTGGCGCGCAGGTGCTCGATCGCGTCGGCGAGGCGCGGGTCGGGGTCGCCCCCTGCGGCGCGGAAGTAGTCGAGGGCCCTGAGCACGTCGTAGCGCCAGCGGCAGGGGTAGAGCAGGTCCAGGAAGCGCGGGTCCGCGGGCTCGCCGGTGCTGCGTCGACGGAACAGCCCGCGCTCGAGGAGGAACCCCTCCCCCGCGCGGCGCGCGGCGCGAGAGGCGGGGGTCCCGCCGGTGGCGCGCTCGAACTCGAGCAGGCCCTCGAGCACGTTGAGGGTCGTCGCGAAGGACGAGCGCACGGAGCCCCGGGCCCGCTCGCAGTTCCAGCCGCCGTCGGGCTGGCGCTCGCCGACGAGCCGCGCGACCAGGGGCGCGACGTCCACCCCGAAGTAGGCGCCGTCGGCCACCGTGCGCCCGTTTATGCACTCCTCGGTCTCGCCCTCCCAGTAGGGCTGCGCGCCCTCCTCCCAGCGCGCGCTGCGACCGACCGCCTGGACGGTGCGCTGCGCGGACGCAGAGCGCGGGTCGAGGCCGAGCTCGCGGAGCTGGGTCAGCACGAAGCAGGTCGCGGTCCAGGGCTGGCCCTCGGACTCCCACAGCGCGCGGGTGAAGTCCCCCGGCGCGAAGGCGCCCCCCGCCCACTGCCCGTCGGGGTCCTGGAGCTCGAGCAGCCGCGCGCCCCAGCCCTCGGCCTCGACGCGGGCGCGGACGGCGGCCCACACCGCCTCGGGCGCGTCGCCGAGGTCGCGCAGCGCCTGCCAGCGCAGCGCCGGGTCCCCGGCGAGCAGCCACTCGAGGGTCGCGTCGGGCATACGTCCTCCGCGCGGATCCTACCCCCCGCCCACCGGCGCCAGGGCGCGCTCCTCCGAGGAGGCCGAGGACGCGTGGGTCTCGAGCAGGCGCAGCGCGCGCAGGCGCTGCCCGTCGGAGAGCGTGCCCGCGGCGTGGGCGCGGCGCAGGTCCCGGAGCAAGATCCGCTCGTAGCGCGGGAGCCGGGGCTCGAGGGCTTCGACCGCGGCCAGGAGCCGGGGGTCCGGGGGCGCCTGGGCCAGGGCCCGCGCCTCCGCCTCCCGCTCGAGGTCCGCGCGGGCCGCGTGCTCGGCCTGCACCTCGTGGGTCCAGTCGAACACCCGCTCCTGGTGGCTCCAGTCGCGGCGCTCGCGGGCCTCGGGGGTCAGGGTCCCCAGGACCAGGCACTCGGAGCGCCCGCCCCGCGGCGGGTAGAGGATCCCCCAGCTCTCCTCCGCGCGGTCGCGGAGGAAGACCTTCCCCGCGAGCTCGAACAGCTCGTAGAGCCGCAGCAGGTGCCCGACGCCGGCGGGGTCGCTCAGGCGCTGGGTCCCGCGACGGGCGGTCTCGATCCAGGTCTCGCACGGGTGGACCGCGCGACAGTGCGCGTGCAGGGCCGCCTCGCCCAGGAGCCCCTCGGCGTCGGGCTGGGCCTCGGCGGTGTGCCGCAGCACGTTCTCGAGCACGACCGCGCTCAAGAACTCCGCGAGGTCGACGTCGAGCACCGGGTCGGGCTCCTCCTCCGCGTCGAGCTGGGCCAGGGGCAGACGCGCGCTGCGACGCGGGGCCCAGCCCAGGCTGAGGTCGGGCTCGAGGCAGAGCTCCCAGGGCCCCCAGCTGCCCAGGGCCAGCCCGCCCTCCGGCAGGCGCGCGAGGTGCTCGAGCTCGTAGAGCACGGGGTCGGTGAAGGGGTAGCCCCCGCCCCAGCGGAAGCGCGACTCGGCGAGCAGGTAGAACTCGCGCAGGACCCGGGGCAGCTCGAGGCCGAGGGCCTCCTCCCGCGCGGCCACGCGGGTCACCGCGCGGCGGTCGAGCTCCAGCGGCGCGTCGTGCCAGCTCACGAGGAAGCGCACGAGGGTCGCCCAGGGACCGCGCTGCGCGCGGCGCCCCGCGCGGGTCACGGCCTTGAGCCGGGCGTAGACCTCGTCCAGGCCGAGCAGGCGCTCGACCCGCGCGCTGCTCGAGCGACGGACCGGGGGCCGTTGGCCCCAGGCTCGGGGGCTGAATTGCATGATCTTCTTCTCCTGGCGACCCCGACGGCAAGCGTGTGGCCAGGCGATAAGCCCTTGACTGGCAAGGGACGGCGCGCCAAGGAATCCGCCAGCGGCTGAATCGTGAGCCGGCGGGTGGCGGCTATCCCGCCGCGCGTTGCGCCGGGGCCGGGGCGTCGTCTTCGAACACCAGGGCGAAGTCGAAGCGCAGCTCGTCCGGGGCGAGCTCACGGATCAGGAGCACACCGCCCTGGAGCTCGTGGCGGGCGAGGGCCTCGGCGTGGAGCGCCTCGAAGGCGACGGGCGCCTCGCCGACGTGCGTGCGCGCGTAGCCTTGGCACTCGGCGGGCGCGCCGGGGCGCTCGAGGAGCGCGGCGTCGGCGACGAGCACCAGCCGCGTCTCCCCGACCGCGACCTCGTCCCAGTCCGGATCCTCGCGGTCGCTGAACTGCACGCGCAGCTCGCCCTCCACCCGCTCCCAGGTCGAGCTGACCAGCTCCCGATCGCGCTCCCTGCCCGCGAGGGTCGCCGGCGGCACGAGCCCTTCGTCGGCGGCGAGCTGGGTCGCGGCCAGGATCAAGGAGCTGAGGAGGGTCGTGGATCGATTCATGGGGACGAGCTCTCGCGGGTCAGGTGGGTGCGAGAGGCTTTGCAAGCGGGATGCCAAGCGCGGGTGTCCTCAGCGCGACAGCGGACGACGCCGAAGACCGCCTCCTACGCCCGTTTCGAGCGCCCTGACGTCTCAGCGGGTCATCCGGCTCTGGCGTTGGGGTTCATAGCCGTCCCACCCCGTTGCGGCGTTTCAGCGGTGAAAGGAGCGAGCGTCCGTAGCTCTAGCGCTGGTCGAGAGCGCGGGCCTGCGCCCGGACGCCGGCCTCGTAGTCGAGCCGGGCCTCGGGCTGGCTCGGACGCAGGGCCTGCTCGCCGCGCAGCCGCCGGCGCACCCAGCGATCCAGCCGCTCCGGGAGCAGGTTCAAGAGCACGACCCCCAGCCCCAGGCGTCGCGGGACGCTGCGCTCGGCGGCGCCCGAGCGCGCGACCGCGAGCACCGCCTGCGCCACGTCCTCGGGCTCGAGGGCCCACACGCCCTCGTCGGCGATCCCGTGACTGAGCCGGGTGCGCACGACCGTGGGCAGCACCGCCGAGACGTAGACGCCGCTCCCGTCGAGCTCACGCCGCACCGAGGCGGTCAGCCCCAGGGCCGCGTGCTTGCTCGCGGCGTAGGTCGCGAGCCCGGCCACCGGGAGCTTGCTCGCCAGCGAGAGCAGGTTCACCACCCGTCCGTGGCCGCGGCCGAGCATGCGCGGGAGCACGAGGCGCATGCCCGTGGACACGCCGCCGTAGTTGACCGCGAGGGTCGCGGCCTCGACCTCCGGGTCCTGCTCCAGGAAGGGGCCCGGGGCGAGGACCCCCGCGTTGTTCACCAGCACGTCCAGCGGCCCCAGGCGCTGCTCGGCGGCGTCGAGGAACGCGGCGAAGGACGGAGCGCGGGTCACGTCGAGCTCGAAGGCGTGGGCGTTCGCGCCGAGCTCGAGGGCGGCGCGCTCGGCGGCGGCGAGGTCGAGGTCCCCCAGGGCCACCCGCGCCCCGGCCTGGACGAAGGCCCGGGCGGTCGCCAGGCCGATCCCTTGGGCGGCGCCGGTGACCGCGACCGCCGCGCCTTCGAGGCGCAGCCGTCGCGGACGGCGAGGAGCAGGCAGCGGTGGGGTCATGCAGTAGGGCCTCGGGTCGAAGGTCTTGAAGCGCCGACGCAGGTCGACGGTCGTCCAGGGGTAGATCGCGCTGTTGCGGCCCTGGGCGTCGAGGTACCAGCTCGTACAGCCGCCGGCGTTCCACACCGTCCCGGCCAGCGCGCGCTGGACCTCCGCGTCCCAGGCGAGCTCCTCGCTCAGGCGCACGTCGAGGGCGCGCACCCGCCCCGCCTCCAGGAGCTGCACCGCCTGGGCCAGGTAGCGCGCTTGGGCCTCGGCCACGGTCAAGATCGAGGTGTGCCCGTTGCCGAGGTTCGGCCCGACCATGAGGAACAGGTTCGGGAAGCCGGCGACCGCGGTCCCGAGGTAGGCCCGGGGGCTGCCGGCCCAGCGCGCGGCGAGGCTCTGACCGCGCCCGTCGAGCACCCGCGCGGCGATCGGGTCGTCGTGGACGTGGAACCCAGTGGCCCACACCACCGCGTCCAGGGCGTGGTGCTCGCCGGCGTCGTCCACCAGCCCGCGGGGCGTCGCCTCGCGCACCGCGCGGTCGACCAGGCGCACGTTCGGCGCCTGGAGCGCGGGGTAGTAGGTGTTCGAGAGCAGGATCCGCTTGCAGCCCAGCACGAACTCCGGGGTCAGCCGCGCGCGGAGCTCGGGGTCCGGGACCTGGCGCGCGAGGTGCCGGCGCCCGGCGCGCGCGAGCCAGCGCAAGACCCGCGGGCTGCGCTGGGCGCGCTGCACGCGCTCGGGCTCGCCGTCGAGCTTGAGCCGGTAGGCGCGCCGCAAGCCCGGGACCCGCCGCAGCGCCAGCCGCGCCGCAGGCCCGAAGCGGCGGTCCTGCTTGGGCAGGACCCAGGGCGCCGTGCGCTGGAACACGGTCAGGGAGCCGACCTGGCCCTGGAGCTCGGGGATCACCTGGATCGCCGAGGAGCCCGTCCCCACGACCCCGACCCGCTTGCCCGCGAGGTCGAGGTCGTGGCGCCAGCGCGCGGTGTGGAAGGCCTCGCCTTGAAAGTCCGCGAGCCCGGGCAGCTCAGGGACCCGCGGCGCGTGCAGCGGGCCGGTGGCCAAGACCAACGCCTGGGCCGCGAGGGGCCCGCGGGAGGTCTCGAGCCGCCACACCAGGCCCGCTGGGTCCCAGCGCGCGCGCAGGAGCTCGGTCTCGAAGCGTGTGCGCGCGGCGAGGCCGTGGACCTCGAAGGCCTGGAGCAGGTAGCGCTGGATCTCGGCGTGGCCGGCGTAGGCCTGGGACCAGTCGGGGTTCGGCGCGAAGCTCAGCGAGTAGAGGTGCGAGGGCACGTCGCAGGCGCAGCCGGGGTAGGTGTTCTCGCGCCAGGTCCCGCCGGGCGCGGCGGCCTTCTCCAGGAGCACGACGTCCTCGACCCCGACCCGGGCCAGCTCGACCGCGACGGCGAGCCCCGAGAACCCCGCGCCCACGATCGCCACCCGGTGCGCGGGCGCGCTGCGCGGAAGCTCCGCTGAGGGGGGCACGAGGTCGGGGTGCGCGGTCAGGGGACCTCCGGACTGCCGCCACCGTATGCGAGGCCCGGAGCCCGCGCGACCGCCCGGCGCGCCCGAGGTCGTCATGGAGCGGGTGAACTAGGCGAGCCCCAACAGGCGGGGGAACTCCTCGGCGAGGGTCGCCTCGGCCTCGGCCTGGGTCGCGCCGAAGGCGATCACGTCCAGCTTCCCCGCGCCCTGGAGCGGGCCCACGTTGTAGAGCACGTAGCGCCCCCGGCCGGTGCGGGGGTCGTAGAGCCGGTCGCCGAGCCGCGCGAGGACCTCCTCGAAGCTGACCCCGACCAGGTCCGGGTGCGCGAAGTCCTGGGCCCGGTAGGGCGGCCGCGGGCCGCGCACGAGGCGATCGACGAGGTGCATGGGGGTCGAGGTCCCGCCCCAGCGCCCGTTGCTCTCGGTGAAGCGCAGCGCGCTCGGCGCGGCGGGGTCGCCCAGGAGCAGCAGGTCGAAGCTGCAGCGCCCGACGTAGCCCAGGGCCTGGAGCGCGGCGCACACCTGCAGCGACTCCGCGGCGATCCGACGCAGGGTCTCGCGGGGGAAGCTCGCCGGCCGGCTGCCGAGGAACACCCGCAGCTCGCCCTCGAGGATCTGCTCGTAGATCCCGTCCAGCCGCGGAGGCCCCGCGCCCAGGGGCGGGATCCAGTGCTGGGTGGAGGGCGAGTGCTCGGCGGGCTCCCAGGCCATGGCCAACACGTCCTCGCTCCCGTCCCACTGGGTGGTCTCGAGGAAGGCCTCCACGCGGTGCCCGAGGTCGGGGTCCGCGCGCAGCTCGTCGGCGGGGAGGTGCCAGTTGCCCATGCCCGAGGCGCAGCGGGTGCGCTTGAGCGCGACCCGCCCGTGGCGGGTCGCCAGGTCCTGGAGCAGGCGCGTGAGGCTCGCGGCGTCGCGGGCGGCGTGGGTCTCGACCACGGCCTCCGGGCCGAGCACCTCGCGCACGATCCGGGTGAAGGTGCCCTTGTCGTTGGCGGCCCAGGTCGCGGGCGGCGGCGGCGCGAGCACGCGGACCTCGGCCCCGGACGCCGCGGCCAGCTCCCGCGCCAGGTCCCACACGTCCTCGATCCCCATATAGGGGTGGATCGCCAGGCCCTCCCGCGCGGCCTCGACCAGGTCGCGGAAGGCCTGGCCGCCCTTGAGCGCGCGGGCGACCCGCAGCCCGCAGGGCGGGGGCTCGGCGAGCACGAAGCGCGGAGCCCCGAGGCCCAGGCGCTCGCGGCAGTAGGCCTCGTAGCCCGGGGCGGGGGCGGTGATCGCGGCGAACAGGTCGCCCTCGCCGGCCCGGACCCGCGCCCGGTGCTGGTACTCGGCCACCCCGGAGATGTTGTCGAGGAAGGGGATCGCCGAGACGTCGTCGAGGGTCAGCGCCGGGGCCGCGAAGCCCTCGCGCCAGGTGTGCGCGGCGAAGGGCGCCAGCGCGGCGTCCTGCCCGAGGTCTTCCCCCACGACACGACCCACGTCCAGGGCGCGGGCGTAGGCGGCGTCGTCGAGGCCGGCGTCGCTCCAGCGCGCGCCGAGGGCCAGGGGGTCGTGGGTGGGCTTCACGCCCGCACTATACCGCGCGCCCAGGGGCGATCCCTAACGCCGCCCCTAGCGCGTGCGCGCCCAGACCCGCTGGATCCGCGGCGAGGGGTCGTCGGCGAAGAGCTGGCGCAGGGCCTCGCGGCGGTCGGGGGTCGTGAAGGCGGAGGCCACCGCCAGCCCCAGGAGCCGCACCAGGGGGTCCGGGTCCCGGGCGGCGAGCTCGATCACCTGGGCGTAGCCCGAGTCGTTGGGGTGCCGCAGCGCGAGCAGGAGCCCGGCGTCGAGGGAGCGGATCCCGCCGGCGCCCACGTAAATGCTCCGCAGCGCCTCCTCCTCAGGGCGGAAGTTGTGCTCGAGCAGTCGCAGCGCGAGGTGCCGCCCGGCGCGGCTGCGGTGGCCGAGCTCCGCGAGGATCGCCCGGGTGAGCTCGGCCCGGTCGAGCTTGGCGTCGAGGGCCAGGGCCTCGAAGGCCTCCCGGGCGAACTCCTGGGTGTCGAGGTAGGGCTGCCGCGCCGACTCCCGGGCGACCAGGCGAAACAGGGTGCGCACCAGGCTCAGGGGGTCGTCGCGGCGGGCGACCACGAGCGCGTACTCCGTCGGCTGCTCGCCGCCGAGCTGGCTGACCCGCAGCAGGACCGGGCCTGGCGCCAAGGGCGCCACCGTGGGCAGGATCCGCAGGTGTCGACCCTCGACCAGCCGCCCGCGGAGGTAGGTGCGCTGCAAGCTCGGGCCGTGGATCGAGACGTCGAGGGTCGCGTCGCTCCCGCGGCGGAGCACCGCCGCGACGTACTGCGCGGGCTCGGCCTCGAAGCGCCAGAGGTCGGTGCTGTCGCCCCGGGCCTGGGACACGCTGTCGCTGATCACGCGCCGGATCGGGAGCGGGCGCGCGCCCAGGGGCGTGCGGTCCTCGCTCGAGGCGCGCTCCGGGTCGAGGTAGCGCGACTCGCAGGTGAACTCGACCGCCTCGGCGTCGCCGCGGGGGAGCAGCAGGCGCTGCGCGAGCCCCACCGGGAGCAGCTCCGCGGGCCCGGCCACCCGCACCGAGTGGTCGCCCTCGGTCAGGCTCACGTCGCGCTCCACGAGCTCGACCTCGAGCTCGTGGGCGTCGAGGGGCAGGCGCAGGTGGTGCTCCTGGGCGTCCAGGGGGATCGGGTCCAGCGGCCGCCCGCGCACGCGCACGCGCAGGAAGAAGTCGGGCTCGCCCCACTCGTCCTCGACGTCGGGCACGGCGCTGACCGTGGTCACGCGCAGGCTGAGGAGTTCGCCCGGGTCGCTGGGGAGCAGCACGTCGGCGCCCCCGGACTCGAGGGCGTGGGTCAGGAGCTCGTCCTGGCGCGGCGGAGCCACGACCCAGGTCTCGTCGCGCAGCTCGAGGAAGCCCACCCAGGCCCCGCCCTCGCTGAACACCGGCGCGCCCACGAGCTCGGGTCCGGGCTCGGGCTCGAGCTCGGCCCCCTCCGAGGTCAAGGGGAGCCAGCGCGGCGCGACGACGGCGTAGGGCCCCACCGGCGGCATGTCTTCGGGGGCGCGGGTGGCCCAGGCGCTGACCGCGCCCCCGCCCCCCGAGAGCGCCACCAGCGGCTCGGCGCCGCGGGGCCGTCCCACGAGGCAGGGGCGGTAGTCGACGCGCTCCGGGCGCTCGACCGCCAGGAGCGGCGCCCCCGCGCTGCCCACGGGCTTAGCCGGCAGCGCCAGCTCGCCGTGGGTCAGGGTCCGCGAGGGGTGGTGCGTCGTGGGGGCCACCGCGAAGTAGACCCGGCGCGGCGTGACCCGGACCGCGACCCCCAGCGCCGGCGGCCCCTCCACCGCGAGCAGCGGGGCCACGTTCTTGGCGTGGCGTTGGACCGCGACCCGCCCGTCGCCTCGAGGCAACGAGGTGCAGGCGGCGGCGCCGAGGGCCACCGCGGCGACGAACCCGCGGCGCAGGGGGCTCAGTGCGGGGCTTGCTCCGGCCCGGGCGGCGCGAACAGGTCGGCGGCGCTGGACTCGGTCGAGATCGAGCGCGGGTCGACCCCGCTCTGGACCTGGGTGCGGTGCGCCGGCGCGCTGGGCACGCCCACCGGGCGCTGGGCCGAGGAGCTCGAGGCGAGCTCGTCCAGGGTCACCAGCCCCCGCTCGAACATGACGAGCAGCGCCTTGCGGCAGCGCTCGTCGATCGCGCTGGGGTCTTGCTCGGTGTCCTCTGCGAGGCGTCGGATCACCTCGGGCACCGTGGAGCGGTTGTCGATCCGCTCGAGCAGGTCGCGCACCAGGGGCTTCACGTCGAGCTCGCTCGACATGCGCGCGCGCTTGAACTCCACGCGGAAGTCCTTGGTGTCGAAGCCGTGCCCGGTGGGCCGCCGGCGCTCGATCAGGAGCATGTCGTCGGGGATCCCCAGGCGCATGCTGGTCAGGGCCTCCAGGGACGGCAGGGTCCGCACCCGGCGCTTGGCGTGCAGGAGCCGCGCCAGCTCGAGGGCCGTGTCGCGGTTCGGGGGCTTGCACTCGTCCTCCTGGGTCCAGGGGGAGTGCGGGCCGTCCTCGTTCCACTGCACCGAGAGCACGACGGAGATCACGCGACGGAAGCGCTGGGCGCGCATGTTCGTGACCCAGTCCATGAGCTGGGTCGCGTAGCGCTCGTAGCGCTCGCCGAAGGTCTCCTTGGTGTGCTGGATCGCGAAGTCGAGGATCGTCTGCTCCTCGACCCGCAGGCTGTGCAGGTTCATGTTGGCCCCGCCGAGCCAGCGCCGGATCCGGTCGAGGTAGGGCTCGCCGTCGCGCTCCGCGATCCGGGTCACGACGTGGGCGGTGCCCTCGCTCGAGAGGTGATCCGGGAGGTGCGCGATCACCCGGCGCAGGACGTCGGCCCCCGAGGGCCCGCCGTCGCGGTAGCTCAGGCGGTAGGTCGGCGCGGCCACGCAGGGCGGGTTGGCCACGATCAGGTCGAAGCGCTCCTTGCCCACCGGGGTGAACAGGTCGCCGTCGACGAACACCGAGTTCCAGGCGTCGTTCAAGGTCGCGTTCAGCCGGGCGAAGTTCACCGCGCGGCGGTTTATGTCGACGCCCACCACGCGCTCCGCGGACTCCGCCGCCAGGATCGCGTGCACCCCGCAGCCGGTGCCCAGGTCGAGCACGTTGCGCACCGGGCGGCGCACCGTGGTCCGCGCCAACCAATACGAGTCCTGGTCGAGGAACATGACCGGGTCGCGGTCGACCCGCGCGCGGTGCCAGGCGGTGTGCGCGTGGCGGTGGTCGGTGAAGAACAGCTTGTCCCCCACGGGATACAGGCTGACCCGGGCTACGTAGCTGCGGTCCGCGGGGTCGGCGGCCAGGATCTTCGACGTGCGCAGCAGGCGCCGCGCGTTGGTGTCGAACAGCTCGCCCAGCTCCTCCTCGGTGACCCGACCCTGCAGCAAGAACAGGCTGATCGCCACGTCGAGGGGCGAGCGCTTGCGCAGGCGGTGCTTGAGGAGGAAGGGGAAGGACTCGAGCTCCAGCTCGGTGAGGTCCTCGACGCACAGCCGCTCCTGCACGCCGCGCTCGTTGTAGCCCGCGTTTCGCAGGGCCGAAGCGACGCGGCGCAGGCCGTCGGGGTCGATCGTGTCGAGGTTGAAGAACGCTCTGCTCATGTGCCTGGGATTGTGGCGCTCGATCCGGGGTGCGTCAACGCAAGCTCACGCCCGCCCCCGACTTCGGCGCGGCGTCCAGGGGCAGTTGCCGGGCGGCTCCTGTGGTAAAAGACCAGGACCAGGAGCAGGGCCATGAAACTCAAGGACCGAGTCGCGATCATTACCGGCGGCGGCCGCAACATTGGGCGGGCGATCGCCTATCGCCTGCACGAAATGGGCTGCCAGGTCGTCGTCTGCGCGCGCACGCAGAAGGAGATCGACCACGTCGCGGGCGTGATCCAGGAGCAGGGCGGGCGCTCCGCCGCGATCTGCTGCGACGTCGGCGACGAGGACCAGGTCCAGCGCGTGGTCGACGCCACGCTCAAGGTCTTCGGCCGCGTCGACTTCCTGGTGAACAACGCCGGGAACTACCTGGAGAAGCCCCTGGCCGAGACCACCGCCGAGGAGTTCGACGCCTGCGTCTCGGGCAACCTGCGCGGCGCGTTCCTGCTCGCCAAGGCGGTCGTCCCGATCCTCAAGCAGAACCAGAGCGGCGGGCGGATCGTCAACGTGAGCTCGCTCCTGGCCGAGATCCCGGGCTCGAACGTCTCGATCTACTGCGCGGTCAAGGCCGGCCTCGTCGGCTTCAGCAAGGCCCTGGCCCGCGAGCTGCACTCCGAGGGGATCAACGTCAACGCCGTGTGCCCGGGCACCGTGACCACCGGCGAGCAGGCGATCGAGCTCGAGGAGACCCGCTGGAAGCTGGGCGAGCACCTGCTCCCCCGCGACGTGGCGGACGTCGTCGCCTACCTGCTCACCGACGAGTCGAGCCAGATCACCGGCGCCGCGATCCAGATCCCCGGCGCGACCGGGATCCGCGTCGGCAGCCTCGCCCGGGGCTAGCCCGCAGCCTGCCGCGCGGCGACGCAGATCAGCGTCGCCCCGATTCCGGCCGCGAACCCGATCGCTCCACCCGCTGCCCAGCCCTCGATGCCGAGGGCGGGTCGCAGCGTCCGCGGCTCCTGCCGCGCCTCGGCCCAGCGCAGGAGCCGAGGGAAGAGCGCGATCAGGACCACGGTCACGACCCCCACGACGCCGGCGAAGGCGTCCCAGCCGCACCACCACAGCGCCAGGATCAGGAACCCCGCCGCGGTGACGCCGAGCTCCTGGCGTCGCCGATCCCGGCGGCGACGCAGCGCGCGCTGCTCGAGGAGCTCCCGCGCGGCGCGCTCGGGGCGGACGTGCACCTGCGGACGCGGGCGCCCCGGGCGCGCGGGAGCGCAGCCCAGGGTCGGGCAGCCGCCGTATTCCTCGGCGCAGCCTGGGTGGGTCGTGACTCCGCAGCCGTCGGGGCACGCGCGCGCGTCCGTCCCCAGGGCGTCGTGACACCAGGCGCAGCGCGCGTCCGGCGACTCCCGCGGCTGGAGCCGCAGGGCCCCCGGCGCGGGCCGCGGGGGCAGGCCGTCGCAGCCCGGCGTCGTGCAGCCGCGCGCCTCGTGGGCGCAGGCCGCGTGCACCCGAGCCCCGCACCCCGCGGGGCACTCCCGCGGGGTGCTGCGAATCGGGTCCGCGCACCAGGCGCAGGTCCAAGCGATCTCGGTGTCGAGGCGTTGCATGCCCAGGCGCAAATGCAAGCGCGACGCCAGTCGCAACCGTAGCGCACGCGGATCGTCGGAAGGCCTGCGGCGCGAGGGGTGACAGGTCCTCGACGTGCGGCTCCCGCCCTTTTCGGAGTCCGATCGTGGGCTGCGGTTGCGTGTCGCGCGAGTGAGTCGTGGGGGGGATGGTTGGTGGTTCCTGGTTCCTGGTTGCTGGTTCGGAGCGACTGGTTGCTGGTTCCTGGTTCCTGGTTCGGAGCGACTGGTTGCTGGTTGCTGGTTCCTGGTTCGGAGCGACTGGTTGCTGGTTGCTGGTTCCTGGTTCGGAGCGACTGGTTGCTGGTTCGGAGCCCCTTGCGGGGCTCCTTCGGGAGGCCTCAGCCGCGTCTTGCGAGGCTGCTGATCATGGCGCCGAGGCGTTGGAGGGTTTCTTGGGTCTGTTTGCTTCCTGGGAGGCCGTAGGCTGCGAGGAGTGCGGTGGCTGCGTGGGCTTCGGCGGCGGAGCCGTAGGCGAGTTGGAAGTGTCGTCGTCGGTTGCCTCCGCTGCTGCCTGCGCCTTCGGCGAGGTTGAGGGCGACGCTCTCGGTTGCGCGGGTGAGTTGTCTGCGGAGGTCGGCCGGGATCTTGTCCCGGACGTGGTGGACCCACCGCGCGACTTCGAGGGCCTTCTCGAAGGCTTCGAGTCGTTGGTGGGGGAAGTGGCCAGCCATGTGGATCGTCCGATCGTTCTCGGAGCCCGCCCCAGTGCGAGCTCTCACCCCCTGGAGCGAAGCGTTGGGAGCTCGCACTGGGGCGGGCGGAGAGAACGATCGGACGATCCACATGGCTGCGTCCCCGCGGTGCGCTTGGCGTTCCAAGCCTTCCTGTCTTCCTGTCTTCCTGTCTTCCTGTCTTCCTGTTTTCCTGTCTTCCTGTGTTCCTGGGCCGCCAGCTCCGCTGATTCGGAGGTCGTGAAGGCCTGACAGACCCGGGCGGGGATAAACCGCAACCAGCAACCAGCAACCAGCAACCAGCAACCAGCAACCAGCAACCAGCAACCAGCAACAGCCAGCAACCAGCAACCAGCAACCAGCGCAACCAGCAACCAGCAACCAGCAACCGACGGGCTCCGCAAAGCGAGCTGGCCCAGCAGAAGGCGATCCAACTCTGAAAGCCGACCCAGCGGAGCCGTCAACTCCGAAGCCACCCCCAGCGAAGCGATCAAACTCACGAAGCCGATCCTGCGGAGCAACTGATCCAAGCTCCGCAAAGCGAGCTGGCCCAGCGAAAGCGATCAAACTCACGAAGCCGACCCTGCGGAGCAGCGATCAAGCTCCGCAAAAGCGGCTGGCCCAGCGAAGCGATCAACTCACGAAGCCGACCAGCGGAGTCGTCAACTCCGAAGCCAACCGACCCAGCGAAGCGATCAACCTCACGAAGCCGACCCCGCGGAGCAACAATCAAGCTCCACGAAGCGGGCTGCCTCAGCGGAGCGATCACCTCACGAAGCCCGGCGGAGCGATCCCAGCTCTGAAGCCAACCGACTCAGCCCGGAGCCGTCAACTCCGAAGCCAACCGACCCAGCGGGCCGTCCAACTCGAAGCCAGCCGACCCAGCGGAGCCGTCAACTCCCGAAGCCAACCGACCCAGCGGAGCCGTCAACTCCCGAAGCCAACCGACCCAGCGGAGCGATCTGACTCACGAACCCAGCGGAGCCTCGCCCGCGGCTAGCCGACCTCGTCCCCGTCGGCGACCCGCCGCTTGGCCCCGGTCCACTCCGCGAACAGCGCCTCGTGCGCCCCGAGCGAGCACGCGTCGTCGCGCTCGGCGTAGCCGCGCACCCAGGTCTGGAGCATGTCCAGGTTCCGATCCTGCGCCTCCTTGCTGGCGTACTTGTGGGGCTCCCAGGGCCGCGCGGCGTTGTGGGCGAGGCAGCGCTCGACCCCAGGGTCGAGGAACACGAGCAGCGTCGCCTGGTCCCGCAGCAGCTCGGCGAGGTCGGCGTAGCAGCCCTCGATCACCCAGCGCGGGTGCTGGGCGGTGAACGCCTCGAGCTCGGCCTGGCTGCGTTCGAGGGGCCGGCGGGCGGGCCCGGGGTCCCAGGCGATCGTGTCCAGGTCGAGGCGGGCGAGGTCGTGCTCCTGGGCGAGGCGCTCGGCGAGGGTCGACTTGCCCGCGCCGGAGTTGCCCACGATCACGACCCGGGAGGGGTCGAGGTCTTGCATGGGGAGGGAGGGTATCAGGCGGGCACGAGCGCTCGGCGGTCGACCGGGGCCTCGAGCAGCTCCGCCACCCGGGCGAGCTGGGCGCGGTCGGGGCCGCACACCGCGCGCTCCTGAGCGCTGGCGAGGAGCTCGCGGGCGAGGGCGTCGATCGCCGAGCGCTGGGCGTGGCGGGGGAGCGAGACCCGCAGTCGGGCGAGGATCCCCAGGGTGTGCACCGTCGCGGTGAGGTTCGCGGCAATGTAGGGCCGGAGAGAGCCGAGCCCGCGCTCGAGGAGCTCGGGGAAGTCGAGGGCCTCGACCTGGACGCGGATCGTGCCCGCGTCGTCGCACCAGGCGCCGCAGGTGTTCCGAGGCGAGGCCGCGAAGCGCTCGGCGGCGGAGACCAGCCAGTCGACGCAGCTCATGCAGGTGAAGGGGTCGTTGATCCCGGGGGAGAGCGCGCGAGCGCCGATCTCGACCAGCTCGTCGGCGAGGAACAGCGGGTCCTGCGACGGGGTGCGTCTGGAGCCCCACACGAGGCAGCCGCGGATCCCGGCCTCGAGCCGCGGCGGGAGGCCGCCGGGGACGACGCGGGCCACGAGGGCGCCGGGCCACACGAAGTCGCCGGGGCGGACCACGAGGTCGATCCGCAGGTCGTGCTCCGCGGCGAGGTGCACGAGCTGGGCGCGGTCGACCTGCTGCAGGTAGGCGCTGCGCTCGGCGACCAGAGGGTGCGCGGCCCCGGGCTCCAGGGGCTCGGCGGGGGTCGCAGACTCGCCCTCGCTCGCGGGGCCCCCGTAGCCGCCCTGGGCCTCGCCCAGGCGCTCGGTGAGCTCGCCCCCGATCCGCGCGATCACGTTCCCAATGTCGATGCTCGCGGGCACGTGGTGCAGGAAGTAGATCAGCACGCACAGGCTCGCCAGGCCGAAGGTCAGCCCGCCCAGGAGCGTGATCTGCGGGACGTAGGCCTCGGCGTCCTCCCCAGGTCCCGCGTCGAGCACGAGCCGCAGCGCGAGCACGCAGTAGAGGAAGGTGGCGATGAACGTGCCGAGGGTGAACTGGTTGCCCCGGTCCTGCATGAACTGCTGCAGGATCCTGGGGCCGTAGTTCGAGGTGGCAAAGGCCACGGCGGCGATCGTGATCGAGAAGGTCACGCCGGCCACCCCGAGCATGGAGGAGCCGATCGTCTGGAGCACCGCCCGCGCGCCGTCGGGGTGGTTGGCGCCCAGCCCGGGAATGTCGGTGATCGCGTCGGTGTCGAGGTTCTTGTCGAGGAGCGCGAGGATCACGAACGCGACCACGGCGCCCAGGGAGAGCAGCGCGGGCACGAACCAGTAGCTCGAGCGGATCCGCGCGCTCCATTTGGCGATCAGGGCTCTCAGGGGGGCCTCCTCCGCGGGGGAGGGTGCAAAGCCCGGGCCCGTCTGCGGCGAGAGCTAAGCCCCTTGGCGAGCCACCGTGCGGGACAGATCTGGCCCGCGCTCGACCCGGCGGGTCAGCCCTCGCGCTTGGCCTCGTCCCACAGCGCCTCGAGCTCGGCGGGGGCGTGGTCGCGCAGCGGGCGCTGGGCCTGGGCCTCCATGCGCCGGAAGCGCGCGCCGAAGCGGGCGGTGGTCTCGCGCAGGCTGTCCTCGGCGGCGAGGCCCAGGTGCCGGGCCAGGTTGACCACGGTGAACAGCACGTCGCCGAGCTCGTCCGAGACCGCCTGGGGGTCGTCGCCCGCCAGCGCCTCGCGCAGCTCGCCCAGCTCTTCGGTGAGCTTGGCCAGCGGGCCCTCGGCGTCGGGCCAGTCGAAGCCGACCCGGGCGGCGCACTCCTGGACCTTGTGGGCCTGGAGCAGCGCGGGCAGCCCGCCCGGGACCCCGTCGAGCAAGGACGTGCGCTCGGCCTTCTCCTGCTGCTTGAGCGCCTCCCAGTTGGCCTCGACGGTGGCCGCGTCCGGGGCGTCGACGTCGCCGAACACGTGGGGGTGGCGGTGCAGGAGCTTGTCCGCGATCCCCTGGGCGACCTGGCCCACGTCGTAGGCCCCGCGGTCCTGGGCGATCCGCGCGTGGAACGCGACCTGCAGCAGCACGTCGCCGAGCTCCTCCTGCACGTCGTGGTCGTCGCCGCCGTCGATCGCCTCGAGCAGCTCGTAGCACTCCTCGAGCAGGTAGCGCCTGAGGCTCTCGTGGCTCTGCTCGCGGTCCCAGGGGCAGCCGTCGGGCGCGCGCAGGCGGTCCATGACCGCGAGCAAGCGGCGCACGCCCACCAGGCGCGGGTCGTCCGGGGGGAGCTCCGGCGGCTCAGTCAATGTAGGGCAGCAGGCTGGCGCGGGGGTCGAACACCTGGTGGTGCAGCTCGACCACGTGGCGGTCGGTGACCCCGGCGAGGAAGTCGAGCACGAAGGTCGCGGCCAGGAGCGGATCGTCGGCGCCCCCCGCCGCCTCGCGCTGGGCCTGGATCCGGCGCGGGAGGTGGTTCGGGTGCGCGAGGAAGTGCTCGAACAGCTCCCGCAGCAGGCGCCGGCCCTTGTCGCACATCATTTCGACCGTCGGGTGCCGGTAGACCCGCTGCAGGAGGAACCCGATCAGGGCCTCGACCTGCTCCTCCACCGGCTCCGGGAGCGCGACCACGGGGTCGGGGTGCGCGCGCACGGCGTCGGGGGTCGGGGCCTCGCCGACCCGCGCCAGGCGGCGCTCGGTCTCGTCGAGGGTCGCCTGGACCAGGCTCCCAATGATCCGCCGGGTGAGCGCCCCGTGGCGCACGTAGCGCGCGTGGGGCGCGCCCTGGAGCCCCGCCTCGGCGATCGCCTGGTTGACCAGGGGCAAGCCCAGGCGCTCCACCTCGCTCAGCGCGAAGAACCCGAAGTAGAGCGCGTCCTCGAGGTCGTGGGTCACGTAGGCCAGCATGTCGGCCACGTTGGCGATCTGGCCCTCGACGCCCGCCTGCGGGTGTCCGCGGAACTCGGCCGGGGTCTCCGGCGCGTCGAAGGCGGTGGCGTGCTTGCCGATCCCCTCCCGCGCCTCCCAGGTCAGGTTCAGCCCGGGGAAGTCGTAGCGCCGCTCGAGGCGGTCCACGATCCGGAGGCAGTGCAGGTTGTGGTCGAACCCCGGGAGCCCGTGGGCCCGGGCCAGCCCGTCGAGCTCCACCTCGCCCTGGTGCCCGAAGGGCGGGTGCCCCAGGTCGTGCATCAGCGCGATGCAGTCGGCGAGGTCGACGTTGGCCCCGAGGAACGCGGCCAGCGAGCGCGCGATCTGGCTGACCTCGATCGTGTGGGTGAGCCGGGTGCGGTAGGCGTCGCCCTCCTGGACCACGAACACCTGGGTCTTGTGCTGCAGGCGGCGGAAGGCCTCGGAGTGGATCACCCGGTCGCGGTCGCGCTGGTGCGCCGTGCGCAGGCGCGGCGGCTCCTCGGTGTGCACCCGCCCCCGCGAGCGCGCGCTGCGCGCGGCGTAGCTGGCGAGGTTCGCCTCCTCCAGGGCTTCGAGCTGCTCGCGGGCGCGGATCACGGTCCCTCCACCCGGCGGTTCTATGCCCTGAGGGGCCGCGCCGCAACCCGCACGCCGCTGGTAGACTGCCGGCTGGAGGCGCCATGAGCCAAACCTACGTGATCAAGGTCTCCGCCTCGGTGCGCGAGGAGGTCTCGGCCAGCGACAAGCGGCGCAAGAAGCTCGTGCTCACCGAGATCTGCGACCCCGACGAGCAGCGCTCGATCCTCAAGGAGCGCCTCCAGGAGCGCGGCTGGACCGAAGCGGAGGGCAGCGACGGCAAGCGCTGGACCAAGTCCGAGGGGGGGGTGACCCAGACCCTCGACCTCGAGGACATGAGCGTCGAGGCCGAGGTGACCCTCGAGCGCGTGCTCGAGCGCGAGCGCACGATCACCGTGGTCGGCGACCGCGACCGCGACGACCCCAACGCCCGGCGCACCAAGGAGCGCACCGAGCTCGAGGAGCGGATCGCGATCAAGGCCGAGGAGAAGCAGCAGGTCGAGGAGGCGCTCCAGGAGGAGATCGCCGAGACCCTCGACCGGACCGAGGAGGAGCGGACCAAGGAGCTGAACGAGGTCGTGCGCGAGGTCTACGCCGAGAGCCTCAAGCGCAAGGCGCGGCGCCTGGGGTCGGTGACCGAGGTCCGCGAGGGCCAGAGCGGTCAAGACTACGAGCTCGTGATCAAGATCACGGAGTAGCCGTGGTGCGTCCCCTCCCTCAGGTCTCGCCCCTCGTGCGCGTTGCGAGCTTCGTGGAGGCGACCGAGGCCGAGGGGATCGGCGAGCGCTTCGCGCTCTGGACCCAGGGCTGCACCCTGGCCTGCCCCGACTGCTGCAACCCGCACCTCTGGAGCCCGAACGGCGGCGCGGCGTGGACGGCGGACGCGCTGCTCGAGCGCGTGCTCGCGGCCAAGGCCCGGCGCCCCGCGCTCGAGGGCCTGACCCTGATCGGCGGCGAACCCTTCGAGCAGGACGCGGCCCTGGCGCCCCTGGCCGAGGGCGTGCGCGCGGCGGGGCTCACGGTCATGGCCTTCACCGGCTACTGGCTCGAGGACCTCCAGGCGCGGCGCTCGCCGCTCCTGCCCCACGTGGACGTGCTCGTGGACGGGCCCTACGAGCGGGAGCGCTACACCACCGCGCGGCGCTTCGTGGGCTCGACCAACCAGCGCATGCACTTCCTCAGCGACGCCTACACCCCCGACGACCCGCGGCTGCACGAGCCCAACACCGCGGAGCTGCGCTACGACGGCGAGGGCGACGTGCAGGTGGTGGGCTTCCCCTTCCCCAGCGTGCGCGACGCCTTCGGCCCCAAGCGCAAGCGCCCGGCTCACTCCTCCCAGGCGTAGAGCAGCACCCGCCCGCGCCCGGTGCTGACCGCGACCCGCCCGCTGGCCGGGTTGCTGGCGAGCGCCGTCCCGCGGTCGGTGGGGTCCTCGAGGGAGAGCTCGGCCAGAGGCGTGTCCTGCCGCGCGAGGTCCCAGGCGTGCACGCGGCCGTCGCCGGTCAGGCTCAGGAAGCGCTGGCCCCCCGCGGCGCAGAGGGCGGCGATCCCCAGCTCGCACTCGATCCGGCGCACGAGCTCGCCTTCGTAGGTCTCGCGCAGCTGGAGCCCGCCGCCGAGCTGCACCACGAGCAGGAGCGGCGGGTCCTGGGGTCCGGTGAGGAACGCGAGGGCCATGGCCCCCACCCCGTCCAGGCTCAGGCCCCCGGTCTTCTCGCCCAGGTCCTCGATCTGGATCCCGTGCCCGGTGGCCAGGGCGATCTGGGAGCCGTCGAGGGCGTAGGCCCAGGCGTCCACGGTGTCGTGGAGGGTGTGGATCCGGGTCAGGTGCCCGCCGGACTCGAGGTTCAGGGCCATGCCCCGGGGCGGCTCGCGGAAGAAGGCGTAGCCCTGGCGCCCGTCCGGGCTGACCGCGAAGCGCTGGAGGTCGTCGCCGAGGTCCAGGGTCGCAGGCGGTGCGGAGGGGCGGTGCAGGCGGAGCACCGGCTCCAAGGGATCCCGGGCGCGGATCGGGCGGGTGAGCTCCTCGCTCAGGACTACCCCGCCGCCGGTGCTCGCTTGGAGGCCGTAGACCATGGGCGAGCGCCACACCGCCTCGAGCGCGTCGCCGGCCTCGCGCCAGCCCCTCGCCCCGTCGGTGGCCACGCTGACGAGGAGCGCCCCGTCGGGGGTGAAGCTCAACGCGTCGGCCACCCCCTGGTGGCCGTCGAAGCTGGGCCAGGCAGGCTCCCCGTCGTCGGCGCGCCGCAGGTGCAGGACCCCCAAGGTCCCCCCGCTGGCGACGAGGCCTCCGGGGAGCGCGCAGGTCACGAGCTGGGGTCCGCCCACGTCCTCAGTCTCCCAGGCGGTGTCGCCGTGGTCGAGGGTCAAGCTCAGGAGTCGCCCCTTGCGCATGCCGACGAGCACCCGCGCGCCGTCGAGGCTCAGCGAACGCACCGCCTCGCCGCCGAACATGGAGATCCACAGCGGCTTGTCGGCCCCGTCGGCGAAGCGCAGGATCGCCCCGCGGTCGGTCCCGGCGACGAACCCGCCGGGCAGCGGCGCGATCGCGGTCACGAGCCCCCCGCCGACCAGGCGCTCCGCCCCTTGCTCGAGGTCCTGGCCCTGGGGGTCGCGCACCTCGACCTTGCCCACGCGCCCGATCGCGAGCCGCCCGTCGTCGAGGATCGCGGCGGTGCCGAGGTCGGTGGCGCGCTCGAGCTGCCACAGGACCTCGCGGGTCTCGAGGTCGACGAGGGCCAGGTTGCCCCTGGCGTCCCCGGCCAGCGCGCGGCGGCCCTGGGGGTCGACCCCAGGTGCAGCAGGAAGCCCGCGAGCCCGATCCGCGCGGTCTCCCGGGGCGGGTCCTGGGAGAGGTCCCAGGCCTTGAGGGCGCGCGCGCTCGCGGTCACGAGCCGCGCCCCGCGGACCGCCGCGGCGTTGAGCGGGCGCCCCACGTGGAACGCGCGGGTCTGGGCGCCGGTCGCGGGGTCCCAGCCCAGGACCCAGCCGTCCCCGCTGGCGCTGAGCAGCTCGTCGCCGCAGGCCAAGAGCGCCTCGGGGGTCTCGCTCAGCCGCCCGCGGGTCTCGCCGCCCTGAGCCAGCGGGGTCCAGCGCGCGGGGGTGGGGCGCGGGGGGATCGGGTCCTCGAGCTCGAAGGCGAGCACCGCCCCGCGGGAGGTGCCCAGGTAGAGGCGCTCGCCCAGGGGCGCGAGGGCGACCTCGGTCAGCCGCCCGCCGCTCGAGGGCAGGAGCACCCGCCCCTGCTCGCGCCAGGTCCCGCCGCGCACCGCGTGCAGGACCCGGGCGCCGTTCAGGTGCGCGATCGCCAGGCGCTGCCCGTCGGGGGTCAGGGCCATGGCCACCGCCGGCCCCAGGGGGGCGGCGTCCGCCGCCGGCGGCGTCGCCTCCTCCATGCGCAGCTCCGAGCTCGCGCGCCGGACCATGCCGGTGACGTCCAGGGTCAGCGGCCGCGGGCCGGGCTCGGCGAAGGCCACGTCCACGACCTCGTCGGCGTGGGGCAGGTCGCGGCCGCCGGCGGGGCTGTGTAGGTAGACCCGCTGCGGGCTGGCCGAGAGCACGTCCAGGGTGCGGCTGAGGGCGAGGGCGGTGACCGGGTCCGGGTGCAGCTCGGGAGGCGCTCGGCGTTGGCGCGCACGCCGAGGCCCACCGGAACACGAACAGCGTGGTGTTCAGGGCCACGGCCCCCTGGAACCCGCCCTCGGCGAGGGCCACCGCGACCGACGGGCTCTCGAGGGAGATCTCGACCAGGTCCGCGGCCTCGGACAAGGACCAGCCGCGCAGGGCGTCGCTCGAGGTCAGGGCGCGGTCGCTCCCGGGCTCGAGGGCCGCGGCGGAGAAGCGCTGCGCCCCGCGGGGGGTGGCCAAGACCAGGCCCTCGGGCAGCTCGCCCCAGCGGCGCAGGCCGCGGGCGTCGACGCTGAGCGCGCCGTCGCCGTCGGCGGCGAGGGCCAGGATCGGGCCCGCGTCGCGCGCGTCCCCCCACACCGCGACCAGCCGCGGCGAGGCGTCGGGCGCGGCCAGCGCGCGCAGGGGCTCGGGGATCGACTCCAGGCTGACGGACGCCTCGGGGGTCGGGGGGGAGGGGACCTCGACCGCGGGGGTCGACTCGACGGGGGCGGCGCGGGAGTGGACGACCCAGGCCGCGAGGCCCAGGGCGAGGAGCGCCAGGGGGGCGGCCGCCGCCAGGATCCGGGGCGCCGCGGCGGGGGTCGGGGGCACGAGGGCCGCGGCCAGCGCTGCGCCGTCGGGGTAGCGCTCGGCGGGGTCGACCGCGAGGGCGCGCGCGATCACCGCCGCCAGCCAGCGCGGGCAGTCGGGGCGCAGCTTGCGCGGGTGGACCACCCGGCCCTCGGCGACCCGGGTCATGAGCTCGACGAAGGTCGCGGCGCTGAAGGCCTGGCGCCCGGTCACGACCTCGTAGAGCACGGCGCCGAGGGCGTAGACGTCGGCCTGAGGGCCGCTGGTCGAGGCGTCCTTGAGCTGCTCGGGGGCCATGTAGCCGAAGGTCCCGCGGGTCTGACCGGGGCGGGAGAGCGCGAAGCTCTGGCTGGCGCCCTCGACGTCGTGGCGGAAGTGCTTGGCGAGGCCCAGGTCCGCGATCAGGGGCCGGTCGCGGGCGAAGAGCACGTTGTCGGGCTTCACGTCGCGGTGCACGATCCCCAGGGCGTGGGCGCGCCCGAGGCTCTCCGCGAGCTCACGCACGAGCTCGACCGCGGCCGGGATCGCGATCTGCCCCGCAGCGTCGAGGCGCTCGCGGAGGGTGCCGCCGTCGAGGTAGGGCATGACGATGAACGGCCCGTGGGGCGAGCTCCCCAGGTCGATCAGGGGCACGAAGCCCTCGGTCTCCCCGAGCTGCGCCTGCAGCCGCGCCTCGCGGGCGTAGCGCCCGGTCGACTCGCGGTTCCCGCGCAGGAGCTTGATCGCCACGTCGCGCCCCGACGGGTCGCGGGCGCGGTAGACCACCCCCATGCCCCCGCGACCGACCTCGCCCTGCACCGTGTAGAGCCCGAGCTGCATGTTCTGAGCCTACCCCGAGCGGGGGTGACAGGCGCGGTGACACGCCGGCGGGTCCGGTCCCGAGCGGGCAGAGCTCCGTCGCCCAGCCTCGGCGCCTGCCCCGGTCCCTGCCCAAGGGCGGGCCGACCCGGTCCCGAGCGGGCAGAGCTCCGTCGCCTGCCTCAGTGCGTTGTCCAGGGTAGGGGCGGGGCTTGTCCCCGCCCGGGTTTGTGCGTCCCTCCACCTTGCGGTTCGGAGGGCGTGTCCGAGCCGTGCACGTGTGGCAGAGCTTCGCGGCGCAGACGCGCGGCGTGGTTTCCCTCCCTCCCGAGAGGTGGACGGCCTGACACACCCGGGCGGGGACAAGCCCGGACAAGCCCCGCCCCTACCCTGGACAACGCGTGCCGAGAACACCCCTGAAGGCATGCGCCCCGCCCGCCGAGGGGCGTGGCGAGCGGCCAAGCCGCGAGCGCACAGCGCCAGGCGAAACCGCGGCGGCGCGCCCGGCGGAGCCGCGGCGTGGCGGTACGCGCGGCGAAGTCGTGGCGGTGCGCGCGGCGGCGCCCCCGGCGAAGCCGTGGCGGGGGGTGCGCCCGGCGAAGCCGTGGCGGGGCAATGCGTCCGGCGAAGCCCGCAGCGCGCGCCAGCGTGCCCGGCGAAGCCGCGGCGCTCCCGGCGTGCCCGGCGAAGCCGCATCGGCGCGCCCGGCGTGCCCGGCGAAGCCGCGGCGTGGTGGCGACGCCCGGCGAAGCCGCGGCGCGCCCGGCGTGCCCGGCGAAGCCGCGGCGTGGTGGCGACGCCCGGCGAAGCCGTGGCGGGGCAATGCGTCCGGCGAAGCCGCGGCGTGGTGGCGACGCCCGGCGAAGCCGTGGCGGGGCAATGCGTCCGGCGAAGCCGCGGCGTGGTGGCGACGCCCGGCGAAGCCGTGGCGGGAGCAATGCGTCCGGCGAAGCCGCAGCGCGCCCGGCGTGCCCGGCGAGCGGCGAAGCCGGGGCGTGGCGGCGACGCCCGGCGAAGCCGCGGCGCGCCCGGCGAGCGGCGAAGCCGCGAGCGCGCAGCGCGCGCGAAGCGCGCGCGAGCCCTTGGGGGTGAGGGCGAGGGGCTTTGCCCCGAGCCGAGGTCTGGGACAGACCCCTAAGGATCGGAAGCTGAACGAGCGAAGGCGGAGCCCACGAAAAGGGGCTGACGAGCTTCGCTCGTCAGCCTTTTCGTGAGGCTCCGCCTTCGCTCTAGTTCAGCTTCAGCTTCTCGAGGTCGAGCGCGCCGCGGATCACGACCCGGTGCACGACGAGGTGGGCCTGGGTGGTGTAGAGGAACACCTGGCCGGCCTGCTTCTCGCGCAGCTTGTCGGTGGAGGCGGCGTCGTCCTTGCCGGTCTTGGCGGTGAACAGGGCGCCGTTGGCGGTGAGGGTCAGGGTCGCCTGACGGCCGTTGGCGAAGGGGCTCTCTTCGGCGAAGGGCTGGTCGACGAGCTTGAAGCCCGAGCCGCTCTTGCGGACGAAGGCCTGGCCGAAGCGGACGCCGGCGTCGCCGATCCCGAGCACGAGGTCGCTGCGGGTGGCGCCGCGCTCCATGTGGCAGGTGATCTCGACCTCGACGTCGGCGAGGAAGGGCAGCTTGTGGATCAGGAGGCCCTCGCGGCTGGTGGCCAGGGCCAGGCTGCGGTTCTGGCCCTTCTTGGCGCCGGGGCGCCGGGGGACGCGCCCGCGGTTGTTGGTCTGCTCGGCGCGCTGGAAGCCCTTGCTGACCCAGTCCTCGATCTCGTCCTCGCCGGCGAAGGTGTAGACCAGCTCGACCCGGCCTTCGCTGTAGTTGGGCGCGACGTGGAGCATGTCGGCCAGGGCCTGGGCCACCGGGCCCTGGGGCTCGGCCGGCGCCTTGTTGCGCTTGCCGCGGCGCTTGGGCGCGTCCTGACCTTCGCCTTCGCCCTCGGCGGGTTCGCCCGCGTCCTCGCCGTCGCCGGCGTCGCCCTCCTGGGGCGCGTCGGCCGGGGGCGGGGGCGTGTCCTGAGCGAGGACGGGGAGCGCGAGCAGACAGGCGCTGAGAACGAACACACGAGTCATACAACCTCCGCGGGAGCGGGCCTCATAGGGCTCAACGCGAGAGTCGCTCCAAAGTTGCGCGCGCGCCAGGATCAGGCGCTAACCCTCGGCAGGTCCTGCGCCGAGGCGAGGCCTACGCAGGCTTTACCTGGCTTCACCGCGGGTTTTTCTCAACGGGGTCGAATCCACCCACGTAACTGGGGCGTATCCCCGGTGGGAGAAGGAGTGAGAGACGTGGTCGGAGACGACACCTTGTTCGCCAAGCTCGCGGTTCGGATCGGGGCCCTCGCCCCGGAGGACGTGGCCGAGGTTCGAGGGGAACACGACGCGAGCACCACGAGCCTGGAGCAGGCGCTCCTCGCCCGCGGGCTCCTGGAGCCCGAGCTGGCGCAGCTCGTCCGCGCCGCCTGCGACACCGCGCGCGAGGAGGACTGGTTCCCTCCCCGGCGTTCTGCTTAGGGGGTCTGTCCCAGACCCCCTCGGCCTCGGGGCAAAGCCCCCCGGCCTCACCCCAAAGGGCTCGCGCGCTGCGCGCGCTGCGCGCTCGCGGCTCACGCCGCTCGTGCTTAGGGGGTCTGTCCCAGACCCCCTCGGCCTCGGGGCAAAGCCCCTCGGCCTCACCCCAAAGGGCTCGCGCGCTGCGCGCGCTGCGCGCTCGCGGCTCACGCCGCTCGCCGGACGGGCAGAACGTCGGAAGGTGGCGCTTCCCGCGGCGTTCGTCTGCTAGCGCTCGTGGAGCGGGGCAGGCCGCGCTCGATCAGGCTGATCTGGATCGCCCAGGCGGTGTTCAGGATCCGGCTGTCGTCGCTGGCCAGGGTGTCGTCCTGGTCGGCCTTCCAGTACCCGGTCGAGCTCTGGCGCTCGGCGAGCTCCGCGTAGATCGCGTCGAGCCAGCGGCGCCCCCGGGTCCCCCCGCGCATGGCCATGACCTGCGCCGCGTAGTAGTGCCCGTAGTAGAAGAAGCGCTCGCGCCGGCGCGAGGGGGGGAGGAAGGCCTCCATGTACTCGACGCCGCGCTCGAGGGCCGGGCCCTCGTAGGTGCCCAGCGCGTTGAGCACGGCGGCGGCGGCGGCGGTGATCGCGAAGGTCGGGCTGTTGCTGCCCTCGACCAGGCTGACCTTGATCTTGCCTTCGGCGATCGAGTAGACGAAGCCGCCGCTCGAGTGCTGGGACTTGGCTATGTAGTCCCCGGCGCGCTCGAGGGCCTGGCGCGGCACGTCGAAGCCCGCGTTGCGCGCCCCGCGCAGGGCCTGGATCTGGCTGACCGTGGTCGAGGCCTCGTCGTCCTCCCACATGCCGCTCTGGGCCGGGCCGGGCTTTCTGTAGAGCGCGTAGCCGAACCCGCCGTTTTGGAACTGGCTGGCGACGGTGGCCTTGACCCCTTGGCGGATCGCCTGGGCCAGGCGCTCGTCGAGCTCCCCGCCCTCGCCGTAGCACTGGGTGAGGAACAGGAGCGCGTAGCCGTGGTTGTGAATGTAGGAGTAGCCGCTGCTCGAGTGGGTGAACGCCCGGCGGTCGGTCTGGGTCCCGAGCACGAACTCGACGGCGCGCAGAATGTTCGGGGCGTAGGGCCCGCGGGTCGGGGTCGACCCGCTGGCCAGGAGCGCGAGCCCGGACATGCCGGTCAGCGCGAGCTTGTCGTTCTTGCCCCAGGAGCCGTCCCGCGCCTGCTGCTCGGCGAGCCAGGTCAGGGCGCGGGGGACGTGGGGCTGGCTCCCCGCGGCGAGCACCGGGGTGGCCAGGGCCAGGAGCCCGACGCAGGTGGTGAGAAATGAACGCACGACCCCGATCCTAACCCGCCCTGCCAGAGCGACGATCTCCTCTTCACCCGCGTGTTTACGGCGCCCGCCTGGGCGCTTAAACTCTCCAGCCAGCCAGCGACCGTGGAAACGTTGGCACCAGGGGAAGTGCGATGACCGACAGCCTGACCGTTACCGACAACCGCACCGGCAAGTCTTACGAGCTTCCGATCAAGAACGGGGCGATCAACGCGATCGACCTGCGTCAGATCAAGACCGGCGAAGAGGACTTCGGGCTGCTCTCCTACGACCCGGCCTACAAGAACACCGCCTCCTGCGAGAGCCGGATCACGTTCATCGACGGCGAGAAGGGGATCCTGCGCTACCGGGGCTTCCCGATCGAGCAGCTCGCCGAGCAGGCGACCTTCCTCGAGGTGGCCCAGCTCCTCCTGAACGGCGAGCTCCCCACCCAGGACCAACACGCGCGCTTCGTGGACAAGGTGACCAACCACACCTACGTGCACGAGAACCTGAAGAAGCTCATGGAGGGCTTCCGCTACGACGCGAACCCATGAGCATGCTCGTGAGCTCAGTCGCCGCGCTCTCGACCTTCTACCCGGGCCATGGAGGTCGACGACGCCGAGATCCGCCACGACCAGGTGATCCGCCTGATCGCGAAGATCCCGACGCTGGCCGCCTTCGCCTACCGCCACACCCAGGGCCTGCCCTACGTCTACCCGCAGAACGACCTGAGCTACACCGGGAACTTCCTCCATGGTGTTCCGCATGTCCGGAGCGCGACCCCTGAGCCCAACCCGATCCTCGAGCGGGCCTTCGACGTGCTGTTCATCCTGCGCCGACCACGAGCAGAACTGCTCGGCCAACATGCCGCTCGGTGGGCGCGACCAGTTGAGCCCTACTCCTCGCTGTGGCCGCCGCGGCGGCCGCGCTCCCGGCCCGCTCCACGGCGGCGCAGCGCCGCCTGCTCTACATGCTCGACCGGATCGGGGACGTGAAGAACGTGCCAGTTCCTCGAGGGCGTGAAGAAGAAGGAGGAGCGGCTCATGGGCTTCGGCCACCGCGTGTATCGCAACTACGATCCGCGGGCCAAGATCATCAAGGAGCTGGCGCACCAGGTGTTCAGGGTCACCGGGCGTAACCCCAAGCTCGAGATCGCCATGGAGCTCGAGCGGATCGCGCTCGAGGAGGACTGCTTCGTCGACCGCAAGCTCTGCCCGAACGTCGACTTCTACAGCGGCCTGATCTACCAGGCCATGAAGTTCCCCACGGACTTCTTCCCCGTCCTGTTCGCGATCGGCCGCACCGTCAGCTGGCTCGCCCAGTGGGAGGAGATGCTCCTCGACGACGAGCAGAAGATCGCGCTGCCCCGCCAGCTCTACCTAGGCTACGAGAGCCGCGACTACGTCCCCTTCGGCAAGCGCTGACCCAGCCTCGTCGCGGCCGACGCCCGCGCCCGTGGCGCGGGCGTCGTCGTGTGCAGGAGGGCCCGCGGGCGAGGGCGGCCAGAGGCCGCCCCGCCTGCAGAACGAGGCTACGCGGCCTCGAACGCCCCGAGGAGTTCGCGGGCCAGGAGCGCCGGGGGCGAGGGCCTCGACCTCGGCACCTCGTGGCCGGTCTCGGATCGTCGGCGACCACGCCGCGCCGCCGGCGGTAGCGCTTGATCGCCTCGTGCTCATCGAGCTGCCCGCTCGAAGCATCGAGCGCGAACCACTCCGCGCTGCCCGGGGGCACGTTTTTCGCAGCCGGGCGGCGGCGTCCACCACGATCCAATGCAGCCGCTCCTGCCCCACCGCGGCGAGCAGCCACGAGGTCGTCGTAGGTCGGGCCCTCCGGCGCCGCGTGCAGTGCCTGCCCGAAGCGCCGGTTGACCTCAACCACCACGCGGTAAATGCTGCTCCGCCGCCCAGCTCACGCAAGGTCTGGCGCAGCACGGCCGTCGTCCACGCGCCGCAGCGGCCCTTCACCGCGACCTCCTGCTCCACGAAGGGCAGGTTCGTGGGTGTGGCCCAGGCCTCCGGGGAAGAGCTGCTCCCGCGCCTCCTGGGCGGCCTCGCCGCGCTCGGACTCGGGCCCAAAGCCCTTCGCCAGAGCGGCCAAGCCAATCGTCGAGGGCGCCAACGCGCGCTCGAGCTCGCCGCCCAGCGCCCGGGCCGCGCCGAGGGCGTGCTCGCCGCAGGATCCACGCAGGCGGTGCGCATCCTCGAGGTCGAGGGTCGCGATCCGCCGCGATCGCCGCAGTGGCCTCGTCGTGGAGGTCCGCAGCGAGTCGGCGGTGGTGAAAACCACCTGCGACACCGACGAGGCAACCTGCCCGTGGGCGATAGAAGGACAAGAACGAATCGATCGAAAAACTCATGGCGAATCTCCTTCCGTGGCCCCGCTCCAGGCCGGGTTCGGTCAGCACCCTGCTGGCCCGGTCGGTTGGGCCTCGCCGCGCACGAACGGTTCCCGAAGATCGAGCGAAGATATTCACGAGATTCTGGAGAACTTATTCGTGGTCGAGCGCGCGCGGAGGGGGTCGACCCCCTCCGCGCAGCCTCTCCTAGGCTGGGCAGCCTGGGTCGACCCCCTCCGCGCAGCCTCACCCAGGCTGCGCAGCCTGGGTCGACCCCCTCGGCGCAGCCTGGGTGAGGCCGCACTGAGTGAATCGATCCCCTCGGCGCAGGGTGATCCAGGGTGCGCAGAGTCGAACGACCTCCGGCGCGCGAGGTCGCCCAGGCTGCGCCGGGGGCTGGACCACCGACGCGCACTGGGGTGCAGGGTTGGGCCCCCTCGCTCGAGCGAAGCGGGGGATCCAGCGGCGACCTTCCCCCACACACGGGTAGGGGAGCAGCTCGCTGCTCCCGGTCTGTGCGTCCCTCCACCTGACGCAGTCGAGGGTTTCGCGCTGCGGTGTCGACAGGCACGGCTCCGATCCCCTCCCTCCGGTAGGTGGCTGGACGGACCTACCGGGAGCAGCGAGCTGCTCCCCTACGGGCGCGCTCCGAACTGCGTCGCGCGGACCCCAGATACCCGTGGGTCCAATCTAGAATCGTGAAGTGAGCGACTCCCGCCTCCAAGACCTCGAGCGCGCGTGGCAGGCCAGCCGGAGCCGCG
This sequence comes from Planctomycetota bacterium, assembly GCA_041402045.1. Classification (GTDB taxonomy): domain Bacteria; phylum Planctomycetota; class J058; order J058; family J058; genus JAGQRJ01. The sequence goes on along the minus strand of JAWKSZ010000007.1, from coordinate 49,758 downwards.
AGGACGAGGTGCTCTATCTGGGGGAACGAGTCCGCGCTGGTGAGCTGACTGAAGCGAGCTTGGAGTTGGCGGCGTATTGCGGCCATGAGGCTGCGGTCTCGCTGCTCGGGCGCAGCGGAGCTCCCAGCGACACAGAAGGGTGGATCACAGGTCTCGCGGGCTTTGAACCCTCGTGGGTCGTCCCTGCCGCGTTCTCATTGCTCGATAGGTTCAACCCGTTCAGGCACCAGCGCCTGCGGGAGACGGCGTCCGCCGAACGAGAACACGCAGTGCGGCTCCTCGACCGCCTCGAGGGGCAGGCCTCCCTCGCTGAGCTTCAAGAGCTCTCCCTCCACATCGACCGACTCGGCGACCACCGGTTCACGTTCGAACAGGCCAAGCACTCGCTTCGGGACTGGGATCGAGTCGATCCCCACCAGCGGCCCTTGCCCGGTCCCCTGGTCTACGCCCACACGTTCCTGGTTTGGTCCTGTCAGGCCCTCGCTCTCGGGGACGACGTCGCGAAGCCACTCCTGGAGAAGGCACTTTGGCTCCTCGCCGTTTCTGCGCAGCCCGGCGGGGTCGCGACGGAGTTCCATTTCCGCGCCCTTGGTCAGCAGCAGCTCTACGCTCGGCCCCCCTACGCCAGCTCCGAATGAGCCTCGCACACGCTCGCGAAGCTCCGCGCTCTCGAACACGTCCCGGGGCGGGATGGGCGCAGGCAAGCTGCGCCCCTACGGAAGTCCCCTGACGGCGCGAGAGGCTCAGGTCGCAAGGCGCTGCGCGAGGTCCGGGGGCGCGTCTCCGGCCCAGCCGTGGGTCAGGGGCAGGCGCCAGCCGCGGCCGAAGGCGCGGTCGCTGAGCTTGAGGACCGGCGGGGCCTGGCGGCGTTTGAACTCGGCGGCGCGGATCCGGCGGCGCCAGTCCGCGAGCTCGGTCGGGGTGGCGTCCTGGGGCTCGCGACCCTGGATCAGGGCCTCGACGCCCGGGCCGACGCGGTCGTAGTCGAAGGGGTCCGTCTGGCCCGGGCGCAGCTCGGCGGTGGGGGGGCGGGTCAGGATCCCCGAGGGGATCACGTCGGCATAGAAGCGCCGGCAGTGGGCGTAGACCTCGGGCTTGGTCAGGTCGCCGATCGGGCTCAGGCCCCCGGCCAGGTCGCCGTAGAGCGTGCCGTAGCCCAGGGCCAGCTCGGTCTTGTTGCTCGTGTTGAGCAGCACGCCGCCGACCTGGTTCACGTAGGTCATGAGCGCGAGGCCGCGCAGGCGGGCCTGCACGTTCTCGGCGGCCTTGCCCGCGAGGCCCCGAGGCAGCGCGCCCGCGAGCTCGCGCTCGGCGGCCTCGTGGGTCCCCTGCAGGTCGAGCTCGAGCAGCTCCACCCCGAGGTTCCGACACAGCGCCCGGGAGAGCGCGCGGGACTCGGCGCTCGTGTAGCGCAGCGGCAGGTGCAGCGCGCGCACGCGACCCGGACCCAGGGCCTCGGTCGCCAGGGCCAGGACCAGGGCCGAGTCCACCCCGCCGCTGACCCCCACCACCGCCCCGGGCAGGCGGTTCTTGTCGAGGAAGTCGCGGATCCCGAGCAGGAGCGCCTGGTGCGTGCGCAGCCCGTCGTCCGGGAGCGTGACCCGCGGCGGCGGGCCCTGGAGGTCGACCACCGCCAGCGCCTCCTCGCAGGTGGGCAGGAGCGCGCGGAGCTGGCCGTCGGCGCCCACGGCGAAGCTCCCGCCGTCGAAGATCAGCTCGTCCTGCGCGCCGACCGCGTTCACGTAGGCCAGGTCGACCCCCGGCCTGCGCGCGAGGCGCAGGCGCTCGGCGAGCACGCCCCGGCGAAACGGCGAGGCGTTCAGGCACAGCAGCAAGTCCGCCCCCTGGGCCACGAGCTCCGTCGCCGGCGACTCGGGGTAGACCTCGTCCCACAGGTCCTCGCACACCAGGAGCCCCACCCGCCGCCCGCCGAGCTCGAGGGGCGGCGCGGGCTCCCCCGGCGCGAAGTAGCGCGGCTCGGAGAACACGTCGGTCCCCGGCAGCAGGCGCTTGCCGCGCACGGCCCGCACCTGCCGCCCGTGCAACAGCACGGCCGCGTTCAGCAGTCGCGGGCGCGCCGGGGCGCAGCTCGCCTGCGTCCAGCCCGCCCCCGCCAGACCCTCCGCGTGCCAGGCGACCTGGCGATCCGCTGTAGGGGCGCAGCTCGTCTGCGCCCTTCCCACCCCCGCCACGCCCTCCGCGGGTCCAGCTCGGCGGAGCGCGGAAGCGTCTCGCCCTGAGGGCCAGGCGACCTGGCGCTCCGCTGTAGGGGCGCAGCTTGCCTGCGCCCATCCCATCCCCACCAGACCCTCCGCGGGTGCAGCTCCGCGGGCTGCGTAGGCGTCTCGCGGCTGGGATGGGCGCAGGCGAGCTGCGCCCCTACGAGGATTGGACGACGCACCCCCCGAGGCAACCAGCACCGGCGCCCCCAGGATCACCGGGAGCTCCGGCGCCACGTTCGCGAGCTCGGGGAGGGCGGCGGCGATCGCGCGCAGGAAGCCCGGGTCCAAGAGCAGGTCGTCCGGCGGGTAGCCGGCGAGGGCCAGCTCGGGGAACAGCACGAGCTCCGCGCCGCGACCGCGGGCCTCGCGGATCGCGTCGGCGATCCGGCGGGCGTTGCCAGAGACGTCGCCGACCGCCGTCGCGACCTGCGCCAGGGCGATCCTCACCGGCCCAGCTCCGCGAGGACCGTGGCCTCGAGCGCGTTCAGCGCCTCGAGCACCGTGTCCCGCCGCAGGCACACCTCGTCCCCGAGCATGAAGCGCCGGTAGCCGATTCCGCTGAGGAAGGCCAGGTCGCCGAGCTCGGCGCAGGTCGGCTCGCCCTGCCAGGCCAGGGAGTCCAGGATCCGGCTGGCCACGATCGCCCCGGGGTCGCAGGCGAGCACCGCCCGCGTCGCGGCCAGCACCTCGTGAGGGTGCTCGACCTCCAGGTAGAGGTCGCCCCGCGCCGCCATGAGGGGGGTCCCGGGGTGCGCCTTCGCGAAGGCCAGGCCCTTCTGGGACTCGATCTTGGCCCGCACGGTCGCCCGCGGGTCGAGGGCGCGCACCGCGTCCAGGTCCTCGGGGGCCTCGGTGAAGCTCAGGAGGTAGTCGTGCAGCCCGAGCTCGCGGGCGGCCGCGATCCAGGCCTCGTCCTCCCGGGTCAGCACGCCCTCGACCTCGAGCTCGGGGTGCGGGAGGTTCACCGACTCCCCGGGGCCGAGCACGCGCTGCGGCCCGTCGGCCAGGATCAGGCGGTCGCCGTCGACCGCCAACACCTCGACCCGCTCGCTCCCGCCCTTGAACACCGCCGTGCAGGGGGTAGGGACCTGGATCCGGTGGCTGAGGCGCACCGCGGTGAAGGGCGGGACCGCGGCCTCGGCCACCCGCAGTTGGCGACCCTTGAGGTCGATCAGGAGCGGCTGGCCGTGGCTGGCCAGGCGCTCGAGCACCTCGCGCCGGGTGCCGCGGTAGGGCATGACCGTGTTCAGCCGCAGCCCAACCACGAACGGGTGCCGCGCGACCTCGCCCACGAAGGGGGCGTGGGGGCCCACGGTCACCACGGCCCCCGCTCGGGCGCGGGGCACTAGAGGCTCCCGGCGGCGTCGAGCTTGGCGCGCAGGGCCGCGACCTTCTGCGCGTCCTGACGGGCGAGCATGTTCTCCTCGAAGTCCTCGAACTCGCCCCAGCTCCGCGCGATCAGGCCCAGGGCCACGTCCACCGCGCGCTGCTCGTCGTCGAGGAGCAGGATCCGCTCGGCGCCGATCGCGTCCGCCCACTGCCCGTGGACCTCGGCCTCCATGCTGGGGCTGTAGGGCTTGCGCAGGTGCCACAGGTTCCAGGCCTCGGCCACCTGACCCCAGAGCGAAGCGGAGTCGAGGTTGCCCTGGGCGGCCCCGCCGCAGAAGTGCTTGACCTGCGCCTTGGAGACGCGCTCGTAGAAGCCCTCGTCGCCGTAGAGGATCAGGAACGGCTCCTCGGCGTTGGGCGCGCGGTAGTGGTGCAGGAGGTAGTAGGCGAAGAGCTCGTAGCTCTCCTTGGACTGCCCGCCGCCGCCGCCCTCGGGGTAGAGCGCCTTGAGCTGGTCCTCGAGCCCGACCCCCGAGGCGAAGTCGCAGACCTGGAGCGGGTAGCGGTCGCAGGTCGCGTCGCCGATCGCCACGAAGCTGACCTCGAGGTCCGGCCGATACTGCGAGAGCGTCTGATACAGCAGCGGGAGTCGGTCGAAGATCTCGCCGGGCCAGCTCGCCATGGAGCCGGTCACGTCGACCCCGACCACCAGCGGCGTGGTGCTCTGGGTCGTGATCGTGCGGCCCTTGGGCAGCACGACCTGGCTCGGGGCCTTGCGCCGCTCGTAGGTCCGCCCGCCGCGGCGCTGCGCGGTCTGGGCGAGCTGCTTGCGCTGGCGCTTGGCGGACGCGCCGCCCTTGTAGGTGTAGGCCTGGGCGTTGGCCCAGTTGCTCATGTCGTCACCCCAGCAATACACGGGTCACCTCCTCACGGGTCCCCGGAGCCTGCTCCAGGGCCAAGGTCTCGAGGCCGAACTCGCGCCGGAACCGCTCCGGCAGGCCGCGCTCGACCAGGTAGGCCTGGGTCTCGGGGGGGACGAGGCGCTCCCAGGCCTCGCCCCGGGCCATGGCCCGGCGGACCCCGGTGCCGTCGACCGGCACCCGGTCCTCCGCCGGGATCAGCTCCAGCGGGTGGGCCAGGGGGTAGACCGGCGCGAGCAGCTCGCGCACGTAGTCGTTGGCGCTCACGAACAGCTCCAGCGGCCCGAAGCGCTCCTCGACCAGGGCCCGCCAACGCGGGCCGTGCCCCAGGTCCTCGATCGGGATCACGCGCCAGTTCTGGAAGCGCGGGCCGAGGTAGGCCGCGAGCTGCTCCGCGGTCTCGTCGAAGCTGAAGGGGTTCTTGCGGTCGTAGCGGTTGGCGCTGCCCACGCCGATCGTGACCTCGTCGCCGAGGCGGCAGACCGCGCGCAGCACCGCGGCGTGGCCGAGGTGCAGGGGCTTGAAACGACAGACGAGTCCGATCCGGTTCACGCCCCCTAGAACCGGGCCCCGCGCGGGATCTTTCAGCCGGGTGCAGAGTTTCGCGGGCGGTGCTACACCGGAGGCGTGGAGCCCCTCGTCGCAGGTCAAGTCCTCGGTCGGTTCACCCTCGTCGCGCGGGCGGGGGTCGGCGGGTTCAGCGAGGTGTGGCGCGCGCGGCCCCTGCCCGGCGAAGCCGCAGAGCTCCCGGCCGAGGTCGCGCTCAAGGTCCCCCGCGAGCCCCAGTTCGTGGAGCACCTGCGCCGCGAGGCCGCGCTCCAGACCGCCGCCGCCGAGGAGCCGCGGGTCGTGCCCCTGCTCGAGGTCCAGCTCGAGCACGAGCCGCCGTTCCTGGTCATGCCCTGGATCGAGGGCCGTGACTTCCCCCTGCCCGACGGCGTGCTCGAGCCGGCGGAGCAGGTCGTGGCCCTGCGCCGCGCGCTGGACCTGGTCGAGACCCTGGGGCGCCTGCACGCCGCGGGGCTGATCCACGGGGACCTCAAGCCCCAGAACCTGCGGGTCGACGCCGAGGGCGCGGTGCACGTGCTCGACCTGGGGCTCGGCCGGCTGCAGCTCGAGACCAACCTCCAGCGCTCGCTGGCCCAGTCGCTGGTCTCCCTCGACGGGAGCTCCCTGGCCGGGACGCTGGACTACCTCGCCCCCGAGCTGACCCAGGGCCAGCCCGCGAGCCCGGCGAGCGACGTGTATGCCCTGGGCGTGCTCCTGCACCAGGCGCTGTGCGGGCGCTCCCCGGCCTTCGGCGTGCAGCCGAGCGAGCTGAACCCGTTCCTGCCCCGGGGCACCGACGCCCTGGTCGCCGGGCTCCTGGCCCCCGACCCCGCGCAGCGCCAAACCGACCTGAGCGCCGTGGCCGCGCACCTGCGCTGGCTGATCCGCCAGGAGGAGCGCTGCCTGCGCCGGCGCAACGGGCACGCCCGCCGCCGGGTGCGCGAGCACCGCCTGCACACCCTGCGACGCGGGGCGAAAGCCCTGGCGCTGGGGCTGTTCGTGGTCGGGGCCGGGGTGGCGCTGGTCGCGCTGCGAACGCCGAGGCTGCCGAGCGCCGGAAGCTCGTCGATTGGGCTGGTGTTCTTCCTTGGGCTCAACCTGCTGGGCTGGGCGTTCGCCCTGGCAGCGACCACCCTCAACGCCTGGGCGCTGGGGGTGCCCGAGGCGGTCTACAAACAGCGACCGGGGCAGCGGCTATGGAACTTCCTCATGCAGTGAGCGACGCCCCCCACGTCGGCTGGCGCGGCGGAGGCGTGGAGCTGCGCGAGCGCGTGGCCGAGGGTCCCTTCGCCGAGGTGTGGCGCGCCGAGACCGTCACCGGCGAGCCGCGCCCGGTCGCCGTCAAGTTCGCGCGGGGCGAGCTGGGGGCCGCCATGCTGCGCACCGAGTTCGAGCTCAGCGCCGGGGCCGCCCGCGCCGTGAGCCCGCCGCTGCTCGCGCAGGCGGTCTACTCCGACCTGCCCTATCTGGTCCGCGCCTGGTGCCCGGGGACCCTGCGCCACGAGCTCGACGCCGCGCGCAGCCCCGACGCCCGGGCCCGGCTCTGCGGCCTGACCCTCGAGGCGTTCGACCTCGTCGCCCGACTCCACGCCCAAGGGGTGGTGCACGGGGACCTCAAGCCCGAGAACGTGCTGATCGACGAAGCGGGGCGCCCGCGGCTGATCGACTTCGGCCTCGCCCAGCACGTGCAGCGCCTGCGCCTGGACCAGCCCCTGGCTGCGTCCCTCGACACCCGGCAGGCGCCGACCGGCGGGACCCTGGGCTACATGGCGCCGGAGCTGATCAAGGGCGACGCCCCGAGCCTCGCCGCCGACGTCTACGCCCTGGGGGTGATCCTGCACGAGGTGCTCCTCGGTCGGCGGCCGGGCACCGGAGGCCAGGCCGACCCCGCCCTCGCGGCGCTGCCCCCGGGGACCGGCGACGTCCTCACCCGCGCCCTGGCCTACGCCCCGCGGGACCGCCCCGCCACCGCGCGGGCGCTCCTGGCGGACCTCTTCCCCGTGAGCGCGGCGCTGGTCGCCACCGGCGCCCGGCGCCGGGTCCAGGGCGCTGGACGTTTGGCGCTGCGCGGGCTGGCCGCGTTCGTGATCGCCTTCCGCTACAGCGCGCGCCCGTAGCGTCGCTGTCCTTCTATGTGTGGGGCGTCTATGCGGCCTACCTACGGCGGGGGGGCCTTCCTCGTCGCGGGTGGCTTCGCCGCGGCGCTGGGTCTGCACTGGTTCGTGGTGGCCGGGACCAGGACGCACCCATTCTCCTCGCGACCTCGCGCGCGAGCTGCAAAGAGGGCGAGTGAGCGCCTCCGCCGCAGGGGCGGGCCTCGAGGGCCGGGCCGATCGTACCCTGGTTCGTGTCGTGCGGACCAGCCCGATGACCCCGGGTGAGGGCTGCCTCCACTCGTGGAAGACGGGCTCCTCCTGGAGCGTCATGGCAGGGGGGCGCCGTGCTGATCAGCCGCAGCAGGTCGCTGTCCCCACCCTGCCCCACCTCCCCAGATCGATCCGGCGCTCACCCTCACCCGCCAGCGGCGGCTCGTCCGCCCGCGCCGGCGCGCGACGACCGCGATCGCCGGCGCGTGGGCGCGCAGGCGGCGGGTGGGGCGGCAGGCAGGCAGACGCCGCCGGGGAGCAGCTTGCGCACCACGCCCTGCCAGCGCACGACGTCGAAGATGCCGGGCGGCCCAGTCGAGCCAGGCCTGGCGACCCCAGCGGTGGAGGTGCGTGGGGTCCTTGTCCAGGAGCCGGACCAGGGGGCCGCTGAGGCCGCAGACCGGGACCACGAAGCTGAAGGTCCCGCTGGGAGGAGCTGGGCCTGGATCGCGTCGCCGGCGCCCCCGAGCTGTGCAGGTGCTCTTCGAGCACGTCCCAGGCGACCACGGCGCCCATGGGCTCGGGGGCGCGACCTCGGCGGGGGAAGCGACCCGCAGGGTGGCGCGGGCGCGCCCGCGGGCGGCGGCGATCGCGCGGGGACACGTCGGAGCCGTGGGCCTCCCAGCTCGGGGGCAGCGCGCCAGAACGCGCCGAAGGCGCAACACGTCAGTACGCGGCGCGGGTCAGGCGGGTGCGCGTCCTCGAGCAGGCGCGGTAGAACGCGAGCTTGTGCGCCGGGTTCTGCGCGGCGTAGTCGCCGTAGACCTCGCCGTAGTAGGCGTCGCGCTCGCGGGCCGGGACCCCGCCGGTGTCCACCAGCGCTCCAGCTGACGGCGGGCCACGAGGGCCAGGCTGCGGACGACGGTCCGCGCGATCTTGAGCTTGCTTTGCTGGCCTTGAGGTCGTAGCGCAAGATCAGCGGGGACCTCGCTGAAGATCACGTTCAGCTTCCCGAGCTGCAGCAGCACGTCGACCATGACCTCGAACCTGCTGGGGTCGACGAAGCCGTCGCCGAACTGGGCGAAGGCCTCGTGCAGCGCACCGCGCCGCGGTAGCTGATACCCGCAGGTGAAGTCCTTGACCCTGCCGGCGTCAGGCGCAGAACACCACGCTCGCCGCGCGGCTCAGGGCCCGGCGGTGGAGCGGGGACCCACCACCCGCGAGCCCGGCTGGTAGCGCGAGCATCCGTCACGTCGCTGCCCTCGCGGATCTGGCGCACCAGCGCGGCTGATCAGCCCCGGTGTGGGTGCTGTCCGTCCATGGCCACGACCACGTCGTCGTCGCCGCAGCGGGAGACCGCCTCGCGCAGCCCGTCGCGCAGGGTCGCCCCCAATCCCTGGTTCTGGGCGTGCTGAGCAGGTGATCGGCATGCGGGCCTGGTGACGCGCGGACCACGTCCGGCGTGCCGTCGGTCGAGCCGTCGTCGACCACGATCACCTCGACCGCGAACCCGTCCTCCGTGAGCACGCTCGTGGACCCGCTCGAGCAGCGAACCGACCCGGGTCGCCTCGTCGTATGTCAAGCGCCCACGAGCACCTGGGTCACGGGAGGGCCTCCAGCAGTCGGGCAGCGATCCGCTCGCTGGCGCGCCCGTCGCCGAAGGCGTGTCGCCCGGCCGCGCGCGGGCTCGGCGGGGCAAGAGGAGCGCCGTCGCCCCCGCGCACCAGCTCGCCGCCGTCGGTCCCGATCAAGCGTCCCCTCCCGTCCCTGCCTCCGGGCGCTCGGTCGCTCGCGCACCACGAGCAAGGGCTTGCCCAGGGCCACGCCCTCCTCTGGCTCCACCCGAGTCGGTGAGCAAAGCCGCGCGGCGCCGAGGAGCCCCACGAAGTCGCGTGGTAGCCCATGGCGCGAGGCGCACGTTCGCGAGCCTCGTCCAGGTGCCGGCGCGCAGCACGGGCCGACCGCGGGGTCTGGGCGCACCGATCGCGAGGGTCGCCTGCGGGCGCTGGCGCGCTGAAGGTAGCTCCGCCAACCCCTGGGCCACGGACTCCAGCTTGGGCCCGAAGCTCTCCGGCGGCAGGGTCACGAGCACCAGGGACTCCGCCGCCGCGAGGGTGCCAGGGTCGGGTCCGGGAGCCCTGGTCCCGGACCTCCGCCGCGGCAGCGGGCACCGCGCTCACCACCGTGTTCCGCCTCAGCACCGCGCCCGGCGACCCCCTCCGCCAGCAGGATCGCGGGCGCCCGGGTGGCGCAGCGTAGGGCAACGCCAGGACCCCGATCAGGCGCCGCCGCTTCCCCGAACTGGGTCGCGCAGGTCCCTCGAGCGCAGCCCGGCCTCGACGGGCCAGGCGCAGCCCTCAAGCGGGTGAAGCACAGGGCGCTGGCTACGCGTTGCGGGTGTCGCCCTGGACCACGACCCAGGCCGGCTCGAGCCCGCGAGCGTGCCGCCCAGGCCTGGACCAGGCGACGCGGCGGTCAGCCTGCAGGGTCTGGCCGGGCGTAGACCGCGAGCGACGCGTCGAGCATCAGGCGCTGCGCCGCAGCGCCTGGTCCAAGAGCTCCGCGTGCTGGCCCGTGGCCACGGGGCGCGCGAGCGGCCGTCGGCCTCGGCGCGGTAGAGCGGGGCGAGCTTGATCGCCTCGGGGCGGGTGCCCACGATCAGGGCCACGAGGGGGCGGTTCACCGGGGCGGCTCCAGCGGCACGAGCACGTGGGGGCAAGAGCAGAGGTGCCGAATGCCATGAGGCGGGTCGGCTGCGCGGGTCGGCGCTGGCCAGGCACGCGGCCTGGAGCTGCTGCCACTCGATCCGGGCGCTCGTCAGGTCGCCCGCGAGGATCACGCACAGCAGCCGGTGGTAGCGCAGCTCGATCCCGAGCTGGGTGCGCAGGGTCCCGCGGGCGGTGAGCTCGCGCAGCCCGTCCTCGAACACCCGCTGCGCGGTGGCGGGCTCGTGGGCCACCGTGAGGTAGTAGAGCCCGAGCTGGTCGTAGCCCGCGGGGTTGCCCCAGGGGTGCGCCAAGGTCGTCGTCCAGAGCGTGACCGAGTCGCGCCACACCGGCAGCCGCAGCGCGGTCAGCGCCCCCAGCCCGAACAGCCACAGCGCGAGCAGCAGCCGCGCCGCGCGGCGGCGCGGGTCCGGCCCGCGGCAGGCGCTCCAGAGCCAGGCCACCGCGCAGGCCAGGCCCAGGCTGGGGAGGAACAGGTAGCGCTCGGCGAACCACAGCCCCTTGGGCACCAGGTTCGAGACCGGGAGCAAGAACACGAGCCACAGCGCGCCGCCGAGCGCCAGGAGCGGCGCGCGCCGGCGGGCGGCCCAGCTCCCCCCGGCGAGGGCGAGGAACGCGAGCAGCCCCAGGGCGGTGAGCGCGGTCGGCCTCGCGCAGGGGCCAGAGGGCGTAGGCGCGTATCCGTGGGAGGCCAGAGCGCCAAAAGCGGCGTGCAGGAGCAGGATCGGGTCGTTGCTCACGAAGCGCAGCCCGTGGCCGGGGGCGGGCTTGATCGTGGCGTGCTCCGCCCCGAGGGTGATCGCGAGCAGCGTCATGCCGCCCGCGATCGCGCAGGCCGGGAGCAGGGGCACCGTGCGCTGGGCCCAGGTGCGCCGCGGGTCGCGGAGGACGGTCAGGTCGAGGGCCAGGAGCGCCAGCGGGAACGAGGCCGCGGTGTACTTCGCGCCGAAGGCGGCGAGGAAGCTCAGGCTCGAGAGCGCGCACCAGCCCGGGCGTCCGCTGCGCCGGAAGCGGACCCAGGCCGTGAGCGCGAGCACCACCAGCAGCCCGTTCAAGAGCGCCTTGCGGTCGGCGACCCAGGCGGTGCTCTCGGTGTGCAGCGGGTGCAGGGCGAAGGCCAGGGCGCCTGCCAGCGCCGCCTGCGGCCCCGCGCCGATCCGCCGCAGGAGGTCCGCCAGCGCCAGGACCCCGGCCAGGTAGACCAGGGCGTTCGTGAGGTGGAACTTCGTGGCTCGAGCCCGTAGAGCGCGTGGTCCAGCGCCAGGCTCGTCTGCAGCAGGGGGAGGAACTCCTGGGCCGAGTGCGTCACCGGGCCCCAGGGGTCGAAGTAGGGCGGCAGGTGCTCAGGCTCTTGATCCACTGGTTGCCAACCACCACGTAGTCGTCGTCGGAACACAGGAACTCAGCAGCGCAGGGTGGGAGCGTCACCGCCAAATGCCGCGACCACGAGCAGCGCCCAGCGCGGCCAGCCGAGCGGGGGAGGGGTCGAGGGTTCAGGGAGCGGACGCGCGGGGCAACGACCGATCCAGAGCCCCTCCCCGCGCTCGGGGCGCAGGCGCGGAGAAGCTGGATCGACCCCTGCGCGCGGGCGTGACGGAAAATCCCGGCGAAATCCTGCCCTGCGTGCCTGGCGTGAGCCGCCGGACCTCGCGCCGGCCTCCTGCCCCGTGAGGGGCTGCGGTCCTGTCCCGGCGCGCGACGCCAGCTGGGTTCCCGCGGCCTACCTGCGACGCCGCCTCGAGGAGGCTCGTATGTAGGGGCGCAGCTTGCCTGCGCCCATCCTGTTTGCACCCCGCAAAGGCCGCCGACCGGGCGAAGCCCTGCAGCGCGCGACCGCGTCGCGATGGGATGGGCGCAGGCAAGCTGCGCCCCTACGGCAGAAGGCGCCGACCGGGACGCGCGGGCGGGGTGAACTCCGCGCCCCACCCTGCATGGCGCGCACGAACCGGCCCGACGTCGCGCGGGCGGGAAAAGCCCTGCCCGCGATCCCCCTGCCTCGCCGGCGCGATCGCGGCGACCCACGCAGACCCTCCGCATGTAGGAGGCCCCTGAAGCGAGCGCCCCACGGGGACTCCCGGGCCGTCCGCGGCTTGACAGATCTCGACACCTCGCCTCGGCGCGAACGCTAGACTTCGAGGCATGCTCCTGGCCGGCCCCCACTCCTGGCGTGCGCTGCCCACCTCCGCCTGGCTCGTGGGCGGGGCGGGGACCCTGCTCGCGGCGCTGGCCCTGGCGCTGAGCGTGTGGAGCAAGGACCTGGTCAAGGACACCCTGCGCTACGGCTGCACCGAGTTCGGCGCGCGGCAGCAGGTGCTCGCGCGGCAGCTGCTCCAGGACCTGCAGCTCGAGGCGCGCCACGGCGCGCTGCCCGCGGAGGTGCGCGCGCTGTGGACCTACCGCGACGGGGCCCTCGTCCAGCGCGCCCCCGAGGACGCGCCGGAGCCGCTGCCGGCCTTCGCCGAGGCCCTCGACCCGCGGCGCACCCGCGAGCTGACCGCCAGCCGGCGAGCCGTGAGCTGGACCCCTGCGCCCGGAGGCCCCGGCCCCAGCGGCTGGCTGACCGAGTGGGACCTGGACGCCCTGGCCCAGACGCTGCGCGCGCAGCTCGCCCAGGAGTCCCAGGGGCGCTACGTGGGCGTCCTGAGCACCGAGCCCCCCGCGCCCGGGGCGCCCCACGCCCAGGCCGAGCTCGTGCTCCCGGAGCCCCTCTCGCGCTGGATCGTGTCGGTGAACCTGCGCGACCCCGACGCCGAGCGCACGGCGCTGCGCCTGCAGACCGTGGCCCTGACCGTGGGCGCGCTGTGGCTGTTCGGGGTGTTCGGCTTCGGGTTCTGGCGCGGGGTCGCGCGCGAGCGCCGCGAGCGCGCCGAGCGCGCGCAGCGCGAGCAGCTCCTGGTGCGCACGACCCACGAGCTGCAGACGCCGCTGGCCCTCCTGCGCGCGGCCTGCGAGAGCCTGGAGAACGGCTCGCTCCAGGGGGCGGGCCGCGAGCGCGCGCTCTCGATCGTGGTCCGCGAGGAGGCGCGGCTCACCGCCGCGATCCGCCGCCTGCTGCGGCACCTGAGCCTGCACACGGCCCCGCTCTCCCCGGCGCCCGTGGGCGCGGTGGTCGAGGAGGTGGCCGCCGAGGAGCGCGAGGCCCTGGCCGCCCACGGGGTCGAGCTGGCCCTGGACGTCGACCCCGCGACCCACGACCTGGAGGCGCCCCGGGCCTTCGTGGCCGACCTCGTGCGCGAGCTCTGCGCCAACGCGCGCAAGCACGCCCAGGGCGCGCGCCAGGTCGAGCTCCAGGTCCAGGCCCTGGGGAGCCAGGTGCGCCTGCGCTACGCCGACGACGGCCCCGGCTTCCCGCCCGGCGAGCGCGCCGCGCAGGGGCTGGGGCTCCTGCTCCTGCGCGACGGCGTCGCCGCGCTCGGGGGTAGACTCACCCACCGCGCGTCCCCCTCGGGGGGCGCCGAGCTCGAGGTCCGATTGCCGTGCCAGCGACCGTCCACACCGTCCTAGTCCTGGAGGACGAGCCCGACCTGCGCTTCCTGCTCGGGCAGAACCTCGCGCAGCAGGGCTACCGCGTGCTCGAAGCCGGGCGCGTGGCCGAGGCCCGGGGCCTCGTGAGCCCCGAGGTCGGGCTGTTCCTGTTCGACGTCATGCTCCCCGACGGCGACGGGTTCGAGCTCCTGCGCGAGCTGCGCGGCCAGGGGGTCACGACCCCTACGGTGTTCCTCACCGCCAAGACCGCCGAGCCCGACCGGCTCCTGGGCTTCGCCGTCGGCGGCGACGACTACGTGACCAAGCCCTTCTCCATGGCCGAGCTCATGGCCCGGATCGGGGCGATCCTGCGCCGGGGACCGCTGGTCCAAGAGACCTACCGCGGTCCGACCTTCTGGGTGGACTTCACGCGCTATGTGTTGCACAAGGGGGAGCAGGAGATCGCGTTGACCTACCTCGAGAGCGAGCTGCTGCGCTACCTCGTCGAGCGCCCCGGGCAGGCGGTGGACCGCCTGGAGCTCTTGAACCAGGTGTGGGGCTACGACCGCTACCCCACGACCCGCACCGTGGACACCCACGTGCTGAACCTCAGGCGCAAGCTCGAGCCCGACCCCAAGCACCCGGTGCACCTGCTCACGGTGCACGGGGTGGGATACAAGTTCGTCGGGTGAGGGGCCTCGTCCTAGCGCTCGTGCTCGCGCTCGCGGGCTGTCAGGGTGGGGCCCGGGAGACCACCGTCGCCCGGGGTTCGACGGAGCAGCTCCTGATCTCGACCGCGGCCAACCGCGCGCTGGCGCGCTACGACGCCAGCGCCTGGGCCGGGAAGCAGGTGTTCCTGGGCGAGGCCTATCTGGCGAGCCTCGACCGCGGGTTCGTGCTCTCGAACCTGCGCCAGCGCCTGATCCAGTCCGGGGCCAAGCTCGTGGAGGAGCGCGCGCGGGCCGAGGTGATCCTCGAGCTGCGCGCCGCGAGCCTGGGCATGACCGACGCGGCCTACAAGGTCGGCGTCCCCGCCCTGCCCGTGCCCCTGTTCGGGATCGCCGACGGCACGTTCATGTCCCCCGAGTTCACCGTCGGGTTCGAGCCGCAGCGCGGCTGGGCCAAGCTCGTGGTGTGGGCCGTCGACGCCCAGGGCGAGCACCTCGACCGTCAGGTCGTGTGGGGCCACTCCATGAACTCGAACTTCTACGAGGACGTCTACCCCGGCCTGCTGCAGGAGCTCGAGGGCAAGGGCGCCAGTCAGTAGTCAGGCGGCGGTGCTGGCCGAGCCCACGAACTCCCGCCGGGGGCGGGCGCGAGGGGTCGCAGCGCAGAGCGCCTCGGGGTCGATCGCGGCGTAGGCCTCGAGCACCCAGGCGCGCTCCTCGGCGGACACGCGCTCGCCCACGATCCGGCGCAGGGCCTGGCGCACGCGGCTCCAGCGCTCGCGCCAGGAGATCCGGGTGCGCGCGCCCTCGTTGGCGTCGCGGGTGCCCGGGTCCTGGAGGAAGCGCAGGGGGTTCTCGAGGAAGTCCCGGCGGCTGCCCTGGAGCTCGAGGGGGCGCTCGGCGCGCCAGCGGGCGAGGAGCTCGGCCTTCGCGGCCTGGAAGCGCGCGTCGCAGGCGGCCACGGCGCGCGGGTCGGCGTGGAAGGTCTCCTGGGCCAGGGCGTAGACCCGGTCGAGGGCGGCCTGGAACGCCGGGGCGTGGTCGAGGGCCGGGCGCAGCTCGGCCAGGGCGCGGGCGAAGAGCCGCACCTGCTGCTTGGCGTGGTTGACCCGGAACCCGCCGGGGCCGAGCTCGTGGGGCACCGCGCGCAGGAAGCCCGGGTCCTTCCGCGCCAGGCCGCGCAGGCCGGCGAGCGCCCGGGCCCGGACCTCGGCGAAGCTGTGGCCGTCGTCGAAGTCGGCCTGCCACTGCATGTGCCAGGGCTGCGTGTAGCGCCGGGCCAGCTCGCGGCACTCGCGCTGGAACGCGGCCACGCTGTAGACCGAGCGGTTCCAGTAGAAGAACGGGAACACCCGGGGCGCGATCCGCGGGATCACCGCGGCCTCGAGCCGGTAGAGCAGGTCGCGGAAGCGCCCGCCGCTCAGGTTCGCGAGGGACGGCCAGGCCAACACCGCCCGACCTCGGCGCTGCTCGAGCAGGCGCTCGGGGGTCAGCTCCTCGCGCAGGAACGCGGCCAGGGGCTCGCCGCCGGTGTAGGAGGCGAGCACCCCGCGCAGGACCGCGGGCTCGCTGCGCACGAAGGAGAACACGCCCCCGCGCTGGATCGTGCTGCCCTCGCCGCGCTGCGCGTTGTGGGCGTTGCCGTAGTCCGAGAAGTAGCCGCCCATGGTGGCGTAGGTCGCGAGGGCCTCGCCGAGCATGGCCGCCTGGTGGATCCGCTTCTGGGTCAGGGGCAGGCGCTCGGGGGTCACGTCCTCGGGGCGCACCCGGAGTTGCCCCACGTAGTGGTGGAGCAGGTCGTGAACGACGAGGTGGGTTCGGCCCCAGGGGGCCTCCTTCCCGCCCATGACCCGGTTCTCCAGGTCCAGGTGGACTTGCGGGAGCTGGCAGTCGAAGTCGCCCTGGACGGGGCCGACCACGATCGCCTGCCCGTTGCGCGAGGCCCAGGCCAGGGTCTCCCGCAGCAGCGGGTGGCGGTCCGGGTGCAGGGGTTGACCCGGGAGGTGCTCGGGGAGCAGCGCCCGCGCCCGAGGGTCGCGCTCGACGAAGCCCGCGAAGCCCGCGGGGTCCAGGTGCAGCCTGTCCTCTGCGGGGCGGTCCGCGGACGCCTGGCCCGCGGTCGAGGCGGTTTGCGTCCCACGCTGTCGGATCGGGTCGGTCATGGAGCGGGTATGAGCAAGTCCTGCTCCGAGCCCACAAGGCTTTTCGTTTTCCCCTCACCGGTCCCAGGCGAGGACTCGGCGAATGACTTAAGTTTCTCTTTTCGAGGCACCTCCGTTGAAACGTGACCTGCACGTGAGCCGTACGCCGCTCGGCGTCCTCGGTCGCATGTTCCTCATGGGGGACCGGCGGGCGAGCCCCTACTGCTTCACGCTGCTGATCGTGCTCGAGGCGCCGCTGGACCGCGCCAAGCTCGCGCGGGCCTGGGCCGAGACCGCGGCGGAGTTCCCGCCCCTCGGCTGGCGCTTCACCCCGGCAGGCTGGATCGAGGGTGAGCCGGCCCGGATCCGCGACGACCTCGGCGCCCTCGGCACCCGGATCGACCCTCGCCGCAGCCCGCCCGCGCGGATCTACGCCCTGCGCCGCGCGATCCTGTGGGAGGTGCACCACGGCCTCTGCGACGGGGTGACCTTCGGCAAGCTCGTGCTCCGGGTCCTGGCCCGGCTGTTCGACCTCCCGCTCTGGCCCTGGACCCCGAACCTCACGGACCCCTTCGCGCCCCTCGCCGCGGCCGAGGGGCTCCCGCGCCCGGGGGTCGGGCGGCGGGTGCCCTACCCCTTCCGCGGCTGGACCCCGGCCCCCCGCTGGTCCCTGACCTGGGAGCTCGACGGGCCTTCGGTGCGCGAGCTCGTCGGGCGCTGGGAGAGCTCGGTCCCGGACCTGGTGACGGCGCTGTTCGCGCGGGCCGCGGTCCGGCTCGTGGGCCGCCCGCTGGCGTTGAACCTCTCGCTCCCCGTGAACCTGCGCACGCTGTGCGGGCTCGAGACCGACCGCAACGGCTGCGGCATGGTCGAGCTCGAGCTCGACGTGCGCCCCGAGACCGCCCTCGAGGCGCTGTGCGCCGAGGTCGGCGCCCAGCGCGCGCGGGAGTATCGCCCCGAGTGGCAGCTCGGGCGCGTGGCCGCGGGCGCCCGGGCCTTCGCCGGCCCGCTGCGCTTCGCGCCCTGGATCCTGCAGCAGGCGCTGTCCGAGGCGGTCAGCCGCGGGGTCAGCGACCGCACGCGGACCGCCATGCTCTCCTGGATCGGCGACGACTGGATCCGCGGCCCGTTGGCGGAGCACGTGCGGCTCGTGGTCGGCTACCCCCTGGTCAAGGCCCACCGCCTGTGCAGCGTGGGCTGCGGCGGCACCGGGGAGCGCCTGGCGGTGACCTTCCACCTCAAGGCCCGGGAGGCGGCGATCGCCGAGGCCTTCCGCCGGGAGCTCGAAGCCGCGGTCCCCGGCGCCGTGCGCGGCGCCTGGCGCCTGACCCGGGACGGACTGGACTGGGTGCCCGCGTGAAGCTCGCGACCCGGCACCCCTGGACGGCGCTCGCGGGCGTGCTCGCGGTCAGCGCGCTCAGCGCCTGGGTGCTCCTGGCCCCGGGCCCGCTGGAGGCGGCGCTGGGCCTCGCGCCCGGGCGCCTGGGGCTCCCGCGGCTCGACCCCTCGATCGACACCGTGTTCCCGGTCCACGACCCGCACCGCGCCGCCTTCGCCGCCATGCGCGCCGACTTCGGCCGCGACGACGGCGGGGCGCTGGTCCTGCTCGAGACCCCGGACGCCCTCGACCCCGGCTACCTCGCGCGGCTCGAGGCGCTGACCGTGCGCCTGGCGGAGCACCGCTGGGTCGACCCCGACGCGGTCAGCTCGCTCAGCCACACCCCCTACGTGCGCGGCGAAGGCGAGCTCCTGGACGTGGGTCCGCTGTTTCGACCCGACGCGCCCCTGCCCCCGGACCTGCTCGAGAACCCGCTCTACGCGAACCGGGTGGTCTCTGCGGACGCGACCCTGGCCGCGCTGCGGGTGGCGATCGCCCCCTGGCACGACACGCCGGCGCACCGCCGGGAGCTCGTGGCCGACCTGCGAGCCGAGGTCGCG
Source organism: Planctomycetota bacterium (assembly GCA_041402045.1). Classification (GTDB taxonomy): domain Bacteria; phylum Planctomycetota; class J058; order J058; family J058; genus JAGQRJ01. The sequence continues at coordinate 31,494 of JAWKSZ010000007.1, read as the reverse complement.
GCCTGGCTCGCGCCCGGGGAGCGCGCCTGGTTCGACGGGGTGCTCGTGGTGCGGGAGGAGGTGCTGGCCCTCATGCGCCAGGACCTGCTTCGTGTGTTCCCCCTGGCGCTCCTCGTGCTGCTCGCGGTCCTGGGGTTGATCCTGCGGCGGCCGCTGGCGGTCGTGTTCGGGGTGCTCGTGGTCGGGCTGGCTGGGCTGTGGGCGCTGGCGTTCATGTCGCTCTGCGGGCTGCCGCTGACCCTCTTGAGCCCGGCGGCGTTCCCGGTGCTCCTGCTGGTGGCCGGGATCGGCGACGTGGTCCACGCCCTGGGCGGGCTGGGGCGCCTGGTCCAAGCCGGGGTGCCCCGGCGCCAGGCCCTCGAGCGCGCCCTGCTCGAGGCCGGCGGCCCCTGCCTCATGACCAGCCTCACCAGCGCCGCGGCCTTCGCGTCCCTGTGGTGGAGCGACGTGCCCCTGATCCAGACCCTCGGGCTCCCGATCGCGGTGGGCGTGCTCGCGGCGTGGGTCGTGTGCTTCACCAGCCTCCCGGCGGTCGGCCGGCTGCTCGGCCCGCGGCTGGTCCCGCCCCTGGGCAGCGGCTGGCTCGGGGCCCGGCTCGGGCGCGGCGCGTTCCGTCTGGCGCGGGAGCGGCGAGCCCTGGTGCTCGGGGCGTTCGCCCTCGCCGGCGCGGCCTGCCTGGTGTGCGGCGCGCGGGTCACGATCGAGTCGCGGGTGCTCGGCGACTTCCCCCCGGAGCACCCGCTGCGCCAGACCCGGGACTTCGTCGAGGCCCGCTTCGGCGGGGTCACCGGGCTCCAGCTCGTGATCCGCCCGCGGGAGCCCTCGGACCCCGACGCCCCGCGCCTGCTCGAGCCCGACGCGCTGGGCGCCGTCGACGCGCTGGTGCGCGAGCTGCGCCAGGAGGCCGCGGGCGGGGCCTCACCGGTGCTCGAGGTGCTCGGGCTCCCGGACTTCTTGCGCGACCTGAGGAGCGCCCTCGACGGCCGCGGCCCAGGGACGCGCCGCCTGCCGGACAACGGCCGGCAAGCCGCGGAGCTGCTCCTGCTCTACGACGGCGCCGCGCCCACGGACCCCACCCGCGCCGTGCTCGGCCCCGCCGGCGGCGACCCGCTGGTGGGCGCCGCGGCGCGGCGGCGCCACGACGTGGAGCGGGTCGCGCTTCGACTGCGGTCGCAGCCCACCTCCGAGTTCTTCGCGCTGGTCGAGCGCCTGGAGGCGCGGGCGCGGGCGCTGCTGCCCGAGGACCTCGAGGTCCAGGCCACCGGCACCGCGGTCATGCTCCAGGCGGCCCACGGGGCCTTGATCCGCAACCTCGCCTCGAGCCTGCTCCTGGCGCTGGGGGTCGTGCTCGGCCTGATCGCGGTGTGGACGCGCTCGCCGCGGCTGACCGTGCTGGCGTTGGTCCCGAACCTGGTGCCCCTGCTCGCGCTCCTGGGCGCCATGGGCGCGCTCGGGATCGAGCTGCGCCTGGCGACGAGCGTCGTGTTCTGCCTGGCGTTCGGGGTCGCGGTGGACGACACGATCCACCTCCTGGCGGCCCTCGCCCGGCGCAGGGACCTCGACCTCCGCGCCCAGGTGCGCGCCGCCCTCGAGCACACCGGGAGCGCGCTCGTGGGCACGACCGCGGTGCTCGTGAGCGGGTTCCTCGTGCTGCTCGCGAGCGGGGTCCTCGCCAACCGGATCCTGGGCGGGCTCTGCGCCCTGGCCCTGGTCGTGGCCCTGGCGGCGGACCTGCTCCTGCTCCCGGCGCTGCTCCTGCGCCCGGCGACCCAAGGCTTCGGCGCCAAGGTCGCCAAGGGCACGCTCTTGTTCTTCGGGCTGAGCGCGCTGACGGTGGTGGTGATCCAGCGCTTCGTGCCGGACTTCCTCCAGGCCCAGACCCTGGAGCCGCGCTGGGAGCTGCTCCCCGTCGCGCTCCTGCTCCTGGTGGGGCTGTGGTTCACCGACGCCGCGCGCTACAAGCTCGCGCTCTACGGCTACGGGGTCGCGATCACCTGGCGCCGCGGGTTGGCGCTCATGGCGCTGTTCCACATGGCGGCGTTCTTGACCCCGGGCGCGTCCGGGGGTCAGCCGCTCCTGATCTGGTACCTGCGGCGCAAGGGGATCGGCTGGGGGGTCTCGACCGCGGTCGCGGTGATCAAGCCCATGTCGGCCATGGCGGTGATCGGGCTCGCGGCGCTGGTGGTCCTCCCCTTCCGCCACGACCTCCCGGCGAGCGTGCTCAACGCGCTGCTGCTCGGCTACACGGTGGTCGGCGGGATCCTGCTGGCGATCGCGGCGGTGATCGTGTGGCCCACCGCCGGGCTGCGCTGGCTGCGGCGCCTGACCCGGCGCCTGCCGGGGTCCGAGCGCTGGGCCGCCGACGGCGGCCCCCTCGAGCGCTCCGTCCAGGCCCTGACCGCGCTGCGCCGCCCAGGGTTCCTCGCCGCGAACCTGGCGCTCGCGCTCCTGTGGTACGGGTTCGAGGTCGGGCTGCTGGGCGTGTTGATCGTGGGGGTGGGCGCGACCCCCACGGCCTGGCCGCACTTCCTCTCGGACCTGGTGCTGTTCAAGGCGCTGGCGATCTCGGCGCCGACCCCCGGGGCGTCCGGGGTCGCCGAGGGCGGGCTGACGCTGTTCTTCGGCACGACCTATGCGCTCGCGATCATGGCCTGCTACCGCGTCGCCTTCTTCTACTTGGAGATCCTGGCCGGGTTGGCGATCCTGGGCTACGAGCTGGCGCGAGGGAGGACGCGGTGAGCGAGCTGTTCGGACCCACCAACGCCGTGTTCCACGACCCGGCGCTGTTCGCCGCGGAGCTGGACCTCCTGCGGCGCAGCTGGATCTGCGTGGGCACGAGCTTCGACCTCCCGGGGCCCGACACGCGCTTCGTCTACGAGGACACCCAGCGCTCGTGGCTCGTGACCCGCGACGCCCAGGGCGGGCTGCACGCCTTCGTCAACGCCTGCACCCACCGCGGGACCCGGCTCTGCGGCGAGCACGGCCAGGGGCGCGTGCAGTGCCCCTACCACGGCTGGGTGTTCGGGACCGACGGGCGCCTGCTCGGCGCGAGCAAGCGCAAGGGCTTCGCCGAGCTGGACGAGGCCCAGCTCGGCCTGCGCCCGCTGGCGGCGGTCCAGCTCGGCGAGCTGCTGTTCGTGCACGAGGACGCCAGCCTGGGCGAGGCCGACCTCCGCGCCTTCCTGGGGAGCGAGGCCGAGCGGATCGCGCGGATCTCGGCCCACGCCAAGCGCCCGCTGCTCCAGTGCCGCATGCCGCTCCAGGGCAACTGGAAGCTCGCGGTCTCCGGCGCGATCGAGGACTACCACGTGCCCTTCGTGCACCAGCAGACCCTCAAGAAGGGGCGGACCTCGACCGCCGAGGACTACGAGCTCTGCCCCGGTGGGCACGCGGTGTTCTCCACCGCGGCCCCGCTCAGCGGGCTCGTGCGCGCGCTCCTGCGCTGGCTGGGCGGGGTCGAGCCCCTCGAGCGCTTCGAGAGCCACTTCGTGTTCCCGAACCTGCTCGTGATCCAGATCGTGGGGGTGATCCACGTGACCCGCTTCGTCCCCGTCTCGCCGGGCGAGACGCTGCGGGTCTCCCAGCTCTACGACATTTCGCCGCGGCGCTCCTGGCTGAACCCGCTGGAGTGGCTGCGGGCGCTGGTCATGCCGCTGGCGCGGCGCGGGATCCACAAGGTCTTCGTCGAGGACCGCGAGGTGCTCGAGCTCGCCCAGCGCGGCACCGGCTACGCCCAGACCCTGGCCCGCGGGCCCGCGCACCTGGAGGAGGCCCGGGTCGAGCACTTCCTGGGGGAGGTCCGGCGCCAGGTCGACGGCGAGGGAGCCGGCGCGCCTGCCGAGGTGTGCGAAGATCCAATCACGAGGTCCCCGTGAACGCACGCGCACTCCTGCTCGCTCTCGTTTGTTGCCTCCCCCTCGCGGCCCAGGAGCCCGAGCAGGTCCAGGCCGCGCTGGAGGAGGCCTACGCGCTCTGCGTCCGCGGCCAGGAGCAAGGCGCCGAGGGCCGCCCCGCCCTGGAGCGGGCCTGCGCGCGCTACGCCGAGGTCCTGGCCCAGGTCGAGGGGCTGCAGATCTCGGGGCAGAAGAAGGCGCTCGTGCGCCAGATCGCCCACTACAACACCGCCTGCGCGCGGAGCCTCCTGGGCGAGGTGGACGCGGGGCTCGAGGCGTTGAAGCAAGCGCTCGAGGCGGGCTACGACGACCTCGCGCGCCTGGGCGCCGACGAGAGCCTGGCGGCGCTGCGCCAGAACCCGCGCTTCCACAACCTCCTGGCCCGGACCCGAGCCAAGCTCGACGGCGAGGCCGCCGCCGCGGCGCAGTCGGTGCTCAGCCCCGAGGCGCTGTTCCCCTTCGCGTTCGAGGTCACGACCCTCGACGGCGCGACCCTGAGCCTGGACGCGCTCCGGGGCAAGGTCGTGATCGTCGACTACTGGGGCACCTGGTGCGGCCCCTGCCGCCAGGAGATCCCGCACCTGATCGAGCTCCAGCGCGAGTTCGGCGACCTGCTGGTGATCGTGGGCATGACCTACGAGCGCACCCAGGGCGCCGAGGCCGAGGCCGGGGTGCGCCGCTTCGCCAAGGAGCTGGGGATCCCCTACGCCCTGGTCATGGCCGACCGCGGGCTCCTGGAGAAGGTGCCGAACCTCGAGGGGTTCCCCACCACCCTGTTCCTCGACGCCCAGGGCCGAGTGCGGGCCAAGGAGGTCGGCTACCGCGAGCACGGCTACCTGCGCCAGCTCGTGCTCGCGCTGCTCGCCGAGCAGGCGGGCGGCGAGGCGCCGGAGACCCCCGCGCCCGAGGAGCCTGCCCCCGAGGAGCCGGGGATCGGCCCCTTCTAACCAGATTCAGGATCCTGAGCGGGCGAGCCAGCGCCAGAGCGTCGAGGACCTTCCAGCGTCCCTCGCCGCTCAGGATCCTGATCTGGCTACTAGGCGAAGCTCCGCTGAGGGGTGCGCGTGACACGCCCGCCTGCGGGTGTCCACGAACCCCGTCTCGGGCGGAGCTTCTGATATATCTACACGGAGGTCGCGATTCGGCGGCGCGCCAGGCGCGATCGCCGTGTTGGACCCCTCCGAATCGCGTCACTCCGTGTTGGAAACGGCCGTCTCCCTGACCCTGCGCGCTTGCCTCGAGCCCCTCTACCGCCGCGGCGCCCTGACCCTGGGCGTGGCGTTGGTGTTGACCGCGCTGGCCGGGGCGCTGGTCGCGACCCGGCTGCGCTTCGACAACACCGCGCAGGCCTGGCTCCCGAACGCCGACGACGACCTCGAGACCTACGAGGAGTTCCGCGCGCGCTTCGGCGAGGACACCTTCCTCCTGGCCGCCACGGGGCTCCTGGACCTGGGGGAGCCCGCCACGCTCCAGGCGCTCGATCGCGCGCTGGAGGAGCTGGTCCACGTCCCCGGGGTCGCGCGGGTGCACTCCCCGGTCGACACCGGCGACCCCTACGCCCGCGCGCGCCAGGAGCTCGAGGTGCGGCTGCGGCGGCTCGAGGGCGCCGAGCTGCGGGCGCCCCAGGACCCTGAGCTGCACCTGTTGATCGCCGAGGCCAACGCCGCGGCGGCGTTCCTCCTGCACCGCGACGACCCGGACCGCTCGCTGCGGCTCTACGGCAACGCGCGCCAGGCGGCGCGGGTCGCCTTCGCCGCGGTGGGCTCGCCGGAGCTCCTGCGCGAGGGGCCCCAGGGGTCGGTCAGCCTCAGCGAGCGCCTGGACGAGCTGGGGTCGGCGGCGATCCCCGCGGTCTATTGGTGGGCCTTCGCCCGGGCGGGGGAGATCCGCGCCAGCGGCTACGCGCCGGGGCAGGTCGCGAGCCTGGACCGCGTCGACGAGGCCATGGCCTGGGTGCTGGGGCGCGAGCCCGAGCTGCACCGGGGCGGGCCGCACCTCTACTTCGCGCTGCGCCTGGCCTCGACCCCGCGCTCGCTGGGCGGCGACCCCGAGGCCAGCCGCGCCCACTGGAGCGCGCTGCGCCGGATCACCGGGGGCCAGGCGCTCCTGCCGCTCGTGCTCGAGGCCGAGACCTTCGTCCCAACCCCGGCCGCGACCCCGCCGGCGCGAGCGTGGAGCGGGTCCTCGACGCGCAAGAGACCGCGTATCGGATCTTCTTCGACGCCGCGCTGCGCGAGGTCCTGCTGACCCCGGGCCAGGACCCCAGCGACCTGCGCCTGCCCAACGCGGTGGCCCGCGCCCGGGCGCGGGAGCTGCTCGAGGACCCGAGCCTGGCGGGGATCGTGGTCCCCCGCGACCTGAAGCAGGCGCCGCCGCCGGCCGCCCCGCGGCGCTATACCCTGCGCGACGACCCGCTCAGCCGGAAGCTGGTCTCCGACGACGCGACCGGATCGGCTCCTGATCACCCCCGAGGCCGGGGCTCGACGCCGAGGCCCGGGGGCCATGGTCGAGGGGTGCCAGGTGCTCGGGCGCGGCGCTGGCGCTGGGGGCACGCACCGCGGGCCCTGGACGCGACCGTACTGACGCCCTGGACCGTGGCTCCGGCCAGCTCCTTCGGTAGCCTGTTCCCCCTGGTGGGGCTGGTCATGGGCCTGGTGGTGTTCGTAGGGCTGGGCTCCCTGGCGCGCGGTGCTCGTGGTGGTCTTCGCCGCCGTCGGCGCGAGCACCCTGACCGGGCCTGCTCGTGCTTCGTGGGCTGGCCCATGAACCTGATCCTGGTCGCTCCTGGCGATCTTCGCGGTCTTGACCACGGCCTACTCGCCGCACCTCGTCTCGCGTTACCTGGATCAGCCTCGCCCGGAGACGACGCCGAGGCGGCGCGGCCTGTGCTCCACGCCGCCGAGGCGACCTTCGCCCGTGCCTGCTCACGGCGCTGACCACGGCGATCGGCTTCGGGTCGCTGGTGACCTCGGCGATCCCTCCGGTGCGCGACCTGGGGATCTTCGCCGCGCTCGGGACCCCGATCTGCTTCGGCCGCGACCTTCAGGCGCCTGTGCCCGCGGGCTAGGGCCCAGCGCGGGCTTCCTCCCTCGGCCGCAGTGGCCGCCACCTGGTGGACCGCGGAGCGCGCCGGCGACTACACCGCCTACCTCCGCCGCAACGGACTGCTGGTGATCCTGGCCGGCGTCGCGCTGGCGATCGCCGGGCTGGTGGGGCTCATGCAGCTCCGGGTCGAGTCGCACATCCTGCGCTTCTTCCCGCCGACGCACCCGCTGCCCAAGGCCTGCGTCGAGATCGAGGAGGACCTCGTCGGGCTCACGCCGCTCGAGCTGTGGGTCTCGGCGCCGCCGAAGGTCTTGCTGACCCCCGAGGGCCTGGAGGGGCTCGAGGGGCTGGTGGGCTTCGTGCGCGGGCAAGCGGACCTGGTCGAGAGCGTGTCCTCGCCCCTCGAGGTCCTGCCCCAGGACCTGGGCCCGACCGCCCAGGCGGCGCTCCTGGGCGCGCTCCTGGCAGACCCGCCGCCGGGGCTCGAGCACGGGGGCATGCTCGACCAAGGCCTCGCCCACCTGCGGATCACGGTCCACGCCTACACAGGTTCGTCGGAGGCCTGCGACGACCTGGTGCGGGAGGTCAAGGGCGCGCTGCAGGCGCCGCCGCCGGGGGTGCCCGCCCTGCCCGAGGGGGTGCGGGTGCGCCTGACCGGAGGCGTGCCGCTCCTGGTGCGGGTGCAGGTGCTCCTGCTCCAGACCCAGCTCCAGTCCTTCGTGCTGGCCCTGGCGCTCGTGACCCTGATCCTGGCGGCGGCCTTCCGCTCGCCGCTCCTGGTCGTGATCTCGCTGGTGCCGAACCTGCTCCCGATCCTGGCGACGCTGGGGTTCATGGGCCTGACCGAGATCCCGCTGAACACGGCCACGGTCACCGTGGCCGGGATCGCCCTGGGCCTCGTGGTCGACGACACGATCCACCTCCTGCACGCCTTCGCCGAGGCGCGGCGCAGCGGGCTGTCCCAGGGGTTGGCCACCCGGCGCATGCTCCTGCACGTCGCGCGCCCGGTGCTCGTGACCAGCGCCGCGGTGGGCGCGGGGTTCGGCGTGTTCGCGCTCTCGCCGTTTCGGCCCACGCTGTTCTTCGGGCTGTTGATCGCGGTGACCATGGCGATCGCCCTGGCCTGCGACCTGGGGCTGCTCCCGGCGCTGCTCCTGCGCAGCGCGCCGTCGGAGGACGAGCCCCAAGCGCCGGACACGGCGCTGCCCGAGGCGCCCGCGGCTGGATAGCATGGGGCCCATGTCCGACGCCGAAACCGACGGGATCCGAGTCCGGGTCCAAGCGAACTACGTCCCCGAGCGCTCGCGCCCCAGCGAGTCGCTCTACCTGTTCACCTATCAAGTGCGGGTGGAGAACGTGGGCACCGAGCCCGCGCAGCTCGTGAGCCGGCACTGGGTGATCCGCGACGGCCAGGGCCGGATCGAGCACGTGCGCGGGCCCGGTGTGGTCGGCGAGACCCCGCGGCTCGAGCCGGGGCAGGACTTCATGTACACCTCGTTCTGCCCGCTGCCGACCCCGAGCGGGGCCATGTCTGGCAGCTACCGCATGCAGCGCGACGACGGCGCGGAGTTCGACGCCCAGGTGGCGACGTTCACGCTCATGGCCGACCACCTGCTGAACTGAGCGCCGTGCCTCGCCGCTGGCTGGCGCTGCTGCTCCTGCTCGCCGGGCTCCTGGGCTGCCCCGCCCAGCCGCCGGGGCCGGCGGAGTTCTCGGTGCGGCTCCTGGCGGTCGGCGACGACCCCGAGGCGGTGGTCGCCGCCGTGGCCTCGGGGACCGGGTTCGACCCGCGGATCGCGCGGGGCCTGGTCGAGCGCGCGCCGATCCCGCTGCGCACGGGGATCGGCGAGGCCGACGCCCGGGCCCTGGCCGCCGCGGTGCGCGCCGCCGGGGGCACCGTCGCGGTCCTCGAGCTCCCCGCTGAGCCGCACCCGGCGGGCGCTGGCCCTGGGACGCCATACCGTGCGGGCGCTGGCCCGTGGACGCCACACCGTGCGGACGCTGACCCGTGGACGCCACACCGTGCAGGCGCTAGCCGTTTTACCGCCAAGGCCGCCAAGGACGCCAAGATTGGAGCTCCGCCTGGACAGGAGCGGAGCTACCCCACCCTCTTCAGCGACCGCGCAGCGGGTGGGTGCGAGCGGAGCCTTGGCGTTCTTGGCGGCCTTGGCGGTAAAACTCGTGTCGCCGGCGCGCACTCCCCCTCGCGAGACCGGACGCCAGCGCGCTCTCCCCCGCGAGACCGGACGCCGGCGCGCTCCCGCTAGTCGCGGCGCATGCGCGCTTCGCCCCGGCTGCAGAGCCGGCCGGTGCGGTGGTACTCGCTGCAGGTCCCGAAGATCTGGTGGGTGTGGTACGTGATCGCGAAGTCGTGGGACTCCGCGACCTCCTCCTGCAGGCGCTCGATCTCGTGGTTGTGGAACTCGAAGATCGCGCGGCAGGCGACGCAGATCAGGTGGTCGTGGTGCTCGTCGCGGTGCGACTTCTCGTAGAGCTTGTGCCCCAGCTCGAAGTCGTGCTCGGCGAGCAGGCGCGCCTCGACCAGGAGCGAGAGCGTGCGGTAGACCGTGGCCTTGCTGATCCGCGAGCGCTCCTTGCGCAAGAGGTCGAACAGCTCCTCCGCCGAGAAGTGCTTGGTGATCTTGAGCACACGGCGCACGATCCGCTCGCGCTGGGTCGTGAGCTTGAGGCCCTGGTTGCGGAGGTAGCGCTGGAAGGTCTCGATCGGGTCGGGCGGTGCCACCGGCGGCCTCCTCGGGTCGTTACAGGCTGGGGCCCAGCTCCGCCGGGAGCCGCGGCCCCTCGGAGCTCACCTGACGCACGCGCTCCTCCGACGGCGAGGGCTCGCGCAGCTTCTCTTCCAGGAGCTGCCCAGCGATCGTCATGAAGTTGCGCTCGGTGAGGATCCCCACCAGCATGTTGTTCTTGACCACCGGCAGGCAGCCTACGCGGCACTCGCGCATGAGCGAGAGCGCGTCGAGGGTCAGGGTCTCGGGGGCGACCGTGACCACCTCGTCCTTGTGCATGACCGTCTCGACGGTGTTGCCCTCTTCGCGGTTGGGCCCGCGGGTCAGGTGCCGCAGGATCCCGCGGTGGGAGACCAGGCCCTCGAGGTGCCCCTCGTAGTCGACCACGGGCACGTAGCGGATGTTGTGCCAGCTCATGATCTGACCCACGAGGTCTATGATCTCGTCGCGGGTGATCGTGACCACGTCGGTGGTCATGATCTGCTCGACCCGGGCGTAGGCCTGCTTGGCGAGCGAGGTCACCGAGTTGAGCTGGGCCAGGGGCCACTCGTGGACGGGGACGTCGGCGATCTGGTTCGGGATCGCAGACGCGGTGAGCGCGTTCAGCTTCTGGCTGAGGGTGCCCTTGCCGCCCATGCTGTCCAGGGACTCGAGGGTCCACTGGGCGCCGTTGCGGCCGGTGGTGACCCGGGCCTCGATCACGTCGAGGTAACGCTGCGCGTCGGCCTGGGCCAGGTCCAGCGCCGCCAGCCCGCGGCGGGCCATGGGCAGCAGGTTCTCGAGGATCAGCTCCTTGGCCGGGACCACCCGCCCGCCGAGCCAGGCGAACTGGGCGCCCAGGCCCTGACGCGCGGCGGCGAGGAAGTTCGCGCGGGCGTCGGTGAACGCCTGGTGCTGGCTCACGTCGCCGACCTCGGACACGAGGCCGTGGACCAGCCCGAACCAGAACGCGGCGTTGGCGACCTGGTCCAGGAGCGTGGGGCCCGCGGGCAGGATCCGGTTCTCGATGCGCAGGTGCGGCTTGCCGTTGCTGATCCCGTAGCAGGGGCGGTTCCAGCGGTAGACCGTGCTGTTGTGCAGCTGCAGCGCGCGCAGCTGGGGCACGCGCCCGGCCTTGAGCGACTCCGACGGCGACTCGGGGAGCTTGTCGGTGCCGAGCAGCACGCGGAAGCGCGCGATGTCTTCTTGGAACAGCTCCAGCGCGCTCTCGCGCACCCAGCGCCGGCCGAAGTGCACGCGCGAGCTGGTGTCCTGGAGGTAGTAGGAGCTCGAGCGGGTGTCGACCGCCTGTTGGAACACCGCGATCCGGCTCTCCTGCCACAGGCGCCGCCCGAACAGCAGCGGCGAGTTCGCGGCGGCGGCGAGGGTCGGGCCGGCCACCGCCTGGGCGGCGTTGTAGAAGGGCGCGAAGCGCTCGGGGTCGACCTGGAGGTGGATCTGGAAGCTGGTGTTGCAGGCCTCGAGCATGACCGTGTCGTGGCGGATCATGAGCTCGTCGGCGCCGTGGATTCGGAGCTCGAAGGCGCGCCCGCGCAGGCCGTTGATCGCCCGGTTCAGCGCGTGGTAGCGGGGGAGCGGGGTCATGCAGTCCGCGTCGAGGTCCTGCAGGCGCAGGGTCGGCAGGATCCCGGCGAGCACGACCTCGGAGTCGAACTTGGCGCAGGTGCGGCGCAGCTTCTCGGTGTAGTGCTTGAGCTGGGTGTGCAGGTCCGAGAGGCAGGTCGAGGCCAGCGGCAGCGGCTCCAGGTTGAGCTCCACGTTGAAGCGCGCGAGCTCCGTCGTGAAGTGGTCGTCCTGGAGCGCCTCGAGCACGTTGAGGTTGATCGGGGCCGGATGGCACCCGTCGTGGATCAGGAGGTACTCCAGCTCCGCGCCGATGCGGTAGACGCCCCTCTCGAAGCGGCCCTCCTTGAGCATGCGCTCCATGGTGGAGACGTCTTCGAGGAGACGTCCCATGAACGCGTGCATGCGCTCGGCGTCTTCGCGCCCCGTGAGCTCTTTCTTTTCTCCCACTCCGCCTCCATGGAAGGCCCGCAAGGTAAGGCCTAACCCTTATGAGCGCAACGAATCCGGGCGGATCTGAAACCAAGTTCCGGGGGCAGGCGGTAGTCGGGGGGCAGGACGGCGCGGCGGCGCCGACCGGTCCGGGGAATCCACGCGGGAGGCCACATGCGGCGACGTCTGCTGTTCGTAAGTTCTTATCTCACCTTGGCGGTCGTGGCCCTGTGGGCGACCCAGGCCCAGGGCAGCCCCTCGGGTCCGCGGGCCAGGTTCGAGGCCCTCGACCGGGACGGCGACGGGCGAATCGGCCCCGACGAGTTCCCCGGGAATCCGGAGCAATTCGCCCGAGCGGATCGCGACGGCGACGGCGGGCTCGACCTGCGCGAGGCCATGCTGTTCAAGGTGCTCGAGGACGCGCGCCAAAACCCGGCCAAGGGGCGCGCGCTGCGCGAGCGCTTCACCAAGGCCGACGGCGACGGCGACGGCGTGATCACCCGCGAGGAGTTCCCCGCGCCGCCGGCGCTGTTCGAGCGCTTCGACCGCGACGGCGACGGGCAAGTGGTCCTGGCGGAGGCCCTGTCCTTCGCGGTCGAGGAGGAGGTCGCCAAGGTCTTCGAGCAGCACGACCGCGACCTGAGCGGGACCCTCGACCGTGAGGAGTTCCCTGCCGAGCAGCGCCAGAACTTCGAGCTGGTGGACGCCGACGAGGACGGCGTCGTCACCGGCGAGGAGGCCTACGCGGTGATCCACGCGGTGTTCGAGGAGCTGGTGGCGGCCGCGACTCAAGCCCCGCCCGCGCCGTCGCTGCGCCCCGGGACGACGACCGCCCCTGCTCCCGCGGGCGCGCTGGCCCGGCTCGGTGAGCGCTTCGCCGCCCTCGACGGCGACGCCGACGGGCGCCTGGACGCGCAGGAGTTCCCCGGCAGCCGCGCCTGGCGCGCCGAGCTCGACCGCGACGGCGACGGCGCCGTCTCCCGCGCCGAGCTGGAGCTCGCCGGGCGCCGGGCGCAGCGCCTGATCGCGCGCGCGCTCGAGCTCAAGGCCCAGGCCGAGGCGCAGGGCCTCCAGGGCGACCCCCAGGGTCCCTTGGCCCTCGAAGCGCAGGGGCTCCTCGCCGCCGGGCGCCTGGGCGACCTCGAGGCGCTCCTGAACGAGGTCGAGCTGCGCCTGCTCGAGCGCCAGTGAGCCGGGCCGCGCTGCTCTGCGCCGCCGCGGCCTGGCTCGCGGCGAGCGCGGCAGGCGACGAGCCGCCGCCGGTCAGCGCGGCCTCGATCGACGCCGCCCTGCTCGAGGAGGGCGCGCGCCTGGGCCTCGAGCCCGCGCCCCTGGCGGGGCCGGCTGCCCGAGCGCGCCGGCTGGCCCTCGACGCCTGGGGGACGCTCCCCGACGCCCAGGACGGGGCGCCGCGCACGGACGCGGCGGCGGCGGTCGACGACCCGCGCTTCCTGCCCTACGCCGCCGAGCGCCTGGCGCGAGCGTGGTGGCCAGCGCGGGCGGCGGAGACCCCGGCCCTGGCGCTCCTGCGCGAGGACTTCGGCCGCTGGCTCGAGGCGCGACTGCGCGCAGGGGACGGCCTCGACCAGCTCGCCGCCGACGTGCTCGGAGCCGAGGGCACGAGCGACGAGGCCCGCGGAGCGAGCTTCCTCGTGGCCTTCGGGGCGACCGGCGGCGCCGACGCGGCGCGCCCGGTGGCGCGCCGCTTCCTCGGGCTGAGCTGGGATTGTGCGCGCTGCCACGACCACCCCTTCGGCGAGGCGACCCAGGAGGACTTCCACGGCCTGGCCGCGTTCTTCGCGCGGCTGCGGGTGCGCCCCGTGCCGGGGCGGCAGCTCGTGTTCAAGGTCGGGGAGGCACCCCTGGGCGAGCACCGGGCCGAGGTCGCGGGCGAGCACCGCGAGGTCGCGCCCCGGCTCCCGGCAGCGCCCGCCCTCGACGGCGGCAAAGCCCCGACCCACGCCAGCGACACCAGCCGCCGCGCGCGGTTCACCCGCTGGCTGACCGATCCCCGGAACCCCTACTTCGCCCGGGCCCAGGTCAACCGCGTGTGGAGCGAGCTCTTTGGGCGGGGGCTGGTCGAGCCCCTCGACGAGCTGGACGCCGCCCCCGACGACGCGCGCGCTCGGCTGCTGGCCCACGTGGCCCAGGGGTTCGCGGCGAGCGGCTTCTCCCTGCCTTGGCTCTACCGCACGCTGCTCTCGACCGAGGCCTACGCGCGAGGCCTGGCCCCGGACCTCGCGCGCCAGGACGCCTGCCTCGCCGCGCGCCCGCGTCCGCTCCCGCCGGAGACCCGCGGCCGCGCGCTCCTGGCGCTGGTCGGGCGCGCCCGCCCCGCGCCGGGGGAGCTGCCCCGGGTGCGCGCGGCCCTCGAGGCCCGGGTGCGCGCTTGGTTCGCGGGAGCCGAGGGCCTGGACCTGCTCCCGGGGCAGGCGCTGGTCCAGCTCTCGGATCCGGGGCTCCTCGGGCTCCTGGCCCAAGGGACCGGGCGCTTCACCGGTCGCCCCGAAGCCCGGCTGGGGGCGCTGTTCCGCGCCGCCCTCTCCCGATCTCCCACCGCCGCGGAGCGGCGGGTGTTCCTCCCCGCCCTGCGCCGCGACCAGGCCGTCGACGTGATGTGGGCGCTCGTCAGCAGCAGCGAGTTCGCCAGCAACCATTGAGGTGCCCATGACCGCTCCCTGTTCTCGCCGGGCCTTCCTCCGCCGCGCGGCCGTGACCGCCCTCGGGGTGTGGGCCGCCCCCCGCTGGGCCTGCGCCGGGGGCGACCCCCAGGCCGCGTTGATCCTGATCTGGCTGCGCGGCGGCGCGAGCCAGCTCGAGACCTTCGACCCCAAACCCGGAACGCCCCAGGGCGGCCCCACCCGCGCGATCGAGACCACGCAGCGCGGGCTGCGCTTCGCCCAGGGTCTGCCTCGCCTGGCGGCCCGCGCCGATCGGCTGTGCGTGCTGCGCTCCCTCCGCGGGAGCGAGGGCGATCACGACCGAGCGAGCTACCTGTTGCACACCGGCTGGCGCCCGTCCCCCGCCCTCGACTACCCGCACCTGGGCGCGCTGCTCGACGCCGAGCTCGGCCCCGAGGCGGCGGGGTTCGTGAGCCTGGGCCCGTCCCCCGCCCGCGGCGGGTTCCGCGGCGCCGCCCACGCCCCGCTGGAGGTCGAGGGCGAGCGCGCCCCCGGCGGCCGCGGCGCGCCGGGCTTCGCGCGCCAGCGCGAGCTGCTCGAGGCCCTCGAGCGCGGCTTCGCCGCCCGCGCGGGGGGAGACCCCCAGGCCCGGGTCACGGGCTTCGCCCAGGCGCGGGACGTGCTCGAGGGCCCCGTCCGCGCGGCCTGGGAGCTCGAGGCCGAGCCCGTCGCCGTGCGCGGCGCCTACGGCGCGTCGCTCCTCGGGCGCAGGCTCCTGATCGCCCGGCGCCTGGTCGAGGCTGGGGTCGCCGCCGTGGTCGTCGAGGCCCCGGGCTGGGACCACCACGAGGACCTGTTCCGTCAGCACGCCCCGCGGATCGACGAACTCGACCGCGGCCTGAGCGCGCTGCTCGACGACCTCCAGGCCAAGCAGCGCCTGTCCCGCACCGTGATCGCCTGCCTCGGCGAGTTCGGCCGGACCCCCACGATCAACCCGCGCCAGGGGCGGGACCACTTCCCTCAGGCGTTCTCGGGGCTCCTGGCCGGGGGCGGCCTGCGCCCCGGCGTGGTGGGCGCCACGGCGCCCGACGGCAGCCAGGTGGTCGAGCGTCCCCTCCGGGTCGCCGACGTGCACGCCACGATCCTCGAGCGATTGGGCGTCGACCCCCGCGGGATCCAGCTCGCCGGCGACCGGCCGGTCGGGCGGGTGGACGAAGGTCAGTCGATCCCGGAGGTCCTGGGGTAGGCGCTACTCACGCCTCTGCGCGTGATCGGCGAAGATCGTGAACAAGGCCGGCAAGGGCTCCGCGCCAGGCCAGGGCGTATCGCGAATGCACGGCCATGAAAGCCGGCGCCGAGGTCGCAGCGCGCTCTGATCGAGTGACGCCACGTGGCGCTCTTGGCGGTGGGTCGTTCTTCGTCCGCCCACGCAAAGCGCGTCCGCGCTCCCGACCGCCCCGCGCGCCCGTCAGACGAAGCGCACCTCGTCCGCCCGCAGGTCCTTCGACGCGAGGACCTCGATCTCCCGCGCGAAGCGCTGGGACATGTGGTCCAGGGTCTGCTGCTTGCGCGTGCGCAGGAACTCCGCGACGTCGGGGCTGACCACGACGCTGACCTTGGCGTCCGGGTGCTCCACCAGGCGCAGCCGGATCTCGCGCAGGGACTCGAGGGCCACGGACTCCACGCTCTTTATGTAGCCGGTGCCGCTGCAGTGCTCGCAGGACTGGTAGGTCGTGCGCTTCAGGCTCTCGCGCTGGCGCTGACGGGTCATCTCCACCAGCGAGAAGCGAGACATGCGGGCCACCCGCACCCGGGCACGGTCCTGCCGCAGGTGCGCCCGCAGGGTGCGCTCGACCGAGGTGCGGTGCTTGGACTCGCGCATGTCGATGAAGTCGATCACGATCAGGCCGCCCAGGTCGCGCAGGCGGACCTGGCGCGCGATCTCCTCGGCGGCCTGGAGGTTGGTGCGGTAGGCCGTCTCCTCGAGGTTCTTCTCGCCCTTGAACTTGCCCGAGTTGACGTCGATCGCGACCAGGGCCTCGGTCTGTTCGATGATGATCGAGCCGCCAGAGCGCAGCGGGACGCGCTTGGCCTGCAGCCCCGCGATCTGGCGCTCCACGTGGTAGCGGTGGAACAGCGGCGTCGGGCCCGGGTAGAACTTGACGCACTCCTCGTAGCGCGGCATGACGTTGGAGAGGAACTCCTTGGCCCGCGTGTAGACGTCGTAGTTGTCGACCACGATCTCGTCGATGTCGCCGGTGAACAGGTCGCGGATCGAGCGAATGACGAGGTCGGTCTCCTTGTAGATCGTGGCCGGCGACTCGTGGGTCTTGACCCGCTGGAGGATCGCCTTCCAGAGGTTGAGCAGGTAGGCCAGGTCCCGCGCCAGCTCGTCCTTGCTGCGGTCGAGCCCCGCGGTGCGAATGATGTAGCCCATACCCGCCGGCGGGTTCAGGTCGCGCAGCAGGGCGCGCAGCTTCTGGCGCTCCTCCTCGCTCGTGATCTTCTTCGACACGCCGCACTTGCTGATCGAAGGCATGAGCACGAGGTAGCGCCCGGGCAGCGAGAGGTAGGTCGTGAGGGTCGGGACCTTGGTGCCGATCTGGTCCTTGGTGATCTGGACCACGACCTCCTGCCCCTTGCTCAGCACGTCCTCGATCCGGGTGCGCTCCCCGTTCTGGTCGCGCTTGCCGTAGGCAGGCATGACGTCGGAGATGTGCAGGAAGCCGTTTATGTCGCGCCCGAAGTCGACGAAGGCGGCCTGAATGCTCGGCTCGATGTTCGCGATCCGTCCCTTGTAGATGTTCCCGAGGTATTTCTCTTCGGTGGTGCGCTCGACGTAGAGCTCGGAGAGGAGGTCCCCGTCCACGACCGCGAGCCGCGCCTCCTCTTGCTCCGCCACGTTGATCAGCATGCGCTTGGCCACGGGTCTCGTCCTTTGGCGGCGACTCCGCCGGAAGTGCTGCAGCAGCTCCGCTGCCGCGCCGCCTACGGCGGCCTTGAGTCGAATGACAAGAGGCCCTCACTTCTCAGTGAGGGCCTCTCAGCTTAACCCGGGAACCCGGGTGATCTAAAGCCCGCCCTGGGACGGGTGCGCGCCGCTACTCGCCGCGCTCTTCCTGGATCTCGTCCACCTTCTCGTCCTCGGAGGGCGCGTCCTGGTTCTTGAAGAACCAGTCGTCCTGCTCGAGGCGCTTGCTGGAGCGGAGGAAGATCGAGTTCACCGTGGAGGCCTGCCGCACGATCGTGGGCGAGATGAACACGGTCAGGTTCTCGACGGTGTTGATCGTGTTGGTCGAGGTGAAGATGTTCCCGATGATCGGAATGCTCGAGAGGAGCGGGACGGCCTTGACGATCCGGCTCTGGTTGCGGGTCCGCAGCCCGCCGAGGACGGCGGTCTGCGTGTCGCGGAGCATGATCTGGCTGACCAGGGCCTGCTCGCGGGTGCGGGGCAGGTTGATCTGCAGGTCACCGAAGCCGAAGGTCTCGAAGCCCTGGATGGTCGACGTGGTGCCGATCAGCGCGTTCACGCGGGGGATCACGGTCATGACCACCCGGTTGTCGTTCGGGATCACGTGCGGCTGCAGGAACAGGCTGAAGCCGATCGCGACCGGCGAGTCGTCGCCCTCGGTCAGGGTCTGGATCACGTTACCGTTGGCGTCCGGCTGGCTCTGCAGCTGGGCGTAGGGCACGTTCTCACCGACGAAGATCACCGCGTCGGTGTTGTCCTGCATGAACAAGGACGGCGACTGCACGACCTTCGTCTTCTCGTCGCGGTGAATCATGTTCAGCGTCATGTTCATGCCGGAGAAGTCCAGGATCGAGGGAATGAAGAAGTTGTTGGTCAACTGCTCCGAGTTCTCGCCCAGGAGGAAGGGGTACTCACCGCTCAACTGGGCGGGAGCGCGGAGCGCCGACGGCTGGGGCAGCGCGACGTCGTTGATGTTGATCGTGCGCTTGGTCTGGCCGAGGTCCGCGAACGGGCCCGCGAAGCGGAGGCCGTCGAACTGGCTGCCCGAGCTGAACTCGATCCCGGTCTGCTCGAAGTCGCTGTCGCGGGTGGCGACGAAGCGGACCTCGCAGAAGATCTGGTCCGGCTCACGGTCGACCTTGGCGATGATCTCGCGCAGCTGGGCCAGGAGCGGCGGGGTCGCCGTGACCACGAAGGCGTTGCTCTCGAGGTCGTAGTCGAGGTAGGCGCCCTCGATGTTGGCGTTGCGCACGATCTCCTGCAGGGCGCGGAACAGGGTGAACCGCTCGCGCACGTCGGTGACCACCGCGGTGGGCCGCTGGCCGACGAACACCGCCGCCGAGGAGTTCTGGTTGTTGCCGGTCTGCTTGGGCGGGACGGCGTTGTAGAGCGCCGGGGGCCGCGAGAACTTCAGCGGGAGCACGACGGTCTCGAGCTCCTGCTTGATCGAGTCGCGGGTCACGATCCGCAGCAGGTCGTCGTCGCCGACCTTGACCACGGCGTAGGGGCCGCTGGTCTCGACGATCGCCTCGAGGGCGTCGAGCCAGTGGACCTCATGCAGGTCGACGGTGATCTTTCCCGTGACCTCGGGGGCGATGATGATGTTCTTCCCCGCGTACTGCGCGATCAGCTGCAGCACGGTGCGAATGTTCGCGTCGGTGAAGGTGAGCGTGACCTTGGGCGGCTGCTTGATGTACAGCGCGCCCTCGATCTCCTCGACCTCGCAGTTGTAGGTCTTGGCGATGAGGTCGACAGCGAGCCGCCAGTTGATGCTGCGAAAGCGCTCGGTCACCGTCACGTCGATGTTTGGATCGACGATGATGTTGACCTGCACCTGCCGCTCGATCACGTCCATGACCTTTGCCAGCGGCATGTCGGTCACGTCGAGGTCGATCAACAAGCTGTCGCTCGTTGCTCCCGGAGTCCCCGGGATCGGGAGCTCGTCCTCCTGCGCCCGAGCCGGCCCCATGGCCAGCCCGGCAAGGACGAAGAGTGCGGCCGCCAGCCTGGCGTTTGACCGCATGTTCATGGTTCCCCCCTTTAACTCACCCCACGTCCCGCCTGTGGGGTTCAAGATCTTAGCTGGTGTTTCTGGATACTTCGAGAGCTGCCTGCCGAATAATCCTGTCGACTATTCGGGCCCGTCGACTGCCCCACCCGCAGCCTCGGCGTCGCTCCGACTCTTGATCGCCCGCACGAACTTCGTGCCGTAGTAGTCGAAGGTTACGGTGGTCCCGTCCTCTCCGATCTCGTGGAGCTTCAGGTTCGGGTTGGGGTCGATGGCCTTCTCCTCGTCGAAGACCTCGTCGCCAACCCGGTGGATGTGGTCGTTGATGATCGCGCTGTCGTAGGCGTTGGCGTCGCCTTGCGACACCGCCTTCGAGGCGATCACGATCCCGGTGATCTCGAGCTTGAACTCGGCGATCTCCTTGTGGCGCTGGGCGCGCTCGGCGAGCTGCTTGCCGCGGAGGTAGAGCATCTCGGCGTTGCGCTCGAAGATGGGGTCTTCCTCCTTCTTCATGTCCGTGACGATGTTCTCGATCTGGGCGAAGGAGGCGAGGGCCACGTCGTAGTCCTCGTTCTCGATCGACTCGACCATCGTCTTCAGCTCGGCGTTGCCCTCGCTGACCCACTCCTGGAGCTTGACCATCTTGAGGATGACGTCGAGCTCCTTGAACTTCTGCTCGAACCGCTCGCGGATCTCACGGGACTTCTCCGAGGCACCGGGGCCGTAGCGTTGGAGCAGGTCACCGACCTGCTCCAGCTTGCGCTCCAGCTCCTGGTATTGCTCGTCGGTGGCCAGGTCGACCAGCTCGTTGTAGAGCTTCTCCAGGCGCCGCTCGAACTCCTCGTCCCCCGCGATCTCCTCGATTCCGGAGGTCTCCTCCTCCGGGTCGTCGCTCTTCTTCCGCAGCGGGCTGCGGAAGGGGTTGTGCATGCCGCTGGTCGAGACCGTGTGTCCGCTCGAGGCCTTCATGACCTCCAGCACGAACTTCGAGTCCTGCGCCAGCTTCTCGAACAGCTGCGCACCGTCGGGGCCCTGGATGTCGCGATAGACGTAGGCTCCCGCCCCCGCCGCCACGATCAAGGTGTCCTTGGCCTTGAGGTCGAGCTGCTGCTTCTTGATCGGGTTCTTCTCGGTCTGCGCCTGCTTGGCGTAGACCTTGGCCAGGAGGTAGAGCGCCTTGACGTGCTTGGACTCCTCCTGGAGGACCGTGCTGAGCATGGTCTCCGCAGGCTTGAGCTTGCCGAGCTCGTACTGCGCGACCGCGTAGAGATACTGCACGGTCAGGTCCGGCGGGTAGGCCTTGAGCTCCTCGTAGAGCTCGCTGACCTCGTCCCACTTCTCCAGGCGCACCGCCTCGCGGTACTTGTTGAGGAGGACGAATTGGGTGTCCTTCTTGTCGTCGTCCTGGGCCCAGACGACGCTGGCCGTCAGGGCGCCCGCGAGGACGAGAGCGAAGTAAGAGGAACGCATTAGTCGCCTCCGGGCTCGTAGCGATACGTGGACACGCTCAGCGAGATCTTGAGCGGCAGCGGTGCGTTTTCGGGCAGGTCCTCGGTCGTCGTGGGCGTGACGGTGAAGTCCTTGACCGCGAGGAAGGTCTCGTGGGCCTCCAGCGAGTTGAGGAACTTCAGGAACTGCTCATAGGTCGCCTCGGCCTGCACCTTGACCGAGAGCTCCTTGAACGCGGCGCCCTTCTTCTTGGCGCCGGCGCGGCCCTCACGCTGCACGATCTGAATGTCGTCGATCATGAACTGGGCGCGCTTGGTCTTCTCGGCGATCAACTCGTAGAGCCGCTCCTCGGTCGCGACCTCGGCCGACGGGAGGATCGTAATGAACTGCGAGAGGCTCTCGCGGATGTTCCGCAGCCGGCTCTCGAGCTCTTCGCGCTTGGCGACCTTGACCTTGAGGTCGGCGATGCTCGCCTCGACGGTGGCGATCTCGGCCTCGACCCCGTCCAACTCGAGCTGGGTCTGGTGCACGAAGTAGTAGCCGATCATGGCCCCGACCGCGCAGATCGCGAAGAACAGGATCGCCTGCTTCATTTCCTTGTTGGAGTTCATTTAGCGACCCCGCTTCTTGGTGACCCGGGTCTTCGCCAAGGGCAGGATGACCTCGAAGTTGGTCTTCTCCTTGGCGTTGACGTAGCCCTCGAGCTCGTCGCGCGAAGCGCGGTCGCTCTGCAGGTCGTCGAAGTGGTAGGCGAAGTTCGGGTCTTCCTTGAGCGCGCGGCGGAAGCTCGCCACGCGGTTCAGGTCGTAGTCCAGGGCCGAGCAGTCCATGGTCAGGCGCTGGTTGGTCCCCGGTTGGAGCCGAATGCTGTCGACCCAGAAGTCCTTGTACTTCGACATCAGGTCGCTGAGCTGCTCCAGCTTGAGCGACCACATGACCTTGGACTGGCTGATGTCGATGATCGTGTCCTGACGCGCGGTGAGGGTGTCGATCTCCGCTTGGATCGCGTCGACCTTCTTCTTCTCCTCGATCAGCTTGGCCTCGTCCTCCTTGAGGACCTCGAGGTCTCCCTTGCGACGGGTCAGCTCGTTGTTGACCGAGAACCAGAGCGAGATCACGCCCAGGACGACGGCCACGCCGGCGACGGCTGCCACGAGCAGCGGCAAGTTGGTCCCGTCTCGCTGCCTGTATTCAGGCGGGAGCAGGTTGACCTGGATCATGGCGAGCACGCTACCACCTCCTCACGCGGGTCGCGAGGCCGACCCCGACGGCCAGCTGGCCGGCGTACGCCTCGAGCACTCGGGTGTCGATCTTGGCCGCCGAGACCTCGACGCCCTCCAGCGGGTTCCAGAACACGACGCTCTTCTCGAAGGCGCCCTCGAAGGCCCGCTGCAGGCCCGGGAGCCGCGCGCTGCCGCCGCTGACGTAGACCTCTTCCACGACCCGATCGAACTGGTTCTCGAAGTAGTCGAAGGAGAGCTGGATCTCGTTGCCCAGGTCGTCGAGGGTCGGCAGGATCGCCTCCTCGACGTCGGAGGCCTGATCGCCCGGGTCCGCCTTGAAGCGCTCGGCCTCGTCGGGCTCCAGGTTGAACTTGCGCGAGACCGCCTCGGTGAAGTCGTTGCCCGCGAGGTAGACCTCACGGGTGAAGTAGCTCACCGGGCCCTTGAGGATGTTGATGTTGGTCTTGTTGGCGCCGATGTCGATCAGGGCCACGACCTTCTCCGGCGAGAGGCCGCCCATGCGGGTCGCGCGCAGCTCGAAGGCGTTGCCCAGCGCGAAGGCGTCGACGTCGATCGTCAGCGGCGAGAGCCCGGCCTCCTGGAGCAGCAGCAGGTGCTCCTCGATCAGGCTCTTGCGCACGGCGACCAGGAGCACGCGCATGCTGGCCTGGTCCGAGGACGCGACGTTGTCTTCGAGGATCTGGGTGTCCATGACCACGTCGTCGACTTCGAAGGGAATGTACTTGTCAGCCTCGAAGCGGATCGCCTGCCGGAGGTCGTCCTCCGACATTTGGTGCATGTCCACGTAGCGCACGATCACCGAGCGACCCGAGACCGAGGTCACGCAGCGCTTGGTCTTGAACCGGCACTTCTGCATGAGCTCGTTGATCGCCATGATCGTGTCGTTCTGGCTGCTGATCCGCGTGCGGCCGAAGCCGGTGAGCGTGATCCCCCGGGAGGTGTCGCTGACCTCCAACGCCTTGATCTCGCTCGAGCCGATGTCGATGGCGAGGATCGGCTTGTTCCTACCTAGCACTACAGCCCTCCTGGGTCGCGAGCGGCGAGCCCTCGGCGGCACACTCCGTCGGTCGCGTAGAGAACTACCCTACGCCCGTGGAGCGTGCCTCGAGGGAACCCCCTTCCCCATGCCGGGGGACTATACTTCGCCCCCCTTCCTAACGCAAGCTGAGCAAGTGGGTTGACCAACCCGCCCGGGGAGCCGCCTGCGGCGGGGCTCCGTGGTCCTTCGATCATGCGCCTCCTCATCCGTGGGGTCGCTGCGACCCACCCTGACGCCGGGGATTCGGAGCCCGCAGGAAGAAGGGAAAGGCCGTTGGGTCCCGATCGTCCAGAGGAGTCTCCGAGGTCCGCCGCCCGCGAGGGGCTCACCGCTCTAGGATCCATATACCACCGACACCGGAGCGACGCCCGCGCTCACGCGCACAACTCTTTGCACGACAAGCGCCTGCGCCTAAGCCCTGAGTTCAGTGGGTCGCGTAGAGCTCGGGGTCGATCTCCTGGGCGCGCAGCAGCAGCAGGTCCAGGCTCTCGGTGGCGGTCTCCTGGGCGAGGACCTTGTCGATGGTCCGCCCGGCCTCCAGCGCGCTGATCGAGCGAATGAAGCGCTTCACCCGCGGAATGGTGGAGGAGGTCATGGACAGGTCGCGCATGCCCAGGCCGACCAACGGCAGGGCGAAGTGCGGCTCGCCCGACAGCTCACCGCAGATGCTCACCGGGATCTTGTGCCGCCGCGCGGCCTCGATGGTCTGGAGCACGAGGCGGAACACCGCGGGGTGCGTGGGCTGATAGAGCTGCGCCACCCGGGCGTTCACCCGGTCTACCGCGAGGGTGTACTGCACGAGGTCGTTGGTGCCGATGCTGAAGAAGTCGGCGTGGCGCGCCAGCACGTCGGCCATGAGCGCCGCCGAGGGGACCTCGATCATGATCCCGACCCGGATCGCCTCGTCGAAGGGCACACCGCGCTCGCGCAGCTCGTGCTTCACGCCCTCGATGATCTTCTTGGCCAGCTCCAGCTCCTCGAGGGACGAGATCATGGGGAGCATGATCCGCACGTCGCCCTTGGCGCTGACCCGCAGGATCGCGCGCAGCTGCTGCTCGAACACGTCGCGGCGTTCGAGCAGGCAGTAGCGGATCGAGCGGCAGCCGAGGAACGGGTTCTGCTCGTGGCCGTAGCCCTCGGGGGTGAACTTGTCCGCGCCCAGGTCGAGGGTGCGGATCACGAGCGGCTTGCCCTCGAGCAGCTCCACCGCCTTGGCGTAGGCCTTGTAGTGGGTCTCATCGTCGGGCTCCGGCCGCCCGTGCTCGTAGAGGAACTCGGTGCGGTAGAGCCCGATCCCCTCGGCGCCGGCGGCGATCGCCGACTCGATCTCCTCGGGATACTCGATGTTCGCGAAGATCCGCACCCGGGTCCCGTCGCGGGTCTCCGCAGGGAGCAGGCGCAGCTCCTCCAGCTCACGCAGGTAGCGCTCGTGCTTCTCCTGGCGCTCCCGGTACTGGGCGATCGTCCCCGCGTCGGGGTCGATGATCACCCGGCCTTCCTGGCCGTCGACGATCACCGTCTCGCCGCCGCCGATCATGGCCGTGAGCCCGTTCACGCCGACCACGGCGGGGATCTGGCGGCTCTGGGCGATGATCGCGGTGTGGGAGGTCTTGCCGCCGAAGTCGGTGGCGAAGCCGCGCACCCACTTCAGCGGGAGGTTCGCGGTCTGGGCCGGGGTCAGGTCGCGCGCGATCAGGACCACGTCGCGGTCGAGGTCCCGCAGGCCCTCGCGCTTCTTGCCGAGGAGCTGCTGCAACCAGCGGCTCTGCACGTCGTCGAGGTCCGAGAGCCGCTGGCGCAGGATCGGGATCCCCGACCACTGCTTACGGATCGAGTTCAGCTTGCGGCTGACGGCGTACTCCGGCGACCAGTAGGACTCGAACACCCGCTCTCGCACATACTTGGCGATACTCGGGTCGTCGAACATCTCCTTGTGGCCGTGGAAGATCTTGGCGGTCGAGTCGGTGAGGCGCTTCTCGCGTACGTTCTCGTCGAGCTCGCTCTCGACCCCGCGCTTGGCGCGCTCGGTCGCGTCCTCGAAGCGCCGCCACTCGCGCTCCGCGGCCTCCGGGGTGGGCGGGTGCACGAAGCGCTGGGTGATCGCGTAGTTCTCGGTGTCGAGGAGGTAGGCCTCGCCGATCACGACGCCGTCGACCACGGGAATGCCGGTGAGGAACTTCACGCAGGCATGTTACCCCCGCGGTCCGCCCCCTGCCCGCCCGGTCGCGCTGCGCGCCGCGTCAGGCCCTCAGGCCTTGGGCGTGGGACCGCCGCCGCTGCCGAGCTTGCGGGTGAAGGTCGCCATCAGGATCAGGAACAGCGGGGGCACGAGCATGGCGAAGAACAGCCAGGTGGGCAGCTCGTAGGCCTCGGCCGGGGGCACGAGGGGGATCCCGCGCTGGCTCTCGATGGGCGGGGACGACGCGAGGTCGCCGGTGAGGGCCTGGCCCTCGCCTTGCACCAGGCGCACGCGGCTCCCTGCGGCCAGGGGTCCGAAGCTCTCGCGCGCGCCGCCGGGCCAGCGCACCTCGAGGGAGTCGATCTGCGTCGCGGCGCCGAGGCCGAAGAGCTGCTCCAGGGAGTTCTGACCGGCGTAGCCGTGGCCCGCGCCCACGACCCGCAGGAGCTGCTGGCTGCCGACGTGGGCGACGCAGGTCGCGCCGATCCCGTCGCGGTTGGCCTGGGTGCCCTGCAGGCGCACGGCGACCCAGCGCCGCTCCTGGCCCCAGCGGTTGATCCACAGCGCGGCCGGGGCCTCGTAGTTGGCCACGGCGAAGTCGAGGTCGCCGTCGTGGTCGTAGTCGGCGGCGGCCATGCCCCGCCCGTCGCGGAGGTCGTCGATCCCGGTCCCGGCGCTGGCGTCGATCAGCGGCCAACCGGCGCCGGCGTTGAGCAGCAGCCGGTTGCGTTCGCGCCCGTTCCAAGAGCGCTCGCCCAGGAACAGGTCGGTGTAGATCTCTTCTTCTTCAGCGGCGGAGGAGGCGCCCACGGCGCCTTCGGCGAAGGGCAGTCACAAGTCGTCCTGGAGCTTGCCCGTGATCCAGCCGTTGATCGCGAGCACGTCCTGGCGCCCGTCGTTGTCTACGTCGTAGAACCCGGAGCTCCAGTACCACCCCGGCGGGCGGGCTCCGGCCTCCCAGCTCACGTCCTCGAACACGCCGTCCTGGGTCTGGCGCAGGAGGTAGTTCCCGGCCAGCGAGCGCTTGCCCACCTGGTCCCAGTCCTCCCCCAGGTGCTTGCGCATGTCGAGGAACAGGGCCTGCAGCCGGTCGCGGCGCTGGCTCTGCACGATGTTCAGCACGTAGCGCCGAATGTTCACGTCTTCCGAGAACCAGCGCTGGTTCGAGCGAATGCTGGAGACGTAGATGTCCAGGCGCCCGTCGCCGTCGACGTCGCCCCAGCCCACGCTCATGCCGCCCGAGATCGCGAGGGTCCCGTTGTCAAGGGCCCGGTCGACGAAGGTCCCGTCGCCCTGGTTCTCGAGGAACACGTTGCGGCCGTAGTCGTTGCTCAGGTAGAGGTCCTGGTCGCCGTCGCCGTCGTAGTCGGCGGCGCCGACCCCCAGGGTCAGCCCCGCGTCGTCGGCGCCCGAGGCCTCGCTCACGTCCTCGAAGCGCAGCCCGCCCAGACCCTTGTAGAGCCGGTTCGGGGCGCCGTTGCGGCTGTAGAGGATCGCGTCGGGGACCTCGCTGCGCGCGTCGAGGAAGCGCCCGAGGTAGAGGTCGAGCAGTCCGTCGCCGTCGGCGTCCAGCGCGCAGGCCACCGCGGTCATGTCGTCCTGCGCGAGGCCCGAGGCCTCGGTCACGTCGGTGAACGCGCCCTTGCCGTCGTTCCGGAACAGCTGGTTGCGCCCGTAGAACTTCCCGAGGAACAGGTCCGCGTCGCCGTCGTTGTCGAAGTCGGCGAACAGGCCCACGTTCACGTGGCGCAGCCCGCCGAGGCCCGCCTCCGCGGTGACGTCGTGGAAGCGGCCCTCCGCGTCGCAGCGGAACAAGCGCAGCCCCTCGCCCGAGGTGAGCAGCAGGTCGTCGTAGCCGTCGCCGTCTATGTCCCCGGCCGAGGCGCCGCCCACGGCGTGGCGGATCACCTGATAGCGCAGGTCCTTCGAGGGCGGGAGGAAGCGCGAGTCCGGCCGGCCCATGAAGCTGATCCCGCGGGCCGGGGCCTCGTCGACGAGCAGGTCTCCCGGGCCCGCGCAGCCCTGGCCGCCTTCCACGCGCAGGGCCTCGGGCAGCGGCGACTCCCCGACCCGCTCGCGCCAGGTACCCCCCACGACGAAGCTCTCGAGCAGGCGGCGGCCGTCGGCGCCCTCGCCCACGACCTCCAGCCGGGCCCGCGCCTCGATCGCCCCGCTGTCGGCGACGGCCTCGATCCGGTCGAGCTTGAACAGGACCTCGTCCACGTGGGCCCAGCGCGCGCGCCAGGTCTCCCAGAACGCGGCCAGCTCCAGCGGCTCGCCGGCGCCCACGGTCCAGGCCTCGAGGGGCGGCGTCAGCGAGTGCGCCGCCCGCGCGGGTCCCACGCAGGGCGCCTGGGCCACCGCCGAGCTGAGGGTCGCGAGGTCGCCCTTGATGAAGGCCTTGCCCCAGCCCTTGAGCTCGTCGACCAGCGCGCGCCCGATCTCGTTGTAGCGCTCGGCGCCGACCCCGCTCTCCAGCGTCGGCGCGTCCTCCCCCGCCGCGCTCGCGAGCGTCAGGCAGAGGATCACCGGGAGGACGGAACGCCAAGTCATGGGCCTTGTTGTAGCGCGAATGCCCCCCCGCTGGGGAGCGGAATGTCGGAACACCCGACGCGGCGCGGAGGCGGCGCAGCCGTGCTGCTGGCGCACAGCGCACGCGCGACGTCGGCGGGGTCCGGTTCGTGAACCGCCAAGGCCGCCAAGCTCGCCAAGGCTCCGCTCGCGCCCACCCGCCCCGCACGTTCGAGAAGAGTGGAGAGGGGGCTCCGCCCTCTCGTGGGCGTGGCGCAGGGACCCCTCTCGCGCGCGACGTCGGCGGCGTCCGGGTCGTGAACCGCCAAGGCCGCCAAGCTCGCCAAGGCTCCGCTCGAGCCCACCCGCGCCGCACGTTCGCGAAGAATGGAGGGGGGCTCCGCCCTCTCGTGGGCGCCCCCTCCCGCGCGCAGCGGCCACCGTCGCGAAGGCTCCGCTCATGCGTACCCGTTCCGCACGGCTCGTGAAGGGTGAGGGGGCGGACAGGGTCGTCGGGTTCAACGCAGAGGCGCCGAGGCGCTGAGGAACGCAGAGCTCGGGCGCGGGATCGGGTCGTGCGCGCCCGGCAAGCGGTGACAGCCGCGAGCGGGCGAAGCCGCGAGCGAGCGAAGCGGGCGTCGCCGGCGCGGCCGGCGAGCGGCGTCAGCCGCGAGCGCGCAGCGCGCGCGAAGCGCGCGCGAGCCCCTTGGGGTGAGCCCGAGGGGCTTTGCCCCGAGGGCGAGGGGGTGGGACAGACCCCCTGAAACCAGCAGCGTTCGCGTGAGCGGTAGGGCAGGAGCTTCGCTCCTGCCTACCGCTCAGGCAAACGCGATCTCGAAGCCGGGGCGGCCCGGGCCCGGGTCCCAGTCGTTGAAGCGGCTGCCCGGGAGGCTGACCGTGAACAGCTTGGCGGGGAAGCGAATGCAGCGGTAGCGCGCGAAGGCCGGGCGCAGCGGGTCGTCAGCGCCGCAGTAGGCAGTCAGGAAGCTGTAGCCCGCGCCGTGGAGCTCGGCGTAGATCCGGTCGAGGAGCGCGGCGAGGATCCCGGGGTCGTCGTCCTCGATGCTCACGTGGGTCAGGTAGCAATAGCGCAGGAGCTCCCCCGGCGGGGGCAGGGGGCTGAAGCGGCCGAAGGCCGCGCCGAGGTTGAAGGCGCGCCGGGCCCAGCGCATGCCGCCGCGGTAGTCGAGGACGCGGAAGCGCTTGACCGCGTGGGCGTCCCAGGGCGCGGCCACCCCGACCAGGGTCTCGCCGCGGAAGGCGAGGAAGAAGCTCGACGCCGAAGTCGGGCCAGGAGCGGGTGCGCTCGCGGAGGGTGGCCTCGTCCAGGCGCTGGCCGAACGGGCGCCGAGCATGGTCGCGGGCGAGGAACTCGGCCACGGCGGCGAGGTCCCCCTCCTCGGCGCGGCGCACCGTGCGGCGTGGCGCGGGCCTCCGGCGCCAGGTGAACATCAGATTCAGGATGTCGTAGTCAGCCAGGGGGCGATACACAGGCTTCTCGGGGAAGCGCTTGCTGCGGCGGACGAGGGCCCGGATCGCGACCCGGTTCGAGGCAGAGATCGCGGTGTAGCCACCTCGAACCCGAACTGTTCGCCGTGCTCGCCAGCCCCGCGAGGTGCGCCCGAGGAAGAACCCGCCGCGCAGCAGGGAGTCAGCCGCAGGTCCCCGAGGTAGGCCACCCGGGAGAGCTCGCCCGCAGGTAGCCGTCGCGGGCGACGGTCGCCGATCCCCAGAGCTCCCCCTCGAGCTCCGCGGTCGACCCGGTAGTCGGGCGTCTGGAGCCGGTAGAGCGAGAAGAAGTCCGGGCCCCGCTCCACGCTGAGCACGAGGTCCGACTCCATGGGGGTGCTCGAGAACAGCGCGCACAGGCGCTGGTTGTCCGCCGACGTCGCCTCGCGCACCCGGGGCTTCGTCACACGAAGAAGTCGACCTCGGTGGTCTGGGGACGGGGCCCCGGGCCGTCGGCGCCGCGGGCCTCGTGCTCGCGCAGGCTCTCGATGTAGCGGTGGATCACATCGCAGGGCGAGTTGCGGAAGTCGGCCCCGTAGCGCTCGAGGCTGCGCCCCTGGTTGCGCATGATCACCACGTCCTGGTGGATCACCTCCCGGGTGTAGGGCGGGAGCAGGCGCTGCCCGAGGGCGTTCAGCAGGCGGTTGCCCAGGCGAAAGCTGATCAGGGTGTAGACCTGGGTGCGCAGGTCGCTGACCGGGGTGCAGTGGCTGGTGATGATGAACGAGCGCCGGGAGCCGAAGTCGTAGTCCACCCGGGTCATGTTGGGCAGGTAGAACCTGTCGGTGTGCACCATGGGCTCGCGCCTCGGGTTGAGCACGAACCCGCTGAAGCCGATGGTGTCCTGGGGCTGGTGGTAGGTCACGAGCACGCTGTCCGGGGTGCGCTCGACCACGGCCCGGATCTGCTTGCGCGTGGTGCTGCGGAACCAGCCCTTGTGGACGAAGACCGTGTGCGGCACGTCCATGAAGTTCTCGGCGCAGTTGGTCACGTCGTTCTCGAAGGACGTGACCATGTAGTACGCGCCCCAGCCTGGCTCGTCCCAGTGGGGCATGGGGAAGGGCTCCTTGTCGGGAGCGCCCGCGCCCATCCACACCCACACCAGCCCGTCTTGCTCGCGGGCGGGGTAGCGCGGGACCCGCTCCTTGGGGAGCGCGCAGTCCGGCCCCTCGCTGGGGATCCGCACGCAGCTCCCGCGGGCGTCGAAGGTCCAGCCGTGGTACGGGCAGCGCAGGCAGCCGCCCTCGAGCTCGCCCTCGGAGAGCATGGCGTTGCGATGCAGGCAGCGGTCGCGGAGGACCGCCGGCCGGCCCTGGGGGTCGCGGAACACGACCAGGGCCTCCTCCAGGATCACCCGCCCCAGCGGCCGGTCCCGCAGCTCGGCGGCGGTGCAGGCCACGTACCAGTAGTCGCGCAGACGCCCGCAGCGCTCGAGCAGCGGTCGGTCGGCGGCGCTGGGGGTGGGGGGCGGCGCGTTCATGGCTCAACCTTCGCCGCTGCGCCCGGCGGACACAAGCTCGCGCCGAAGCCTGCGCGGCGGCGCAGGGCCCCGTAGAGCCCGGCCAGCCGGCGTCCCTCGCGCACGGCGAGCGCGCTGCGGGCGAGCAGCGCGTAGACGGCGCGGCGCGAGACCTTGCGCGGCGCGCGGGGGTCGAGGGGGTTGTGCGCCCACACCACCCCCAGGGTCTCGACCGCGAGGAACAGGGGCAGCGCGCCGGCCAGCCGCAGCTTGGGCTCCCGGGCGGGGGTCGCGAGCACGTAGGCCAGGCCGGCGTCGGCGTGCTCCAGGGCGCGGGCCAGGAGCCCGGCGTAGGCCGGGCGCAGCCGCTCCCAGGCCGAGGGCTCGAGCAGCTCGCGCGGGGAGAGCCCGACCTGGGCCAGGGTTTCCAGGGGGATGTAGCAGCGCCCGTGCCGCAGGTCGCGGGGCACGTCGCGCAGCACGTTCGTGAGCTGCAGCGCGTGGCCCAGGCGCACCCCGTCCCGGGCCCAGGCCCCGGGGTCCACCCGGCGCAGGGAGCGGAGGTGGTCCAGGTGGATCCAGGACCAGAACTCGCCCACGCAGCCGGCGACGCGGTAGCAGTAGTCGTGGAGCTCGGCCTCGGTCTCCAGCGCGCGCAGCTCGCCCTCGAACTCCCCGGGGAAGCGCTCGAGGTCGAGGCGCATGCCGCCGATCAGGGTCGAGACCACGTCCAGGATCCGCGCGCGATCTCCGGGGGCCGTCTCGCCCAGGAGCGTCTGCAGCCGCGGGAGCTCGCGCAGGAGCGTCGCC
Source organism: Planctomycetota bacterium (assembly GCA_041402045.1). Lineage (GTDB taxonomy): Bacteria > Planctomycetota > J058 > J058 > J058 > JAGQRJ01. The sequence goes on along the minus strand of JAWKSZ010000007.1, from coordinate 14 downwards.
TCGCCGGGGGTCAC